>CAZHUS010000024.1:0-94157 GCA_964535555.1 uncultured Verrucomicrobiota bacterium
GACGGAAGCCACAGTAAATCATCGCGCTGGCCATGTCAACTAACAACCTGTCACTCTATAACGCAGCGCGTAAGCCCTACCGACCAGGACGCCGCGTGAGGGGACGCGGCCTACAAGGGTAAACTGGATGTAGGCCGGCTGCCCTCAGCCGGCAGGCGTGGTCCCTGGTGAGCAAACGACCCGGCGATGGACGATTCCCGGCTCCATGCCGGCCTCAGAAGGGGAACCCGACCGAAAAGTGCAGGGTGCCATCAGGATCGCCGGAGCGGCGGTTCAGGTTGTAGCCGTACTCGAGTCGCAGGGGACCGACCGGAGTGTTCCACCGGATCCCACCGCCCACCGAAACCAGGAACTCGCGCGCGGGATAATCGTCGATCGTGAGCGCGTTACCCCCGACGTCCAGAAAGGTGACCAGCGACCAGGCGCGGGTGAGCGCCCTTTCGAATTCCACGTTGCCGACGATGGCGCTGACGGCCCCCAATTGGTTGCCGTCGTCGTCCATCGGGGACGCTTCGCCGTACTGATAGCCGCGAATCGAGTTGGCGCCTCCGATGAAAAACCGCTTGTTGAACGGGAGCGCGTCGTCGTCCCCGGTGAAGTCCGAGAGAATCCCGTGCCAGGCTCCCAGGTGCAGGAACCATCCTGGCCGGAGGACGAGGTGATAGCTGCCGCCCAGTTCAAGACGTTGGTATTGCGCTTCGCCGCCGAGCGTTTCGTCGGCCACCTCAACGATGCTGAAGGCGTGGTAGCCGCGTTCCGGACGCAGCGGGCTGCGTCGCCGTTCGATGGACCATTCCAGGATCATGGCGCCCACTCGCGTTTCCGTTGGGCCTTCGTCCACTTCCGAATCCGCACGCAGGAACTCGTACGAGTAGCGCAGTCCCAACTGCTGGCCCGCCCGCGGAAAGGCCTTCGCCAGTCCGCCGCCCCCGCTCAGTTCGCGGCGGTCAAAGGTGAGTTCCTCGCGCAAGAGCAGGTCGCCTGAGGCGAAGGCCGTGACGTCGGGCGCCAGGAATTCGGGAACTGAATACCGCACTCTGCCCACGGTGGACTTGAACGATTGCACGCCGTAAAGCCGCGCGCTGTGGCCGAGGCCGAACAGGTTGTACTCGTTGAATTCCAGGCCGCCGAAGAGCAGGTCGTAGCTGCCGTACCCCGCGATGGCGCGCACCTCGCGCTGCCGGCCCTCCTCGAGCACGAAGCGCACGTCCCGGACGTCCTTGGTGGGATTGAGCGTCTCCACCTGCACGCTCTTGAACGTGCCCAACCGCGAGAGTCTGTCGCGGGCTCGATCGACCGCCACCGGGTTGTACCAGGGGCCGGCGATCCGTGTCTTGCTGCGGATGAGCCCTTCCCGCGTCCGCTTCTGACCGGTAAACGAGACCTCGCCGAGCGTGACTCTGGAGCCGCGGCGCACCGTCGCGGTCACCGGCACCAGCCTCTCGCCGGCTTGCCCGTGTCCGGGACCGATGTCCAATTGCACGGTGGCATCGGCGTAGCCGGCTTCGAACTGTTCCCGCTGCAACTCGTGGCGTGTTTCGTCCTCCCAGCGGGGCGTCAGGGCGGCCTGCACCGGGCTGGGAGGCGAAGGGCGGACCGGTGCGTCCGACTCGTCCCGCACTTCGATGGTGAGCGTCTCGACGCGGAACAACGGGCCGGGTTCGACGAGCACCGTGGCCCGCACGGCGCCGGTCGCTTCGTTGATCGAGAGATCCCGGCCCGTGACGACCGCCTGCCGGTGGCCACGATTCCACCAGTGCCGTTGGAGGTTGCGCAAGGACCGGGCGTACCCACCGGGGCTGTAGGGTCGTTCCCGGGCGACGGTCAGCAGTCCGCCCGTCGGGTAGAAGAAGTTCTCCGCTTCGCGCGCCGCCTTGCCCTCGACGCCTTCGAAGCGCAGGTCGGCGAAGTGGTAGCGCCGGCCGCGATGGACGTGGAATTCCACCCAGTCCGTATCGGTTCCCGGCGGAAGCCGAAGGACCTCCTGGCGGTTGCAGCGGGCGTGCAGGTGAGTGCCATCGTCGGCGCGCCAGGTGACCGAGATCTCGACGTCCAGGAAGCCTTCCTGTTCCAGTTCGTTGAGGAGCACCTGCGAGGCGTCCTCCAGAAACCAGGACGCGAACCGGGTCACAGACTTGGGCTGGTCCAGCAGGCGGAGGCAGGTGCGCCGGGCAACGCGGTTCCCGAGAAGGCCAAGGCCGCTGACGCGCAGGGTCGCCGGGCGCGCGGCGGCCTGGGAAGCTTGGGGCGGGTCGCCGGCGACGAGGAGAGGCATTACTGACCCGCCCACGAGATGCGCCAGGACGAGAACGAGGCAGACCGCACGTTTCCGGTGGAGGAGCGAGCCGAGCTTTCCTGGTTCGGCCGCCGGATCGACGGTGGGGTGCCGAGCGCCTCCGAAGCGGTGGTTCGGCTGTGCAAGGGCTGGCCAGGGAGGGCGCGAACTCATCAAGCCTACTTTGCGTACAAGGTGTAAATGACGCCTCCCTGGTAGCTGTCGAACCGGTCCTGCGTGCCGAACAGGGACCAGCGCGGCGTGAGTTGGTACTCAATCCGGTAGGTGAGTTGGCCGCGGTGGGTGATGTCTTCCCCCGTGCGTAGCGTCAGGCGCTCCGCCCCGGGATCGCCGGCGAGCTGCCCGAGGAACTCCTTTCCCAGGAACAGGCCGATGGTCTGGAGCCGCCTCGTGGCCGAGTAACTGTAGGCCTCGCTGGGCACCTCGCCGGTGGTGAGCATCAACAGGACCTGGGTCGAGCTCAGCGGAGGCACCGATCCGAAAACCAGGTTCATGGCGTCCGCTGGTCCGGATATGTCCAGACGCAGGTCGTAACCGAAATTGCGGCCTGAGGCCTTCACCTGCAGTCGCGGGCGGTGGGGGTCTTCTCGCGTCAGGCTGGCTCGCGCCTGGGTGACCGCGAGGGAGCCGAACGGAAAAGTGAGCCGCCCCTCGGGGACCGTCACGTCGCCGAGGAGCAGGGGCTCACCCAGCGTGCCGGCCAGGGCCAGGCTCGTGGAGGCCCATCCACGGAACAGCGGTGTGACCACACGCAGAAAGCGGTGCCCGGCCACGCGGACGTTCAGGCGCCAGGACGCGAACGGGGCCTGGCGAATGCTGAACCACGGCGGGCGGTTCTCGGGTGTTTGGGCCCTTCCCCCGACGAGCGTCTGCAGATCGCGCAGGAGGAGGCTGTTGTGGAACCGCAAGTCGCCGGCGATCTCTGCGTCCTCCAACGTCTCGCCGGTCAGCGAGAGCCTCGCGTCGCCGCGGAGTACCACGTCGGCGTTCCGGATAAGCGTCAGGTTGGTGCCTGCGAAGTCGAAACGCATCCGCGGCGATACGTTGGTGGCGAAGGCATACGACCCGGAGAAGCTGATGCGGCGCCCGCCCAGCTCCGCGGTGCCAGTGGTGAGCCTGACTGCTCCCGGATGAAGGTCTCCGATCAGTTGCATTTGGCGCAACGGCCCGAGGCCGGGCAGGGCCAGCGTCTCGGCGCCGGTTACGTGGAAGGTGCCTGCGAGCTGTCGTCCGGGCTCGAGGTTGACTTCGGCATCGAGCTCGCCCTCCGGCGCCAGGAGTTCGGGAAGCCACGGCAGCAAGGCTTCGATCTGCCATCGGGACAACCGGACGTGACCCCGGGCGTCGGACCAGTCGGGGACCGGGACGTTCGCGAGTCGCTCGAGGTCCAAAGGCGGCATGGGCAATTCCAGTGCGGCTTGCGCGCGTTGGCCCGCCGCGCCGGCCTCGATCTCGGCACGCAGTGCTCCCGATTCGGCCAGGACGATCCGGGCGTCGAGGGCTTCGAGGGGCGGCACCGCCTTGCCACCGACCTTGCGGTTCACGGTAACCGAAGCGGCACCGAGGTGGACATCGCCATGGAGCCGCCGCAGGTTGCCTCCCAGCGTCACCTCCAGGCTCGGGTCCTCCACGCTCACCCCGAGGTGGGAGGCGAGGGGATGCCACAGAGCCGGGCTGGAGGTCGCGGTGAGCGTGGCATGAACCGAACCTTCGGGATTCACCCGGGTGTGGACCTTCGAGGCGCCGAGCTCCCATCCGACCGGGATCGCGATTTCCGATCGGGCGAGTCGTTCGCCGGTGTCCTTGGCGATCGTGAGGCGGCTGGTCAGCCGGTCCGGAGCGAGTTCAAGCTCCGCGTCAAGTCGCGCCCGCTCCCGGCGGTTGAGTTGCAGCGTCACCGCAGTCCGAGCTTGCCCCGTGATCGGCCCATTCGTCCACCCGACCTGTGCCTCGAGTGAGTTGACTGTCAGCCAGTCAGGGATCTCGCGAAGGACGGTTGCCAGGTCATCCAGAGGCGGCCGGATCAACTCGACTCCCAGCACTCCGGTCTGAGGCCAGTCCGAGCTTCCTGACACCTGGATCAAAGCCTCCGATCCCTCCAGGATCAGCGGAGCCAACTCGAAGCGGAGCGACCCGTCTGCCTGGTTGGTTGCCCTTCCTGAATGAAGCTCCCAGCGCAGTTGAGTCGGTTGCCGGAGTCGCAAGCGTTCGAGGTTGCCGCGGCGCCAATCCAACCGGGTGAGCTCCACCATCGCGTTGCCAGACGATGAGCCGCTCAGGCGGGCTGAGCCCCCCACCGCGAGTTCCAGCGGACCGGCGTTGATCCTGCCCGCGAAGCTCTCGATCGAAGTGCCGATCCCTGCGACCGTCGCGTGAAGCGCGAGCGGTTCGTGAAAGCCCGCTTCAATGCCCTCGGCCGTGAGTTCGGTTCCGTGCCGGAGCGCCGTGAGTGGTCCTTCGACGCTCCCGCGGGCATGCGTCTTGCCAAGGGCGGCCCCGGCCGGAAAGGGCAGCGGTGGTACGCCGTCCAGTTGCCAGCGTCCGTTCCGGAACTCACGCCCGACCAGATCGAACTCGCCGCCGGCCTCCAATTGGCACTCAGGCCATTTTGCGTTCAGCGTCTCGAGGCGTGCGATGGGCCAGACGATGCTGCCGTGCAGCGAAACCTCTCCGGGAGGCGAGCCGTCGAGGCTGACGCCATTCGCCGCGAGATCGAGGTCGAAGGCTGGGACCGCGTTCCCGAGCCTGGGGGCGAAGCGGAGCGTGCCCTCGACGCGGCCTTCCAGGCGTTCCGGATCGACTTCGTTCAGGTCGGCGGTGAGGTTCAACGCGCCGGCAGGGACGCCCGGAAGGTCCTCCCAGGAGAGGTGGATTGGCTGGGCGAGCGTGGCCTGCGCGAGTCTGGAGGTGACGCTCAGTTGGGTCACGCTGGCTTGCGTCGGGTCGAACTCCGCCAGGAACCTGGCGGTGAAAGGGACATGTTGAGGCTGGCTCGGCGCAGCCTCATCCCACCGGGCTGGCGCCGCGTTGCCCTGCGGCGGGAAGACCGTCGCCGGGAGTGCGAAGGAGGATTGGACCGCAGCTTCCAACCGGCCGTGACCATCCTGCCAACGTAAAGCGGCGGAGCCGCCCACGCGCTCCAGCACTTGGGGTCGTGGGGCCAGCGACTCCGGCCACCGGAGGTTCTCGACTCGCGCCACGGCTTCGTGGGGAAGCCACCCGTCCCTTCCGAAAGCGGCCTCGAGGTCGAGCTCGTGGTCAAAGGCGCGTGCGCTGCCTTTGGCGGTCCAGCGTCCTGGTGCCAAGGCCTGCAGCTGCAGGTCAACCGAGCCGACCTTGCTGGCGGCCTGGATTCTCAACGCAGAAGCGGCCTCTGCATCTACGGCGAGGGTGAACTCGTTGCCGCGACACTGTCCCGCGGACTCGACGCGCGCTCCATTCCACGTGACCTCGCGCAGCTCCACCCCTTGGTTTCCCATCAAAACCCGGCCGCGCTCGAGGCGTGCGGCGGGGAGATGTTGCCGACAGCGATCGAGGATTGCCGCGATGCCATCGAGTAGATCGCCGGTGGATCCGGTTTTTGGGCCGGCTGGGTCATGACGGGCTGCGGCTGTGACGGTCCAGTCGCTGACGACCAACCCGGGTCGCGCCAGGGAGAACGACGTTCCACCCAGGCGGCGGACCACGTAGGCGACCGGTTGAAGCAACTCGATCCGACCGGCCTGGATCGTCACGCGCTGGCGAGAGTAGCTGGCATCGCGGAGGACGATTCGTTCCCGGCCCAGGCGTTCAGCCGAGGCGATCGTGACTCCCCACCACCGCAGGCCCGCGGGGAGCACCCATGGCAGCCAGAGCGGTGAAGAAGCGGGCACCAGCAGCGTTATGAGCACGCAGCCGAGGAGCACGTGACGCCATCGACGACGACGGCGTTGCCGGACTCGGACGAGCGCGGGTGATGGCGTCGACTTTTCCATCCGTGGTGCGAACTTGATGACCGTTCGCTGGCAAGGCAAACACCAGTTTGGATTGGATGGTACCGTTTTCCCGCCAGATCGCCGTGGGTGTCAACGCCAGCCCGAGCAGTCGGGGGACGATGATCCCAGGCTGTCCTCGGGACTTGAATCCGCTCCCGGCGCCGCCACATTCGTCTCATGGCCAATTCACCCGCTGTTAGCCCGGGGACGTGCATCCATGCGGATTCGCCGAACTCTGCTTCCCTCAGCGGGGCGGGGTTGGGTGAGAACCGGCCAGGCGGTCGGGCAGCGGCTGCGCGTGCAGTCTGGCGCGCGGCTTCGTTGGGGATCGTGCTGGTAACTGGCGGCGTTTGCGGCGGCGACTACGAGCCCACGCGTCCGGCGGCCAACGCGGCCCCGCCGTTTGCGTGGCCGGCGGGGAAACGCGCCGCGCTGAGTCTCACGTTCGATGACGCGCGGCCCAGCCAGGTTGAAGTGGGCTTGCCGATTCTCGAGCGTCACCATGCGCGTGCGACGTTTTATGTCAGTCCGCACCGGTTCGAATCCCGCTTGGAGCGCTGGAAGCAGGCCGTGGCGCTGGGGCACGAGATCGGCAATCACAGCCTGAGCCATCCGTGCACCGGGAATTTCGGATTCTCCCAAGGCAACGCCCTGGAGGATTACAGCCTGGAACGGATGACCGACGATTTGCAGCGGGCGTCTGCCAGCATCCGGACCCAACTCGGCGTGGAGCCGGTCAGCTTCGCGTATCCGTGCGGGCAGACGTTCGTCGGTCGGGGCGTGCAGACGCGCAGTTACGTCCCCCTCGTGGCGCAGCAGTTTGAGAGCGGAAGGCTTTGGATGTCGGAAGACGCGAATGACCCGGCCCGGTGCGATCCGGCCCAGTTGCTGGCGATGGAGCTGGACGGAAAGTCCTTTGCCGAGGTCCGGCCGCTGATCGAGGCCGCGCTGCGTCAGGGCAAGTGGTTGATCCTGGCCGGCCATGAAATCGGGGGTGCCGCGCGACAAACCACGCTGACCAACACGCTTGAGGCGGTGTGTGCGTTTGCGGCCGTGCCCGCGAATGGGCTGTGGCTTGAGACCGTGGGCGGGGTGGCGCGGCATGTCCGGCAGCAGCAGGCGAACCGACCGATTCCATCGCCTTGACGCCTTTGACAGCCGCGGGGCAGGAGCGCAGGATCCGCCCATGCACCCGTCCGCTTCGGCTTCCGCGGTTTCCAGGCCTCCCGAGTCGCGGCTCTCCCGTCGCGCCCTGCTGCAGTCGCTGGCGGGCGTTGCCGCCCTGGCCGGCGCGAGCAAGGCGGACGGAGGACCGAACCTGCGTTGGCGCACCGCGGTCGGACTTAACGGATTCGAATCTGCGGCCAGCAAGTACAAGAAGTCCTTTCCACTCTGGGAGATCCTGGATTTCGCCTCGCGCGAGGGGTTTGACGCCATCGAGTTGGTGCAGGGCTGGCCGATGGGACCGTACCCGGGTGCGGCGGAAACCGGGCGCATCGCCGCGTTGCGCCGACAGTACGCCGGCTTCGGGCTGCAGGTGTTCTCGATCCAGTTGGGAGCGGAAGGCGCGTTCGATCCGGACAACGCCGCCCGCCGCCGCTGGCTGGATGAGTTTCGTGATCGCGCCCGGTTTGCGAGGCAACTCGGGTGCAGTTGTGTGGGCTTGTGGCCCGGGGGCGGGTTACGGGGACAGAGCGTCGACCAGGCCTTGGACGTGCTGGCGCAGTCGTTCCGCGAAGCCGGGAAGATCGCCGGCGACCTGGGTTTGATCGCGGCTTACGAGATCGAACCGCCGTTTGTGTTCAACACCGCCGACCATCTCGTGCGCATTCACCGGCAGGCGGACCATCCGGCGTTGAAAGTCATCTACGACCCGAGCCACTACGACTTGATGAACGGTTCCACGGGCCGCCCGCATGAATTGTTGCTGAAGGTCGGCGTCGCCAACATCGGTTACCTGCACCTGACGGACACCGACGGCACGCTGCGCGACGGCGGGACCTCGAAGCACCTTCCCTGCGGTGATGGGCACGCCAACATCCCGGAGTCGCTCCGCCTGCTTCGCGAAGGCGGATTCCGTGGCTGGATCATGGTGGATGCGTGGGAAATCCCCGACCCCTACGACGCGTGTGTGAAAGCCAAACGCATGCTGGACGCAGCCGCCCGCTGACGGCTTGGACCCTGACGACCTTCCCGGACCTGTAATCCCCAACGCCATGAACGCGCAACCAACTCGAGGCAGCGTATCCGCAGGCCGTTCGGACCGCCGCCGGTCCCCGGCCGCTGCATGGGCAAGCCGTCAGGGGCGAGACTCGCGGACGTTCGCGGCCGTGTTGAGGATCGCGATCCTCCTGGTGCTCGCGGTCGCCGGGGTCCTGGCCGCGCCCGCCGTGACCCGGCTGGAGGGTCCGTGGGGCTCAACGTCCGAAGTGTTGTTCTGCACGAGACTGCGCTACGACGATCCTCACTGGTACGCGAACATCGGCTATTACTGCGACGACCAAGACCGCAAGGCGTACACCGGCAACGGGCAACCGGATGTCAGCCGGCTGTACAGGCTGGACCTCGCGTCCGGTCGGACCACCACGCTGTTCGATGCAGGCGGGGGATCCATCCGGGATCCCCAGGTGCATTACGACGGCGGCAAGGTGCTGTTCTCGTATCGGCCCGCCGGATCCGACTTCTACCATCTCTACGAGCTGGACCTGACCGCGCCGGCGCCTTCAACACCGCGACCATTGACCGACGGGCCGTTCGACGATTACGAGCCGTGTTATCTGCCGGATGGCGGCATCGTTTTCGTTTCGACGCGTTGCCAGCGGTGGGTGAATTGCTGGATGACCCAGGTTGGCGTCATGTATCGCTGCGACGGGGACGGCGCCAACATCGAGCCGATCTCGGCCAACACCGAGCATGACAACACGCCTTGGGTGCTGCCCGACGGGCGCCTGCTCTACACCCGCTGGGAGTATGTGGACCGCAGCCAGGTGGAGTTCCACCACCTCTGGACCATGAACCCCGACGGCACCGGTCAGACCGTCTTCTACGGCAACCAGCGCCCCCACATCCTCATGATCGACGCCAAGCCCATCCCCGGCTCCGATGCGGTGGTGGCGTCCTTCTCCCCGGGTCACGGCGCCAACGAACACGACGGGATTACCACCGTGGTCACGCCGGAGCAGGGGCCCGACGCCCCTGCGGCGGCCAAAGCCCTGCACGGTGGCCGCCTGATGCGGGATCCGTTTGCGGTCTCGCCGACGTCGTTGCTGGCGGCCCAGGAGAACCGGGTGATTCACCTCGACGCCGCCGGGAAGGTGACGGTGCTGCACACGCTCGATGGCCCCGGCCTGGTCCATGAACCGCGTCCCCTCCTGGCGCGACCGCGGGAACGCGTGATTCCCAGCAAGACGCGGAAGGACCGCGGGACCGGCACCATGGTGCTGGCGGACGTGTACGAGGGACGCAATCTCGCCGGAGTGCAGCGCGGTGAGATCAAGAAGTTGCTCGTGCTCGAGTCGCTTCCCAAGCCCGTCAATTTCAGCGGCGGCCCCGACCTGGTGAGCTGGCTCGGGACCTTCACCCTCGAGCGGGTGGTGGGCACCGTTCCCGTGGAAGCGGATGGTTCGGCTGCGTTCGAGCTTCCCGCGCACCGTCAGTTCTTTTTCGTGGCGTTGGATGAGCATGACCTGTCGGTGAAACGCATGCAGAGTTTCACCTGTGTCATGCCGGGCGAAACGGTGGGCTGCGTCGGGTGCCACGAACCGCGCACCCGGACGCCTACTGCGGCTCCGGGTGGCGCTTTGCTCGCGCTGCGACGGCCTCCCAGCCAGGTGGAGCCGTTCGCGGGCTTTCCTGACGTCCTGGATTTCGGGCGCGACGTCCAGCCGATCCTGGACCGGCACTGCGTGTCGTGTCACGGCTACGAAAAGCGCGAGGGCGGAGTGCTCTTGGGAGGCGACCTGGGTCCCGAATGGTCACACAGCTACTTCAGCCTGCTCGCCCATTTGCAGGTCGCGGACGGCCGCAACGGCTTGGGAAACCAGGCGCCGCGGAGCATCGGCAGTTCAGCAAGCGGGTTGCTCAAAAAGGGGAAGGGTGGTCATCACGACGTGAAGTTCTCCGATCGTGACTGGCGTACCTTGTGGCTCTGGATCGAGAGCGGAGCGCCGTACGCGGGTTCCTACGCCGGGCTCCGCAACGCCGCGGAGCAGGCCCGGCAGGGTGCGTCCCTGCATCCCCTCTGGACGGAGTTGCCCACGCTGGAACGACGTTGTGGCGGATGCCACACCGGCACCGAACCCGATTCGACCCAGCCGATGCGGATGCCCTACAATCCGCAAGTCTGGGACCGCCGCAAGCTCGCCGGGCGACCCACGGGGGATTACGAGCGCATCGTATTCGAGAAGGATCCGATCGCGCGCTACAGCATCCACGTCCTGCTCAACCTCACCCGACCGGCCCGGTCCCCGTTGTTGCTCGCGCCGCTTGCCAAGACCGCCGACGGCTGGGGTGTTTGTCCCGAGGGCTTTGCGGACAAGACTGACCCTGACTACCAGCGGTTGGTGAAGGCGCTCGAGCAGGCCGCCCGCTCGATGAACGAGCAGCCGCGCTACGGGACTCCCGAGTTTCGACCCAATCCCCAGTACGTGCGCGAAATGCGCCGCTTCGGCGTCCTCGCCGCGGCGGGTACGTCGAATCCCGGAAGCGTGGACGGTTTTCGCGCCGACCAGGCGTACTGGCGGGCGTTGTGGTGGAAGCCGGCTCCTCCCGTGACCGAGCGCTGAGGGACCTAGCCGCCGGCGGAACCAGGGGGCCTCACCGAGAGCGGCCGCCGCGGGCTTGCCGGCGTTCGCCCCGGTCCCCGTGCCGGTGGGACAGGCCATGACGGCGGGTGCGTGCTGCATAAGCCGGTGCTACATTCAGCATCATGTCCATCCCCACGAACCACCGGTCGAAGGAGCCGTCGTGGTTTGCCACCACCCACTGGAGTGTGATCCTCGCCGTGCGCGACGGCCCTGAACCCGAGGCCCACGCGGCGCTCGATGTCATCTGCCGAGGCTACTGGTATCCCGTCTACGCCTACCTCCGACGGACCGGGCACGCTCCGCATGACGCCCAGGACCTGGCCCAGGGCTTCTTCGCCCGACTGATCGCCGACGACGACCTGCAAGGCGTGGACCGGCGACGCGGGCGGTTCCGGTCCTTCCTGCTCGGGACCTTGAAGCACTTCCTCTCCGACGAGCGCAAGCGCGCGGCGGCACAGAAGCGCGGCGGCGGCCAGACGATCATCTCGATTGACGAGCACTCGGCGGAGGAGCGTTACCGCCTCGAACCCGCCACCGCGGAAACACCGGAGACGCATTACGACCGGCAATGGTGCCTGGCGGTCCAGGCGCGCGTGGTGGACCGCCTTCGCTCGCGTCACGAACAGGCAGGCAAAGGGGCTTTGTTCAACGCGCTGCTACCCTGCCTGGGCGGGTCGCGCGGGCTGACCACGCAGGCAGCGGTGGGGGCGGCGGTTGGTCTGAGCGAGGGTGCGATCAAGGTCGCGGTTCACCGGCTGCGGAAGGAGTTCGGTGCGGGGTTGCGGGCGGAAGTGGCCGGCACCGTCGCCACCGAGGCCGAGGTGGATGAGGAGATCCGGTATCTGCTGCGGACCACCGGTGGGCCGTAACCTTCACCCGCGGTTTTCCCTGTTGGAGGAGGAACCGTTGGATATGCCCACCATCAGCCTTTGCACCGAATGCGGGGCGGAGATCACCGCGGCCGCCGCCGGCGCGCTCTGCACGCGTTGCCTGTTCCAGCTCGGGCTCGGGTACAAGACAGCGGCGGAGCCAGGGCGTCGGGAAGCGGGCGCCGTGGAAGAACCGACCGACCACGTGGGCTCGGCTTGGGGGCCGGAGTTGCGTCGAGTGGGGGACTACGAACTGATGGAGGAAATCGCCCGGGGCGGCATGGGGATCGTCTATCGGGCCCGGCAGATTACTTTGAACCGGATCGTGGCGCTGAAGGTCGTGCTGGCCGGGCGATTCGCCAGCCGGGAACAGGCGTTGCGGTTTCGGGTGGAGGCCGAGGCGACGGCGCGGCTGCGCCACCCGCACATTGTGGCCATCCATGAGACGGGCGAGCACGAGGGGACGCCGTTCTTCTCGATGGACTTCATGCCCGGTGGGACGCTCGCCGGCCTGGTTCGCGAGCGGCCCTTACCGGCCCTCGAGGCCGCCCGGTTGCTGCGGCTGCTGGCGGGGGCGGTCCATTACGCGCACGAGCAAGGCATTCTGCATCGCGACCTCAAGCCCTCGAACGTGCTGTTGGACGAGGACGGCCTGCCGCGCCTCACCGACTTCAGCCTGGCCAAGCGTTTCCAGCAGGAGTCCTTTCTGACCGTGACCGGCCAGGTGCTGGGCTCGCCCAATTTCATGCCGCCGGAGCAGGCGGATGCCGGGCTCGGCAAGGCGGGTCGTCCGAGCGATGTCTATGGTTTGGGCGCCATTCTCTTCTATCTACTGACGGGTCGCCCACCGTTCCTGGGGAACACGGTTGCGGAGACTTTGCAGCAGACGGTGCACAGCGAACCGGTCTCGCCGCGGTTGCTCAACCCGAGCGTCCCGGCGGACCTCGCCACGATCTGCCTCAAGTGCCTCGAGAAGGACCCGGCCCGGCGTTACCCGACCGCGCACGCGCTTGGGGAGGAGCTGGACCGGTTCCTCAATCACGAACCCATCCGGGCGCGCCCGGCTACGGTGGCGACTCGCACGCTCAAGTGGATGCGGCGCAAACCGGCGGTGGCGGCCTTGGTGGTGGCGTTGCACGTGGTCTTCGCCCTGGGACTCGCGGGCGTGTTCTGGCAATGGTGGCGCGCCGAGGAAAACGCCGAGCGCACCACGGAGGAGTGGCGACGCGCGGAGGGCACCCTGTACCTCTCGACGATGCAGGAGGTCAACCACGCCCTCGAAGGCCATCATGTCGAGCGCGCGCGCGGGCTGCTGGAAGGGATCGCCCGCTCGGAAGGACAACGCGGCTTGCGGGATTGGGAGTACCGATATCTGACCGGGCGCGCCCGCAGGGAGGAGGCGGTCGTTTTCGACGATTTCGAGGCGTACGTCGCCGCGGTCGAGTTCTCCCCCTCGCCTGCGAACCCTTTCCGGGCGATCTCCCTGGGTGGGGACGGCGTGGTGACGCCGTGGGATACCGAGACGGGCCACCCCGGAACCCGCTGGAAGGGTCACGAACAGCCGGAACTTGGCCGGCCCACCAACTCGGCCCTCGCCCTCGCTTGGTCTCCGGACGGGCGACTGGTGGCGACGGGTGGCCGGGACAACTTGGTCCGGCTCTGGGAAGCGGAAACGGGACGGACGGTTGCCGAACTCGAGCCACTGGGGTCGGTCTGTCGCAGCCTGGCCTTCTCGAGCGACGGACGCCTGCTCGCGGCGGTGGACATCGAAGGCGAGTGCTCGCTCTGGGAGATCGTGGAGGACGGCGCGGCCCTGCTGTTCCGTCGCAAGCTAGGGGAACCGTTCGCGTTCGCCCTGGCGCTGGCGCCCGACTCGAAGACGCTCGTGGTCTCGGGCTACCAGGAACCCAGCAGCGTGTGGGACATCGCCGATCCCCGCGACCCCCGCCTGATACGGCGGATCCCGGACACGGCCTGGACGGCGGCGTACTCCCCTGATGGTCGGTGGCTGGTGGCCGCGAGTTCCGGCCAACATGAGCTGCGGTGCTGGGAGGCGGCCACGTTCCGTGAGCTACCGCGCTGGGCGCCCTGTCCTGCCAGCATCGTCGCCCTGGCGTTCTCCCCGGACAGCCAGTGGCTGGCGGCGGGTTTGAGCGACGGTCAGATCGTGCTACGGGACGTGGCCGGGGCCCGCCAGCCGCGCACGCTCGTGGGGCACGCGGATTACGTCACGAGTCTGAGCTTCTCGAGCGTTGGCCACCGGCTCATCTCCTCGAGCCGTGACCGCACGCTGCGCCTGTGGAAGCTTGATGAAACGCCGGGCGTCACCGCTTACCCGCACGGCAACTCGGTGCTGACGGTCGCCTTCTCGAAAGACTCGCGTTATCTGGCCTCGGTCGCGCGCGTTGCCGTCACCACCCCGGAGGAGACGCGCCGGAAGCAACACAGCCTCGCGCTCTGGGAGGTGACCAACGACGGCTTGCGGCTGCTGACCAATGCGCCGTTTGATGGGGTCGGTTACGAGGGCTGGCTCGCCTTTGCGTCGGACGGCGCTTCGCTCGTGGTGGGCGACTGGCCCAGCCAACTCATCGAGGTGCGGGCCATCCCAGGCCTCGAGCGACTCGCTCATTGGACGGGGCATCCTCCGCAGTTTGAGCCCGACGGGCGGGCGATCATCTACACGGCCGGGTCGAAGCTGCTGCGGCGCTCGAACCCCTCGAACCCCGACGCTGTCCCCGACACCATCGGTAGCTTCGCAAACCTGGCCGCGGGGGGCTTCTCCGCGCTCTCGCCGGACGGCCGGACGCTGGCCTTCGGCGGCCACGACCAGGGACGCTCCGTCGTCTTCTGGGATGTTGAGCAATCCCGCCTCCTCGACCGGAAGGAGGAGCACGAGGCCGGCATTTACGGGCTGGCCTTCTCACCCGATGGCGGCTGGCTCGCCAGCGTGTCCACCGACGGTCAGGTCATTATCTGGGACGTGGTCACCCGCAGCCCGATTCGCAGGTTGCGCGGGCACAGCGGGGATTTGAACGGCCTGGCCGTCGCGCCCGACGGCCAGCGACTCGCGACGGCTGGTGAGGACGGCGCCATTCGCCTTTGGGACACGGCCACCTGGCGGGAAGTCATCGCCATCTCGACCGGCGCCACCATCAACGGCCTCGCCTTCTCCCCGGATGGTCGTTGGTTGGCCGCCGGCGCCCAGGACGGCACGGTCCGACTCTGGCACGCGCCGACTTTCGAGGAACTCGAGGCCACGGGACCGCCCTACCCAGTCCTGCCATGAACCTGCTCCTGCCCGCGGGACGAGGCTACCGGCCGTTGGTGCGACGCGTCGGCCAGCCTTGGGTGGGGCGCGGCTGCTGCCGAGCCTTGCCCCACGAGCACCCTCGCTCCATCGACTCCCAGCGCGGGGACCCTCGCGGGCGGCACCCGATCCCGACCGGCACCAGCGGGTTCACGTTGATCGAGTTGCTCGTGGTGATCGCGGTTATCGCCCTCCTGGCCGGCCTGCTCCTGCCCGCACTGTCCAGGGCCAAGGCCAAGGCCCACTCGCTGGCGTGCGTGAAAAACCTGCGGCAACTCCAACTCGCCTGGCAGCTCTACGCGGATGACCACCACGACCTCATGTGCCCGAACCAGAGCGATCTGAACTGGGGCGTGAGCCTCCCGGGTTCATGGATCCTTGGCCACGCGATCCACTCCACCTCCCCCACGAACATCACGAGCGGCAGGCTGTACCCTTACACGGGATGGATGTCCACGTACCACTGTCCCGCCGACCGATCCACGTTTGCGGGCGCCACCACGCTGCGCCACCGGAGCTACATGCTCGCGCTGAACCTCGGAGGGTCGGAGTACGGGAACCCTGTCTTCAACCAACGGCTCAAACGCCGCGTCGCCGACGTGGCCAGCCCGGCGCAAGCGTTCGCCTTCCTCGACGCGTCCGAACACTCGATCAACAGCGGCGCCTTCGGGGTCAATGCCCCGGACAGCGCCAAGGCTTCCCGTTGGGACGACGTGCCCGCCGACCGGCACCTGCAGAGCGCCAATCTCTCCTTCGTGGACGGCCGGGTGGAGCCCCGCCGCTGGCTCGCCCTGAAACCGAGGTCGGTGGGCGCGAGCGCCCTCGGCAACGATCTGCGCGACCTGCGCTGGCTGCAGGCACGCCTCCCGACACCGTAAGGGAAGGCTGGGTGCCACGGGTGTTTGGCCTCCGCGGCGCCGTGCAGTTTGTCCGTGGCCTGCGGCATTCGTGGCGTCGGTTCAGCGCGCGATCGATCACGGGGTGCGGCTCCCCGGGAGGCTGATGGACCGGCGTGTAACCTTCGGCCGGCGATTCCCCTGTAGGCGGTGGAAATGAACCGCCCAGTCATGCGAAAGCACGCCGTGGTCGTCGTCCCAATCCACCTCCTCCGGGAAGACGCCAACCTGCCGGCCCCCACGGCTCATCTTCGGGTCGTGGAGGGCGATCATGGAGCATGGAGACCGCACACTTCACCCTGACACTGAACATCGAAACACCCCTGTGAAAATGAACCTGAAACTCCTCCTGGCCGCCGGGCTGATGACCACGGCCCTGAACGGTCTTGGCCAGAGCTCGGCCATGCCCACCAACGTGATCCATCTCGGCGACCGCGAACTGCGCTTTGGCGAGCCGGTCGAGCTGTCCTGGGAGACACCCGAAACGCAAGCGGCCTTTCCGTGTATCACCCCGGACGGCCTCACGCTCTACTTTGCCTCCGATCGTCCCGGCGGCGTGGGGCAACGGGACATCTGGGTGACGACCCGCTCCACGCTGTCGGCGCGGTGGGGCACGCCGATCAACCTCGGCGGGGCGGTGAACACGACGGCCATCGAGGACGATCCCTTTCTTTCCGCCGATGGCCTCTCGTTGTACTTCGACAGCACGCGGCCCGGCGGCCTGGGTGACCGGGACCTGTGGGTCTCCACGCGACTCTCCTCCACCGGGGCTTTTGGCACCGCCGTCAACCTGGGTCCCGCCATCAACAGTAGTGCCTTCGAGGGCACCGGCTGCGTTTCGCGGGACCATCGGACGCTGCTCTTTGGGTCCCAACGAAGTGGGCGGAGCGACATCTGGACGAGCACCCGAAGCAGTCTTGCCGAGCCCTGGCCCACCGCGCGGAACCTGGGGGAACCCATCAGCGTGCCTTCCGGCTGGGAAATCACGCCTTCTCTCTCCGCCGATGGGCTGACGCTCTTCTTCTTCTCCGACCGGCATCGGTATGGAAAGGGCTCCCTCTGGGCCAGCCGGCGAACGAGCGTCGCTTCGGCCTTTGGTCCGCCGGCCCTTATCAAGTACCTATCGGACTTGAACCCGGGTGGCGCCGATTCTCCAGTGCTCTCCACGGACGAGGCCACGCTCTACTTCAATACCTATCCCGAGGGTTTTCCCGGCCGAACGGTGCTCTGGCAAAGCAGCATCACGATCCTGCCCCAGTTAAGGGCCGTGGGGATGAACCCGGCCGGCGCGTTTCAGCTCGAGCTATTCGGACGAGAAGGCGTGGACTACGAGATTGAAGTCTCGGCCGACCTCCGCGCCTGGACGCCGTGGCTTACCACCAACACCAGTACCCGTGTGGTGGTCAGCGACGCGACGCCGGCCCCGGCGGGTCGCCGTTTCTACCGTGCCTCAAGTCGCTGACGACGCTGCTTCATTCCGGTTCGTGCTAAACCAGCGGGCCGAGACGACCCTGTCTCGTTGGTTTCCAGCCTCCCACTTGACAGGGCTGCCGGCGGCACTGACCTTCCGCTGTAATCACCATTTCCAGGATGGCCCGGTGCGTTGGACCATTTCGGAAGGTGGCAGCTGCCCTCGAAACCGCAGGAGCCTATCATGCCAGACGCCGTTTACACGTATCGGGGAGGCGAGAAAGTCCTCCTCACCAAACAGCCTGACGAGTTCGTAGTTCGCGCGCTCCCGGAGCGCCTGCGCGCGGTGGGGATTCCCGATGCCGAAAAGGTCTCGTCGTCGTCGAGTCGCGTCACCGTCCCACCCGGCGAACTGGACCCGATGATGGCGCGTAGCCGCGGCATCGCCCCCACCCACCACGCCTACAAGGTGGCTGACTCGGGTCAGGAATTCCTCATCACCGACCGCATTCTCGTGAGCTTCAAGGAGGTGCTCTCCGCCGAACAGGCGGCCGAGTTCGCCGGCCGATATGGACTCGTGCAACTCCAGGCCTACTCGGACCGCGATTACCTGTTCCAACTGACGAACCACACGGGGATCAACCCGCTCAAACTTGTCGTCAAACTCACAGAAACCGAGCCGCTCGTGGCGGCGGCGGAGAATGACCTGAACTACCGCGCCCGCAAACAAGCGCTGACCCTGCCGACGGATCCCGCCTACGCGCGTCAGTGGCACCTGCACACCCGCTTCAGCCATCCCCAACTGGATGCCCGTGCCACCTCCCGTTGCGAGGCTGCCTGGCAGCTGCTCGACAACCTGGGCAGCCCGGAGGTGGTCGTCGGGATCACCGATGACGGCTGCAAACTCGACCACGGGGACTTTGACACCCCAGGCAAGTTCGCCAACTGGGGTTACTTCGAAGCAACGCGATTGGTGACGCGCGACAGCCTCGGCGCGGTGCCGTCCCGGATGTACCAGGCGGAAGCGAACCACGGAACGTCCTGCGCCGGCGTCGTGGCCGGGGAGGCCGATGCCGTGCTCACCGTGGGCGCCGCGCCTGGCTGCCGCCTGCTCCCGATCAAGTGGGAATCGGACGGTCCGTACCTGTTGATCAGCGACTCGAAGATGCTGACGGCGCTGGAGTTCATCGCCGACAAGGTCGACGTGCTCTCGAACTCCTGGGGACACGTCCCGCTCAACCTGACGGCCGTCCAGGTCGTGAATCGCATTCGCGAGCTGGGCAGCACCGGCGGTCGGCGCGGGCGCGGCATTGTCTTTCTTTGGGCTGCCGGCAACGAGAATTGCCCGATTCAACACGATGCGGCGGTACCCACGCCGTACAGCGACGGCTGGGAATTCCGCCAGGGTTCGTGGCAGTGGGCGGGCGTGGCCACGGCCCGGACGTTCCGCAACAACCTCGTGGGGGTGCCGGGTGTCATGCACGTCGCCGCTCTCGCCAGCACTGCGCAACGGAGCCACTATTCCAACTACGGCACGGGCATCGGCATCTGCGCCCCGAGCAGCAACAGCCACGCCTATTGGCGCATGAACGTCCCCGGTCTCGGCATCACCACCACGACCGGAGAACCCCTCGGCGTCACGGATGAGTTCGGAGGGACTTCGAGTGCCACGCCCCTGGTCGCCGGCATCGCGGCCCTCGTCATCTCCGCCAACCCCGCCCTGACGGCGCTCGAAGTCATCGCGCTGCTCAAGCGGACCGCCGCCAGGGACTTGAACCTGCAGGTTTATGCGCGAACGCCCGCGGCCGCCTTCGACCCGAATCCAACCTGGGATGTCTCCCCGATCGCTCCCTTCAATCAGGGTACGTTCCAGAGTCTTGGCCTTCCAGAAGGCACCTGGAGTCCCTGGTTTGGTCATGGGTGCGTCGATGCCGCCGCAGCAGTGATCGCGGCGCGGGCGAGTCTGCCGCAACCCGGCCCGGGCGCCGGCCCCGAACCCCCGGCCGCCTCGACAGGCCAGTACGCCTCGACTCCGGCGCTTGCCATACCCGACAACAAGCAGGCGGGCATCCGTGACGCGATCCGCGTAAACGAGACCGGGGCGCTGAACTTCCTGCGCGTGAGCGTTGATATCAGTCACACCTTCATTGGCGACCTGCGCGTGACCCTGATCGCGCCCTCGGGTAAGTCGCTCGTCCTGCACGACCGCACCGGGGCGGGGGCCGATAATCTGCGACGGGTATACGAACCCGGCACGACCCCGGCCCTCCGTACCTTCGAAGGCGAGGCGGTCCGCGGCGATTGGACGCTGTGGGTCCAGGACCTCGCCCCGGCGGACCGGGGCAAGCTGGAGCGATGGGGACTGGAACTCGGCGTGACGGTCCAGGAGAGCGTCGAGGTCTCCGAGTCGCCGGGGATTGGCATTCCGGACGACACGCCGGCCGGTGTGGTGCGTTCGCTGCCGGTGGTGGGAACCGGCACGGTCCGGGACGTGGTGGTGGATGTGGACATCGCTCACACCTACATCGGGGATCTGACCATCAGCCTGCGCTCCCCTCAAGGCACCCAGGTTGTCCTCCACAACCGATCCGGCGGCGGCACGGACAACCTGCGATCCAGTTACGCTTCGGCGGAGGTTGCCGCTCTCCAGGCCATGCGAGGCCAGCCGATCGCGGGTTCGTGGCAACTCATCGTGGCGGATATGGAAGCGGCAGACGTCGGGAAACTGAACCGCTGGGGACTTCGCATTACGCGCCAGCCGGAAGCGGTTCCGGCGTCGTCTTCGGTTCGGTCCCGCCGGGGTGGCGCCCGGCGGTTGGCGCCGGCTCCTGTGTTGGTGCGAGCAAGGCCGAATCCAGGACGTTCCGTGGCGAAGCCGCGGCGCCGGTAAGCACTGGTCCCGTGGAGGGATCCGGTTTTTTCCCCGCCTTGCGGCCGGTCCGCGGGGCGGGGGACGACCCGCGTGGCACCATCAAACCGCCGGGGCGAGGTGTTTCATTCCGCCATCATGCGTTTCACGAAAGGGGAAGGAAGGAATTGACAGGCAACCGAAAGCCCTCACGCTCCCGCCCGTAAACTGTGAAAGCGATCCCAGACAATCTCATTAAAGTCTCTGCCGGATTCGGGGCGGTTCTCGCGCTGCTTTCCGGCCAGGCAGCCACCACGACCCTGCCCGCCTCCGCGGCACTTCCCCTGGGCTCCGTCAACACCCGAGGTTTCGCCGTACGGACGCTGCAAGCTCCGGCCACACCGGCCTTGCTCAACAATTCGATCCGGGCGTTGAAGCAGCTCAACGGCACCCTCGCCGATGCCGAGGGCAATCCCGTTCCCGACGAGGCGATGCCGAGCGGCACTCCGGACGGAACCTACGACGCCAGCAGCATCAACTTCGAGAAGGACGCGGCGCAGGTGGACATCAAGGACCTGGACGGGAATTTCCTCGCGACATTCTTCCCGGGCTTCTTCCCCGGCATCCCGGGAACCGGCGCTCACACCGACAACTTCGTCACCGAGGCGGTCGGTTTCCTGGAGCTTACCGCGGGCGTCCATACGTTGGGTATCAGCGTCACCGCGGACCGCACCGACGTGAACAACGACGACGGGTTCCAGGTCTTCGTGGCCACAAATCCGAGGGACTACTTTGGCCTGAAGGTGGCCGAGTACCAGCGCATTGCCCCGGGATTTCAGGCGAACTGGCGCAACGAGAACGAGTTCTCCGTGCAGGCGCCGGTGACCGGCATTTATCCGTTCCGGATCCTGTATTGGCAGACGGGGCTGGGAGCCAGCCTGCAGTTCTACTCGATCAACAGCAGCACGGGTGAACGGATCCTGGTGAATGACGAAGCCGACACGCGCGCCCTCAAGGCCTATCGCAATACCACGGTGGCTGCCGCCAAGGGGCCGTACGTGGGCGAGGTCGGACCGCCTCCCGGATCGGACGGAAACAGCGCCGCGGCTCCCATCGAGGCCCTGATCGTCGACGGCGCCACCTCCGTGGCCACCGCTGGCGTGAAGCTGTTCCTCAATGACACCAAGGTCACACCGCAACTGCTCACCAAGGCCAACAACCAGATCACGCTCCGCTTCGATCCGAATGCCTCCCGCACGGATGCGGCGAACGCGGTCCGTCTCGAGTACACCGACTCGGCCGCAGTGACGTACACCAGTCTGTGGAACTTCCGGATCGTGGTGGCGGGCGGCAGCGGCACGACCGTGGCCGGGCAGTGGGATTTCAACGACGGAGACCTGCGGGCCACGGTCGGCACCCCGTTGGCCTACCTGGACGGCGCCAACGGCCTGACGGCGCAAGGCACGCGCTTCGGCACCACGACGGCCCTGGGAGTCCCGGACATCGCCGGCGAAGTGGCGCGAATCATGGAGGTGCCCGGCGACGTGGTGCGCCAGATCGGCTACGTCATGACCCACGGCATCGCGCCGAACGGCGGCGGAACCCGCGTGAACCAGTACACGCTCATCATGGACGTGTTGGTGGACACGACAGGGCCGGGAGCCGCCTCGCTCCTGCAGATCAGCTCACCCGAAAACACCGACGACGGCGACCTGTTCTGGCAGGGCTCCAACTTCGGCCAGGGCAATGGCGGGTACAACGGGCGCGGCACTTTCACCGCGGGCACCTGGCACCGGGTCGTGGCTGCTTACGACATGGCGGCCGCCACGCCGGTGGTCACCAAGTACGTCGATGGCATCAAGCAGGATGACTGGACCGCCAACCAGGGCCTCGACAACGCCCGTCGCGCGCTGCTGCCCACGGCCGTGTTGTTCGGAGACGGCGACCAGGATGAACGCCGCAAGATGTGGGTGAACTCGATCCAGATTCGCTCCGGCAAGCTCACCGATGCGGAAGCCATGAGCCTCGGCGGCCCCGAGGCGGCCGGTATTCCGCGCAGTCTCGCCGCGGACCAGGTGGCTGGCCAGTGGGACTTCAACTTCGGCGACCTCGGCGCCTCCATCGGCAAGCCGCTCCAGTATCTCGACGGTGCCGACGGCCTGACCAAGAACGGGACGCAGTTCGGTTCCACCACCGACCTGGCGATCGCCGACATCAACGGCGAGCCGGCGCTGGTGATGCGCGTGCCGGGCGACGTCGACCGGAACATCGGTTACATCATGGACCACGGCATCGCCCCCAATGGCGGTGGCACGCGCGTGAACCAGTACACGCTGATCATGGATGTCTTTGTGGCCACCACCGGACCGGGAGCCGCTTCGCTGCTGCAGGTCAGTTCGCCCGAGAACACCGATGATGGCGACTTGTTCTGGCAGGGGAGCAATTTCGGCCAGGGGAACGGCGGCTACAACGGTCGCGGGACCTTCACCGCCGGCGCGTGGCACCGCGTCGCCGCGGCCTACGACATGGCGGCCTCCACCCCGGTGGTTACGAAGTACGTGGACGGCATCAAGCAGGATGACTGGACCGCCAACCAGGGACTGGACAACGCCCGGCGCGCGCTGTTGCCCACCGCCGTGCTGTTCGGTGACGGCGACCAGGACGAACGCCGCGAGATGTGGGTCAACAGCATCCAGATCCGGCCCGTCAAGCTCACCGACGCCCAGCTCGCCGTCTTGGGCGGCCCTTCCGCGGCCGGCATCCCGGTCACGGTTCCAAAGAGCTCGGTGACCGGCCAGTGGGACTTCGACTTCGCCGACCTCGGCGCCACGATCGGCAAGCCGCTCACCTACCTCGACGGGGATGCGGGGCTGACCAAGCAGGGGACGTTGTTCGGAACGACCGGGGAAGGGGACTTCGCGGCCGTGCCCAACATCCATGATCAGCCGGCCAAGGTCATGTACGTGCCCGGCAACGTGGATCGCGCCATCGGCTACGTGATGGAGCATCTCATACCGCCCAACGGCGGGGGCACCCGTGTCAACCAGTACACCCTGATCATGGACGTCATCGTCGGCACCACGGGTCCGGGAGCCGCCTCGATGTGGCAGACCAGTTCGGCTGACAACACCGACGACGGCGACCTGTTCTGGCAGGGCGGCAACTTCGGCCAGGGCAACGGGGGTTACAACGGCACCGGCATCTTCACCGCCGGTGAGTGGCACCGGGTGGTGGCGGCCTACGACATGGCGGCCAACCCGCCCAGGGTCACCAAGTATGTGGACGGCATCTTCCAGGACGACTGGACCGCGAACCAGGGTCTCGACAACCCGCGCCGCTCCCTCCTCCCCACCGCGGTCCTCTTCGCCGATGGCGACCAGGACGAACGGCGGGAGTGGTGGGTCAACGCCGTGCAGATCCGCGCGGGCGCCCTCTCGAAGGCGGAAATCGAGTCCTTGGGCGGCCCGGCGGCAGCGGGCATTCCGATCGCGCTCGAGGTTGAAGCGCCGGCGGAACCCCCGGCACTCACCGTGGCCAGGAGCGGCGGCAACCTGGTCATCAGCTGGCCCGCGGATGCGACCGGCTTCACCCTGGAATCGTCGCTCGCCATGCCCGCGGCGTCGTGGACGCCGGTATCCGGGGTCACCGGCAATTCCGTGACCGTCACGCCTGCAGGAGCGGCGGCGTTCTATCGGCTCCGCCAGTAGATCGCGGCGGGCTTCGTTTCGGCTTCAACCGGAGGTCGGCGTCAGGGCCGGCCTCCGGTTTTTTATCCGCACTCGGCGCGCCACTTTCGTCCTGCGGGTCTGGACGGTGCCGCGCCACACCTGTAGCTTCGCGTCGGATGAGCGCCGTTACCCCCATGAATGTCCCGGACGCCCGCGGCTACTTCGGTCCGTACGGCGGCCGGTTCGTGCCGGAGACCTTGATGCACCCCTTGCAGGAGCTCGAGGCCGAGTATTTCCAGGCGCAGCGCGATCCCGAGTTCCAGCGCGAGCTCGCTTACTACCTCAGGGAGTTCTGCGGACGGCCGACCCCGCTGTATTTCGCCGAGCGTCTGACGCGGGATCTTGGCGGAGCGAAAATCTACCTGAAACGCGAGGACCTCCTGCACACCGGCGCGCACAAGATCAACAATGCCATGGGCCAGGTCCTGCTCGCGCGCCGCATGGGGAAGACGCGGATCATTGCGGAAACAGGCGCGGGGCAGCATGGCGTGGCGACGGCGACCGTCGCCGCGATGTTCGGGCTCCGCTGCGTGATCTACATGGGAGCCGTCGATTGCGATCGCCAGGCCCTGAATGTCTATCGCATGCAGATGTTGGGAGCCGAGGTGGTGCCCGTGCAGGCCGGTCAGAAGACCCTGAAGGAGGCGGTGAACGAGGCCATGCGCGACTGGGTCACCAACATCCGCACGACCCACTACATTCTGGGAACGGCCTACGGCGCCCATCCCTACCCGGTCATGGTGCGAAACTTCCACCGGGTGATTGGCGAGGAAGCGCGGAAGCAGATCCTCGACCAGGAAGGCCGCCTGCCCGACCTCCTGATGGCCTGTGTCGGGGGCGGCTCCAACGCCATCGGCCTGTTTCACGCGTTCCTCGACGACCCCCAGGTCAAGATGCTCGGCATCGAGGCCGGGGGGGAGGGGATCCTCCCCGAGAAGCACGCCGCGCGGTTTCAGGGCGGCTCGCTCGGCGTGTTGCAGGGAACGCGGAGCTTCATCCTTCAGGACGCCCACGGCCAGATCCAGCTCACGCACAGCGTGAGCGCGGGTTTGGATTACGCGGCCGTGGGGCCCGAACACGCCTGGCTTCGGGACGCCGGGCGGGCGGAGTACGGCTACGCCACCGATGCTGAGGCCCTGGACGCGTTCACGAGACTCGCCCGCTTGGAAGGAATTATTCCCGCCCTGGAATCCGCGCACGCCGTGGCCGCGTGCATCCAACGCGCCCCCACGATGGCCAAGGACGCCCTGGTGATCGTGAACCTGTCCGGGCGTGGCGACAAGGACGTCGCCCAGGTGTCAGCCAGGCTCGGCTTGCGGTTGCCGGGTTGATCCGCGCCACCCCGGCGTCCCACTCAGGTCAGGGAACCCGCCGAAGGTGAAGCACGATCCCGCCCCCGCGCGGGACCTCCAGCGTCTGGACCCCGCCTCCTGGAATCCGGCCTCCCGAAACGGTCTTGCCGGTCACGGGATGGATCCACTCCACCGCCAGATCACCATGGACCCCGGCGAGGTTGACCGTCACCTCGGGTTCGCCAGGAATGAAAACGACGTAAACCTCACCCGTCCTGGCCAGGCAGAACCCCGTCGAGGCCAACGCCGGTCGCGGCAGCAGCGTGGCGAGGTCCAGGGATGCCGCCAGCCTTGCCGCCACGCCCATGGCCTTTCGAACGGCCTGCCAGGTCTCCTCCGAACCGCGCCAGAGCACGCTGCCATCGTAGGGGTCCATGAAGATCGGGTTGAGCCCGCGGGTGAAGCTTTTCCACACCCACGCCACGTCGCCCCCGATACCCCACAGGTGATCTGTGTCCGTCAGCACGACCTTCGTCGTCGCGGCTGGCGGCGGATTTGTGCGGAAGTCGAAACCGCCTTCTGCGTCGGGATTGGGGGAAATCCAATCCGCGGGGCTGGCGAACAGCACGCGGTTCTGGCCGCCCCGATATTGGAAGGTCATGCCGACGGGGTGCTGTGCCGGCTTTCCCATTTCATACTCCTTGATGAACCGGATGAAGTGATACTGCCAGTCGGTTGAAGCCGGGTGGTTCTCGTTCGAGATCTCGAAGAGCACGTTATCGAGGTCGTTCACGGTGTCGATCACCTTGCGGACGTAGGCCTCCTGCAGGGCGGTGACGCCGGGATCCTGCAGCGTGTGGATCTCCAGGGCCTTGCCGTCGGCATTCGCGTCGCCCGCCACCCCTTGCAGGCTGTTCGAGGGATGAAACGGATGCGCCTTCCAGGCGTCCGCCACGAACTGCAGGCCCCAGCCCTCGAAAAGCATGATCGAAACGTAGATCCCCCGGTCTCGCGCCGCCGTCACCCTGGATCTCAGCCGCTCGAAGTAGGATCCGTCAAAGCGGGTCAGGTCGAACTTGGGCTTTCCATCCAGCGCCAAACCCGGCCCCGTCCGCGCCCATGGATGCGGTCCACAAAGGAGGTGGTGCGGGCGTTCCTCCCGATTGGCTTCGGTATTCCAGGAGAACAACTCCCAGCGCCAGAGGCGTACAAAATTGTGGGAGTGCCGGTTGAGGAAATCCAGGTACGCCGGGAAATCGAACGCGGCCGGGGGCTCGTTCGTTCCCATATCCTGCAGGTTGTTCCAGGTGTGGGATCCGGTCAGCAGGACGGCTCGCCCTGAAGCCTCGGCGAAGTACCGGGGATTCGCGGTGTGCACGCGGAGCGGCCCGCGGGTGGGTGGCGGCGCCGTCCGAACCGCCGCTTCAGGCTGCGCCCGGGAGGGGCCGGCCAGCGCCCACAGCCCGAGGATCAGGGGGGTCAGGGAGCAGATGAACCCGCGTGTGGTGCGTGGCGCAGGAGTGTTCATGCACGGGGTTTAGCCGAGCGTCCGTCGCCGCGCAACCATGCTCGAGCTCGATGAACCCCAGCCAGGGAGGGCAAGCACTCCGCTGCCCGCCGTCCCCCGGCGCGCCCCAAGGACGCGCTCTACCTGGAACCATGAACCGCCCGGTGAGGCGCCGGGCCTCCAACCTCCCGGCCATCAAACCTCACCCTGGAGCGCTCTTCCCTCGTCGCAAGGGAGGCAGTCCGTCGCTATTGCTGGCTCTCCGCCTCGTTCACAAAGAACTGCTCGATTGTGCCGTCGGGCTTCCGGTACATCAGCACCTCGAGCGAACCCGACTTGAATTCAAGCAGCGTGGTCGATACCTCCATGCCGCCGCGCTCGCGCCGGGCCAGCACGTCCACATGCCGCGGCTTCCCGAACGGCTTCAGCCGGCGGGCGGCCGCGCGCAGCTTCGCGTCGGTGAGGAACTGGTTGAACTCCAACCCCAGCTGCCGGCGGTCGATCCGTCCCTTCTGTAGGTCCGCAAAAACGCGGCGAACCGTCTCGTCAACCGTCGGGCCCGCGATCGAGGGGACGCTTTGCGGGACTTTCACCAGGAGCGCGAGCAGCCGTTCGGGCAGGTCGCCGAGCCCGCCTTCCAGATTTGACATGAGCACGATCGAGGCCCGCAAACTCGGGACCCAGCCGCTCCAGGCGTTGAAGCCACTGACCGCGCCCCCGTGCGAAAGCACCACCCGCCCCCCGACCGTACGCACCGACAGGCCGCACCCGTAGTCCACCTGTCGTCCGTCGGCGAGAACGCGTGGACGTGTCAGGATCTCGAACGACGCCGGCTGGAGGACGCGCCCTTCCATCAAGGCCAGGTTCCACTTGGCGAGGTCCGCCGGCGTCGAGTGGATGCCGCCGGCCCCGCCCAACCAGCCGCGGGCTTCGCCCGGAACCTCCTCGGGTTCGCTCAGCGCGAAGGTGGCGTAACCGCGGGCGAGGCGCGCGTCGGAGCTGTTCTCCAGTTCGCAGGAGGTGGCGTTCATTCCGAGCGGCCGGAAGAGTCGCTGCTCGAGAAACGCCCCGAGCGACTCGCCGCTCACCTTCTCCACCACACGCCCCAGCAGGATGTACCCCGTGTTGCTGTAGGACCAGCGTGTGCCTGGCTCGAAATCGAGGCGCCCACCCGCGTACTGCCTCAGGAGTTCGTCGGGTTCGATGGCCGCGCGCATCCGTCGATCCAGGAAATCCAGGGGATAATAGTCCGGATACCCCGACACGTGGTTCATCAAGTCCAGCAGCGTGATCTCCCCGGCGCGCGCCAGGTCCGGATAAAACCGGGCCACCGGATCCGTCGGCGAAAGCTTCCCATCCTCCGCCAGCAGGAGGATCGCCACGCACACGAACTGCTTGCTCACCGAACCGATGGCGAAGCGGGTTTCTGAATCCACGGGCGTGTTGTCAGCGAGCGAAGCCTTGCCATACCCCTTCGTCAGGATCATCTGGCCATCTTTGATGAGCGCCACCGAGAGCCCGGCAGTCTTCGGCTTCCGGCTGAATTCGGCGAGAAAGGCGTCAAGGGCTGGCACACTGAACTCCCCTGGAAACGGCGTCGCCGGGGCCGGCTCGGATCCGACGCACAGGAACCTCAGCGCGAGCAGCGCTCCCATGAGCTCCCAGAAGAGCCTCCACCGCGAGAAGCGGGGTGCGGCCCCGCGCTCCGTCATAGCGGTGCTGGGGCTTTGCCTGGACGGCTGGGCAGAAAGGCGTTCGTCTTCGATTCGAGGTTCCATGGGCCGAGCGTGCCACGACCTTTGAGACAGGGAAATCCCGACCTTCGGGGATGCACGTCAGCCTCCCGCTGGCGTTCGGTCGGGGGACGTCACCGGGGCCTCTGGCGGGCACAAGGCCACCTCCGGGGCGAGAGGTGGCGGCAGGAGAGTCAAGACGACGTTCGCCAGCGTGATCAACCCTCCCCCCAACAGCAAGCGGCTGGTGAGCGCCTCGTTGGCGTATTCGACGCCGGCAAACCAGCCCAGCCACGCCGGCAGGAACAGCACCAGCACGCTGGTGAAAACCGGTTCGGCACAATAGATCAGGCCCGCCTGCGTGGCCGGAACGAATCGCTGCCACCGGTTCATCAGCAGGAACCCTCCGAAGGTGCAGCAAACCACAAGCACCGCCATGAAGGTCATCAGTGTTGGCGTGCCGCACGCCCTCAGCCAATCCCCCGACTGACGCGTGGTCAGCAGCGCGACCGGCAAGCCGCACAGCGCGGTGGTGAGGAACATCAGCAGCGTGAACCGGTGCACGTCATTGGCCGCGTAGCGCGGCCGCTGGAGCCACAGGATTTGTCCGGTGAACAGTACCGAGGCCAGGATCGTCTCGAACTCGCCGCGCCCAAGCCGGAACTGCCGCCAGTCGACATCCGCAAGGACCGCGACGCCGCAGAGGACCATGAGGCAGCACGAGAGCACCACCGGGGATGGCCAGCGACGCTCCCTCAGGGCGAGCCACAGGGGAATGAACAGGCAGTAGCACTGCGTCAGAAAGGCGGAGGTGCTGGCCGACGTGTAAGCCAGACCGTCCAACTGGAGCAGCATTCCCCCGCCGCTGAACAGGCCCAGTCCCACGCCTTGCTCCACTTCGGCGCGCGTCAACCCGCGAAGCCGCGGTGCCGTCCACAGCAGCATGATCGCAGCCGCGGTTCCAAACCGGTACAGCACCCACACCGCGGAGGTGAACCACGAACTCACGCCCGGCATCGTCTCGGCTTGCACCAGGGCCATGGTCTTCACGACCGGGAAGCTCACCGACCAGAAGACCGTGGCGAGCAACAGGAAAAAGGCCGCTTCGTACTGGCGCGCGCGAGGCGTCATGGCTCCAGGGGAAGCAAAGGACGTGACCGCGTGCAACGACACCTCGGCGAGCCAGACCGCAGGCGAATGACGTCCTGCTCGAAGCAGGCGCGCCGCCCCCGGGGGGCTCCATGCCAGGCCGGAGCGCTCACCGGCACAATCCGCGTTCGCTCGCGCGCACGAACGTCACCAGGTGTTGGATTTCGGGCAGACCGGGGAGGTCACTTTCGATTCGTTCCAGGGCCTTGGTCACCGTGTAGGCCTCGCGGAAGAGGAGCTTGTGCGCCGACCGCAAGGCAGCCTGGGCCTCGTCACTGACCCCGGCACGTTCCATGCCCACCTTGTTCACGGTGCGGGTCACCGCGGGGTTGCCGTCGGCGAGCATGTACGGCGGCACGTCCTGAACCACTTTCGAGCAGCCACCAATGATCGCCATCCGTCCGATCCGGCAAAACTGGTGGACCGCGGCGAGGCCTCCGACCACGGCGTGATCCTCCACGATCACGTGCCCTGCCAGGGTCGCCACATTGGACATGATCACGTGGTCCCCCAGGCGTACGTCATGGGCAATGTGGGCGTAGGCCAGAATGTGGTTGTGGGAACCCACGACCGTGGCATCGCCGTCGCGGGTGGCGCGGTGAATCGTGACGTACTCACGAAACGTGTTCGCCTCCCCGATGCGAAGATAGGTCGTGCCTCCCTTCCACTTCAGGTCCTGGGTCTTTTGCCCGAGACTGGCGAAGGGAAAGATCTCATTCCCGCGACCCAGCGTGGTGGGCCCCTCGATCACCACGTGCGAGTGCAGCCGGCAGCCTTCCCCCAGTTCGACGTGAGGTCCAATGACGCAGTAAGGCCCGATCTCGCAGCCCGCTCCGATCCGGGCGGCAGGGTCGATGATGGCGGTGGGATGGATGCTCACGGATCGAGAGTCGCGGGTCGCGGGGGATCAGCTGATGTGGAACACCGAGGTGCGCGTGCGGGCGCCGACGCGTTCCACCTTCCGCCAGCTGCTGCGGTCGTTCAGGGTCACCCACCGGCGCTCCTCCTTGCGGTAATGCCAGTCGCGATCCGACTGGTAGAAGATCATGATCCCGCGGCCCTCGATGATGTTGTAGATCTGGCTGTCGTGGTTGTTGAGGGCGTCGTAATCCGTGACCGCGCGCTGACCCATCTCGGAGTACAGCTCGTTGAGTTCGAGCAGCAGTTCGTTGAGCCGCGGTCCCAGCGGCCCGGCCGCCAGGCCAATCCGGCGCGCTTCGCGCAGCGTGATCGGGTAGCTGTGGGAGGGGTACTTCGAGTTGAGCGCCTCGCTGATGGCCGCGGCCTTGCGCCGGTCGTCCAGGTGGTAGGAGAGAATCTCCATGCAAAGCTTCACCGACAGCGAGCTCACGCGGTGCACCGCGCCGATCACCAGCGGGTGGATGAACGGGAAAATCGCCTGGTAGGGATTCGTGGCGTCGTTGCGGACTTCCTTCTGCCAAAGCCGGATCACGCGCATCAGCTCGTCCTGGCTGACGCTCACGCGCTCGTTGTCACGGTCGAGCGGAGACAGTTGGTGCGCCAGCGAGGTGTCCACGGCCGAAAGATGCGCCAGCGGACCCATTTGAATCTCGTCCGCACCCAGGGCCAGCATCGTTGCGGCTGACTGGCACTCGAGCGGCACCAACGCCACCAGGCGGCTCGTGAACTGACGCAGCAGGTTCACAATCATCAACGAGGCCTGGCCCGAGCCACCGTCCGATTTCACGAACAGGCCCACGCGCTTCTGCGGTCCCAACCGCCGGAGCACGCCGTAGATCCCCAGGACGTCGTTCTGGCACACGGAACCGTTGTTCGAGTTCCAGTAGGTGAGGAATGTGAAGCCCAGCTCGCGCTCGATTCGCTGGACCACCTTCTGCGTACGCTCGAACAGGACCGGCGGCCGCTTGATGCGGGTGCGGCGTCTTCCTGGGGACGTCGAGGGTTCTTTGGCAGGCATGGGGCGAGTAGGTGCCGGCAGCAAGGGTCAGGTCACCGCTCCACCAGCATGAACGTGACCTCGGCTTCGCTGACCACATCGCCCCCGACCAGGCACACGCCCTTGGCTCGCCCGATCTTCCCGCGGGCCTTGGTCAGTTCCACCTCGATCATGAGCGTGTCCCCAGGTCGCACCGGCTTGCGCCACTTCACCGACTCTGCCGACATGAAGTACGCGACCTTCCCGGTATTCTCGGCCTGCCGCATCATCAGAATGCCGGCGACCTGGGCGATGGCTTCCAGTTGCAGCACGCCCGGCATGATGGGATGCCCGGGGAAGTGCCCTTGGAAATAGGGCTCGTTCGCGGTGACGTTCTTGAGCGCCGTGATCTGGTTCCCCGCGATGCGCGTCACCCGGTCGACCATGAGAAACGGGTAACGGTGTGGCAGCATCCGCATCACCGTTTCAATGTCGAGGGTGGCGCCGTCCACCACGGCGCTCTCGCGCGCGGCATCAGGTGCGGTGGCGGGCGGGTCGGGCGGCGCAAAGGCGCGTAGCGCGGCCAGCGTGCCCTGCAGCTGCCCCGCGATCCGGCGCCCCAGTTCCACGTTCGCCGCGTGGCTGGGGAGCAAAGCCACCACGTGACCCAGCAACGGCTGACCCACCAGGGCGAGATCACCCAGGATGTCCAGCATCTTGTGCCGGACGAACTCGTTCGGGTACCGCAACGGCTCGGTCGTGAGCACCGCGTCGTCCCGGATCACAATCGCGTTCTGCAGACTGCCCCCCTTGATCAGGCCGTTCTTGATCAGGTATTCGATCTCTTCGTAGAAACAGAAGGTGCGGGCAGCCGACAGTTCCCGGCGCCACGAGTCGGGCGTGACTTCCACACTGAAATACTGGGTGTAGCGTCCCAGCCGATCGGCGCTCGTGCAGGTGATCTTGAGCCGGTCATGCGGGAACACACTCATCTGGGACTCGCCGGCCGTGAACTCGATGGGCGCGCTCACCGCATGGACGCTCCGCGGCTCCCCTTGGGCGAGCAGGCCCGCCTCGTCCACCATCCGGCAATACTCGCGGGCGCTGCCGTCGGCGATCGGAGGCTCGCTCGCATCCAGTTCGACGATCGCGTTGTCGACGCCGCAGCCGGCGAAGGTTGCCAGCACGTGCTCGACGGTTTGCACCCGCGCCGCCCCCAGCCCCAGCGAGGTGGAACGCGCCGTGTCCACGACATGCTCCCACCGTGCGGGGATTTCCGGTTGCCCTTCCAGGTCCACGCGCCGGAACCGGATCCCCGTGTTGGCGGGTGCCGGGAGGAAGGTCATCCGGACCCGGTCGCCACTGTGCAGGCCGATTCCTGCAAAGGAGGCGGAGTCACGAAGCGTCTGCTGTTGAACCACAGGCCCGGGATTTAAAGGTGCCACCAAGCGCGTGGCAAGCTGGGTTTGAGTGCGCTCGAGTCCCAGCGCCAGGTCCAAGTCCAGGCCGCCGAACTCAGCCGACGACATCCAACTGGAGGTCCCGCATGGTTGCCAGGTCTGCCAGGGGTGACAAACCTCGCAGCGGTCGCGCCCCGCTCCGCCGGCGCGGGCCGAACCGATCCCGGAACTCGGCAAACACGTTGTTGACATAGGTCCGCGAGCCGAGCACCACGCCGTCGGTGAAGTAGCGGACCCGTAGTCGAAGCACCTGGGCGAGAGTCAATTCGCCCTGCCGCCGGAGTTCGCGGCGAATCGACTCGGGATCGAGCGCCGTCTTTGCCCTGGCGCCCTCCCTGCCACCGGTTACGAACAGCAGTTCGCGATAGCTCCGACCGGCTTGCTGCCATCCCGATGCCTTCTGGAAGCTCGACAGTCCCTGGCGTGCCAGAGCATTGCCGCCCAACGCCTCCGCATAGCCGCACCAACGATAGTCTTTCGGGTCCGTCACGAGCCCGGCGCGGACCGGGTTCAGGTCGACGTACGCGGCCACGGCTTGGACGGCCCCCGGTTGATCCTCGACGAGCACGCTCCTGAAGCGTTCGGCCCAAAGGGTTCCGAACCGCGCGTGGGTGCGGTTATACCACTTGCTGAACCGCTGCTTGAGCTCCTTCATGAAGGTCGACACGTCCGCCATCCGCTCCCTGAGTCCTTGGCGTAAGTCCGTGGGGAGTACTCCTTCGGCCGTCAGAGATCGCTCGAGCAACTGCACGTAGGCGCTTTTGCGGCCGTAGAATCGTGCCGCTCGCGCCACCAGTTCTGCGTCGCTCGCGGTGATCTCCCCCGGAACCCGGAGCAGGATGTGGATATGATTGGCCATCAAGCAGTAGGTAATGATCTCGAGACCACTGAACGCCGCCTGCTGCCAGAGCATTCTCCGCAACTTCTCCCTCTCGGGAGGACCGAGGAGGAGCTGGCCACCCACCACCCGCGAAATGCAGTGATACACCGCACCGCGTCCTGAGATCTTGATTCGCGCCATCCGCATCGAGCGCTCCGTGATGCTTTGTATTGTCCGTCGGGGTGAAGGGTAGCGTCAGGCCTCGGGCGATTCAACTATAAAGAACCTGTCACTCTATTGAAACAGGAGCCTATTTTCCGCTTTGCCGTCTTGGGCGGCCTGCTAACGTCGCCGTTCGCGATGCTGCCGTTCACCAAGATGAACGGCGCGGGTAACGACTTCGTCCTCATGGACAACCGCGCCGGCACGATTCGACCGAGCCCCCAGCAGGTCGCCCGCCTTTGCCACCGGCAGCGCGGCGTGGGGGCCGACGGCTTGATGCTCCTCATCCCCTGCTCGAGCGGCCGGGCGGACTGGGCGTGGGACTTCTATAACAGCGACGGCAGCCACGCCGAGATGTGCGGCAACGGCGCCCGGTGCTTCGCCCGGTTCGTCCAACGGCTCACCGGAACCGCTGGCCCCCTCACCTTCGAGACCGCCGCCGGCATCATCACCGCCGCCTTCGAAGGGGACCAGGTCACGGTGAATCTCACCGATCCCCAGCAGTTCCGTCTCGGAGAACAGCTCGAGGTTCAAGGCGCGTCGATGCGGGTGGATTCGCTGAACACCGGCGTCCCGCACGCGGTGGTCTTTGTTCCCGATGCCGATCGCGCCCTGGTGGAGTCCCTTGGCCCGGCACTCCGCTACCACCCGCACTTCGCCCCGCGCGGTACCAACGTGAACTTCGTCCAACCGCTCGCACCCGGCTCGATCCGGGTGCGGACTTACGAACGCGGGGTGGAAGGCGAGACCCTGGCCTGCGGCACCGGCCTCACCGCGTCGGCCCTGGTTTACGCCCGACGTCACGGATACGGTTCTCCGGTTCGGGTCCGGGTGCAGGGAGGCGACACCCTCGAAGTGCGCTTCGAGGGCAAGGGCGACGAGTTCCGGAACGTCCGGCTCACGGGGCCCGCGGAGTTCGTTTTCGAAGGCCAGATAGAGTCTTCATTCATTAGCACATGAGTACCAAAACGCAGTTACCCGGCACCTACACGGCGATTGTCACCCCGTTCAAGGGGGGGCGCGTCGACAGCAGCGCGTTCCAGCGGCTGATCAAAGCCCAGGTTCGCGCCGGCGTGGATGGCATCGTGCCCGTGGGCACCACGGGCGAGTCGCCGACGCTCAGTTACGAGGAGCACATCGAGGTCGTTCGCCTGGCGGTTCAGTTTGCCGATGGCAAGGCCAAGGTCATCGCCGGCACCGGGGGCAACTCCACGAGCGAAGCGATCTTCCTCACGAAGGCTGCGGAGGACGCGGGCGCAGACGCCTCGTTGCAGGTGGCCCCCTACTACAACAAGCCCACCCAGGAAGGGCTCTACCAGCATTTCCAGGCGGTCGCGCGCGCGACGCGGCTGCCGATCCTGCTGTACAGCATCCCCGGAAGGTGCGCGGTGGAAATCGGGGTGGAAACCGTGTCCCGCCTCGCGAATGACTGCAGCAACATTGTCGGGATCAAGGAAGCCGGCGGGAATGCGGACCGTGTGAGCCAACTGCGCGTCGCCCTCGGCCCGAATTTCACGATCCTGAGCGGTGACGACGCGTTGACCCTGCCGTTCATGGCGTTGGGGGCGCGCGGCGTGGTGAGCGTGGCCTCGAACGTCATCCCCCGCGACATGGTCCGGCTGGTCAACGCCTGCCGTGACGGCGACGTCGAGCTGGCTTTGAAGGTTCACACGCGGTTCTATCCGCTGTTCAAGGACCTCTTCATCGAGACCAACCCGGCACCTGTGAAAGCGGCACTCGCGATGATGGGTGCGATCGAGGAGGAGCTGCGGCTGCCGTTGGTGTCACTCAGCCCGGCCCACAAAACACGGCTCGAGAGCACCATGCGCTCCTGCGGGTTGCTGCGCGGCTGAAAGGCTCAACCGGTACTCAAGCCATGATCCGCCTCGTTATCGTTGGCTCCAAAGGGCGCATGGGCCAGATGCTGATCACCTGCGCGGCCCGCCAAGCCGACCTCTCCGTCGTGGGCCAGGTCGACCAGGGAGACGATCTGGCTTCGGCCCTCACGGGTGCGGACGTGGTCGTCGATTTCAGTTTGCACGAGGCCACGACCGGAGTCGCCAGTCTGTGCGCCGAATATGCCAAGCCCCTCGTGATTGGAACGACGGGACACACGCCTGCTGAGAAGACGCAGGTCACCGCCTTCGCCGCCCGCATCCCGATGGTCTGGACCTCCAACTACTCGACCGGGGTCAATACGCTCTTCTGGTTGAGCCGGAAGGCGGCAGAGATCCTCGGCCCGGGTTATGATCTCGAGATCGTCGAGATGCATCACCGGCTGAAGAAGGATGCCCCCAGCGGTACCGCGATCTCGCTGGCAGAAATCCTGGCGGACGTCCGCCGGAAGCAGCTCGCCGACGTCGCGCGCCACGGCCGGTCCGGCATGGTCGGCGAGCGAACAGATCACGAGATCGGCATTCACGCGGTTCGGGGTGGCGATGTCGTCGGCGATCACACCGTGATCTTCGCCGCCTCTGGGGAACGCCTGGAACTCACCCACAAGGCGACCAGTCGCGAGACTCTGGCAAACGGAGCGCTGCGGGCGGCGCGGTGGGTCCTGGACCAGGCTCCCGGCCTCTACACGATGCAGGACGTGCTCGGACTGCACTGACCTGGCTGCCTCGCACCGTGCCGCTCCGCCCGACTGGATCAGGGAGGAGGGCCTCCGAAGGTGTCGCTCGCGAGATGTCCCATGGAACCTGTCGATCCCATCGCCGCCGCAAGCCCCGTCGTCGCCTACGTGGCGCTCGGCTCCAATCTCGGAGACTCGCCGGGGACCCTCCGCGCGGCCATGGACGAACTGGAGCGTCTTGCCGTGGCTCCTTTGCGACGGTCCTCGCTCTGGCGCAGCACGCCGGTCGACTGCCCGCCGGGCTCTCCGGGATTTGTCAATGCCGTGGTCGCGCTTGTGCCACCGGCTGGCGAATCACCGGAATCGCTGTTGGACAAACTGCAAGCCCTGGAACTCCGATTCGGCGTCCGCTCCCGAGAACGCCGCAACGCGCCCCGCCACCTCGACCTGGACCTGATCGCGTTCGGCCCAAAGCGTCGCCACAGCGATCGCCTGGTGCTTCCTCATCCCCGCGCCCGGGAACGCCGGTTTGTGTTGGCACCGCTGGCGGAGGTGGCGCCGGACCTGGTCCTGCCCGGAGAGACGCTCACGATCGCGGCGTTGTTGGCCCGACTCGCGACGTGCGAAGTCGTGGAGCGGGTGGTGGGGGAAGAACCGGGATCGCCTTCCACTTCCAGCGCTCGCTGACCCCTTCGGCACCCGGCCGCCGCTGAGTGATCGGTTCCGGGCACCGGGTGCAGCGTCGCCGCGCCCCTGCTCGGCGTCTTGGGAGATCGCCTGCCGCTCGTCCGCAGGCTTGACCCCAGGGCGGGACACGCCCAGCTTTCGCCCGCACCCGCATGACCTGGACGCAACTCTACGATCCCCTGGGGAATGTGCTCCTGTCGACGGTGGTTGCTGCCTTGCCCATCGTGACGTTGCTCGGGTGTATTGCGGGTTTGCGCCTGCGGGTCCACTTCTCGGCGGCGCTGGGTCTGGCGGTCGCGCTCCTGGTCGCAGTGTTGGCGTACCGGATGCCCCTGAAGATGAGCCTGGTGACAGTGGTTTTTGGGGGCGCGTACGGGCTCTTTCCGATTGGCTGGATCATCCTGAACGTCATCTTCCTTTACCAGCTCACGGTTCGACGCGAGTTGTTTCAGGTCCTCCGCAACAGCCTCGCGGGGCTCACACCGGATCCCCGGATCCAAGTGCTCCTGATCGCGTTTTCTTTCGGCGCGTTCATCGAAGGACTGGCGGGATTCGGGACACCGGTCGCGATAACCAGCGCGCTGTTAATCCAGCTCGGTTTCAAGCCGTTGCAAGCATCGTGTCTGGCGCTGATCGCGAACACGGCCCCGGTGGCGTTCGGCTCGCTCGGCATCCCCATCACCACGCTGAGCCAGGTCACCGGAATGGATGTGTTGGCGCTCTCGAAGATGGTGGGGCGGCAACTCCCGATCTTCTCACTGATTGTGCCGGCGTGGGTGGTTGCCGCCTTCGCGGGATGGAGCGGGTTGCGCGGAGTTTGGCCGGCGGTGCTCACCGCCGGGGTCGCCTTTGCGGTGCCACAGTTCCTGGTATCGAACTTCCACGGTCCGTGGCTGGTGGACATCATTTCCGGCGCCTGCTCGATCGGGGCGCTGGTGGCGCTCCTGCGCGTTTGGAAGCCGAGAGACGCGTGGTTCAAGACCAAGGTCCAAGACCCAGGTTTCCTCGCCCCCGAGATCGAGCGTCACAGCCGCGCCCAGGTGGTGCAGGCCTGGACGCCGTGGGGCATTCTCACGGCGTTCCTGTTCGTTTGGGGACTGCCGGCCACAAAGACGTTTCTCGACGGCAAGGCCACGCTGACGGCGCCAGCCCAAAGGGTTCTCTCGCCCGAGTTCGAAGCGCCGGGCCTGCACAACCTGGTCCAGCGGAGCCCGCCGGTTGCGTTGCCCCGCAGCCCGCCGGAGAAAGCGGTTTACCGGCTGAACTGGCTCTCGGCAACCGGCAGCGGAATCCTGCTCGCGGCGCTGGTTGCGGGTGCCCTGATGCGTTTCCGCCCCCGCGAGTTGCTGGCGACTTACCTTGAAACCGTGTGGCGGGTGAGGTTTTCCCTGCTCACGATTGCCGCGATGCTGGCCCTGGGAAACGTCACGAAATACTCCGGCACGGACGCCACGCTGGGTCTTGCCCTGGCGCACACCGGCAGCCTTTACCCCTTCTTTGGGACGCTGCTGGGGTGGCTGGGGGTGGCCCTGACCGGTTCCGACACCGCCTCGAACGTGCTGTTCGGCGGGCTTCAGAAGATCACCGCCGAGCAGGCCGGGATCAGTCCCATCCTGATGGGTGCGGCCAACAGCTCCGGCGGCGTGATGGGAAAGATGGTGGATGCGCAGAGCATTGTGGTGGCGAGCACCGCGACGGGTTATGTCGGCCATGAAGGCGCCATCCTGCGCGGCGTCTTCTGGCATAGTCTCGCCCTCGCCTCGTTGGTGGGGGTGCTCGTCTATCTGCAGGCGCGCGTCGTGCCCTTTACGAGCATGGTTGTTCCGTGATCCACTCCAGCGGCAGCACGCCACGCCGATGATCCGGAAGTTCCAACGTTCACCTTGTCCCGATGGCACCGGGGACCGTACGCCTTCGGTCTGCGATCAGAACAATCGACGAGCCACCTCCCCAATAACCGCCATGCATAGCGTCACCTCCCGTCGGGCGTTTCTCAAAGACGCGATCGCCCTCACCGCCGCGTCCGCACTTGGTTCGCGAATCCTGCCGGTCCGGGGCGCCGACGCCTCCGCGGCCCTGACGAGTTACCGTCTCGGCTGCTTCACCCGTCCTTTCGACCAGCATGATTATCGCACCGCGCTGGATGCGATCGCGGAGTCCGGGTACAAGGGCTGCGGGTTCATGACGGCCAAGGGCAAGAACTGGGTGATCGTCAACGAAGACACGACGCCGGAGGAAGCGGCCGCGGCAGGGGCCGCCGCACGGGAGCGGGGCCTCGAAGTGCTTTCCGTCTACGTCGAATGGAAGACCATCGAGCCAATCTCGAAAGCCGTGGAGACCCTGCGCCGCCTCATCGACCATGGCGCCGCGTGCGGTTCGCAGAGCCTGATGCTGGGCGGCACCGGCGACGAACGCCTCTTTGCCGCCTACTACAAAGCGATTGCCGAGAGTTGCCCCTACGCGGCGGAGAAGGGGGTGGGCCTCACGATCAAGCCGCACGGCGGGTTGAATGCCACCGGACCGCAATGCCGCAAGATCATCGAGTCGGTCGGGCAACCGAACTTCCGCCTCTGGTACGATCCGGGCAACATTTACTACTACTCCGACGGCAAGGAAGATCCGGCGACGGATGCGAACACGGTGGACGGTCTGGTGGTGGGCATCAGCGCCAAGGACTTCCTGCCGCCCAAGGACGTCATGGTGACGCCGGGGAACGGCCGGGTGGACTTCGCCAAGGTGTTGGCCCGACTCCGCCAGGGCGGATTCCGCAGCGGGCCGGTTCTCGTGGAAACACTCGGGCCGGGTGACCTGAAGCAGGTGATTGCGGAGGCACGCAAGGCGCGGGCGTTCTTCGAGGAACTGCTCGCGCAACTTCGGGTCCAGGCCGGAGCGCGCGGCCTTCAACCGCCGCCGCGCGCATGAGTTCTCCCGGCCTGGCGGAGGCATTCGACCAACCTGCGCTGGACGCCCGGTGGCGCTGGCATGGCGCGCCGCGGTTGTGGAGCTTCGGCGCGCGGGAACGACGGCTTCGCATCGAACCGGACGCGGGAACGGACTTCTGGCAGCGCACGCACTACGGTTTCAGCGCCGACAACGGTCATTTCCTGGGTGCCGAGTTCGTGGGCGATTTCGTGCTGACCACGACCGTGGAATCGATCCCGCACAATCAGTACGACCAGGCGGGCTTGATGGTGCGCACCGGCCCCCGGTGCTGGTTGAAGTGCTCGGTCGAGTTCGAGTTGGAAGGCCCGAGCCATCTCGGCGTCGTGGTCACGAACGCCGGCTATTCGGACTGGTCCATGCAGCCGGTGGTTTATCCGGTGAAGCCCGTGCAGTTTCGGGTCCGCCGTGAAGGCGATGACTACGCCGTGGATTACGCGGCGGGCCCAGGGAACTGGGAACCGCTCCGCATCACGCACCTGCACGAGGCTGCCGGTCGCCCCGTCACCTGCGGCCTCTATGCGTGCAGCCCCAAGGGAGCCGGGTTTGTAGCGTCGTTTCTCAGACTGTCGCTTCAGCCCGGGCGCGTTGGCGGCAGCTAGCGCGGCGCCAGCCCCGTCCTGGGTTGCCTGCGGCGTGGAACACCCGTTCCCGGTTCGCTCGAGGAAAGTTTTCTGGCTTTTCATTTGGGCCAGCGGGAGAGGCGTTTATACTGGTGAGGAGTCCCTGGACCTGCCGGTCACGCGGGATGCTGATGAGAATACACCTGTACAGCCTGCACGGCTTGTTCCGTGCTGAGAACCTGGAGATCGCCCGCGACGCGGACAACGGCGGGCAGATCATTTACGTGATGGAACTGGCCAGGGCTCTGGCGACCCGGCCGGAGGTGAGCATGGTCCAGTTGTTCACGCGTCGCATGGACGACCCGGCGGTGGGCTCCGACTACGCGGTCCCGGTCGAACGGGTGAGCAACAAGTTCGAGATCCGGCGGATCGCCTGCGGCGGGAAGCGCTACCTGCCCAAGGAAGCGCTCTGGGATCACCTCGATGAGTACGTCACGAACGTCATCACCCACATCAAGTCCGAGTCGGTGTTCCCCGACTGGATCCACTCGCACTACGCCGACGCCGGTTATGTGGCGCAGGATCTGTCCGCCATTCTGAACGTTCCCTTCGCCCACTCCGCGCACTCGCTCGGCAAGCCCAAGCTGGAGAAACTGCTCGCGTCCGGCATGCCCGAGGCGGAGGCGATGGAACGGTTCCGATTCCCGGAACGGTTCGCGGCGGAGGAAGGGACGCTCGCCAACGCCGAGTTCATCGTCACCTCGACGGACCTCGAAGTTCGCGCGTACGCCGCCTACGGCAACGCTTCGCTGGCGGAGTACCACGTGATTCCTCCCGGCATCGATTTCTCGCGGCACTACCCTTTCTACCAGGACTTCGCGCCGGGGGCGACGCCGTCCGAGACCCGCGGACACACGGTGTTCCTGATTCGCGACAGCCTGGACAAGTTCTTCTCGCACCCGGAACGGCCGGTGATCCTCGCCATCTGCCGGCCGGATCGGAAGAAGAACATCGATGGGTTGATCCACGCCTACGGCACCGACCGCGAACTCCAGGCGATCGCGAACCTCGCAATTTTCGCCGGCATCCGGGAGGACATCGCCACCATGCCGCCCGGGGAGAAGGAGGTGCTCACGGAGATCCTGCTGTTGATGGACAAGTACAATCTGTACGGCCGGCTGGCGATTCCGAAGAAGCACGACTCGCGCGTGCAGGTGCCCGAGATTTACCGGCTGTGTGCCCGCAAGAAAGGCGTGTTCGTGAACATGGCGCTTACCGAACCGTTCGGGCTGACCATCCTGGAAGCCGGGGCCTGCGGTCTGCCCGCCGTCGCCACGAACGAAGGCGGGCCCGCCGAAGTACTCCAGAAGTGCGGGAACGGGCTGTTGGCCGATCCCCAGGACATTGGCAGCGTCCAAAGAGCCCTCAAGCAACTCCTCACCGACCGGGAGCTGTGGCTGCGGTGCTCTGAGGCCGGGGTGCGGTGCGTCCGGGAACACTACAGTTGGGAGACTCACGTGGAGCACTACCTTGGGCTGGTGAACGAAAACCGACGCGCCTCGCAGGGACGGGGCCGAAAGAACCTCTCGCTCAATCCAAAACTGCACGAACGTCTCAAGCTCGCGGACCGCATGATCATCTCCGACATCGACGGCACGCTCGTCGGGCAGGACGGGGACGCGGAGGCCCTCGAGACGCTCCGCAATCTCCTGCGCAACCGTGGTCACAACTTCGCCTTCGGCTTGGCGAGTGGGCGCTCGCTGGACGCCGTCCGCGAGGCGGTCGAACAGCACCGGATCCCCACGCCGGACATTGTGATTTCGTCGGTGGGGACCTGCATCCATTACGGGCTCCAGGCGAGGAGCGTGGACAAAGGCTGGCTGGCCCATATCGACTATCGCTGGGAGCCGGCGGAGATCCAGGAGCGGCTGGCCCCGGTGACGGGGCTCGAACTCCAGGAGGAGCACCGCCAGAACGAGTTCAAGATTTCGTACTACATTCGCGAGCCGGGCGTGGGCGTCCCCGAAGTGCAGGAGGCCCTCGGGCGGATGGCGGACCATGTGACCGTGCTGGTCACCCAATCCGAGTTCCTCGACATTTTGCCCAAGCGCGCCTCGAAAGGGCGGGCGGTGAGGTATCTGGGGCACAAATGGTCGATCCCGTTGTCGCAGATTGTCGTCTGCGGCGATGCCGGGAATGACCGCGACATGTTTACGATGGCGGCACGCGGGGTCATCGTGGGAAACTACTCGCCCGAACTCGAAGACCTGCGCGGGACTCGCGGGGTCTACTTTGCCCGGCGCGCGAGTGCGGGGGGAATTCTCGAAGGCCTCGAGCACTTCAAGTTCGAACGCCCCCCCTCAGAGCACGCGTAAGATCAACGAAGGTCTCATGAGCAGTGCCAACACCGGCTGGTTCACCCGGCACAGCGCGGCGTCGTTCAAGAGGATCATGCCGCGCTTGCGCGCGCGGTTCAGCGACGTGCCCGAGACGGAGTGGCAGGCGTTCGCCGCCCGGATGGAACGTCACTTCACGCGGCTGTTCACGATCCTGCACGAGCTCTACGGCAAGCACTACGACTTCTTCTATCACCTCGAGAGCATTCTCTCGACCGCGGTCGAGCGGTGGGTCCAGCGTGGGGACGATTTGAAGGCGCTGGACGCGGCCCGCGAGACCGACCCGGCGTGGTACCAGTCCCACCGGATGCTCGGCTACGTGGCGTACGTGGATCTGTTTGCGGGGAACCTGGCAGGATTTCGGGAACGGCTCCCGTTCCTGAAGGAACTTGGGGTCACCTACCTGCACCTCATGCCGTTGTTCAAGTCCCCGGCCGGGGACAACGACGGCGGCTACGCGATCAGCAGCTACCGCGAGGTGGAGCCCCGTCTCGGGACCATGGAACAACTGGCGGAACTGGCCCGGGATCTCCGCACGCACGGCATCAGCCTGTGTCTCGACTTCGTGTTCAACCACACCTCCGATGAACACGAGTGGGCCCGCCTGGCGCTGCAGGGCAGTCTCGAACACCAGGAGTATTACCGGATGTTCGACGACCGGACCGTCCCGGATCAGTTCGAGAAGACGGTGCGCTCGGTCTTTCCGGACGAGCACCCGGGCTGCTTCACCTACCGCAGCCGCATTCGCAAGTGGGTCTGGACCACGTTCAAGAACTACCAGTGGGATCTGAACTACGAGAATCCCGCCGTCTTCAACCGCATGGCGGACGAGATGCTCTTCCTGGCCAACCAAGGCGTCGAGATCCTGCGGATGGACGCCGTGGCGTTCGTCTGGAAACGCCTGGGCACCGATTGTGAGAATCTGCCCGAGGCGCACCGGGTCATTCAGGCGTTCAACGCGCTGGTGCGGATCGCGGCCCCGGCCGTGGTGTTCAAATCGGAAGCCATCGTCCATCCGAACGAGGTCGCGCGCTACATCTCGGACGAGGAATGCCAGCTTTCCTACAACCCGTTGCTCATGGCCCTGCTCTGGAACGCGCTGGCCACCCGAGAGGTCGGACTTCTGCGACACGCGCTTCAGAAGCGGTTCCTCATTCCCCCCGCAACGGCCTGGGTCAACTACATACGCGGCCACGACGACATCGGCTGGACCTTCTCGGATGAAGACGCCGCGGAACTGGGCATCAATCCCACCGATCATCGCCGGTTTCTGAACGACTTTTACACCGGCAACCATCCCGCCAGCTTCGCCTCCGGGCTCCCGTTCCAGCTCAACCCCCGGACGGGGGACGCGCGCATTGCCGGCACGACCGCATCCCTGTGTGGGCTGGAGCGCGCGCTCGAGGCCAGGGACGAGCGCCTCGTGGATCTCGCCATCCGGCGCATCCTGCTGCTCCACGGCATCATCTTCACCATCGGCGGCATCCCGTTGATCTACTCCGGGGACGGCCTGGGCACTCTAAACGACTACACGTTCCGCAACGATCCGGAGAAGGAGGGCGACGCGCGCTGGGTGCACCGGTCCCGATTCGACTGGGAGCGGGCCAGCCGGCGGCTGGACAGTTCCATCCCCGAAGGCCGGATCTTCGCCGGACTCCTGAGACTCATCCAGGTGCGCCAGACGAACTTCGCCTTCACGCGCTCGGAAACGGAGATCATCGACACCGGCAACGACCACGTGCTGGGCTATTTCCGGCAGCACTTCGAGCAGAGCGTCCTCGTGCTGGCGAACTTCAGCGAGGAACCGCAGGAGATCCAGGCCTTGCGGCTGCGGCAGCTCGGCATGCGCCGGACCCAGACGGACATCGTGGCGGGACGGCTGGTCACCGCCTCCCAATCCCTCCGGATGGAGCCCTATCAACTGATGATCCTCGTCCGTCCGCGCTCCGAGTGACGGTTTGAAGCGGCCGGCCCCGGCGCGAATGCACCGGCCGGAGTGGCGCTGGTTGCTTGCACGCGTCTCCCGGAAGGCCCGAACCTCGATCAACAAAACCGCTCGCCACGGCCGCGGGCATCCCTTTAGGTTTGGCGCCACGCATGAGCGCCCCGATCGTTTCGATGCCGACGCCCAAGCCCGCCCCCCCTGCGGCCGGTTTCCAGCCCTTCATTCCGGCCGAGGTCACGCTGCCCGAGTTCACGGCGATCCCGCTGATTGTCGGCACGGTTCTGGGAATGGTGTTCGGTGCCTCGTCGCTTTACCTGGTCCTGAAGGTCGGTCTGACGGTGAGCGCGTCGATTCCCGTGGCGGTGATCGCCATCACGTTGTTCAAACTGGCAGCGAAGTTCGGCTTCCGCGAGACCACGATCCTCGAGAACAACCTGGTTCAGAGCGCCGGATCGGCGGGTGAATCCATTGCGTTCGGCGTGGGCGTCACCATGCCTTCGATTCTCATCCTGGGCTTCGATCTGGAACTCAGCCGGGTGTTGCTGGTGGCGATCCTGGGCGGGTTGCTGGGCGTCCTGATGATGATCCCGCTGCGGCGGGCGCTCATTGTGGCCCAGCACGGAACGCTCAAGTTCCCCGAAGGCACGGCGTGCGCCGAGGTGCTCAAGGCAGGGGCGTCGGCCGAGTCGAAGGCGGCGGCTTCCGCGCGCTCGCGGAAGGGCGCGGCGGCCGCGGGGATCGATACCAATCCCGCGATCATCTTCATCGGTTTCGGGATCGGCCTGTTATACAAGACCCTCATGGCCTTGTTCCGATTGTGGAAGGACATTCCGGAGAAGGTGTTCGGGGCGCCGTTCAAGGGCGGCTCGATTTCCACGGAGGTTTCGCCGGAACTGCTGGGCGTGGGCTACATCATCGGCCCGCGCATCGCGTCCATCATGTGCGCGGGGGGCGTCCTGTCGTACCTGGTGTTGATCCCGGCCATCAAGTTCTTCGGCGATCACGCGGCAGGGATCATTCCCCCGGGCACCATGCCTGTGGGTGAAATGGGCCCGCACCAGGTGCGGGGCGCTTACATCCTGTACATCGGTGCCGGAGCGGTGGCCGCGGGCGGCATCATCAGCGTCTTGCGGTCCCTTCCGACGATCTGGCACGCGCTCCGCGGGGGCTTGCGCGATTTCGGCGGCAACCGGAACACCCCGGCCGCGACCGCGCGGACTGACCGGGACATTTCCTTCAAGTTCATCATCATCGGCCTGCTCGGCTTGCTGGCGGCGATCACCCTGGCCGCGCCGCTCAACATGAACATCCTCGGGGCGCTCCTGATCGTGGTGTTCGGCTTCATTTTTGTGACCGTCTCGGCGCGGTTGACGGGCGAGATCGGGTCCTCGTCCAATCCGATCTCGGGCATGACGGTGGCCACGCTGTTGCTCACGTGCCTGATCTTCCTGGTGCTGGACTGGACCGAGGCGCGGTACTACGTCATGGCCTTGTCCGTGGGGGGGATCGTTTGCATCGCCTCGTCCAACGGCGGTACCACGGCCCAAAGCGTCAAGACCGGCTACATCGTCGGAGCCACACCTCGGTCGCAGCAGATCGCGCTGCTGATCGGCGCCCTCGCCTCGGCGCTCATCCTGGGCCCCGTGCTTACCGTGCTGAACAACGGCGCCACGGTGTACGTCCCCGCTGCCGAGCTGAAGAACCTGCCGGACACGCTCCGTGCCAACCCCAATTCCCTGACCAAACGCGAGAAGCTTCGCGGTCCTCAGGCGGCGAGCGACACGCGCGAGTACCTGGTCTGGCACAACACGGATGAAAAGACGGGCTATGCGGGCCGGTACCTCGTGAATGACGAAGGACGCCCGGTTTACCTCGTGGATCCCGGCATCAACGGGACGCACCGTGAGCGCCCCGATGGTTCCACCGTCGAAAAATTCGACGCGCCCAAGGCCACGCTGATGTCGTATATCATCAAGGGCATTCTGAGCCGGGAACTCCCGTGGGGCCTGGTCCTGATCGGGGCCATGATCGCGTTTGTGCTGGAAATGTCGTTCCTCCCCTCGCTCGCCTTTGCGACCGGGGTTTACCTTCCGCTGTCATCCTCGGCACCGATCTTCATCGGCGGCCTGGTGCGGGCAGCGGTCGATCTTTATCTGCGGAAGAAGCACCGGCACGCGAATCTCACGGAAGAAGAACTCGCGGCGGAGACCGACAAGAGCCCCGGCGTCCTCCTGGCGTCCGGGTATATCGCCGGGGGCGCCATCGCCGGCATCCTCATCGCGGTGATCGCCGGGCTCGCGGATCCCAACGCCGCCGGCCCGCGCCGCTGGCTGGCCTGGTTCAATGGCTGGGTGGCCGATCTGGCGGAGCGCAATCCGTTCACCAGCGGCGCTTCGGCCGACCTGCTCTCGACGCTGCCCTTCTTCGTCCTGATCCTGCTGCTGTACCTCACCGGGCGGGACACCATTCTGGGCCGGCGCGCCCGGTAGGCCGCGAGCGATTCGGCGGGCCACGGAGTGGCCGCCCTCCCTCCGGAGGTTCACGGAGAGAGCGGGAGCTGGTTGGCGCCTTGCTTTTCCGCGGCTGGCTCCGGAGCATCCGCCGCTGCCAACCCGGAAGCGGGCGCGGTGCCGTGCTTCGGGAGGCGAACGACTGGCGCCTGATTCATGGACTCTGGATGGTACACGCTTGCGATTGCCGCGCTGGCTGCGGGCTTCGTCGGGCTTTCCAAGGGCGGCCTGCCGGTGGTGGGCATGCTGGGTGTGCCCGTCCTGGCTTTGGCCATGTCCCCCGTGCGTGCCGCGGCCGTGCTTCTGCCCATTTACGTCCTGTCGGACCTGTTCGGGCTTTGGGCGTACCGGCGGCACTACGACCGGCGGAATCTGGAAATCCTGGTGCTGCCCGCGGCGTTCGGCATTTTCGTCGGCTGGCTGACGGCTTCGAAGGTCAGCGAAGCCCACGTCTCGCTGCTCGTGGGGTTGATCGGGGTTTGCTTCTGCGTGAATGCCTGGCTGCGTCGCGATCGGGTCGCCCCGGCGCGGCCTGCCGACGTCCCACGCGGCATTTTCTGGGGCACGGTAACGGGATTCACGAGCTTCGTGTCGCACTCGGGCGGGCCGCCGTACCAGATGTATGTGCTGCCACAGCGGCTGGAAAAGCTGACCTTCGCGGGAACGGCCACGGTCTTCTTCGCGATCGTGAATGCCCTCAAGCTGCTTCCGTACTGGCAACTGGGCCAGCTCTCGTTCGGGAACCTGGAACTGGCCGGATTGGTGGCTCCTTTCGCCGTGGCGGCGGTGTTTGGCGGGGTGTGGCTGACGCGGAAGATCCACGACCGGTGGTTTTTCAGGATCGTGTACCTGGCGTTGTTCCTGGTGTCGGCCAGGCTGGTCTGGGGCGCGCGACACCTTTTGGTCGGGTGGGATTTCGGCGGTGGTTGAACCGCGCGGAAGCCGGGTTGGCGCCGCCCGCACCGCGACTCACGTTTGTAGGCGCCGACGTCAGGAGGCGAGGCGTTGGGTCCAGCCAAGCCGGCGCGGCCCAGCCTCCTTCGACCTGTAGGCGCCGACGTCAGGAGGCGAGGCGCCCGCATCCGATCTCTTCACTGACAGGCCTCAATCGGCACCCAGGCAGTACAGGAACTTGTCCGAGCGAACGAGGAGCCGGTTCCCGTCGACCGCCGGGCTCGCGTCAAAGCTGCTGCGATCGCCGAGTTCGTTGCGCGCGAGTTGCTCGAACTGCGGCCGGGCGGCGAGCACGAACCCCGTTCCGTTGCGGGTGAAGCCGTAGATCCGGCCACTCGCCAGCACCGGGGAGCCATAGATTTGGCCGGCGCGATTGAGCCGTTCCTCGAAGACCACCTTGCCGCTGGCCGCATCGATGCCGTAGGCAATGCCGAGGTTCTCGTGGAACCAGTAGAGATGGCCTTGGTAAAGCAGGGGCGACGAGACGTTCGAACCCTTGCTCAGCGTCCAAAGCCGACGCGAGGCCGTCACATCGCCCCGGCCGCCGGCGCGAACCGCCAGGGCTCCCCCGGTGCGACCGCCGATGCAGTACACCATGTCTCCCTCGTTCGCGAGGCTGGGAACCATGTACCAGCCAATGCCCGTGTCGCACGACCAGAGGTTCTGGCCCGTGTCGGGATCAAAGCCCAGCACCTTGCCGAACATGGCCATGACCAACTCCCGCTTGCCGCCCGCCACGGGCACCAGGATCGGCGTGTTCCAGGACTCCTTGATGCCACCGGCGCGCCAGATTTCCCGCCCGGTGGTCTTCTCCAAGGCTACGAGCGCGCCGCTCTCGACCGCGGCATTGATGATCACGGTGTTCTCGTAGGGCACCGGCGAAGCCGCCGAGCCCCAGCCGTGCGTCTCGGAACCGACGTCCGCCTGCCAGAGCTGCCGTCCCTCGTGGTCGAAAGCGAACACGCCCGACTTGCCGCAGAACACGTAAAGCCGCTCCGCGTCGACGAGCGGCGTGCTCGAGGCGTAGCCGTGGTCGCGGACCTTGGCTTCCTCCGGCTGCTTCGCCGGCAGGTCCTTGCTCCAAAAAATCCGCCCCTGGACGCGATCAACCGCAATCACGTGGCGGAGGAGGGCACTCAGATCGCCTGCGGGTGATCCCGCCACGGCATACCCGCTGAAGCTCGTGAGAAAGATCCGATCGCCGAACACCACCGGGCTGGAACCACCCGGACCGGGCAACGGGGTTTTCCACCGTACGTTCTTGTCGGCGCTCCACGTGACCGGCAACGCCGCGTCCGGGCAGAGGCCTTGACCTCCTGGGCCTCGGAACTGGCTCCACGCGGGCGGAGTGGCCGCGGCGCCAGCTTGCGCGAGCAAGGCACCACCAAGGATGAGTCCGGGGAGCTTCGGAATGTAAGTGAAAGGGCGCATGGTAGCTCTGCGAGCGTTGATCGTTCTGAGTTCGGCATCGAGCAAAAAAGGGTGCCGTTGCCGAGAGCCGCGTTGTGTCGCCGACGTCAGGAGGCGATTTCCGACCGCGGCCTCACGGCCGCGCCTACCGCCCCATCCGCCGCTTTGTAGGCGCCGACATCAGGAGGCGATTCCCGCCTGCGCCTACCGTCCGCCAGCCACCCTGGAGGCGCCGACGTGAGGAGGCGATCGTATCGCCCCACCCGATGCTCAGTCCGGCAACGCGTCAGCTCCCACCCCCCGCGCCGGGCTACCCTCCCGCAGCCGCAAATCCCCCGCAGAAGCATCCTGGAATTGCGGCGACTCCCCGTACACTCCGGCGGTTTCGGCCACGGGCAGACTGGGTCGGCTCCGGGCTGGGGCATCGAGGCAATACCACCAGTTTCGGGCGAACTGAAACGTCCCCGGCGCGGTGTTCGGGCCGACGTTGGCACCGCCCGAGACCCATTCGGTCGAGTGGAACGCCACGATGTTGTCCGTAAACCGGCCATTCCGACACGGCACGAATCCCGGTGCGGTCGTTTCCTGCAAGATGCGGAGCGCCCAGCGTTCCGGCCGGTAGATGGTGTTGAAGCGAACCACCGCGCCGTCCACGCCGACAAAGGCCACCGCGGCCGAGTTGCCGATGAACGTGTTCCCCTCGACCACGATTGCGCCAGCCTCGGCGTGTTCCTCGCCGTCCTTCAACGGCGGCCGGAAGAACTCCAGCCCGGTGCTGCCACCGACGTTCACGCCACGGGCGCCGGCGTGCTCGAACCGGTTGCGCCGGATCACGACCTCCCGCGTGCCGCCCTTGGTTTGCACGCCGTTGGCACCCCCGCTGCTCGCCGCGGCCGTGTGTCGGAACACATTCCGGTCGATCACGCCAAAGTGACAACCCACCATGTCGATGCCAGAGCCACCCGTGCCCCAACGTTCGATCGTGCACGCTTCCACCCGGAAATCCACGACGCCGGACAACTTGATCCCATCGCGGTTGCCCTGCGGTCCTACATCGCGTATCCGCAGGCGGCGCAGCGTGATGCCGCGCGCGGGTGAGTCGAACGAACCGCCGTCGTCCACGTTCAGCCCGTTGCCGGTGGCGTCCGCGAACGCCAGGTCTTCCAAGACCACGTGCTCCGGGTCCGTCAGGTGGATGCCGTTGCTGCCGCCCTGAAACAAAGGCGGATCGGCGGGGTCCGCTCCCGCGATGACGATCGGACGCCCGGCTGCACCGCGGAGCCCCTGGAAATAGGAACCGCCCGCGTAAGCCCCGCGGGCCACCAGGATCCGGGTCCCGGGCCTGGCGACTGCCACGGCCTCCCTCAAACCCGCGAGGTTGGTCACGACGACCGGCGGCGGCGCCGGTTCCTCACGCGCCACGAAGAACCGTGGTGTCGTGGCGCTCTCGTCCGGCGGGGGCGAGTACTCGATCTGCAGGATGCCGTCCGCGAACCCGCGCGGGCCATCCCACGGGGTCCATTGCCCGCTCGGAGTCGAAACGAGAGGGCTCGTCAAGGGGGTGACGAGCGCGGCCCGGTCCGGGGTCAGCGGCAGGAGTTCGGTGCCGGTGACCCGAAGTTGCATCGCGCCCCCGGACAGCGGCACGGGCGCCAACAGGCGAAGGCCGGAGCCGGTCGCAACGTCTGCCAGCAGCGGGCCAAAGCAAAGAATCGAAACCAGAAATGCCCAGCGCTTCATCACGTCCAAAGCACACCAGCCCGCGAGCCGATCCTCAAGCGGTATCGCGGTCACGCGCGATGGCGGTGGTTCAGGTTCGCGTGGGGGCTGGCGGGCTGTAATTCCTCCATTCGACCGCTCCGACCCGCTTCAGCGCGTAGCCGACCTCGGCCAGGTAATCGTCATAACACACGACGGCATGGAAGCCCTCCATTTCGCGGAGCAACGCCTGCCAGTCTCCGTCGATCGCAATGTCCATCTGCGACCGGCACATGTCGAAGTGGGGGGAATCCACGATTCTGGCCCGGAAGCCAAACCACCGGGTGCAGCGCAGGTTGGGGATGAGGCACGTGACCACCTGGCCCCGGCGATACTCGACCTTGGTCGCGGCCCCGTAATCGGACTCGTAGTGCGTCATCAGCGTGGTCGCTTCGAGGTCGCAGCCATTCATCCTCCGGGGAGCCGCGCAGTGCGCCAGGGTGAGCAGGCCGTGGTGGGGGAAGTGCGAGTTGCACACGAAGGACGGCTTGTTGCTGATCCACCGGAGCAACACCCCGGGGAGGGTATGCGTGAAGTCGGTGTGACAAAAGGCGGTGAGGCCCTCGTCATTGAGCACGCTCAGCGCCAGGCAGGGCGGCGTGTCCAGGACCGGAATGAGGCCGCCCATGCAGTTGGCGACGCCGAGATTCGTGCACTGGTGTTCCTCCATGAGTTCGCGAATCACTCGCAGGGCCAGGAACGTGTTCACGACGAAACGTCGCTCCGTCTCGATGGCAACGTTGGGCTGGGCGATCAGTTCGGTCGTCAGGCGCTCGGCTTCCTGGACTGCCGCCGGGTTGGTTCGCACCCGGTCCAGACGAGGCCGCAACTCATCGGCCGCAACGCTCACGAGTTCAACCCCCCAGACGTCACGCGCATGGGCCGGGCTCAGTTCCTGCGCCGGACGGCTGTAGAACTCGGTGCCCCCGAGCGCCAGCATCCGCGTGCCCCGCGTGTTCTTGAGCCCGTAGAGTGCGCGCAGGCGCCATGTCACGTCGCCGTACTCGTCCACCACCACGTCGTCGAAGTCCAGATGCGCTTCGGCCTTCACGTCCTCGCTCTTCCGCAGCAGCCGCCAATGGGCAATCTCATACCAGAGGTAGACCGGACCCGATTTGTGCCGGACGAAGAGGATGTTCGGCTTCCCCGAGGCGGCCAGGATCTCCAACCAACCCTGGGCACCGCTGGCGCCGAACACGAGCAGGACGTCCGTCTTGAGTTCCGCGGCCGCTTTCGCTTCCGCTTCGTTCTGGACGCGCGACACCGGTTCGAACTGGACGGGAAACCCCGCGTGCGCCGCCACGGCGGCCAACTCGCTTTCGATACGCGCGCACTCACGATCGACATCCCCGGCGTTCCGTAGCCCGCCGTACGATCGCCAACTCGTCTTCTCGCGCGGTTGGTCGAGGTGGTAAACCAGGAGCGGCTTGACTCGCAGTGGTTGGCCAGGAGGCAACGCCTTCCCAGCCACGACACCGGAAGGAACCGCTCGTACGGGCCAGGATTCGAGGCACGCCAGCGCCCCGGCGAGGCCGGCCGCGGCGGTGCCCGTCCGGGTGAGGAAACCCCGGCGACTGAGGCCCCCGAACGGATTGCACCCCGGCGGAAGAGGAGAAGGGAGTGAAGGGTGGGTGAGGTGAGCGGGGGCGGTTCCAGCGATACGCTTCATGGATGGGAGGGGTTGATGAGCTTTGATGACCGCAAAGTTGTCCTGCGCGAGGCCTTGAACCGGGCATCCCGGCCTGACGCGCAGTCCTCTGCGCTTCGGGTTCGGCGAGCAACAGAGGGCCGCCGTGCCTGGCTGGGATGGATGAGAGACTCTCAGGTCGGCGCCGTCGGGCGTAAAGCATAAACCGGCCTGCCCCGGAGCGCGGACTTCAATCCGCAGGAAGCCATGCCGGCCAGGAGACGTCCCTGCGGACCAAAGCCCGCACTGCGCACCGGTTCTTCGACACTGAGTCGTCCAGGCAGGGAAGGTGGCTCTCCTTGACGACGCCCGACGACAGACGTCTGCTTGCCGCATGGCAATGTCCCGCTTTCACCGGGGGTGCGCGCTTCTCGTCCCCCTGAGCTGCTTCCTGGCGCAACCGGTTCGATCGGCAGTCGCTCCCACGGCGCCGCCTTCAACGGAGCAGGCGGTTCCATCGCTTCTCGGTCCGAACGTGTTTCCGATCGCGGTTTGGCTGCAACCGCCCTCGAAGGCCGTCCGGTACCGCGAGGCCGGGTTCAATCTCTATGTCGGCCTGTGGCAGGGCCCCAAGGACTCGCAACTCGCCGAACTGAAGGCCGCCGGCATGCGGGTGGTTTGCGACCAGAACGCCGTGGGCTTGCGGCACCTCGCTGATCCAACGATCGCCGCCTGGATGCATGGCGATGAACCGGACAACGCGCAGTCGCTTGGCGAAGGGAAAGGCTGGGGGCCTCCCATTCCCGCCGAACGCATCGTTGCGGACTACGAGGCCATCCGCCGGCGGGACCCGAGTCGGCCGGTGCTGCTGAATCTGGGGCAGGGGGTCGCGTGGGATGAGTGGTACGGCCGGGGCGTGCGCTCCCGGCATCCGGAGGACTACCTGGAATACGTGAAGGGCGCCGACATTGTCTCGTTCGACATCTACCCGGTCACGCACGACAGCCCGGCGGTGAGCAGCAATCTCTGGTTCGTGGCCCGGGGCGTCACGCGCCTGAATCAGTGGACGGGTGGACGAAAGGGAGTCTGGAACTGCATCGAGTGCACCCGCATTTCACATCCGACGGCGAAACCCACGCCGCAACACGTGCGCGCCGAGGTGTGGATGTCGATCATCCACGGCTCACGCGGGTTGATCTACTTCGTGCACGAGTGGAAGCCGCGCTTCAACGAGTCGGCGCTGCTGGACGATCCCGAAATGCTTGCCGCGGTGACGCGGATCAACCAGCAGGTGCAGGAACTGGCGCCGGTATTGAACGCGCCGGCGACGCCGGGGTTGGTGCGGTTGGTGGCGCCCGCGGCGGCTTCGACGAGCGCGGACGAGGCTTCGGTCGCCTGCATGGCGCGGGAACACGGCGGTGTGGTGTACGTGTTTGCAGTCAACATGCGCGCCGAGGAGGTGGAGGCGACGTTCGAACTGGACAGACCGGGAGGGGTGGGATCGGTCGAAGTCCTGGGCGAACAGCGCGCGGTCCCCGTCAGCTCGGGGCGGTTCAAGGACGGCTTCCGCGGATGGGACGTGCATCTCTATCGCCTTGGAGGAAAGCCCTCGAACTGATCGCCCCTGTAGGCGCCGACGTCAGGAGGCGATGGTACCGCGGGCTCACGCCCGCGCCTACAGGCCGGAATGTCGGCGGGCGATCCGCTGTCTTGTAGGCGCCGACGTCAGGAGGCGATGGTGCCGCGGGCTGACGCCCGCGCCTACATGTCGTTAGAACGGTGGCCGGCAGATCCGGCATGCTTCGGGCTGCAGCGCGGCCGCATAGAGCTTCCAGAACTTCTCCCAGAAGTCCGGCCCCCGCGGATGCAACGTTGGAAACCCTGGAACCACCGCGCCGGAGAAGGGCCAGACTCCCGTTTCATCCACGCAACCCGAGCGGACCGGGTTGGCCAGGACATAGAAGCACAACCGCGCGAAGGCATCATGCGCGCGCTCGGCCTCACGCAGAACGCTGTCATGAGCCTGAGGCTGGAAGGTTGCGGGAGCCAGCGCCGGTCGAAGATGGGTTCGCAGAAAGGACATGCCGTTTCGCTGGTCGGTGTCGGCACGTAGACCCATCCAGACCAGGTGCACGTGATCCGGCATGAGACAATAAGCCGGACAGAATAGGCCCTCGCGCGCGGCGGCGTGCAGCATCAACTCGCGGAACCGGGCGTGAAAGGCGGAGCTGAGCCAGCCTTGGGCGCGGTTGAATGTTGGGAGAGTCCAATGGACGATGGCGTCGCCGCAATAGTATTGCCGGGGGAGTCGTGGAAGGTGACCCGGCCGCGCTGGGAATGGCGGAGCGGGAGCGTTCATGGCGGATCTAACCTAGGAGAGGAGCGCGGATATTCAATCCCGAACGAACGCGGTGGAATGACGCGCGCCTGCCTGTAGGCGCCGACGTCAGGAGGCGATGGTGCCGCGGGCTCACGCCCGCGCCTACAGATCGGAGGGTCAGCAGGCGATCCGCCGTCTTGTAGGCGCCGACGTCGGGAGGCGACGGTACCGCGGGCTGACGCCCGCGCCTACAGGCCGGAATGTCAGCGGGCGATCCGCTGTCTTGTAGGCGCCGACGTTAGGAGGCGATGGGATCGCGGGCTCACGCCCGCGCCTACAGATCGGAGGGTCAGCAGGCGATCCGCCGTCTTGTAGGCGCCGGCGTCAGGAGGCGATGGTGCCGCGGGCTCACGCCCCCGCCTACAGGCCGGAACGTCAGGAGGCATGAGGACCCACCCGGCACTTGCGTCAGGTCGCAGCGTCCCGCAAGGTCAGGCCACGCAATGATTGAGAAAACGGTTGGAGAATTGGCCGCGTGGGTGGGCGGCGAAGTCATCGGGGATCCCGACCTGAAGGTCACGTCCGGAGCAACGCTCGAGCTGGCCCGCCCCGGGCAGGTTACTTTCCTCGCCAACGCGAAGTACGCGCTCCTCGTGAAGGAGACCCGGGCTTCGGCGGTGGTGGTGCCGGAGGCCATGGAGTGCGCCGCGGCCCAGATCGTGACCGGGAATCCCTACTACGCCTTCACGCGCATCCTGGTGTTGCTTCACGGCCATCGGGAGTACCTCCGGGGTGGGATCAGTCCGCAGGCGCAAATCGACCCCTCCGCCACGCTCGGGGCCGACGTGACGGTGAACGCCCATGCCGTCGTCAGTGCGGAGGCTCGCATCGGCCGAGGCACCGTGCTCTATCCGGGCGTGTTTGTCGGGCCCGGGGTGGAGATCGGGGAGGACTGCGTGCTGCTGCCGCATGTCGCGATCTACGAGCGCTGCCAGGTTGGCAACCGGGTGATCATTCACGCCGGCGCCTGCGTCGGTCATGACGGTCTTGGTTACTCGACCCACCAGGGCGTTCATCACAAGATTCCGCACATTGCCCGGGCTGTGATCGAGGACGACGTCGAGATCGGCGCCAACGCCAGCATCGAGCGCGGCTCGCTCCACGACACGGTGGTGGGCACCGGTTCGAAGCTGGGCAGCCTGGTTGCCGTCGGCCATGGCGTCCGCATCGGCGCACATACGCTCATGGTCGCGCAGACGGGCATCGCCGGATCCACGCGGATTGGACACCACTGCGTCATGGCAGGCCAGGTCGGCATCGCGGGTCACCTCGAGATCGGAAACCACGTCACCATTGCGGCGCAATCCGGCGTCAGCCAGAACATCCCGGACGGCGAGCGCGTCTTCGGCACGCCCGCTTTCGAGATGAACAAGGCCGTGGAGGCCGCGGCGGTCTACAAGCGCCTGCCCGAACTGCGGCAGACGCTCCGTGAACTCGAGCGACGGGTGGCCGCCCTCGAGCAACGCGCCAACTCGGGAACTCCACCATCTCCATGAAATCCTTGCAGATCCCTACCGGAGCAGCTTCACGGGTCCAGGGCCCGCAGCCGCCGCCGGCTCAAGGCGGCGCGGACAGCGGCCAAACCTGCTGGCGAAGCGCTCACGCGTGGCCTCGCAACCCGGCGGAGATTTGCCCCGAGGGGTTCTCGGGCTGGGCACGGAGGCGACTGCGCGAGATGGTCGCCGGCCTCGCCGTGGTTGCCGTTGGGGCGACGGCCTCGGCGATTGACGTGGAGGACACCCGCCTGGTTTCCGAGCCGGCACCGGGGCCCGGCCAGATTGCCTTTGCCTACGCCAATGACCTTTGGGTCGCGCGTCTGGATGGGAGCGGCGTGCGCCACCTGACCACGCACCCGGGCGTCGAATCGGGACCGCGCCTTTCACCCGACGGGTCGTTGATCGCCTTTACGGGCCGGTACGAAGGGAACACGGATGTCTTCGTGGTCTCGTCCGGCGGCGGCATTCCCCGTCGGCTCACGTGGCATCCGGGGGCTGACACCGCGCTGGGCTTCACGCCCGACGGGCGGTCCGTTCTTTTTTCGTCGGCGCGCGAGGTGTATACCACGCGCTATACCCAGCTCTTCACGGTCCCGGTGGAGGGTGGTTCGGCGACGAAGCTCCCGATTCCGCACGCCAGCAAGGCTGCGATCGCACCGGACGGGCGGACCATCGCGTACGTTCCGCTGTACGAAGCCTTCAACCAATGGAAGCACTACCGGGGTGGCACCACTTCGCGGATCCTGCTGTTCGACGTTGCCACGCAGGAGGTCCTCCAGGTGCCGCAACCGGAGGGTCGCTGCAACGACACGGACCCCATGTGGCTGGGGGATCGCCTCTTCTTCCGCTCGGATCGCGACGGCGAGTTCAATCTCTATGCCTTTGAAGGCGAGGCCAAGACCGTCACGCGACTGACGCAACACGCGGATTTCCCAGTCGCCAATGCTGCCGCCGGGGGACGCCACATCGCCTACGAGCAGGCGGGTTATGTGCACCTGTACGACCCGGCCTCGGCGACCGCCAGTCGCTTGCGGCTCGCGATCGCGGCGGACCTGATCGAACGGCGCCCGCGTTGGGCCAAGGGGAACAAGTGGATCCGCAACGCGAGCCTCTCGCCGTCGGGGGCGCGGGTTGCGTTCGAGTTCCGGGGTGAGATCGTGACCTTGCCTCGCGAGAAGGGCGATGATCGCAACCTCACCCAATCTCCCGGCGTGCATGAACGCTCGCCCGCCTGGTCGCCGGACGGACGCTGGGTCGCGTACTTCTCCGACGAGGGCGAGGTGTATCAACTGAAACTGGAGGCGCCCGATGGCAAAGGCGCGCCGCGGACCTTTCCCTTGCAGGGCGCCGGGTTTTACGAGGATCCGCGATGGTCACCGGATTCGAAAAAGCTGAGCTACACGGACAACGCCCGCGCCATCTGGATTCTCGACATCCAGTCTGGGTCCCAGACGAAGGTCAGCAGCGATGTGGTGTACGGGCCGGTGCCCGTGGTCGACCATGCCTGGGCTCCCGATTCAAGATGGCTGGCCTACACGCGGAACACGCCCACGTTCTTCAACCAGCTTTTTCTCTACTCGCTTGCCGAGGAACGTTCCTACCCGGTCAGCGACAGCCTGGCGGATGCGACCAGTCCCGTCTTCGACGCGTCGGGGCGCTACCTGTACTTCCTGGTGTCCACCGACGCCGGACCCGTCAACGACTGGTTTGCCCAATCCAATGCCGACACCCGTTCGGTCCAGCAGGCCTACCTTGCTGTGCTCGCTCGCGGGGTGCCTTCACCGCTCGCCCGCGAGAGCGATGAGGAGAAGCCGGGCGATGACGAGACCAGGAAGGAGTCCGGGGAAAAGTCCAGGGACGACACGGTGAAGACCGACCCGGAAGCGGCGGCAAGTTCCGACGCGAAGCCCGAGGAACCGGCCACAGACTCCAAGAGTGCCAAGGAAGACAAGGCGACCGGTCCCAAGAAGACGCCGGAGGTGAAATTCGACCCGGACGGTTTGGGGGAACGGATCCTGGTCCTGCCCATTCCCGCGGGCGTGTACGCGGATTTCAGTTCCGGGGCCTCGAATGTCGTTTACTACCGGCGCGCTGTTTCCACGGAGCCCGGGGCGGACGCCGGCATCTGGCGCTATGACCTCACCAAGCGCAAGGAGGACCAACTCCTCGAAAAGGCGGACGGATTCGAGTTGTCCGCCGATCACAAACGCGCGCTGGTGCGGGTGAAAGACGGGTGGCACATCGCCGACGTCGGCGACAAGCTCGATCTCGCCAAGTTCAAGCTGGACGTGGAGCGGATTCAGGTGCGCGTGGATCCTCCGGCCGAGTGGGCCCAGATGCTGCACGAGGCCTGGCGGGTCAACCGCGACTTCTTCTACGACCCGGGCTTCCACGGAGCCGATTGGGCCGCCATGCGCGAACGCTACGCCGCCTTTCTGCCGCATCTCGCCACGCGCAACGACTTGTTCCGGGTCATACGCTGGACCCTGAGTGAACTGGCCGTCGGTCACTCCTACCAGAGTCCGGGCGACAGTCCCTTCGATGGGGAGAACATCCCGGGCGGCTTGCTGGGAGCGGACTACGAGATCGCCCAAGGTCGCTACCGCTTCAAGAAGGTGTACGGCGGCCTCAACTGGAGCCCCGACCTGCGCTCGCCACTCACCGAACCGGGCGTCGACGTCCGCGCCGGGGAATACCTCCTCGCCGTCGAGGGGCGTGACCTGATCCCGCCCGACAATCTCTACGCGCGCTTCGAGCGGACTGCGGACCGGCTCACGGAGATCACGGTGGGCCCCAGTCCGGACGGCAGTGGTTCCCGGACGGTGCAGGTGGTGCCGGTGGGCAGCGAGGCCGCGCTGCGGAACCGGGACTGGGTGGAAGGCAACTTGCGTCGCGTGACAGAAGCCACCCAGGGACGCGTGGCTTACGTGTATGTGCCGAACACGGCCGACCTCGGGCATACGTACTTCAAGCGGTACTTCTTCCCGCAAGCGGACCGCCAGGCGATCATCGTGGACGAACGCCACAATGGCGGCGGCTCCGTGGCCGACTACTACATCGATATTTTGCGGCGCCCGGTGGTGAGTTTCTGGGCCATGCGCTACGGCATGGATCTCAAGACGCCTTTGGCGGGAATTCACGGACCCAAAGTCATGCTGATCGACGAAACCGCGGGATCCGGCGGCGATTTGCTCCCGTGGATGTTCCGCAAGTTCGAGCTCGGACCCCTGATCGGGAAGCGTACATGGGGCGGCCTCGTGGGCATCCTGGGTTTCCCCGTGCTCATGGATGGTGCGCGCGTGACAGCGCCCAACCTCGCGTTCTGGAACGAAGAGGGTTTCGGCATCGAAAACGAAGGCGTGGCACCGGACATCGAGGTGGAGCAGACGCCCAAGGACGTGCTTGCGGGGCGTGACCCCCAACTCGAGAAGGCCATCGAGGTGGTGTTGCGGGAGTTGGAGAAGCACCCGCCGGCGACGCCCCAGCGCCCGCCGTTTCCACGCCGGATCCGGCCGTGACCCGGAGGACCGGTTGCGATCGCGGCAGGGCGTGGATGCGCCTGCCGGCTGGAAGCCGAATCAAGAAGCCGCGACCTTGCTGCCCAGGACATCCTTGCCGGGACAGGAGGCGGCGGTAAAGCGCGAGCGGCGTCGTTGCAGTTCCTCGAAGATCCAGATCCGGGCGAACTGCCATCGACGCTGAACGGTTCGGAGGGAGGCGTCGAGACTCAGGGCCACTTCGGGCAGCGACAGCCCCATGAAAATGGCGAGGTTGACGATCTCGGCGGCGCGTGCATCCGCGTCGGCCAGTCCCTCGCGGGCTTCATTCAAGGCAACCAGGTCCGCCGCAGGCATCGGCAGCGGCAGTTCAGTGCTGCCGCCAGGGTCGTTCAGCGGTGCCGTGGAGCGGTCGCGCTGTTTACGCGCGCATTCCACCAAGTGGCGCCGCACGGCCTCGGCGGCGACAGCGAGGAAATGCCGACGACCTTCGAGGGTTCGTTCGTTGGTGGAGGCAAAACGCAGCCACGCGTCGTTAACCAGAGCCTCGGCCTCGCCTTCGCCCGCGAGTTTTCGGGCGGCCGTGATCTCGGCCACCAGTTTCCGCACGCGGGCGTAAAGAGCCGGCACCGGCGTCGCGGTGAAGCTCCCTGCTCCCAGCCCACCCAAATCATGGTGCATCAGTTCGGTCATGAATCGACGTTACCATGGCACGGGGCAGGCGATTGCGCTACCTCAACGTTGCGCTCGAGGTGCCCCGCCGTGCGTGGTCGCGTTGTGGGGACCCTGGCTCGTCCCTGGCACCGCCAGGCCACCGGCGAGGAGTCGATTCGGAGTTCGGCCTATTCCTTGGGTCCCCCAATCAGCTCTCCCGCCAGTTGCTTCTGCTGTTCGGCGGGATCGAACGTGCCGTAGAACAGGGCGTTGGCATCCATCCACGTGTACAGGCGTTCCTCCTCCTCGGGGCTGAGCGCGGCCTGGCACGGGGCTTGTTCAAGGCGCTTCCGGAGCGGGCTTCCCAAGGTGCCGAACCGCAGCGGTTCCGACAACGGCTCGTGGTTCTGGTCCGGGCGGTTCCACGCCGAGTACGCCACCAGGCTGACGAGCGCGTTGTAGGAGCGGGTGAAAGCGCCCTCGGGATCGCCGGTCAGAATGGGCCGGCCGGCCTCCTTCCCGTCGTGACACCGGACGCAATGCCGGTCCAGGACCGGTTGAACCAGGCGCGGGTAGCTGAACGGGCGCGATCCTTCCGGACCCGGCGCAATCCTGGAAGCCGGGCGTTGGAGGGCTTGAAGGGACCGGCTCGGAGCGGGAGCCGCGGTTCTGAGGCGATGTTCGTGGCAACCGCCGCAGCTCTGGTTCTCACCAGGTTGCAGGTAGACGAGGCTTCGCATCGTCTGGACGGCCCGGCCGCGGTCATCGAGCGCCTGGAACATGACCGGCGTTCGTGCTGGCACCTCGAAGTAGGCGGAGCCGTCGGCCTCGACCGGCACCGTTCCCAGGACCTGTTTTCCTGGCGCGGCGAATGCGGCTCCGACACGCGGGGTGTCGGCATGGGGCGTAGTCTTCAGGAGCACCTGGATGACACGCAGCCTGGCAATGGTCACGCGGTCGGGAAGCGAGGGCCATCCGTCGGTTACGTTGCTCACCAGGAAGGTCCCGTGGTCTCGATCCGCGCGGGCGGCAGGCCGGGCAAGCGCCGGCGGCGGGTTCCGCGGCGCGAGTGGCCGGGCCCACAGACTTGAGATCGCCGGGTCGCGATAGAGGAGCTCCTTGTTCCCGAACGCGTCCGCCATGTAGAGGCCGAACATGTTCGGGAGATTCGGTCCGGGCTCGCCCACCAACTGGTCAAAGCTGTAGGAGACGAGGAAGCACGTCTCAGACAGCGGCCAGGGTGATTTGTAGCAATGGCCCGGCCAGCGCTTCTCCTCCTCCGGCGCGACGGTCTCGCTCCCGGGTTCGGTGAAGGGGCTCCGCCAGTATTGCGTCACGGGCGTGTCAAAGTCGTAGCCTGACGGGTTGGGGCCGAAGGCGAGCGGAGTTTCGGACTCGGGAAAGCGAACGTCCGGCGTGACCCGGGTGATCGGCCCGCGGCCATCCACGCCGAGAGACGTGTCCAGCACCAGGATGGAACCCGCGCTCATGCCGTGATGCGGCCCCGCGGTGGCCATGATCCGGGTGCTTCCGGGAATCGCGCGGGCTTCCCAGATGCCGGTGGGGTTCCACGTATTGTTGCCGTAAAAGATGCGGGTGGCACTCCCATCGGGCAGCGCCGACCAGAGCTGCTCGTAATGCACCGCGTTGCGGTCCACGTAGTCCCAGCGGGTGTAGACGACCCTCCCGTCATTCAGCAAGGCCGGGTCCCATTCGTGGGTCTCGTGGAACGAAAGGGTGCGAGGGTCCTGCCCGTCTGGGCCCATGCGCGCGAGGGTGTAGACGAAACACGGGCCACGTCCACAGCGATGAAAGCCGCCCCGCCGCGTCGAGACGAACAGCACATCCCCGTCGGGCAGGCAAACCGGTGAGAAGTTGTCCGTGTCACCCCGGGTCAACGGGCGGACGGCCCCGGTCGCAAGCGTGAGTTCATAAAGATGGTAACGCCAGGGCGACGTCTGCGCGTTGTAATCCCAAGCTGCAGGGGCTTCCCGGACCGGACAGTACGCCAAGAGCAGCTTCGCGCCGTCGAAAGACAACTCCGGCGTCATGAAATTGCCGGGCTCGAGGCTTTCCGCCAATGGGCGCGTGCGCATGCTCAGCCCGGGCTCGGTGAGCACGAAGACGCCACCGCCCGGTCGGGCGCAATACCCGTATACCTGCGTGAGCTGATGGCTCATCACCGACGGCACGTGTTTGAGGAAGATCAGGCCCGGAAACCGGAGGAGCGGGTCCGAGAGGAGGAGCTCGCGACGGAAGCGGTGCAGTGCCCGCCAGAAGGACTCGCCGGCAACAGGATCATCGGGTCGGGGCAGTTCTCCCTCGCTGAAGCCTTTCCAGGCGGCGGCGTGTTTGGCAGGGAGAGTTCCCCGTCGCTCGCGTTCGGCGATCAGCGCACCCGTCCGGCGGCGCAGTTGCTCGGTGGCTTGGGCAAAGGACCGGGCTTCGCGGGGCGTTTGGATGCCGTCCTGCAGCCGCCAATCCCAGTCAACCATCGCCTCGGCGATGGCCGGGTGCGGATCCGGCGAGCCAACCACCGGGCCGCGCGAGAACGGACGCCTTTCCGGGGCGAGAGCGACGGGTCGGTCGCCGTGCGTCATTCCCGTGATGCGGACCGCTGTCAGGTCGGGACCGGCCGTGATCACGAGCACGTTCGTGCGGAACCCACACTCCGCGGTCGCCCCGGTAAGGTTTTCGGAGCGGAATCCAAACCCTTCGTCTCCCGCACCCAAGGGCGGGAAGCAGAGATGCACTTCGTCACGGGGCGCGAGCGAAGCGGTCAGACGCCAGGACCCGGGCACGCTGGGGTGGCCGGTAAGCAGGACCTGAGTACCGGGTTCCGGGTCCGCGTAAAACCATAGCCCCGCGGTCGAACCGGCAGCTGGCAAGACGCGACGACCACCCATCTCGACGTGGACCCGGAGTGGCAAGTCCGTTCCAGCGGCCGCCCTTGGGACGAGCAGGGCAACGGCTGCGATGCTTAACACCAGGCTTGCAGTCATCAAAGGGGCGGGTCAGTCGTCCTGTGGTTGTCGGAATCCCGGGGCTTGCCGCTGCCGCGCCATCGGCGTTGGAGGATCCACCATGCCCCCGCAAGGACCGGCAGCGCGAGCCAGCCGTCGGTAAGGCGGTCGGTACCCCAGAACCATGAGGCCGCGTCCGCCCGGCTATCGCTCAGCGCTCCGTAAACCCGGAGCCAGAAGATCCAGCCGGCGTGAAGCCCCATCGAGAAGTAGAGCGTCCCGGTCCGGTGATATGCGAGCGCGAGCAAGGCGCCCGCCAGGGTAAGGTTGAAGAAACCGGGAACGACCCGCTCCAGATCGCCGAAGCCCCGCAGCATCCGCGGGAGCAGCGCCAGCCCGGAGTACCAATGCACTTCACCCACCTGCCGGGCGCTTTCCATGAAGTGCAGGATGGCGTAGATCGCGCTGCTGATCAGCAGGGCGTTCATCCAGTGGGTCACCTTGCGGAAAGCGCCAAAGATCGCGCCACGGAAGAGCGTCTCCTCGATGACGGACACGGTGAGGGCGGTCAGTGCGCCGGCGAGAAGCTTGCTCACGAGGCGGCCCGCCGTCACGTCCTCCGCGAGGTGACGCGCCCCCAAAAGAAAGGTGCCCACCGCGATAACGGCAAGGGAACCAAAGCCCAGGGCGAAACCGCCCAGGAATCGGCGCCCCTGGCCGAGAGGGCTCACCCATCCCAGCTCGCGCGGCGAGCGTGCCCCGAAACTTCGTAACAACGGCCACATGCCCGCCAACGCGAGGACGAGCATCGAGCGGTTGACGTACCGATGGAAGGGTTTGTCGGCGAGTGTGGGGAACGTTTCCGAAAGCGACTGAACCAACGCATACAACCAGGGCGCAAGCAGACCGCCTCCCAGGAAGACGACGGCCACGTAGATGCCCAAGGCGCGTGCGGGTTTCATGGGAGCGTCAGCCCTACCGTTCCGGCAAGGCGATTCGTCTCCGGGTCGTGGGGGCCGAGGCTTCACTCCGGGGGTGCCCCAAGGACCAGGGCGCAGTTGGTGCCACCAAACGCAAACGTGTTCTTCAGCGCATAACGGATGCGGGCCGGCATGGGGTTTCCTCGAACAAAGGCCAACGGGCAACGGGCATCCGGCTGATCCAGGTTCCGGCAGGGAGGGATCCGACCGTGCCGGATCGCAAGCAGGGTCACCGCGAGTTCCACGCCGGCGGTCGCGCCCATCAAATGCCCGAGCTGGGCTTTGGTATTGGAGATCGGAATGCGGTCAGCTTCCACGCCCAGCACCTCGCGAAGCGTTACGGCCTCGACCACATCCGCGATGTCAGTCGCCGTGCCATGGGCGTTGACGTAGTCGATCTGCGCCGGAGTCACGCCCGCCGCCGCAAGGGCTTTGCGAACTGCCTTGGCCTGTCCCGCACTGTCAGGCTGAACGATATGGCGGGCGTCGCACGACGCGCCAGCCCCGAGGATTTCGCCGAGGATCGGGACGCCACGGGCCTGGGCGGACTCGAGGGGTTCGAGGACAAACGCCGCTGCGCCTTCGCCCATGACCAGCCCGTCGCGACCGGCATCAAAGGGCCGGCAGGCGGTGGCGGGATCGGGGTTCCGCGAAAGCACGCCGAGGCGGTTCCAGGCGCTGAAGGTCGGCAGGTCGAGACCAGTATCGGCGCAGGCGGCGATCGCGAGATCCGCCAGGCCGAACCGGATGCGATGGAAGGCATCGGCCATCGCGATCGCCCCCGTGGCACACGCACAACTGACTACAAAACTCGCGCCGGTGAGGCGGAAGCGAATCGAGGCCACGTTCGCCGGCCGGTTGAACATGAGCCGCACGACCGTGGTGGGCCGGAGCTTGCGGTAGCCACGCTGGACGAAGGTGGTGACCGCCTCGTTGTGAAAGGCGATGTTGCCATGACCGGTCCCGACGATCAGGTCGCAATCCAGGGGAACCGCCCCGTCCGTGGGGAATCCCGCATGGGCCAGGGCTCCCGCGACAACGCAGAGGGCCAGCTGGCTGGCACGATCCGGATCCTCGACTTCCCAGCGCGCGACGCTTTCGGCAAGCCGTTGGTCGTCTATTTGGCCGGCAATCGTCGAGGGCAAGGGCGGTTCGGGCGGCAAACCGGGCAACTGGCTGATGCCGGACTCACCCGCGAGGAGACGGTTCCAGAATTCGTCGAGTTCGAAACCCAGTGGGGTGGCGAGACTGAGTCCCGTGATGACGACGCGTCGGGGCGTGATCGGAAGGGGCAGGGGACTCATGCCTGGGAGCGCGGTGCCCACTGACGCAGCTGGTTCACATGCTCCAGGCCTTCCATGATCTGGGCGTAGTTGAGGCCGAAGTCGATGAGGCACGCCACCTCGTCCACACCGATCGCCGAGACGGTCTGGACCATCAACGCGCAGGACTCGACCGTGCCCATCAGCGCGGTCTGCTGGTAGTAGCGCTCGAACGCGTACTCGAGCATGTCCGCCTTTTTCCGGGGCGACAGGTCCCGGAGGCGGGCTTCCCCGACCTGCCACAAGTCCGCGGAGCTTTCGAGGTAACGCTTGAAGGGCCCGCGCACCGTGTCCTTGACGCGCGATTCGTCGCCGCCGACGTAGGTGTGAAGCATGAGGGTCACCCGGCCGGGACCCGGGTGTCCGGCGGCGAGGCGGGCCTCACGATAGGCGGCAATCTTCAGGGCCAGTTCGTCCACCTTCTGGAAGAGCAGGGCGGTGAGGATGTTGAAACCCGCGGCCCCCGCCTCGATGAATCGTTCCGTCCCGCCCGAACAAGTGAGCCAGACCGAAAGCTCCGGTTGGAGCGGGAGCGGGTGGACGCGCACCGAGCAGGGTTCATCGAGGCCGTTGTCGGCCGTGCAAAGCCCGCCCCTCCAAAGTCGCCGGACCTCGTCGATGCCATCGAAGGTGATGCGTTTGCGCTGCGCGTAGTGCTGCGGCGCGAGGACGAAGTCGTTCGGATTCCAGCCCGTGGCGAACGCCAGGTCCACCCGACCGCCGGAGAGGTTGTCCACAACCGCCCATTCTTCGACGACCCGGATCGGGTGATGCAGCGGCATGACGACGCTTCCCGCGCGGATCCGGATGCGACGGGTCGACTCGGCGAGGACCACCGCCATGAGGGCGGGGTTGGGAAAGATGCCTCCGAAGGCGTGGAAGTGGCGTTCGGGGATCCAGACGGCTTCGAATTCATGTTCATCCGCAAAGCGCGAGCTGGCGCGAAACAGGTCGAACTTCCCGATCTCAGCCTCGGCGGGAGCGTTGGCGAAAAAGAGCAGGCTGAAGGTTGGCCATGCCACGGATGAAGTCACGGTTTCCATCGTCGGTGCCCCCACATGTATTGGTTGGGAAACTGGCGCACGATGGCCTCGACCTCGCGCGTCAGGGTCTGGGTGATCTCGAACGCATCGCGTTCCCGGTCCCCCGTTCGATGGAACCGGAAGGGTCCGGCAAAGTGGACTTCGTAACGGAGGGGGCCGGTCCGGATGGCGAACGCCATGATCAGCGGCACACGGGTGAGCAACTGGAGCATGGCCACGGATTTGGTCGTCCAGGCCGGCCGGCCAAAGAACTGCACCTGGATCCGCTGATCGCCGGCGTGCTGATCCACCATGAGGGCCAGCACCTCGCCGCGTGCGAGCATCTCGAGGAAGCGGAAGGGATCGCGGTCGAGCGAGGAAACGACCCGGAGATTGACGCTGGAACGACCGCCGAAGGTCAGCTTCTGAAGGTAGGGATTCGAAAGTGGCCGATGCACGTAGACCAGCGGCCGGACCATGGAGGCGGCCCGCGCCGCGACCTCCCAGTTGCCGATGTGGGCGCTCGCCACGATGAGCCCCTGGCCTGGGGTCTCCACAAGCTCGCGGACCTCGTCTGACCAGCGCATCGTCACGAACTCCCGCCAGTTGTCCGGTGTCACCCGACGCAGGGCGATCACGGATTCCATCACCATGAGACAGAAAGTTTGGAACGCCTCCAGCGCGGTGGTCCGCGCCGCGGCGTCATCGGACGCCATCCCCGCCAGACGCAGGTTTGCCAGCGCGACCCGGCGCCGCTCGCCCCACAAGCGAAAGACCAGCCAGCCCGCCGCCCGGGCCACGGCAATCAAAACGGACAAGGGCAGGATGCCCGCCGCGCCGAGCACCAGCCGCGCTCCGGTGGCCTCAAGGCGATACCGAAGGTCCCGTGTCCAGGTCACGGCCGAATCCGCGTGTGCAGGTAGTCGATCAGGTCATCGACCTTCTGCATCCGCACCAGGTCGGCCATCTCCGGAACCACGGCAAACCGGTTCTCGACGTCGTACATGAAATCAAGGATCGACAGCGAGTCGAAACCGATCTGGTCGAAGCGCGTGTCCATCCGGATCTTGTCCACGTCCACCTTGAGCTGCTTCTGTTTGCGCAGCAATTCGCGAAGTCCGTCGGCGATCTCAGCTTTGGTCATGGGCGCAATCATGGGATTCAGATTCCCCCGCCCGCATAGCGGGCCATGAGGGCATAGCGTTCGAAGACCCGTCCCGTTTCGGCTTCGTGTTCGCACACGGTGGTTTCATCGACGGGCTCGAAAAAGCACTGCGGGTCCTCGGCCATGAAATCGCCGCTCGCAAAATAGGCCATCGCCCGGCAACCCCCGCACGTGAATTTGTACCGGCAGCGACCGCACTTGCCGCCAAGCTGATTGCGGTCGAGCACGCGCTTGAAGATGTCGCTGTGGGTGAGAATGTCCGCCAGCGGAGTTTCCCGCACGTTGCCCGCGTCAAGCACGTCCAACAAAATGGCGCAGGGGGCGACGTTTCCCTCCGCGCTCATGGCCAGCCAGGTGCCGCACCAGCAGCCAATGGATGGGCCTTGGGGAACGGTGTGGTTGCGGCGCCCCTGGGAGAACTTCGCGTGCAACTCGGGCGCGAGGAACAGCGGCGTGTAACTGACGTAACCGAACGCGTGCCGGCGCATCTCGGGATGCGCGTACCGCTGCATTTCCTCGCGGGTGAGGGTTTGGTCGAGGAAATGACCGGCCCCCGAGCCGCGGGCCGTGAACGGGGAGCGGTTCCAGGGAATGCGTCGCTCGTACAGGTAATCGAAGGTCCGACCCAGGGTCCGCATGTTGTGGCGTCCCAGGTTCACCACCACGTGCCGTTTGATGCCCAGTTCCTCGCACAGGTCCAGGGCGCGCAAGGTCACTTCAACCTCGGCATCCCGGGTCGAGGCGTTTTCTCCCCCGAGCGAGTTGATCCCGAGCGAGATGACCAGGTCGTCGCCGCCAGCCTCGCGGACCTCGATCAGCCGTTCCCGGTCCAGGCGAACGCCGTTGGTGCAGACGCTCGAACGATAACCGTGCCGGCGGGCGCCCCGGAGCAGTTCGAGGGCATCGGGACGCGTGAGGAACTCGCCACCGCTCCAGATGATGATTTTGACGCCCACTTCCTTGGCCCGGGCGAACACCAGGTTCTCGATCTCGTCGGCCGTCAATTGCTCCTGCCGGCTTTCTCGGACGACCTGGGGATTGTTGCTGCCGCTCATGCAGATCCCGCAGCGCAGATTGCAGGCCCGCGTGGCTTCAAAGTAGAGCGTCGGGAAGTTGAAGCGCTTCCCCTCGGGAACGAGCGAATCGGGCTGCGTTGGCTGCGTCACCATGTGCAGCAATGGGACGAGCGAACCGCGGTGGCGTCAAGGCGTAAGTCGGTCGGGGCTTTCCGAGGTGGCTTGCGGGCCGACGGCGGTTTCACGCGTGAGCGAAATTGGCTTGGCGGTTTCCATGGGATCGATCCAAGAATTCCCCATGACCACAGCCGAGCGGATGAGACGCCTTTTTGGCGGGACGTTGGCATGGCTGGCCTTGGGGCTGTGTCCCCGGCTCGCGGCGGAGCCGTCGCTGGTAACGTGGCACACCCAGCATGCCAGGTTCGACGTTGACTCACGAGGTTCGCTGAGCGGTGTCTCGCTCCGGGACGGGAGCCGCAACTTCCTGGCGCCTGGGCAACCGTCCCCCCTGTGCAGCGTGCGGGTGGGCGGGGTGTTCCACGCGCCGCAGGAAGCGACCTGGGACCCCGCGAGCCGACAGATGACGCTCCGTTACGAACCGGCGGGCGTTTCGGTGGTCCTGGCAGCGGAGCCGCGAACGACCCATGTGCGGTTCGAGGTCCACGAGGTGCACCCCGCCGGTCGCGTGGAGTTGATTCTCTGGGGACCCTATCCCACCACCGTCAGCGGGATGGTCGGCGAAGTGGTCGGAGTCGTGCGCGACGCCGACGTGGCGGTGGGCATCCAGGCGTTGAACGCCAAGACGTTGGGCGGATTCCCGGCGCAGGAAAATGACGTGGAGCCCGACTATACCGCGGACGACCCGGCCGTGTACCCGGACCTGCCGGGCGAGTTGGGAAAGGACCAGCTTTTCCGCGGCGATACCGCCCGCCGAACCGCCTTCGGGAGTGTCCTGCAGGCTTACTGCCGTGACCGCAGCCGTGAGCGCGTCATCGCCAACTGGGGCCACGAGAAATACCAGGCGCCCGCGTTTGAGGATGGCGGGGTGGTCGGGAGCAAGATCGCGCTCTTCGCCTGCCCGGCCGGAGCCGCGTTGGCGACGCTCGGGGAGATCGAACTGGCTGAGGGGCTCCCGCATCCTTTGCTGGATGGCGTCTGGGCGAAGGTCTCGTCGCAGGCCAATGGCTCCTACCTGATCGTCGATTTCGGCGAAGAGACCATCGATCGCGCGGTCGAGATGACCCGTCGGGCCGGGTTGCGCTATCTGTACCACAGTTCGCCGTTCGAGACCTGGGGCCACTTCCGACTGAAGCCGGACCTGTTTCCCCACGGCTGGGAAGGTCTGCGGCGCTGCGTCCAACGGGCCAAGGAAGCCGGCGTGCGCGTAGGTTTTCACACCCTTTCGAACTTCATCACGCCCAATGATCCGTACGTGACCCCGCGGCCTGACCCGCGTCTGGCACGGATCGGCACGAGCACGCTGGTGGGGGAGGTGGACGCGACTCGGAAGGAGCTCACGGTGGTTGCTCCCGATTTCTTCCGGAAGGGCACCGCGATGAACACCGTCGTCATTGGCGAGGAACTGGTCCGTTACGCGTCGGTTTCTGAAGGCCCGCCCTGGCGGCTCCTGGAATGCCAGCGCGGGGCGTGGGGGACTGTGGCCTCCGCCCACCGGGGAGGCGAGGTCGTGGCCAAGCTGATGGATCACGGCTACAACGTGTTCCTCACCGATCCCGATCTGACCCAGGAAGTCGCGCGCAACCTGGCCCGGCTCTGCAACGAGGCCGGGACCCTGCAGATTTCCCTCGACGGATTGGAGGGTGCCTGGTCGACGGGCCTGGGTCAGTACGGCCGCGCCTTGTTCACGACGACGTGGTACGGCCAGTTGCTGCCGGAACTCCGCGGCACCATCAATGACGCGAGCAATCCGGGCCATTTCAACTGGCACGTTTACACCCGCATGAACTGGGGCGAGCCCTGGTATGCGGGCTTCCGCGAAAGCCAGACGCTCTATCGGTTCAAGAACCAGCTCCATTTCGAGCGCAACCTGATGCCGCATATGCTCGGCTGGTTCGCGCTGCGGGCCGACACCAGCTTCGAGGACGCCGAATGGTTGCTGGCGCGAGCGGCAGGCTTCGATGCGGGCTTCACGCTCGCCACCAGCCTTGCCAGCACCGCCCAGTTGGCGGCTGATCCTCTGTCGGCTGAGGCGGCGCGACAGTTCGGCGCGGCTCCGGCCATCCTGGAAGCGGTCAAACAATGGGAAACCGCGCGCATGTCAGCGGCCTTTCCGGCGAGCACCAAGGCCCTGCTTCGGGACAACTCGCGCGAGTTTCACCTCGAACCCGCGGGGGCCGGCCGCTGGACGCTGTGGGAGATCTACGTGAACCACCTCGCGCTCGACCTCGCCAAAGGCGAGACGATCGAGGCAGTCATCGAGAACCGGAGCGAAACGTCGGAGGTCGAATGGATCCTGCGTTCGGCGGGCAAGCAACCGGTCCGGGGCGTGGCGCTCGATTTCGATGGCCGCAGCGTGCTGAAAATGGATGGGAACACGTTGGCGTCCGGTGCGAGTCTGAGGTACGGCGGGGGCGGTCAGGCGACACTCTGTGACGCCTCCTGGCGCCGGCAGGGTGAAGTGGGTGTGGATGCCGACGCGGCGCGCCTGGCCCCGGGAAGCCGACGCATCACGCTCCGCGCGGCACGGCAGGAAGGGGCCATGCTGAAACTGGAACTCCGGGCGAGGGGACCCGCCGCCCACCTGGGGGTCGTTGATTCCCGGAACTGAGGTCCTTCGAGCGACCAGCCCGGCTCTGAACCACGAACGACCGCCTGTCTCAACTGGAACTGGACTATGCAACGACGACTCTGGCTCGCGACGCTCTGGCTCGGTGCCCTCGCCGCGGGGAACGCGGTCGGCAATACCGACGCCTGGACCGGCCTGGTGCTTCCCCCCGAACAACAGGTGGAAACCGACCCGGCCAGTGGCGCCAAGGTGACCTTCGTGACCACGCATCCGGGCACGGACAGCAACTTCTACTTCCACGAACGGTGTTTCCTGGCGAACAACCGCGTCATGCTTTTCAACTCCGAGCGCTTTGGCCGCTCCGAAGTGATGGCTTACCTCCTGGACACGGGCGAACTGGTCCGGCTGATGCGGCCGGAAGATCCCGGCATCGGCAGTCGTGTGGCTTCGATCAAGGGCGACCGCTTCTACGCGATCAAACAGGGTGCGATCCACGTTTGGGAGCTGCAAGTCCAGCGCGACCCCACGACGGTCCGGCTCGCGGAACGCAAGCTGGTGGACCTTCCGCCAGACGCTCAGCCTCGTTCGTCGTTGGATGAAAACCACGATGGCAGTCTCCTGACCTTCGCTTACCGGTTGGGCGATGATTACTGGGTCGGCTTCTATGATGTCGCTTCCGGTCAGATGCGAAACCCCGCGAAGATGGGCTTCAAGATGGACCATCTTCAGTTCCATCGGCATCGGCCCGACCTGGTCGCGTTCAGCCGGACCTACGAAAGCGGGAGTGACTTCGCGCCCCTCGATCCGACCGAACCCCGCCACGCGCGCATCTGGACGATGAACGTTCAGACCCTTCAGCCGCTGCCCGCGTTCTTCCAGGCCCCGGGGGAGTTGGCAACCCATGAGTGTTGGTGGGTCAACGACCAGATGACCTTCGTCGGCGGATTCCATCATGAGGGCGATCGCGAAGAGGGGCAGGTGAAGGTGCTCGATTTCAGGACCGGCGAAATCCGGATCATCGGAGCGGGCGCCTGGGTCGAGAATGTCCCGGGTCGGGACCTCGCGCGCGTGAATTGGTGGCACGCTGCCGGCAGTCCGGACGGTCGCTGGGTTGCCGCGGACAACTGGCACGGGATCGTGGCCTTGTTCGATGCCCGCACCACGCGGAAGCGGGTGCTCACGACCGGGCACCGCGTTTATGGCGGTGGCGCGCATCTTCACGTCGGCTGGGATCTGACAGGGCAGCACGTCGAGTTCACTTCGAATCGCAGGGGCAACCCGGACGTTTGCATCGCGACAGTCCCCGAGGACTGGAGATAGAAGGGGGTTGGGTTGCTTAAATCCCGCCGCGCGGCCAGGCAACGCTGGTCGTGCCGTCGCCTTCCCGTCGACTCCTCCGTAAACCCAACCCAAGGAGTACCGCGCTCCGCGGCCACGCGGAGCTGGCGGAGCGCCGTGGTGAGGCGACGATCCCCGGAATGCGGCTCCGCCGCGCGCCACAGCCTCTGGCGTCTCTGGGCAGGGACTTCCTACGACATTGCCGTCAGGAGTGACTTCATTCCCACGGCACACACACCCGTACGGTGAGACGGGCGCAGGCGGTATAGTTACGAATAACTAGCTAAGCATGCCGATTGAGTATTGCTGCGTATGTGGAAAAATTCGTGACAATGTCAGCCTGGGCAACCAACCCGCACCTTGGAGGGCTACGTGTTCCACTCGGAACCCGGTGGTTGAGCCGAAGCCAGGAGACTCGCCTTCGCCACCCCTACTACTCCATCCATGTCAACGCCACCGACAATTGTGGCCCGCACCGCGGGCAAGACCTCCGGACCCCGTTTTCCGTTCGAGGAAGTGCGACGGTCCTCATGGCCCCATCCGTCACGGACCTGCAAACCGTTACGATCGGTAGCGGACGACTTGGAATCGACGCCGCTTCCCCAGCGAACGCAAGGTGAGATTCCCCGATGGAAGCGCAGCTTCGACCTGCTCTGTGTGGCGGCTTTGGTGCCGGGAGCGGAAGGCTTCCCGACAACTCGAATCCGAACGCAACCCCTCCGGCAAGCGCAGTTCTCCGGACCACCCATGCGGCGATGACTGCGAGGAAGGCGACGTGCACCTGCCATCCTGGCATTCACTCCTGTCACCCCTACCACTCTCAAACAATGTCAAAAACCTCGACGTTCGTGGCCCTGCCGGAGTCGATGTGCGACGTCGCCCAGACGTGCCACGCCCTCGACACAGAGCAAGCTACTTCGCTGATCCCGGAATCTCTTGCGCCTTGGACTCCTCAACCCACAAAGTCGGCGTGGAGGTCGCACGACGCGGCCGCCGCATCCGAAGGCACCAAGTCCGCCAACGGGATTGACCGCGCGATTCAGCCCCGTTGGAAGCGGTTCTTGGATATCGCGTGCATCCTCCTGGCGTCTCCCGTCGTGCTCCCGGTGGCCCTGGGGGTGGCTATCCTCGTCAAATGCGTTTCACCCGGGCCGCTCTTCTTCCGACAGGAGCGCATCGGGTATCGCGGACGCCGGTTCACCTGCCTGAAGTTCCGCACGATGTTCGTGGGAGCGAGTACAGCCGTGCATGAGGCGCACTGTCGACAGCTCATGGCTTCGGATGCGCCGCTGACAAAGCTGGATGAGGACGATGATCCGCGGATCATCCCGTTCGGGCCGGTGATCCGGTCCATGGGTTTGGACGAGTTGCCGCAGATCTTGAACGTCCTGAGAGGAGAAATGAGCCTGGTGGGTCCGCGGCCTTGCGTGCCTGGCGAGTACGACGGCTACCTCCCGGAACAACGGCGGCGCTTCCAAGCGTTGCCCGGCCTGACCGGCTGGTGGCAGGTTAAGGGCAAGAATTCTACCTCCTTTGCCCGCATGATCGAACTGGATCTGGAATACCTCCAGCGCCGCTCCCTGCGATTTGACGTGCGGATCATGTTCCAGACCCTCCCGTTGGTCGTCCGGGCTGCATGGGAGTCCACCCGCCGCCGTTTTGAGCGCTTCCGTCGTCTGTCCGGCTCGACTTGTCGCGAGACTCGTCCATCTGGAAGCTGCAGCTGAAGGTGCGGCCGTTCGACGTCTATCCACTAGGATTCACCAGACCGTTATGGCTACGCCCACTCGTATCGGTGTCGTTGGTTGCGGGTATTGGGGACCCAACTTGATCCGGAATTTCCGAGGCTTGGCGGGGTGCAAGCTCTCAGTCGTCTGCGATCTAGATATTAAGCGACTAAAGCACCTGCAGTCGCTCTACCCGGATCTGGAGATCACTCAGAACTTTGACGATCTAGTCGGCCGGCGAAACCTCGACGCGATCGTTGTGGCCACTCCCGTGCCCTGGCATCACGGGATGGCCAAGGCCAGCCTGATCGCGGGCAAGCACACCTTTGTCGAGAAACCGATGGCCGCCTCCGCAGCCCAGTGCGAAGAACTCATGGCCTTGGCAAACGCTCGACGATTGGTCCTTATGGCCGGGTACACCTTCCTATTTTCACCCGCGGTTCGTAAGATCAAGGAGATCATCAACGCGGGCGACATCGGCGAGATCCGTTACATCTCCGCGCGCCGTCTGAACTTGGGGCTCTACCAGCAAGACATCAATGTGACCTGGGACCTCGCCCCTCACGACGTCTCGATCGTGCTCGACATCATGGAGGAATCTCCGGTCAGCGTGAACTGCCGCGGCAGCGCACACATCACCCCGGGGGTGGAGGATGTCAGCAGCCTCTGCCTGACCTTCCGCAGGGAACGCTCCGCGATCATCCAGAGCAGCTGGCTCGATCCACGCAAGGTGCGCGAGATGACCATCGTGGGTAGCCGTCGGATGATTGTGTATGACGACGTGGCTCCGCTGGAAAAAATCCGGATCTTCGATGCGCGCGTCGAGCGCCCACCGCACTATGACACCTTCGCTGAGTTCCACTACTCCTATCATCACGGCGATGTCTATGCGCCGTTCGTCAGACAGGAGGAACCACTGAAGATCGAATGCCAGCATTTTATTGACTGCATCCAAACCGGTTTACGGCCATTGACTGGTGCACCCGAAGCGCTCGCGATTGCCCGGGTCCTTGAGGCCAGCTCCACATCTCTGAGGCTGAACGGCGCGGCCGTGCACTTGAACGGTCACAATCTTGGTGCCAGCGCGACTGTGCCTCAGAAGCCCGATGGATCGGACTCGCGAGCCGAGCTCTCGCGCACCAACGGCCGAACGTCTCGGCGGGAGCGCGCGATGGCGATCGCCACGGCGTGAAACGGCGTCGTTGCTCACCCCTCCATTGAAGTTCATGGATTCCAGCCATCGATTGATCGCTCCCGATGTGAAACTCGGCGTTGGCGTGTGCATCTACGCCTTCACGAATCTCTACGGTTGCGAGGTGGGCGACGAGAGCCGGGTCGGTACATTCGTCGAGATCCAGAGGGGATCGCGTATTGGTAAGCGATGCAAGATTTCGAGCCATACCTTTATTTGCGAAGGTGTCATCATCGAAGACGAAGTCTTTGTGGGGCACAACGTGACCTTTATCAACGATCGCGTCCCACGGGCCACCAATGGTGACGGCCGGCCCCAGACCGAAGCGGATTGGTCCTGCCAGCAGACCCTGGTCCGGCGTGGCGCATCGATCGGATCCTCAGCCACGCTCCTGGGTGGCGTCACCGTGGGCGAGCATGCCCTGGTGGGCGCGGGCAGCGTGGTGACAACGGATGTACCGCCTTACGCGGTCGTGACAGGAAACCCGGCGCGCGTGTTACGCTATCTGCCGCGCCCGGCAGGAATCGAGTGGCCTGCCACAGCTGCCGGAAGCTGTGTTCCGACGGAACTCGTCACGCTATGAGCAGCCATGTGCCCTTCTTGGATTTGCGGCTCCACCACGCGCTACTTCGCGGGGAGTTTTTGGCCGCATTCGAGGCAGTCATGGATCGCTCCGCATTCGCGGGCGGCCCGTTCGTGGCGAAGTTCGAGGAGGAATTCGCCTCGTTTTGCGGGGTGCGTTTCGCGTGTGGCGTGGGGAACGGAACCGACGCTCTCTGGTTGACACTCCTCGCCTTGGGCGTGGGGGTGGGTGACGAGGTGATCACGACCCCCAGTACCTTCATGGCCACCGCGGAGGCCATTTCCTACTGCGGGGCCCGGCCGGTCTTCGTCGACATCGACGAGCTGACCTACACGATGGACCCGACGCTGATCGAGGCCGCGATCACGCCCCGAACCGGGGCGATCATCCCCGTGCACCTGTTCGGGCAGATGGCAGACATGGATCCCATCCTGGAGATCGCGAAGCGGCGCGGTGTTCCGGTGGTGGAGGATGCCTGCCAGGCGCACGGCGCCGAATACCGGGGGCGCCGCGCGGGGTCGTTCGGCGCGGCCGGTTGCTTCAGCTTCTATCCGGGAAAGAACCTGGGCGCGTTCGGCGAAGCGGGCGCCGTGGTCACCAGTTCAGCCGAACTGCAGCAGAAGATCCTCGCGCTTCGCGACCACGGACAATCCCGGCGCTACCACCACGCGTTTGTCGGCTGGAACGCGCGCATGGACGGCATCCAGGGCGCCGTCCTTTCCCTGAAGCTCAAGCACCTCGCCCGTAACAACGAACTGCGCCGGGCCCGGGCGCGAGCATACACCGAGGCCCTGGCTTCCGTGGAAGAAGTGATTACGCCGATTGAGGCGCCCGGCCTCCTTCACGTTTATCACCTGTATGTCGTGCGTGTAGCTCGGCGGAACGAAGTCCTCGAGGAACTCGCGGCCCAGGGAATCCAGTGCGGGGTTCATTATCCCATCCCGGTGCACCTGCAGGAGGCCTATCGCTTCCTGGGCTATCAACGGGGCGCCTTCCCCGTGGCCGAGCGGTGTGCAGACGAATTCCTCTCCTTGCCCATGTTCCCGGAGCTAACCGCCGACCAGGTCGGTCAGGTCGTGACCGGCCTGAAGGCGTGTGTTCGATCCAAGTCACATGTCGCCGTTGTTTGAGGACATTGAAGTGCGCCCCGCTCCGGACTTCTACGGGGCCAGCAGCGCCGCGAGCCCGGAAATCCAGGTCGTCAACCCCCTGACCGACCCGGAGTGGGATGAACGTGTGGGCACGCTGCCGCAGTCCCACTTCTTTCACGGGGCTGCCTGGGCCCGCGTGTTGCATGAAACCTACGGATTCCAGCCGGCCTACTTCGTCGCACTCAAGCAGGGGCGGTTGAGCGCGTTGCTGCCTTTCATGGAGGTCGACGGATTTGTCGAGGGCCGTCGCGGCATCGCGCTGCCCTTCAGCGATCACGTAGAACCACTTGCGCATGACTCGACGCAGTTGCCACGGCTCCTGGCGGCGATGGAAGCCCACGGTCGTCGGCGCGGATGGCGGACGTGGGAGATCCGTAGTCCGCAAGTGGGCCGGCCTGATACCGTTCACTCCGTGGAGTTCCTTCGCCATGAGCTCGACCTAGCTCTCGGTCCGGCAACCCTCTATGCTAACTTCGATCCCGCCGTCCGGCGTGCCCTGCGCAAGGCCGAAAAGGCCGAGGTCCGGATCCGCGGGGCCGAGTCCGTGGAAGCGATGCGCACCTACTTCGAACTGCACTGTCGCACGCGTCGCCGCCACGGCCTGCCGCCGCAACCTTGGGAGTTCTTCGAGAATCTCTGGCGCTATGTGATCGAGGAAGGGCACGGCCGGTTGTTGCTCGCGTACTACCAGGGCGAGGCCACCGCTGGAGCGGTTTTCGTCCACGCACACCGTTCCGCCCTCTATAAGTTCGGGGCTTCGGACGAGAACCACCTGGATCTCCGCCCGAACAACCACCTGTTCTGGTATGCGATCAAGACGTTCGCCTTGGACGGGTTCGAGCGGCTCGACTTCGGCCGGACATCGCTTTCGAACGCGGGCCTGCGTCGGTTCAAGCTGGCCTGGGGCGCGCACGAATCGCGGTTCGCCTGCACGAAGTACGACCTGCGGCGGAATGCCTTTGTGAAGGAACGGGATCCGGTCAAAGGCTGGTACAACCCCCTGTTTCGAAACCTGCCGCTCCCGGTGTTGAGGTTTGTTGGGGAGCGGCTCTACCGGCACCTGGCATGAACGCTCCGAAGGAAACCACCGTTGCAGTGGGGCAGGGGGGGCGAAGTGCCACTGGGAAGCCTGCCGACGTTCTGTCGGAGGGATTTAATCCGGTCGACATATACTATGTGCTCTTTAGGCGCAAGTGGTTGATTACTTTTAGCCTTCTTACCAGCCTCGCGGCGGCTGGGTACCTCTACCTGGCACGATCTACGGCATACCGGAGTGATGCTCGCCTCCTCGTGCGGTACGTGCGCGAGTCCAGGGCGATTGATTCCACGGCCACGTCGGGGCAGGCGATCTCGCCCGTTCGCGGAGATGACATCCTGAATGCCGAACTGGAGATTCTCACGAGCTACGATCTGGCGGCGGAAGTTGCGAATCTGGTTGGACCAGACAAGCTGTTAGCGGGCGTGTCCGGCGCGGCTCCTACGGCTGCGGTTACTGTCATTCAACGTGGCTTGCTCGTCGAGGTGCCACGCCGGAGCAATGCCATCCGTCTCGTCTTCCGTCATGCGGACCCGGAAACCGCGCAGGCGGTCCTAAGTCAGTTGATCGCCTCTTACCGCAGGAAGCACGCCGAGGTGCATCGGGGCTTCCTGGTTGCCGATGAGTTTTTCACCAAGAAAACCGATGAACTGCGATCACGCCTGACGCAAACGGAGGAAGAGCTACGCCTCACCAAGGCCAAAGCCGGCGTGATCCGGGTCGAGGAAACGAAGCAGAGCATTGCGCAGTCCAAGAGCAGGATCCAGCAAGAGCTTCTCGCGGCGGAGTCCGAACTCGCCGAGCACCGTGCCGTGCTTCAACAAGTGCACCAGGCCAGCGGCGCTCACTCGACGAATGCGACTCTCTCCATAACCAACTCCCCTCCGGCTGTGGCCGAGCCACCGCTCGATCCCGAAACGCTTACCCGTTATCGGGACGTTCGTGATCGAATCGCAGCATTCCGCTCCCGGGAATTGGATCTGATCTCCGAATTCGGCGACGAGAACGGGCTGGTCAAAGACGTGCGGCTGCGGCTTGCTGAAATGGAGAAGGTCAGGTCGGCGTTGGAGGCGGCGAACCCACGGCTGCTCGCCGTTTCCACCTCGCTGACTTCAGCGCGCGACGGCGCCGGCGTCGTGCAACCCGTGTTCAGTGTCGAAGCCGCGTCCTCGAAGGTCGGCGCCCTCGAGGCGAGGATTCGCTACCTCACCTCACAGATGGAGAAGGTCAAGTCGGAGTCTGCCGTTCTTGACGCCAACGAATCCCGGATCAACGAGCTCGAACGCCGGCGGGCGTTGGAGGAGACCAACTACCTCTACTTCGCGGCCAACCTGGAGCAGGCCCGCGTGGACCAGGCGCTCGGCGCCGGGAACCTGCCAAACATCAGCGTTGTCCAGGAGGCGTCCCCCGCTTATCGGGAGGCCAGCCAGGCGCTAAAGCTCATCGCCATGGTGCTCATCGGAGGTTCAGGAGCCGGTCTCGGGCTTGCCTTCCTCCTGGAGTTCTTCATCGACCGTACCATTCGCCGACCCTCCCAGGTGATTTCTCAACTGAGGCTTCCCCTCTTCCTGACGATCCCCACGATGCGTTTGAACCGCCGACGGACAGGCCAGCGACGATCGCGCCTGCCGGCCGGAGAATTCGTCAGCCTGGATGCAGCCGCAGCCCGGGGGACACAGCTGTTGCCGGGCAAGGCGGATTCGCCGGATCTAACAAGTCGCGACCACCCCGCGAGCATCGGCGAGGTGACCACCCCTCAGCCGCAGTCGTATCCTAACGCGGTGTCTCCGGAGGGCCAAACCTCAGATGTCACGAGCCCGGGTGCCCTGGCACTCACCATGACAGTGGACCCCCTCGCGCTGTATCACGAGGCCCTCCGCGACCGGTTGGTCATGTATTTTGAGATTAACGGTCTCACCCATCGTCCGAAGTTGGTCGGCGTTACCGGCTCCGGCCCGGGCGCCGGCACTACCACCATCGCTGCCGGCCTCGCGGCGTCGCTCTCCGAAACCGGCGACGGCAATGTCCTCCTGGTGGACATGAACCAGCGCAACGGCGCTGGTGTGCACCCGTTTTACCGGGGCAGGGCGATGTGTGGTATCAATGAAGCGCTGGAACAGGACACCCGCCGCCAGGCGCTCGTCCAGGACAATCTCTACGTCGTCACCGCCCACAACGGCGCTGGACACAAGGTGGGCCTGGTGCCGCGGAAATTCGCGAACATCGTCCCTCGCCTCCAGGCGGCTGACTACGACTACATCATTTTTGACCTCCCTCCGGTCAGCCAGACCAGCGTCACCTCCAAGCTCGCCGGGTTGCTGGATATGACGTTGCTGATCCTGGAATCAGAGAAGGCGAAACAGGACAATGCGCGGAACGCGTTGGGACTTTTGGCGGACTCGAAGGCTCGTGTTGCGGCCGTACTAAACAAATACAAGCCTTACGTGCCCCGTCGGTTGCAGGCAGATTGTTAACCCGTTCGACCGTCTCCGGAATGGACCGCAGCGCCATGCTGCGGGGCCTCTACGCAGATCGGTGTAAAGTTTTCTGACGGCAGCTCGTCCTTCGTGCGAAGTGACGGGGACGAAGTGTGCCCTCGCGGCGCCGTAGCGCTGAGGACCACGGACCACGGACCACGGACGCGAATGCGGGACTATACGAAGATCGAAGCGTGGAAGCTGGCGGACGACCTAACTGTTGCGGTCTATGAGGTCTCTCGCGGCTTCCCGAAGGAGGAGCTGTACGGGCTGACCAGCCAACTTCGGCGGGCGGCCTCCTCAGTTGCGGCCAACATCGCCGAGGGTTCCGCGCGCGAGAGCAAGCGTGACTACCTGCACTTCCTCTACATCGCCCGGGGTTCGCTGACCGAGGCTCAATACTTGCTGCACCTGGCCATACGCCTTGATTATCTCAGCGCCGTCGATGCTCAGCGGTTGACCGTCCAAACCAAAACCACCTTCGCCTGCTTGCACGGACTGATCAAGGCGGTTGAAGCGGAGTCAGGCAGACCGGCCAAGGTGGGTCCGTAGTCCGTAGTCCGTAGTCCGTAGTCCGTGGTCCGTGGTCCCTCCGCCCCCATGCTCCTCACCCGCCTCTACTACTCCGCCAAGCCCTACCTCCCCTGGAGGTTGCGGCTCGGATTGAGGCGCTGGCACGCGAAGCGGATCCGGCGGCGATCCGGCGACGTCTGGCCCATCCTCGAATCCGCCGGCCGGAAACCCGACGGCTGGCCGGATTGGCCTGACGGCAAACAGTTCGCCTTCGTCCTCACCCACGATGTCGAAAGCCAGCGCGGCCTGGATCGCGTCAAGCCGCTGGCGGAGCTTGAAATCGCACTCGGTTTCCGCTCCTGCTTCAATTTCATCCCCGAAGGCCCCTATCGGTTGCCCCCGGACCTGCGCTCCTGGCTCACGGACCGGGGCTTTGAAGTCGGGGTGCACGACCTGCGCCACGACGGCGGGCTCTTCGCGTCGCGAAAGACCTTTGTGGCCAGCGCACCAAGGATCAACCGCTACGTGAAGGACTGGGGCGCCTGCGGTTTCCGTTCCGGTTTCATGCTCCGCAACCTGGATTGGCTGCACGAGCTCGACATCCAGTACGACGCCTCCACCTTCGACACCGATCCCTTCGAGCCCCAACCCGCAGGCCAGGGCACTATCTTCCCGTTCTGGGTGCCGTGTTCAGGACCACAAGACTACGGACCACGGACCACAGACCTCGGTGGGGCCACTGCGGACCACGGTCCACGGACCACAAACCTCGGTTCCAAGGTCAGTCGTCCCGTGGTCTCCAGCACAGTCAGTGGTCCGTGGTCAGTGGTCCGTGGTGCGCGCACGGGCTACATCGAACTCCCCTACACCCTCCCCCAGGATTCGACCCTGTTCCTGGTCCTGCGCGAGCGTTCCCCCGCCATCTGGCTTCGGAAGCTGGACTGGATCGCGGCACACCAGGGCATGGTCCTGGTCGACACGCACCCGGACTACATGGCATTGGGGGGGCACGCTGTTGATCCCGGGCTTTACCCCGTTCAATACTACGGGGAATTCTTGGATCATGTGCGCTCCGCGTACGGGGGGCGGTCCTGGCATGCGCTCCCACGCGAGGTGGCGGCTTACGTGGCCTATTCCCGATCCAGTGCAGAGGCTGCGACGGCAATCGTTGCTGGAGCGCAGCAGGATGCTGGCCTCGTGAGCCGTAGGGATGCGCAGTTGGGAACCAACGGCCAGCGGAGCCCGGTCGGGGTGCTCATCGACTCGGGAGACGGCGTTGGCCCGGTCGAGGGCGCCGGTGCCGCCCCGGCTGACGGGCCGCTGCGCGGGGCAGGGCGGGACGCCGTTGCGGGGTGGGGACGTCGTCGGGTGAACGGTCACCGCGCCGCCGGTCGGACGGTCTGGGTCGACCTGGACAACACACCCCACGTGCCCTTCTTCACACCGATCGTACGGACGTTGGAGCAGTTGGGTCACGTCGTTATCCTGACATATCGTGACGCATTCCAAGTCTCGGCCTTGGTGCATCGTTACCGGTTGTCGGCCGCTCGGGTTGGGAGGCATTATGGGAAAAACCGTGTCAACAAGCTGGCAGGACTCGTCTGGCGATCCGTGCAGCTGTTCTCGGGCATCAGGACCAGCCAGCCTGACCTCGCGCTATCGCATGGCTCACGGTCGCAACTCCTGACTAGCAAATTCCTTCGTGTCTCGGCAGTCCTGATCGATGATTACGAGCACTCCTGGTATCCGCCATTCGCGCGCCCGGACTGGTGGATTGTCCCGGAGACCATTCCCGCCCGGTTGCTCAGCGGCTGCGGTGGCCGAGTGTTGCGGTATCAGGGAATCAAGGAGGACGTCTACGCGGGGGAGTTTAGACCGGACCCAATGATCTGCCGGGAACTGGGCTTGGCTGAGTCGGACGTTGTGGTTACGGTCCGTCCCCCGGCAACCGCGGCTCATTACCATGACCGGCAGAGCGACACCTTGTTCGACGCCGCGATGGACCGGCTGTGCGGCGCCGCCGATGCAGTCAAAGTCGTGCTGCTGCCCCGTGACGAACGACAGCTCGCGGAGTTGCGGGCGAGGCGGCCGGCCTGGTTCCGCAGCGGTCGCGTGGTGGTTCCCCCGGCGGCTGTGGATGGGCTGAACCTGGTCTATCACTCCGACTTGGTGGTCAGTGCCGGCGGGACCATGAACCGCGAGGCAACCGCCCTGGGCGTCCCCGCCTACAGCATCTTTCGCGGGCCGGTCGCTGCGGTGGATCGGCAACTCGAAGCACAGGGCCTGCTCGTGATGGTGCGCACGGTCGCGGAGGTAAGGGACCGAATCCGGATTCGGCCGAGGAGCCGGACCGGTGTCTTTCATCCTCCGGTCAAGCCGGCATGTGCGCAGATTTGCGCGGCGATCACGGAGATCCTCGACCGGATATGATGCGGCTCCGGCACCAGCTCCTGATCCATGCCTTGCGCGTACTGGATCAGCTGATACTCGTGGGCACGCTGGTCCTGCTCGTGGCCATCCTCGAGGAACGAGGCAGCCTGCTTTACCTGCGGCTTTTCGTCGAAGGGTTGCACTACGCGTGGGAGATGATTGGCGTCGGCGCCATGCTGGTGATCTGGTTCACGATCTTCAACACGCTGGTCCACTACGACGCCAACCGGTTCACCACGCTGCGGAGCGCTATCATCTCGTTCGTGAAGGCGACGGCCCTCGCATCCTTCATCCTCTTCCTCGGCGCCGAGGTCTTCTCGTTCTCCCGAGTCTCGAACCTGGTGGTGGTCCTGTTCTGGCTCATCACCTCCGTTCTGGGGATCGCCCTGCGCCTGGTATTGCGAGGCGCGCTGATGGCCGTTCGGCGCTCCGGACTCAACACGCGTCACTTGCTCATCGTGGGCACCAACCCGCGGGCCATGGACCTCGCGCGCCGCATCGAGACCCGGACCGAACTGGGCTACCGCATCGCCGGCTTCGTTGCAGAGCAGTCGGTTACTTCGGACGTGGCGTGGGCGGGTGCCGCGCGCTGGCCGATCATCAGCGACCTCAGCCACATCAAGCCCAGCCTCGAGAAGGGCTCCGTCGACGAGGTCATGGTCTGTCTCCGGGTCAAAGACCACTTCGCGCGCATCCACGAGATCTTCGAGCTCTGCCGCGACCTCGGCCTCGTCGTCCGGCTGATGCCCGACGCTGCCGACGCCAAGGCCCTGACCCGCTTGCAGATTGAGGAGTTCGAAGGGGACTACCTGGTCACCTTCTTCCGCGAGCGGCTGTTGTGGCAGCTTCTGCTCAAGCGCATCCTGGACCTGGCGGTCTCCTCGGTGCTCCTCGTGCTCCTGGCTCCCCTGCTGCTGGTGGTGGCGTTCCTCATCAAGGTGACCAGCCCGGGCCCGGTGTTCTTTGTCCAGGAACGGGTGGGGATGAACAAGCGGCGATTCAACCTGCTCAAGTTCCGCTCCATGGTCGTGAATGCCGAGAACCAGCGCCAGGAACTGGAGGCCCTCAATGAGATGGATGGGCCCGTGTTCAAGATCAAGAACGACCCCCGGATTACCCCGATCGGCCGCTTCATCCGCAAGACCAGCATCGACGAACTGCCCCAGCTCATCAACGTGTTCCTGGGCCAGATGAGCCTCGTCGGCCCCCGCCCTCCGCTGGCGAGCGAGGTCGAACGGTACGCCTGGTTCGATCGCAAACGACTGTGCATCCGACCAGGCATCACCTGTCTGTGGCAGGTCAGCGGTCGCAATGACATCCCCTTCCATCAGTGGATGGAACTAGATCGACAGTACATCGACAACTGGTCCATCTGGCTGGATCTTAAGATCCTCTCCCGCACCATCCCTGTAGTGCTCTTCGGCAAGGGAGCGTCGTGAGGTTGGGAGTTGGGAGTTGGAGGATTTCGGTTTGAGCGGGCAGATTCAGCGGGCTGCAGTCTCTGTGATGAGCAATATCGCCGAAGGATTCGAGCGATTACACATCGCCGAAAAGCTGCAACATACAATGTCGCACGGGCCTCGATCGGAGAAGTCCGGTCTCTGTCGTATGTGATCGAGGACAACTATCCGGCGTATTCGGAGCACGCCGTGGCACTCCGAGAGCAGGCCAACCGGATCGGTCGCTTGACTTCCGGTCTGATCGCCTCGACCCGCTCCAGGCGCTCGGCGAACTGACGCCTCCCATCCTCTTCGACCCATGGACGTGAGTCTTCCAACTGCCAGCTCCGAGTCCCAAATCTCGAGCTCCGATCTCCCATCTCCCAGCTCCGAGTTGCCATCTCCGATCTCCGATCTCCGATCTCCCATCTCCCATCTCCCACCCCGCCGGAACTTCCTCGGCTGCCCCATCGACTTGCTGACCAGTGCGGAACTGCTTGCCGAGCTCCAGGAGGCCATCGAACACCGGTCCGGCCCCCGCGTCATCCAGTTCCTCAACGCCAACAAAGTAGCCCAGGTCAACGAAGACCCCTCCATGGGAGAGATCCTGCGCCGCGCCGACTATGTCCTGATGGACGGCCAGCCCCTGTTGCCGATGGCCCGCCTGCTCGGCATCCGCGTGCCCGAACGCATCGATGGCATCGGGCTGATGGCCAAGCTGCTGGCCCTCGCCGACCGGCACCGGTACCGTGTTCATCTCCTGGGGGCAAAGGAGGAGGTCGTGCGCGCCTGCGCCGACAAGATCCGTGCCGATTACCCCGGCGTCATTCTGGCCGGCGCGCGGAACGGGTATTTTGACGCGAGTCAGACAGCCGAAGTCGTCGGACAGGTCCGGTCCGCCCGCCCCGACATCCTCCTCCTCGGCATGGGCAGCCCGATGAAAGAGCGCCTGGCCGACGCGTGTCGGAATGAATTCGGCGCAACCGTCATCCAAGGCGTGGGCGGCAGCTTCGACGTCATGGCCGGCCTGGTCAAGCGCGCCCCCGTCTGGATCCAGCGCCTCGGCCTCGAGTGGCTCTACCGTGTCCTCCAGGAACCCCGACGCATGGCCTGGCGCTACGCCAGAACCAACGCCGTCTGCCTCTGGGAGTTCGCGGGCGCACTGCTCCGACGGGCGGCGGGCCGCGGAGCGCTGACCTCCGACCGCTGATCGCTGACTTCTGACCTCTGGCTCCCAGCTCCCAGCTCCCAGCTATGAAGCGCGCGTTCTCAAGAAAGAACCTCTGGGACAAGACCCCGGCGGCAGCCAAGAAGGCGCTTGGGGCGGCGCTCTCGCTGGTCCCGCTGCCGTATCTCCTCGGACGCGACTTCCGGCGGTGGTACAAGTTCGCTTGTGAGGCTGACCGGTGGGGCGCGGAGCAGGCTCGGGAGTACCAACTGGGCGAGCTAAAGCGCATCCTCGCCCTGGCGTACGAGAAGACGGAGTTTTACCGCGAATCGTTCCGCCGGGTTGGCTTCGAACCGGGCGATCTGAAGCAACCTGAGGACCTGCAAGGGTTGCCCACGATTGACAAGGCCACCATCCGGGAAAACTGGCAGCGGATGCTGACGCGGCCCATCACGGATCCGGACGTGGACATGGTGACCACCGGTGGCACCAGCGGCGAGCCTTTGCGGTTCTACATGAGTTCGTCCCGCCACGCGCGCGAGTTCGCCCATCTTTGCGCCTGCTGGAAGCGGGTCGGCTACCAGCCCGGCGACACGATGGCGGTCCTGCGCGGACGGGTGATAACCAGCAGCCACCATGGCATGCATTATGAGCACGATCCCTTGCTCCGGCACCACTATTACAGCACGTACCACATGTCTCCAGGAGACATGTCACGGTACGCCGCTCACATACACACCACAAGACCATCCTTTGTCCACGCATACCCATCGGCGCTGTTCACATTCACCAGCTATCTAGCGTCTCAAAAGCAACGCATGCCTTCCAGCATCCGTGCCGTCTTCCTGGAATCGGAGCCCATTGTGCCCGCCCAGCGCATGCTGTTTGAGAGTCATCTTGGATTGCCCGTACTTGCCAGCTATGGACTTTCCGAGAAAGTCGTACTGGCCGCCGAATGCGAAACGGTCCATGATTATCACGTCTCTCCTACTTACAGTTACGTCGAGGTTCTTAACAGTGAGGGGCATTCCGTGGCTCAAGCTGGACGCGGTGACGTCACAGGGACAGGCTTCCTAGACTGCGTCATGCCAATGATTCGGTATCGGACCGGAGATGAGGCTACGTTCTCGAGCAGAAAGTGTAGTACGTGTGAAAGACAGCAGCTGCTGCTGACCAATCTTGTGCCGAGGAGAGGCCGGGAGCTCATTGTGTGCCGAGATCGGCATACGTTGATCTCTATGGCCGCGCTCACGGGAGGACGGTTTCTGTACGACGAATCGTTTTGCGGCGTCCTGCGGTTCCAGTTCATCCAGGACGAGCCCGGCAAGGCGCTGCTAAAACTTGTGACCCTGTCAGGACAGAGAGGACCGAGCGTTGACCGGCTCCAGAAGCTCTTCGACACTAAATTGGGCCATTGTGTTGACCTCCAGATTGAGGTCGTTCGGCAGATCTCCTTGACGCCGGTTGGCAAGCAGTTGATGGTCTTGCAGCGTTGGCCCGGCATCGCCGCTCTCCTCCGTGACCAAGGCGAAAAGTGATCTTCGGCAGACGAAAAGCTCCAAATTACTGACTTCCGTTCTCGCACCTGTGTCATCTGCCTTCGGTCGTCGAACCTCCGTTCTCGCCCATCTACCGTCCGCCCAATGTCCCTCCGTGTCCTCGCCTGCTTTCTCTTTGTCATTGGCTTTTCCATTTACGCGTGGCGCAACTGGTTCGCTTCGCTTTGCGCTCTGGTTCTACTGATGGCGGTATTGGAGCATCCCGACATGCCTAGGAGTATCGGTGGAATCCAAGGACTCAACCCTTGGAACGTGCTCATGGCAAATGTGCTGCTGGCCTGGATGCGGGCCCGGAACCGCGTTAGGGATTCCACTTTGGTGCCAGAAACCGTGGTTCTGGCACTTTTTGGCTATTTGGTCGTCGTGTTCTGCTCCTCGGTCAGGTTACTCGTCGATCCGCAGGATCTTTCGGAGTTCGGAACAGGTTTCCTTGTCAGTGAGTACTTCATCAACAGCCTAAAGTGGCTACTACCGGGTTTTCTTTTCTTCGAAGGATGTCGGAACCGGACTCGTGTGCAGATCGCCCTCTTCGCGACCTTGATGGTCTACGCGCTCCTCGCGGTTCAGGTGATCCGGTGGATTCCGCTACGGTACGCGGTGGCCTCCGGGGCGGACTTGTCACGAGTCGCTTCGCGGATGATCACAAACGAAATTGGCTATAATCGAGTTACGTTGTCCATGATGTTGGGAGGAGCGTCCTGGGCGATCTTCTGTATTCGTCCCTTGCTGCAGCGGCGCTGGCAACAGATTGGGGCGTTGGCGTTGTCCGGCGTAGCCTTGTTGGGGCAGGCTCTGACCGGAGGGCGGTCGGGTTATCTGGCTTGGGGAGTTGTCGGATTTGTGATCTGTGCCCTGCGCTGGAGGTGGGTGCTGCTGTTGCTGCCTATTCTGGGAATTGGAGTCCTGTCCCTGTTGCCTGGGGTGCGCGTGCGTGTGTTGCAGGGCTTCGGTGAACAACAAGGGAATGTCGTTGTTCAAGATGATGAGTACGAGATGACCTCCGGGCGCAATGTGGCCTGGCCCTATGTAATAGCCAAGATCAACGAAAACCCCGTTTTCGGTTTCGGCCGCGAAGCCATGAGTCGCACGGGAACCACGCAGCGAATCGCGGACGAGTTTCCTGGCGAGTCGTTTCCCCACCCTCACAATGCCTATCTCGAACTGCTTCTCGACAGTGGAGTCGTCGGATTTGTCCCAGTCATTTCGTTCTTCCTCTTGATGGTGGCCAAGAGCGTACGCCTACTGGTTGACCGGAGTGATTCACTTTTCACAGCGACGGGCGGCGCGGCTTGTGCACTCATGTTGGCCCTCCTTGTGGCGTCGGCTGGCGGGCAGACGTTCTATGCCCGAGAAGGTGCCCTGGGAATGTGGGCAGCCATCGGTATCATGCTGCGTGTCTCAGTCGAGCGCCAGCGTTCCCGGGCTACCGGGGTTCCGCTGTTCGGCAGCGCTCAGGACGAAGTCCAGGTGGTTGTGCCGGAGCGCGCTAGAACGCTGCAACCTGGGTGATTTCGGACTGTTGAAGTCAGATCTCAGATCTCTGACTTGGGACACTTACTCCATGCCCGGTTGCCTCTGCTACCTTCTCGGTGCCAGCCACTCCGGTACCACCCTTCTCGCAATGCTCCTCGGTGCGCATCGCGACTGCTGCACCGTCGGCCAGCTCGGAGCGGACGGAATCCCTGATCCCGAACGCTACCGCTGCTCATGTGGTCGACGCATTGGTGAATGCTCCTTCTGGAGTGAGGTCTCCGCGCGAATGAGGGGTCGAGGCGTGGACTTCGACATCGCTAACCCCGGCACTAGCATTCATGCCTTGGAGAGCAATTACCTTCGCCGATTGCTGAGCCCCCTTCATCGTGGTCCCGTGCTCGAGGCGATCCGGGACGCGGCGTTGACGCTGTCCGCCCGCTGGCGCAGTCACCTGGCCTCGACTCAACGGCGCTACGCTGCGCTGGTGAACGCGCTCGGCGAGGTCAGCCGCGCGAAGGTCATCGTGGATTCATCCAAGACTGGCGTGCGGCTCAAGTACCTCCTACGCAACCCGGACCTGGAGGTCAAGGTGATCTGGGTGATCCGGGATGGTCGCGGCGTGGCCCTGACCTATCTGGATCCGCTAAACTTTGCGGACGCCAGGAGCCCCGAGCTGCGTGCGGGCGGCTTTGGAGGAGGCCGTGATGGCGAGCAAAAACCAATTGCGCGCGCTGCGCGTGAGTGGCGCCGCAGCAACGAGGAGGCCGAATGTGTGGTGGCGAACCTGTCGAGATCGCGCTGGATGTTGGCCCGGTACGAGGACGTCTGCAGCAATACCCATGCTACGTTGCGTTCGATTTGCGCCTTTCTGGGCCTTGCTCCGGAATGCATCAACCTCGATTTCCGTTCACGCACCCAGCACGTCGTCGGCAATGGAATGCGTCTTGATTCAAGTCCCGAAATCCGCTTGGACGAACGTTGGCGTCAGCACTTTGGCATCAATGATCTTGCGGTATTCGACCGGATCGCGGGCAACCTGAACCGTCGCTATGGCTATATCTGAAGGCTCTGCCGCAAGCGAGCCTGGCAGCGCGACCCGGGTTCAGGAGACTGCCAACGGCGTGGTCTACGCGGCGCGCGATGTGGTCGAGACGTTCTCAACTCTGGAAGGCCTCCAACAGGCGGAGCGGACCATCCTCGGCCTCTTTCGTAACGCCTGGGCGGGTTGGGATTTCCTCGATGTGGGCGTCGGAGCCGGGCGGACCACGCCGCATTTCGCCCCGCTTGTGAAGAGCTACGTCGGGTTGGACTACTCGGAAGGGATGATCCGGGCCTGCCGCGAGAAGTTCGGGCATCTCGAGAAGCACTGGCAGTTTCTGGTTTGTGATGCTCGCAGGATGAGCGTTTGCACTGGACAAACTTTCGACTTCGTATTGTTTAGTTACAACGGCATTGACTACGTCGGGCACGAGGACCGGCTCCAGATCCTGCGGGAAATCCGGCGGGTACTCCGGCCTGGCGGATGGCTCTGCTTCTCCAGCCATAATCTCCGCTTTCTCTCGCGGCTCTTCCGGCTGCACTTTTCAGTCAGTCCCAGACGAATGTGGCACCTCCTTCAGAAGTACCGCCTGCTCCGGGCTCATAACCCGAACCACGCCGAACTTCAGCGGTGTCAGTTTGCGGTCATCAACGACGGGGCCTTGGACTTCCGTCTGCAGACTTATTACATCGCCCCAGAGGCACAGATCGCCCAACTCGAGGAAACAGGCTTTCAGACTCCGCGTATTGTTTCCGGCGACCGCGGTCAGGAGCTGTCTCTCGCGATGGTTGCCAAGTCAGGCAAGGACTGCTGGCTTTACTATGTCTCTCAGCGATAATGGCTCGTGCATCCGTCGGCCTGAATGAGATGTGAATTCTCGGAGTTCAACTGCTTTGTCTCCTCCTGAAATGCCCCTGAAATGCTGCTCTTCGTTGTCCGGCAGCGGATGGTCTCTCCCATCTCGATCCGGGGCCGCCCAAGTGGCGCAATCACTCGGCGCGGCGCAATCGCGGTGGCTCCCATATCCGTACTCTGCCCTGCTGGCGATCTGCAGCGACTTGGACGAGACCCCCGACGCTGAGACCTACTTCGAACTGATCCGCTTCCTCACCACGTTCGAGGAGACCTGTATGGGTCCTGGCGTCGGCCTGGACATTGGCAACTCGATGTACTTTGACATGCCGCGGGGCCACTTCTGCTACTGGAACACCACCGAGGAGAACCGCGAGAAGATCCGTGCGCTGATTCGCAGCGGTCACATTGATGTGCTGCATTCCTACGGCGACCTCGCGACCACCCGGGCGCATGCCGCGCGGGCCCTGGATGAGTTACACCAACACGGTTGCCACCTCAAGGTCTGGGTGGACCACGCCCAGGCAGTGACGAACTTTGGCGCCGACATCATGCAGGGCCACGGGGACGAGCGGGGACACCCCGCCTACCACGCCGACCTGACGCTGCAATATGGGATCAAGTACGTCTGGCGCGGCCGCGTCACCAGCGTCATCGGCCAGAACCGCCCGTTCCGAGTCCTCGAACTGATCTCTGACCTCTGCCCTCTGACCTCTGATCTCCGATCTTCGATCTCCCATCTCCCATCTTCCCTGATCACCGTCGCCAAAGAGTGCTCCAAGCAGGGCCTCGCCCGCTGCGGCAGCCGCAAGTACGCGCTCCATGCTGAGAACTCTGTGCTCACCGGCTGCTCGTTACGTGACGGCTCAAATGCCCTCGAGTTCCTCCGCTGCAATCCCCATTGGGGCGGTGTCAGCTGCGGCGACCGAGGCGACCGCATCCACGAAGTCTTGACGCCCCATTTCCTGGACGGCTTGGTCGAGCGGCGGGCTGCTTGTATCCTTTACACGCACCTCGGCAAACTGAGCCAAGGTCCAGACCGATGCCGCTTCAGTCGCCCAGTGGTAGGTGCCTTGCGCCTCTTGGCTCAATATCATCGATCCGGCAAAATCCTAGTCACCAGCACCCGCAACCTCCTAGACCTGCACCAAGCGTGATTTCTTGGGCGAGCAGAGAGGAAAAGCTCGAAATGCCCGTCAACATTGACTCAAATGGGTTTGCGAGAAGCCAAGTAAGCCCATGAAACGAGCATTTCGAGTGAAGCGAACGTACCCGAAGGTCCTCCGCAACCGCAAGGCCCGAATCGCGCGGTGTCGCGTAGTTTTCAAAACCGGACAAATTCGTGGCTTGTAGTTTTCAAAACC
>CAZHUS010000025.1:0-94134 GCA_964535555.1 uncultured Verrucomicrobiota bacterium
CACTTATCTAATTGAGCGACAAATAGATACATGTTTCATTCCAGACACTAACTAAAGCCTGGTTCGTCGTGCCAAACCTGCCTTCTGATTGCCGGCGGTCCAAAGTCGCTGCGTTCACGTTGCTCGAGTTGCTCGTCGTCATCGCGATCAACCATCTGAGCTTCGTGGACGGACACGTGGCCTTCCGCAAATGGAAAGCGCCGAAGGAAGAACGCCCCTTCGGTGGGGGCGCTTTCGACGGGACTCCCGTAACTCCAGGCGGGGATCAAGAGGACTGCAACTGGTTGCTCGCGGGGCATCCACGGACAGACTAACGAAATGCCCCGCCGCTACGCCGCAAACAACTTCGCAACTTTGGGCGCCCGTCCCCGGAAAAAGGAGTGGAAGGCGTCCGTGTGGACGAAGCTTCCCTTGCTTAACCGCAACGACGGGTGGCAGTGCCACCCGTCAGAAACAAGAGTCCAATGAACCTCACCACCGCACGAAGAGCTGGCAGACCGACGAGCATGGTGGCCGCCGCGCTCGTGGCCTGGTCCTCATCACTAACGGGCTGGGCCGCCGACCTCGACGTCCCGGCTCAATACCCGACCATCCAGAAAGCCGTCGATGCGGCGGCCGACGGCGACACGATCCACATTGCGCCGGGCGTCTATGCGGAGCAGATCCTCATTCTGCGCAAGAAACTCACGCTCCTCGGCAGGCCCGGCGCGGTAATTCGCGCCCACACAGGACTGAACAAGACGCTGAAAAGGAACGACCTGCCCGGAGGCGGACTTGAAGAGACGCCGGCACTGTTCGCCGCGGCCGTTTCCGAAGTGGTGCTCAAGGGACTCACCTTTGAAGGCGAGCATCTGGGCGAGACCTTTGGCCTTTTCAGTTATGGGGCGATTGTCTTCGACGCGAGCAGCGGAAGATTGGAGGATTGCACAGTGCGCGGTTTCCGCTCGGCAAACTCACTGGACCCGTTTGCCTGGGGTTTTGCGGCCGCCAACTGGGCCACGCTCGGAACGCCTCCGCTCGACGTGCAAGTGCTCCGCTGCACCTTCGCGGACAACGGGACCTCGGTCCTTGTCCGCGGCGACGATCGCACACCGACCCAGCAACGCCTGACCTTCACCATCGCGGAGAACACCATCAGCGGGGTCGGGCCGACGGCTCTTGGCCCTCAGTCAGGTATCCAGATCGGCGTTGGCGCTACGGGAGAGGTCCGGCGAAATACGATCGCGGACCACCTTTTCACCGGCGGCGCCGCTAGTGAGACCCTCGGGTCGATGGGGATCATCGCTATTGACGTTTGGTATCTGTTCGGTGGGGCTCCCTCTCCACGGACGCTGCTTCCGGTCCGCTACGAGGACAACACCTTTCGCGCGAACCAGCATCACCTGGTCTGCCTGAAGACCAAAGATCATCAGGCCATCAACAACACGTTTCAGGAGGCGGGAGGCGGCTATCTCCCCACCGGCATCCTGGTTACGGGTGAAAACACGCTCATTGAGGGCAACCGTTTCACTGATCTCCCAGCGGGAGTCACGGTGGTCGGAAACGATCCCATCACGCTCTGGGATCCGGGTTGGCAACCCAGCTTCGGCTTTCCCCAGCCACCGCGGCTCTGGCGCAACCGGTTCTGCAATGTCCCCGCTCCCTTCCCGCCGCCGCCAGTGGTCATCGAGGAAGGCAGCCTGTTGTGTCCGTTGCCTGATCCCACCCTCGACATCGCTCCGGCGGTCGTCCTCTCCTGGCCGGCCTCCACCGAGGGGTGGAACCTGGAATCCGCGCCCACAGCGAACGGGCCTTGGACGCTGGTCGCGGCCACTCCGACCGTGGAGGACGACCGGAACACCACGGCGATAAAGACCGGAAGCCAGCAGCAGTTCTTCCGCCTCCGCAGGCGGTAACCGTCCTGGCTGAGTCCTTCGCGCCAGGCGGACACGTGATGGGGCGTCCTGCGGTGAGGGTCTTGGCTGCGGCCAATGCGGCCATCCCGGCCACGAATCGAGCGCCAGGCCGATGTGTAATCTTTACGAATGGCCACCGCCCTACTTGGTGATAGCACAGCGGCAAAGCAGCCTGTGTCGCCATGAAACACCGGTTAACGTTCTGTAACCACAAGCCGCAGCCCACCCTGTCGGCGAGCCGGATCACCATCCCCGGCGGAGGAGCTCGGCAGGCGACTGGCCCCACCAAAGTTCGGATCCGGGTTGCGCGCGACGGCGGATTTGTCGCCGAGTTGAAACCTGACCGGTATTGATCGCCGCTCACGCCGGGGCGGCCGCGCCGGGTGCCCCTGGCAACGTCTGGTTCAATCCGCAACCATCGCAGAGCGAAGCGGCTTCATCCGCCGGGCGCAGCAACAGGTCCTCACTGCCCGGCTTCACACCCGCCCGGGCACACTCGAACTCGACCAACGCGAGGGTGAAGAGCGCCAGCGTCCCCAGGGGCGTGTCGGCCACCGCGCGATGGAGGCGACGCGCGAAAGCCGGCGTCCAGCGGCCCAGGTGTTCGCGCAGGAACTTGCGCTGGGCGTCGCGGCAGACGGCCAGCGCGTCGCTTCCCGGCGCGGTGTTCAACAGGGTCGCCTCTTGGGCGGAAAGCACGGCCATGAACTCCAACTCCACGGAAAGATGGTCCAGCCGTTCATCGGACAGGGCTCCGATCTCGAGCCCGAACGCATGATAGAACGCGGCGAGGTCGGCGAGTCGGTGCGGTTGGAACAGCGGGTCCGCCTTGAGGTCGCCGTATTCGATTTCGTTGACCGGGCACGAGCCGCGCGCCGCGTGACCAATCGCGGTGACGTAGGCGTCGTGGAACGGCTCGAAGGCCTCCGGCAGGCAGGCGGCTACGAGTGATTCCTGGGCGGCCCGGAGCGCTGTGCCCCGCTCCGGTTCCAGGGCGGTGACGGCCGCCGCGAGTCCTTGCTGGATGCTGGGGGTGCTTAGCCACGTCCAGGCCTCGGCCACGGGGTAATCGAACGCGCGGGCCAGGAATTGATGCAGGAAAGAGCGGGCCAGGGCGAGGTCGGCACAGCCGCCAACCGGGGCTGCGTGATCGCGGACCGTGGGCAAGGCAGCTACGGCGCCGGCGGTTCGGGAGTTCTCCGTCGGTGGGTAATTGCCGAACACCGACCGCCGTTGGTGGGGGGCGGTTTCCAGGATCACGGGAGGGAGGTCAGATGCGGGCATGGGGGGGACGGTGCTTTCAACCGCGGATGCAGCGCCGGTTTCCGGACCGAGCAGGCCTGCCGGCTGCAAGCCGGCGATACTCGCGGAACGCTGGTGTCCAGACCGGCAGCGCACCGACCTGGAGGTCGGCGGTACGACGGTCAAATCGAGTTGGCATGTTGCGGGCCACGCCGGTGCAGGGGCTCCTCGACCTTGGTTTCGATGATCTTCGAGCCGTCCTTCGCGTAGCCGATGATGGTGTCGTCGTAGAGCTCGAACTTCTTCCCGCGGATCGTGGTTTCGAAGACCTTCGGCCCCTCCTTGATCTCGTAGCGGAAGCACATGCGCGCGTCCTTGCCGAAGAGCTGGAGCACCGCCAGCAGTTCGCGATCCGGGTTGGCGTACTTCTCGACGGCCGCGTCGGCGCCGGGGCCGAACATCTGCCGGAGATACTCGCGCGGCACCCACCGTGGCGGGATGTAGTAGCCGTTGGGTTCGGTGCCGAACTGCGGATAGAGCGGCAGCGCCACCTTCGCGACATGAACGAGGTAATAGAGCGGGTGCTGGCGATCCTCCTTCCAGGTGCCATCGGCGTTCATCTGTACGAGCCCGTGCAAACGGATGTGCCCGACACAGGCCGCCATGCAACGGGTTTGCATGGGGACGCCGCCGCCTTGTGGATCCCGGCCTTCCACCCGCGGGAAGCACCCGATACATTTCTCGGTGACGCGCGTCGTGCCACGGTAATGCGTCTTCTTGTACGGACACGCCTCCATGCACTTGCGGTAGCCGCGACACCGTTCCTGGTCGAGCAGCACGATGCCGTCTTCCGGGCGCTTGTAGATCGCATTCCGCGGGCAGGCCGCCAGGCAGGCCGGATAGCTGCAGTGGTTACAGAGGCGAGCCAGGTAGAAGAACCAGGTCTTGTGCTGCGGACCGAGTTCGCCCCCGCTGAACGCCATCTGCCCCTTGCGGCCTTTCTCCGATGCGGACGGATTATCCTCGAACCGGTTCGGCGCAGCCCATTCCTCGTCGGTGGGCAGGAAACCGAGCGCGCGCTGGGCACCTTCGGGACTTACGTTCGTTTTCGCGACTTCGAAGACCGTCTTGCCCTTGAACTCACCGTACGGAGCCTTGAGGTCGCGGGGTGTGCCATTCCATACCTGACCGCCGGGATTGGCCTGGTTGAGGAGGTCGAGGAGTTTCACGTCCCAGTGACGGGGGTAGCCACCGTAGGGTTTCGTCTCGACGTTGGTCCACCACATCGCTTCCTGGCCCTTGTTGAAGGTCCAGGTGGACTTGCAGGCCATCGTGCAGCTCTGGCAGCCGATGCACCGGTTCAGGTTGAAGACGAAGGCGAACTGCCGGTCGGGATACGCCGCGTCGTACGGGTATTCCATGTCGCGGCCGAGTTGCCAGTTCAGGACGGTGCTCATTGGTGATGCGTGATCCGTGATGCGGTGGGTTGGCCGGCGTTCAGAAGTTCAACTTCGGCAGGGCCGTGCCGGTCGGGTCGGTTGCGGACGCGTCAAGTTCGGTTTCCTGGACCGGCGGCTTCGCGACGTCCCTGGGTTCGGACCACGTCACCTCGCGCCCCCACCAGCCGAAGACCTCGACGATCTTCGCTTTGACGAAATCCTCGCCCCGGTTCTGGAGGACCAGGTTCATTCCCGTGTAGTGGGGGTTGCGGAACAAAGCGAGGATGCCCGCAGGCTGGTAGTCCAGACGCATGAACTCCTCGATGAAACACTCGGTCATGGCTTCGCTGGTGTCTTCCCGCGTGAGCAGGCCGACGCCACACAGTTCCATCGGGTCCTCGGGATCGAATTCGTCTTTGGGCATGGCGAGTCAGGATTCACTCGTAGCCGGCCGCGGCGGCACCGGCCACCTTCCCCGTGGCAAAGTCGCCGGCCAGGTAGTGTTTCATGGTTTCGTTCTCCGCGCTGGGTGACATGCCGTCGGTACCGCCCTTCCAGACGCCTTTGCCGCCCAGGCCGCCATCCTCGGCCTTGGTGATGCGCACCAGGCATTCCTTGGGCACCGTGTTGACCGCGTGGTTGTCCGCCTCGCCGCCGAACAGGAAACCCATAAACACCTTGGCCTTGTGGAACAACGTGTCGGTCTGGTGCATCGGCATGTGCCAGTTCCGGTTGATGGACTGCTGCGAGCCGAAACGGAAGTTGGCGATGTAGCCGTTTTCGGTGAGGGACAGCCCGTCCGGGCGCGTCTGCTGGGCGCGAACGGTCTTCTCGGTGGCAATGAAGGTGCCGTGCTTCATCATGACCACGTGGTAGGGATAGGCGGCGTTGAAGGTGAGCCGGAGCATGAGCCGGCTCACCTTGTAGAAGGGATCGCTCGGGGTGGCGCCCAGATAGGGCCGATCAGCGGGATTGGCGTCCACATAGACATAGTCGCCATCGTTCAAGCCCAAGTCACGGGCAGCCTGCGGGTTCATGTGCATCTGGTGCTCGCTCACGTTCGGCAGGCGTTTGTCAATGCGATACGGGTCGCCGAAGTTCGAGTTCCAGATGAGATGCCAGTCCACGTTGGCCCACGAGGAGTGGACGCTGTGCCGTGACTTGGGCGTGAGGCAGTAGAACTGATAGCCGCGTTCCCAGAGGAAGTTCTTTGATTCCTTTACTTTCGGCCAGGGGAGTCTGACGTTGCGCACGGTCCGCTCGTCCCAGTGTTCGGCCGTGAGCGGAATGCCGAAATCGTTCGGGCGCACCCAAGGGTTCGAACTCACGATTACGTTGGGCAGGTAGGGGGTTGCCTCGGGGCCTTCGCGGTGCACGATGAAGTTCTCGCCGCACTCGATGGCCGTGGGATCGTCCGTGTAGGAATGCAGCCGGCCCGTGTCCGTGTAGAACGGCCAACTGTCGTGAATTTGTTCGTAGAAGGGGATGCGCGGGTAGGTGCGGAAGTTCATGAGCGCGCCCCCGGGCGGCCCGTACTTGCCCGCCATGATATCCGCCAGTTTGTAGCCCGCGGTTGTGGTGCAGGTGTCCAGCAGACGCTGGATGTAGATGCCGCGTTTGCCGTCGTTCTCGAATTTGAAATAATCCGAGAAGCGTCGGTCGCCGGTCACCTGGGCGAGGCCGTTGGCGAGGCCGGCGAGGATCGAGAGGTCATCTTTGGTGTCGTACAGCGGCTTGATGCCGCCCTTCCAGATCTGGAGAAAGGGGTTCGAGCAACTGGCCGTAATCTCAAGGTCCTGAAACTCGCACCAGGAGTTCGCTGGCAGCGCGATGTCGGAATACTCGACCGACGCGGTGGCCTGGATGTCAATGCTGACGATCAGCTCGACGCGCGGGTTGACGTTCTTGATCACGCCATACGCCCACTTCGCGTTGTTAATGAGGTTCACGTTGGTGAACATCATCGCCTTGGTGGGCGTGGGCATGTGGCTCTGGCCCGTAAACACTTTCCGGCCCTCCTTCGGCGTGTTCACGATCAACGGCAGGTCGCCGTGGTTCCAGTAGGCCGGTTCCTCGTCCTTGGTGTAGGCATGGGCCTCGACCTCCCGCCCATGGGCTGTCTCGTTGAGATTCGGGTGGAAAGGATCTTCGGCCACCCAGCCCTTGAAACCGGGTCCGGTCAGCTTCGAGCCCTGGAACAGTGCGGCCTTGTAGTTGCCCGCCCATCCGTGCACACCCGCGCCGGGCTTGCCAATGTTCCCGGTGAGCATGGCGGGCAGGTAGGCCGCGCGGTTGGCCTCGGTAGCATGGAACCAGTGGTTGATGCCCTCGCCCTGGTGAATGGACACCGGCTTGATCGTGGCGATGTCCTTCGCCAGTTGCTCGATCAACTCTTTGGGCGAGCCCGTGATCTCGGCGACGTTGTCGAGGTCGTAATCCTGGAGGTGGACCTGGTATTGCGCCCAGGTGGTTTTCACTTCGACTTCGCTGCCGTCGGTCAACTTGATCCGGCCGGACCAGTCCAGCGCCGGCTCGATTCCCGCCCGGGCGAACTTCTCGCCGACCAGGTCGCGGTGGATCGGTTTTGGGGCGCTCGTGCGTGTGTCCCAGACCACGAAATCGCCGAGCCTGGCGTGCTGTTCGTCGGTCAATCCCTGGACCTGCTTGCTCGCCCCGTCGGTGGGCAGCGCCGATTGGTAGTTCGGGAAGACTTCGTGGGCACGCAGGCGCTTGAGGTTGTCGGCGCGAATGAGCAGCGGGAAATCGGTGAACTGCTTGACGAAGTCCGCGTCGTACCACTGGCGGTCCATCATCAGACGCGCGACGCCGAGCCAGAGCGCCGCGTCTGTGGCGGGACGCACCGGCACCCAGTAGTCGGACTTGGTCGAGGGCGCCCCGTACTCGGGGGCAATGACCACGATCTTGGCGCCGCGTTCCATGCACTCGATGAACCAGTGCGAGTCCGTGATCTTGTTTTCGACCAGGTTCTTCCCGTTCATGATGATGAGCTTGGAAGAGCGATGGTCGTTGAAGTCGCACTCCGAGTTTTGCAGTCCGTGCACCCAGGGATGCCCGGGCGCCTGGTCCCCGTGCCAGGTGTAATTGGACCAGTTGCGACCGCCGCGGGCGTCGGCGGGCTTCACGCCGCGCACGTGGACATCGAGAAGCGCCAGCGAGTTGCACAGGCGGTACATGCCGTACTTGCCCATGACGCCGAGCAATCCCATGCCGCCGCGGCATTTGATCGTGCGGGTGCCGGCGCCGCCCATGTCGGCGATCATCTCCGGCGGATAACCCTGCTCGGCCAGCAGCCTGGCGCCCTCCTCACCGCTGTAACGGCTGGCAATCGCCTTGAGACCCTTGGCGACGTAGGTGAACGCTTCATCCCAGGCCAGCTTCTCGAACCGGTCGGTGCCGCGGGAATCGAACTTGTACTTCGCCCGCAACTCCTTCGTGAGATAGGGGAAGCCGTCATCGGCCCAGCGCTTCCAACCGCGGCGCACGATGGGGTGCTTCAGACGGTAGGGGCCGTAAATCACCCGGTGGAAGGTGTAGCCCTTGGCGCAGTGGCGGTTGCCCCAGTTCCACGAGGCCTTGTTGCCGTAGAGATCCGCGTAGGTGCCGACATCGAACTGTTCGCCCATGCGAACGATGACGCCGTTGCGCACGTGAGCCGTGACGCGGCAGTTGTGCGTGTCGTTCGGCGCGCAGACCCAGGAGAAGCTCGAATCGTAGGCGTATTGGTTCCGGTAGATCTTCTCCCAGTCCCGGTTCGGGTAGTGCGCGAGTGGGTTGAGGATGGCCTCCTGCGCCTGGAGATGGCGCAGTGGCAGCATCTGCAGCGCGGCGATGCCGGCGCCCACCATGCCGCTGCGCTGGATGAAATCGCGACGGGAGAGGTTCGAGGAGTTCATGCTTTCAAGGATTCAAGCTCAACCGGAACCAGTTGCTGACCACCTTGCGGCCATTGCGATCGCGCTGCGCGCCGTTCCAGATCGCGAAGGCCACCGGCACTTGCTGGCCGGGGGTGAGTTTCACATCGCCAGCATCCCTCGCCGAGAGGTCGCGATGGAACAGGACGCTCCAGGCACCGTCCCGCCAGATCCCCTTGCCTCCGACGTTCTGGGCGGCCGGCGGCTGGCTGGTCATGGTGCCGAAGCCGCGCGCATTGGCGTCCTCGATGGGGGACTTCATGGTTTGCGCGGCGAGGAGGTTGCCCGCCGCCTCACCGGTGCGATACGTGGCCTGCATGAGGGGGTCAGGGTACACATCCACATGCATGGCGGGGTGGATGGTCTGGACATCTGGACGCTCGCCGTCCATCGCCTGCTGCCAGCCCGCTTTCCACTGCCACACGTTGACCGGGTTGAGCGGGTCCCCCATGCCGAGGAAGGGGAATCGGCCGGTCAACGAGAACTGCAGGGCCGCCGCGTCCTGGAAGTCCTCGACGCGGATCGGTGCGCCATCGAGGATCTCGTCCCGCCATTGGAGCAGAATGGCCAGCTTGGTGCCGTCGTGCAGGGCGCGCACCGCGACGGCCGGGATCGGGTAGGGCTCCGGCCAGAGCGGATTCAGCGGCACGCGCACGCTGTCCACGCGCTCCCACAAGGGATCCACCGGATCGAGCGGCAGACTCCCGGCGTGTCGCGGCACGCTGATCAGGCCGTCTTCCGGAGCGAGGATGTCGTTCACCTCGACATCCTTCTGCCGGAGGGACTGGATGTAATGGACGAGCGCCCAACGGTCATCCGGACTGAGCACGTCGTCCGGGTAAGCCACCATCGGCGTGCCGCCCAGGCCTACCGCGATGCGCGTGTAGAGGTCAGGGCCCGTGGCCCCGCCGCGAAAGGCGCCCGAGCTGAAATCGCGGGGAACAATCGGGATGCCGAAACTGTCCTTGAGCGTCGGGGCGGAAGGCCCGTCACCAGCGCCGTTCTCACCGTGGCAGGAGACACAGGTCAGTTTCACGTACAGCTCCTTGCCCTTGGTGATGGAGTCGAAGGTCAGTGGCGGCTCCGGCGGCACGGTGATCGGCGCGGCTGGTGTGCCCGCAGCCCGCGCTTCGTCGAATCGGTTGACCCGCTGGCCATCAGGTGCCACCGCGGCCGTCAAGTGTTTCACGTACTGGACCACGTCCCGTCGCTCGGCCTCGGACAGGTAGTTGAAGGATGGCATTGAACTGCCGCCCAGGCCGCGGGTGATGCTGCCGTACAAGTCCTCGTCGGTGGGGAGCGAACCCGAGGGCGTGGATTGGATCTTGTAGAGCCCGGCGCTGAAATTGCGGGGCTTGGGATAGAGCCAGACGGCCGCCGGCCCATTCCCATCGCCCGTCTCGCCGTGGCAGGCGGCGCAATGCTGGTCGTAAACCGCCTTGCCTGCAGGATCAGCCAGGGAACCGGTCGCGGCCCCCAGGGCGGCAGAGTTCAAGCCCGACAGGCTGAGGGCCAAGCCAGCCATCGTCCCGAGGCAGGGCGGAAACGCATGCGTCTGCCTTTATCACCTCCGTGCGGAGAAGAAATTGATGCCGGTCAAAGGACCCGGGCATTCATGACGTATTCTGCTGCACAGGATCTGCCCATGCCCAACGCCATCTTTGCCACCACCCACTCGAGCATGGTCCTGCGCGCCGGGGAAGGGGCGGTTCATCGGCTTCGCCAGCGTTACCAGGAGATCATCCGCGCCGCCGTACGGGAGACGCTATTGAACCCGGAGGACCTCGAGGATGAACTGCGCCATCTGCTCGGAGGCGCCGCGTAACGCCTGTCGGTACTGGCTTCACAACCGTACTCGCCAAGGGCAGAGCCGTAATGTCTCACCGGCAATGCCGAAGAACCGGGCGACAACACTGTGATGCCCTCACTCAACCGAGACTGTCGAGCCCGGCGCGCGCTGGGACCGGTTGCGCCAGACGCTCGAACGGCCGGTGGCCACGCGAACCGAATAGGCGGGCGCGAGACATCGGAACCTGCCGACCATCGCCGGCATGACTGGGTTCGGCGATTCTGTGTAATCGTCCTCTGCGAATCCCGAAGTAGGAAGGTGAACGGCGCTGTCCCCCGTCTGTGGCCGACCGGGGCATGCTGCCTCCAACGGGTGCAGGCCACAAAGCGAACAACTCGAGCGATCCAAGCTATGATGACAGCACGTTGGCAGGTGGGGTTGGTGAGGCTGGTGGGGTTGGCGGGCGTGGTGGGCGCCCAGGCCGCGCTGATCAACCAGATCAGCATTCCGTTGGGGAGCCAGGACGGGGGCTGCTTTCCCGTCTGGCATGGCGTGTACAGCGTGTCGGCGCCCGTGGATACGAGCCTCGGCATTGGTAACATTCTCAATCCCGGCCCCATCTCCGGCTCGGCGTTCACTCTGCATGATCACGTCTATGTAAGCCCCTATGCCCCCGACCCGGCACGGGCGGTGGTCACCTACGTCTTCGACTTCCCGGTCACGGTCTCGGAATTGGAGGTGGTTCAGCATGCGAACGGCATCACGCAAGTCGAGGGGTTCGTGGGCGATTCGCTTGCCAGCCTCTCCTCCATCGGGTCGGTCTTCGGGCCCGATGGGGATGTCTCCGGCTACGGCTACTTCGCCGAGGGGCGCGACGATGTGTTCGATTTCAACAACACGACGGCTGGTACCGTGTTCCAGTTTGTGGTGAGGAAGACGAATAACGTATGAACATGCCTTCGCATCGCTGCCTCGTCCTTGGCTCGGCTGCCGCGTCTCTGGCTTGGACCGTCCTGGCGGCCACCGTCATCAACCCGGTCGGGGTGACGCTCACCGGGTCCGACGCGCTCTTCCCAGCGGCGCACATTGTGGATGGCAGCGGGCTCGAGTTTCCACTGAACACCGGGGATCCCCTCCCGGTCACTTGGAACCACCGGTGGGGTAATCCGGCGAGCGACTCGTGGGTCAGCGGCGCCCCAGGCGGTTTTCCATCAGACTGGTATGGCAACTCGGGCACGACTCCTACGTTCGTGCTCGATCTCGGCCAGGACACCGCGCTGGACACCGCTCATCTCTGGCCTTACAGCGGCATCTCAGGGGTGAATGGGACGATCCAGGGCAACTCCGCCCGGACGCTGGAATTCCGCTTCAATACCGCCGCCCAGGGCAATGGCACCTTCGCGGGACCGGCGGTCAGCGTCACGATGGATCACGGGCCGCTCAGCGAGACGGCGGCCGCGTTCGTTCTCCCACGACAAGACTTTGCCCTCGGATCGCAAACGGCCCGCTGGGTCGAGATGCGAATCGCCGACAACTGGTTCGTCGCGCCCGGCGACGGCACAACCCAGGATCAACATGGGCATGTCGTCCGCGGCGGAGATCGTGTGGGGCTGGGCGAAGTGCGCTTCTCGACGGTGCCCGAACCACCCGCGTGGGGCTTTGGCTTGAGCACCATGGCAGCAGCATTTGTCCTCGTCCTGCGCCAGAGGAAGGCCTGAGCCAACTCGAACCACTTACTGTGCCGCCGGTCTCCAGACCGGCGACTACGACGTGGAGGTCGGCGTTGCCTTGGCCGTCGCAGGCGATCCCTCAAGGCCGCGTCAGGCGATAGCGCACAAACAGGCTTGGCTCCGCGGTGGGAACCCGGATCCGCTTGACGAGGTACTCTGTCTCGCAGCTCTCCCCGGCTTGGGCGCCGCTCTGCTCCACCGGACCGGTGTACGCCTGAAACGGCGCCCAACCGCCCGTAGTCCATTCGTAGTGGACGCTGACATCGCTGGCTCGGGTGTAGTGACGTTCCAGGAACTCGAACCACGATTCGCTCCCTTCCTCGATCACGGCGCGCCCGATGAGGCTGGGCCGGACGTCGGTCTGGCGCGGATGCGTGCCGCCGTAGTACTCGAGCAAGTTAACCATGCGGTCCCCGTCGGGATCCGCGTCGTCCGCCGCTTCACCCACGGCTTCCGGCGCACCAAAGTAAAGCCTTCTCCAGCTCTCGATGGGGCTCAGCCCGTTCGGAACGACGAACTCCTGCGCCGCAGTCGCATTGCCATAGGCGGAGTGGACCAGGATCGGCCCGGTCGCAGCACCGGGCGGCACCCTGGCCCGGATCAGGAAATCGGACACCTTCGTGAGACCCTCCACCGCCACGCCGTTGAAAAAGACATTCGTGACCCAGGTGAGCGAAGAGCCTTGAATCGTGATATCGGTGCCGACCTCCCCAATCATCGGACAATGCCGGTTCAGTTGGGCGGGCTCGGGCTGGTTGTAGATGACGCCGTAAAGACCGGACCCCACCGTGCCATCGAACGCGCCGGCCAGTCCGGCGGGTGGCGCCGGGGGTGCGGCTCCCCAAGCAATGCCGCCCCAAGTCACCACGCTCCCGTCGCTGCGGATGGCCATGCTGTCGTCGCCGGACGCGGCGATCTTGATCACGTCCGTGAGCCCGGCAGGTGGCTGGTGGCGGATGTCCGGCGAACCCCATGAAGCCACCGTTCCATCCACTCGGAGCCCCAGAGCATGTTGGGATCCGCAGGCGACGGCGACCACATTGCTCAGGGTCGCTGGCGGGGTCAGCCAGGAGATACCCCAGGCATGGACGACGCCGTTCGTGTCGAGCACCAGGCCGTTGGCGTTCTGGTTGCCCGTGCCGTCCGCGGCAATGCCGTGCGCACCCTGGAAACCATGCGGCGTCGGCTGACCCCATGACCCCCACGCCACGACGCTGTGATCATTCTTGAGGGCCAGGTTGTTGAAGATGCCGAAGCCGTTGTCCACGCCGATCGCGACCGCTTGGACCTCGTTCATGCCGGCGGGTACCTGGTCGTTGCCGCTGGCCCAGGAAACGACCGTGCCGTCGCGCTTGACGGCCAGGACAGCGTTCCGGCCCATGTCAATGTCCACCACATCTGTCAGCCCGGCGGGGGCCGGTGCGGAGTGCGTACCCCACGTCGTCACCGTGCCATCGGCCTTCAAGACGGTCACCGCGCGCCACCCTGCCTGGACCTCCACCGCCTTGTCGCCCGGCGCGAAGTCGCCACCGGCCGAGAGGCTGCCCCACTGTACGACCGTGCCGTCCCCCTTCAACGCCAGGCAGTGGCGCCAGCCGGCAGCGATGGCCGTCACACCGGTTAGGCCGGTCGGTGGCTCTGCCATCGGCACATATTGTCCGGAGTTGTACCACGACATGTCCGACACATAGCCTCCCCAGGACACCACGGTGCCGTCGGCCTTCAGCGCCATTCCGTGGCCCATGCCGGCGGCGATGGCGGTGACGTCGGTCAGTCCTGCGGGCAACGAGGGTCCGCCCGCCTCTTCCGAGGTCTTGCCGTTCACGGGCGTCCACGCCAGAACGCTGCGATCGCTCCGGAGGGCGTAGGCCACTTCATTCCAGCCGGTGGCCGCAATCGCGACAACGTCCTGGAGTCCTGCCGGAAGGACCGGCGTGATGCCGTTCATCCAGCCCCAGATCGCCACGGTGCCGTCGTTCTTGAGCGCCATCGAGAACGTGCCGCTTGAGGCCACCGCTTTGACGTCCCTGAGGTCGGCGGGCGGCAAGAACCAGGGCTGCACGCCCCACATCAGCGGCTTGGCATCGGTGGTGACCGCGAGGTAACTGAACGCCCCCGGGGCGAGGCTGACGACGTTGTTGAGCCCGGCGGGTGGGACGTTCCAGCCACCGGGAGCGACACCCCATGAAACGATCGTGTGATCGTTCTGGAGTGCGTACGGGTAGCCGCCCATGCAGGCCACGTCCACGACGCCGGAGTCCAGTTCGGCCGGCAGTTGGCCGTTGTAGCCGTCGTTGAACTGCCAGAAATGGACCTTGCCGTCGCGGTCCAGGGCCAGGTTGTAGTTATCGCCGGCGGCGATCTTCACGACGTTCCGGATGGGGTAAGGCGGGAGCACATAGCCTCCCCACAGCGCTACTTGCCCTTCGCGGGCGGCGGCCAGGGCGGACCCACTGTGAGTCACGGGAAGGAGCGACGACACGGCAATCGCCAAACGCACCGCGGCAAGGCAACGTGGATACATATGACCAAACCTCATGCATGAATAAGACAATATAGGAAACGAGGGATCAAGGACAAATCCCGATGCTCTGCCTTTGGCTAGGCCTCCCGAATTGTCCGGTGACGGTCGAGCGCGAACGTCGGGGACCGTGGGGATTCCGGTGCCGTGTGCCTTTGCCGGGGGTGTAATCGCGGCGAGTGAAGGCCGAAGAAGCAAAGTGAGCTGATCTCGCCTTGCATGGACCAGACGCAATTCGAGGAAGTTGTTGGTGCACTCGGCGGGACGACCATCCTGGCCGCGCTGCTGGCCTTCGGGGCGTCGCCATGGGTGGCGTCGCGTTACCGCCGGGGGGTGCATCGCCTGATGGGACGGCCGAGCGACCAGGGCGTGACCGTGCCGGACATTCCTTCGACGTCCGCCGTGGCTGGGGTCGCAGCTCCGGCACCGCTGCGGATCGAAGTGCTGGATGGCGACAGTCTGGGACCTCCCGGGCTGAGCCCCGAGAGTCGAGTTGGACTGGAGCGGGTGGCCAGGGCCCGGCATCGCGGCGCCGCGGTGCAGTTTCTGGCGGGGCGGTCCACGCCGCGGTTGTGACCCTGCTCTACTCTCAATTCATGGGCGCGCGCCTGGACCGGTTGCCGGTACCCAACGCGGTGTTCTTTGGGGCCGTGCTGTTCGCCCACGCGATTGTGGAGGTGTGCATGGTGTTGGGGACGCGCGTCCACTGGACGCTCCTTGCCTGTAATCGCCGCGCACAAACACCGAAGAAGGAAGTGAAAGCGCGGTTTGGCCCTGGCGAAGTCTGCCCGGGCTGACCGCAAACATCGACAACCAGCCAAACCAGCTCTTCGAGCGCGCTATGGGCACCATCCGAATCAACGCCACCCTCTACTATCCCCCAGGTCCGTGGGGCCTGAACTGCCGCGTGGCCGGCGCGAACGTCCAGGTCATTGACAAGGACGCACCGGGCCGCGGGGACGACGTGATCTGGACTGGGACCACCGACGGACAAGGGCGCCTCGAAGGCACGTCCGCCGAATGGCAGGACACACTGTCCGTGCCAGAGTGGATCTGCGACGAGCACCGCACGGTGTTTGGCAAGCGTGTCTGCGTACGCGGCCATTGGGGAACCCAAACCGTGCCGGACCTGACCGACATTCGCCTGCTGTTCGCCCGAATCCGCCTGGGGAACTGGGACGTGACCGTGCCCTACCCTTACGTCGGGGACAACGCGCCTGCGATCCCGCTGGTCGCGCCGCCGCCGTTCGAACCGCCACCGAACATCCTGCCAGTGCTGCCGCCGCAGCGCGCTCTGATCCTGGTCACGCACCTCGTCGGCCCCGGACCGGACCGGTGGAAGCGGCTGTACGAGTTCATGAACATCGCCGGCCTCGCCGTGGCCTCCCAGACGCTGGCTGCCAAGTACAGCGTCCTGTTGCCGCTGACCGGCGCCCAAGCCACCCGGGGAGGCTTCCTGCAAGCCGTGCAGTCCCAGAGTAGCCCGGCTTCGATCCGCACGGTGGACGTGATCCTGAACCTCCATGGAGCTCAGGAGGAGGTAGTGTTCGCCGACCGCCAGGCCCGGATCGCCGATCTGCAAAACGAACTCAGTCAGGCCGGCCGCGGCAAACTCCGGATGCTCTATTCCACGGCGTGCTACGGTTCCTGTCACGCGGACAATTGGCTGGCTGCCGGCTTCCGGGTGGTGGCCGGGGCGAAGGGGGTGAACGCGAACAGCATGACCGAGTACCCGGTGGTCCTGAGCGCCTGGGGACACGGCGCCCCCTTCGGCACGGCCATCGCCCTCGGCGAGCGCGAGGACACCCGCCTGCCCATGGATGAGATCGCCCGGGCCATGGGTTTCACGGACGTCAACAGCGACAAGGACGTCCTGGGGAATCCGGCCATCACCATTTCGATGCCGAACGTTTAGCCTCCAGCCACCGCCGAACTGACCGCCGAGTCCAAGCTGCGATACTGCTCCGGGCACCGGGCTTGGAAGCGGATGGGCCTGAGCGTGCCACCGTGCGCGCTCGCGCCCCAGGCGACCGGGAATTGAACTGTCCCCGGGCCGTGATACGCGCCATGGGATGCGGTCGTGACGGGCCAGGGTGAGAACCGGTCAGGAGTGACCTGGCCGGAGCCTGGACCGACGCGAGCGACCCGAAGCGCAGGATTCCCGCCTGTGCCTGCTCTCCGAGGCAGCCACGGACTGGTTGACCAAAGCGGCCCAGCGACCGAAGACAGCCCGCGCCATGACGCCCAGTTCGGGCAGGAACCGGCGTGCCTCTCCGATGACCTGCTGCCCACCCAGCCCGGTCTCCCGCAGTTCATCGCCGAAGGTCGAAACCGTGCCGGCGACGAACGCCTCGCTAACCTCCAGATGGAAGAGAATCCCCCAGGCGGCGCCTCCGTAGGCGAAGGCTTGGTGCCGGGTCAGCTCGGACGAAGCCAGGGGCACGGCACCGGACGGCAGCGTGAAGACGTCCCCATGCCAGTGCAGCGCGGTGAACCGAGCCGGTACGGTCCGCCACGCCGCTGTCCGTGCCGCTTCGGGTGTCAGCGTGACGGGGAACCAACCGATCTCCTTTTGCGGCCCCCGCGTAACGGAACCGCCCAGCGCCGCGGCAAGCAGTTGGCTTCCCAGGCAGACGCCCAGCACGGGTTTGCCCGACCGGACCGCGGCCTGAATCAACCGGATTTCGACCTGAAGGAACCGATACCGGTTCTGTTCGTAAACGCCCATCGGGCCGCCCATCAGCAACACCCCACGGTTTCGAGGGCTTGCGCGAAATCCCCGATCAGGTCCTCGATGTCCTCGATGCCCACCGAGACGCGCACCAGGCCGTCGCCAATGCCCGCGCGCTGACGTTCCTCGGGACTGAGCTGGCGATGGGAGGTGCGGCTGGGAACACACACGAGGCTTTCGACACCGCCCAGACTCAATGCCGGCATGACGAGGCGGAAGGCCGCCAGCACTTCATCCACCGGGGCGCCGTCGCGCAGCTCGAAAGAGAGCATTCCCCCGAAGCCCCGCATCTGGCGACCGGCGAGCGTGTGCTCGGGATGGCAGGGAAGTCCCGGGTAGTACACGTCGGTCACCGCCGGATGCCCGACCAGGAACTCCGCCAGGCGCAGGGCGTTCTCGTTGTGCTGCCGGACGCGCAACGCCAGCGTCTTCAAGCCACGTTCCAGCAGATAGCACGCGTGCGCATCCAGCATGCCACCGTGGTTCACCGCGCATTCCCGCGTCCGTTCGACGACCGCGGTCGAGGAAACCACGACGCCCGCGTTCACGTCGCTGTGGCCGTTCAGGTACTTTGTCCCGCTGTGGATGACGGCGTCGAGTCCGAGCTCGATTGGGTTCTGGTTGATGGGAGTGGCGAAGGTGTTGTCCGCGACGGTCAGCACGCCGCGCTCGCGACCGAGCTGCCCGACTGCCACCAAGTCCACGGCTCTCAGGAGCGGGTTTGAAGGCGACTCGACGTAGATCACCTTGGTCTCCGGCCGGAGGCTGGCGGCACACTCCCCGACCGTCCGCACGAAGGAGACGGCGACGCCGAACCGGGTCAGCTCCCGCACGAACTCGAACGTGCCGCCATAGAGATCAGCTTGGAACACCGCATGATCGCCCGGCTTCAAGTGGGCGAAGAGCAGGGTGGTGATCGCCGCCATGCCCGACCCGAAGACCATCGCGGCTTCACCCTTCTCCAGCGCGGCCAGTTTTTGCTCGATGACGCGCTGGTTGGGCGTGTTGAAGTAGCGCGGGTAGAAGTTCTCGCGGGCCGGGTTCGGAAAGGCGAAGGCGGTCGAGGAAAAGACCGGACTACACGCGCCGCCGGTGCGTTCGTCGTGATAAGTGCCGGCGTGGACACAGAGGGTGGCCGGATGCAGCGAATGGCCGGGAGGAGTCATGGCAAGTGGGCCTTGGGGTCGGTGGGCGGGGTGTGAATCTCGTCGTCGCCCACGCCCAGGACCAGGATGCGGTCGGCTACCCTTGGTACCTAGGCCACCAGAAAACGGGCGTCGGGTGAAACCGATGCGGCGTCAGGCAGGCGCTGGACTTGGATCGCCATCGGGAATTCCCTCCATTCCGGCAAAAGCACGGGCGCGTTCCGCCGGATCGAGCATCATGTCCAGGGCAGGATAAAGAACGGTTTCTTCCTTGTGCTTGTGCTGCATCAGCAGGTCTTCAAGCGCGAGCACATCCATGATGGGCGCGGGCCATTGCTGCACCAGCGCGACGTCAATCTGCTCCAGGTAGTTTCTGATTTCATGGTGTTCCCAGCGCATGACAGCGGTCGGTTCGCGGTCGCGCATGCCGGCTCTGGCTTCGAACAGCGGGAACAGAATCTCCTCCTCGCATCCCATGTGCCGCTCCAAACCCGTCTTGAACTCGGCGAAAATCAGTCGCGCCGCCACGAGGTCGGTGCTGTTCAGGCGCTCGAACTGCTGCAACAGGTCATCCAGCCGCGTGTGATCGTGGCCGCAGTGTTCCGTGAGCTTGGGGGGCGCTTCGGTGCTCGGGTTCATCGCCCGCGATTCTAAGCCAGTCCTCCGACCACATCCTTTGACTTGGGTCAGAGCTCATCCAATATATTAGGCATGGACCCGGCGCATCCTGGACGACCGCGGCTGAGGCACATGCCGACCGTGAGCGTCGTGTGTGGCTGTCTGCGAACCCAACGGGGGGCGGGCGGGGGATTCACCCTGGATGAAGCGGCGGCGGCCTTCTTTGCCGTGCTGGACGATCATTCGCTGGCAGACCGGATGCAACGACCCGCCAGGATACGGACCGCGCTAGGAATCTGACCCGATGTCGAGCCCCCAAGCCTCCGCCCTCGCCCCGTTGCAGCTCCGGCATCGTCTCGGGCGCGCCGCGCTGCTCGTGCTGGGCATGAGTTGTCTGGTCACCGGGATCTGGGGCGGGTTGCTGCGGGTGCCGATGACGCTGCCACTACCGGTCGAGCACGCCAACTGGATCAGCTTTCACGGGCCGCTGATGGTGTGCGGGTTCCTTGGCACGTTGATTAGCCTCGAACGGGCGGTGGGCCTCGGCGCGTTGTGGACCTACCTGGTCCCGCTGTTGACGGGCGTCAGCGCCGCAGCCATCGCGTCGGGCGTACTCGATCCTTGGCCGCGCTGGACCCTCGTAGCCGGCAGCGCCCTGTATCTGGCGGTCTCGACGCGCATCCTGTTCCTTCAACGCGCGCTGTCGAATGTCGTCATGGGATTCGGCGCGTTGGCCTGGGTCGGCGGGAATCTGCTGTGGACGCGGGGCCGGGAGATCCCCGACGTGGTGCTCTGGTGGCTGGCGTTCCTCCTGCTGACCATCGTGGGCGAACGAATCGAACTGACGCGCTTTCAGAAGCCCTCGCCGTGGGCGCGTCCGTGGCTGCTGACAGCGTTGGGCGTGCTCGGCGCGGCCCTAGCGATTGGCGCGGCCGCGCCGCGCGCGGGTGGCGTGATTGCGGGTCTGGCGATGCTGGCGCTCGCCGCCTGGCAGCTGCGCTTCGATCTGGCGCGGCGCACCATCCGGCATCCGGGTCTGCCCCGCTTCATGGCGATCTGTCTGTTGAGCGGTTACGCGTGGCTGCTGGCGACGGCGTTGCTGATCGGAGGAACCTGGCCGCAGCGCAGCGGTCTGCTTCACGACGCCGCGATGCACGGGTTCTTCGTCGGGTTCGTCTTTTCGATGATCTTCGGCCACGCACCCGTGATTTTCCCGGCGGTGCTCGGGCTGCCGGTCCATTACCGGTGGACTTCCTATGTGCCGCTCGCCGTGCTGCACGCGTCGCTCCTGTTGCGGATCACGGGTGACCTGGCGAGCTGGGCAGGGGGCCGCACGTGGGGCGCGGCAGGAAACGCCGTGGCCGTTGGGCTTTTCCTGCTCAGCACGGTGTCTTCCATCCTCTTGGGCAGCCCACAACCAGCGCCGACGTCTGCGCGTCCCCGGACGACATCGAGTGTGTCTTAAGCGAAGGTCAGGGCGGAGCACCTCCGGTCTGCACTTCGCGACGGACACGCCTGACGGCGGCGTCGTTAACATCGCCGGCGAGTTCACGCACCGGTGCGTTCCGGAACCGGCGACCTTCGCCCTGATCAGCGCCTTGGGCATGCTCGGATTCGCTGCGTGGCGACGGGCCAGACGCCCGGACCCTGCGTAACGCTGGGCTTCCGTCTGGTGCGGCGGCTGCCCACCCTGGGTTTCCTTCAAAACTGCTGTGTCGGGCACCGTCGCCCGCGGCGAAATCTAGCCCATGGTAAGTGCTGCATCTACCCGGCCCACCTTCGGCTGGTTGTGGCACTCCGAGTTCCGATGGCGGACTCGCCGTGGCGGGGATTTGCCGATTCCGAGGTCTTGGACTTGATCGCCTTCCCGATCTTGTTCGCCAGCCATCCGCCACATCAACCGAAGGTGGAGCATTGTGAGCAGTATCCGCCGGAGCCTTGAACAACCGTGATAGCAATCCCAGTTCGTAGTGCGAAAGACCAGCATCGACATCGGCTGGGCCAACTGCCGGGCCTATCCCCGCGACGTGAACGGGGAGCGGTTTGGCTTGATGGGGGTTCCGGAACCCCGTGAGTACGCCATCGTCGTCGTCCTGGGTCTGCTGGGCTTGGCCGTTTGCCATCGCTGCGGTAGGGCGACAGCTTGATTCTGGATTCGGCGGACACCAACGCCCGGCGCAGGCCAACCAGCGTCGCAAGTCTTCGGCCCGTCAGCTCCCGGGTGTGCCCGGTCCCAAGAACTGGCGCCACGCATGCGATGCTGGTCACCCAATCACTGTCCAGCGCTGCCCATGGAACACAGGCAAAAGGTTGCGCGCTAAGTCGTCACCCCCGTTTGTCACCCCCGGTGCCAGGATTTTGGACCAAGTCAGCCCTCTTGGGGAACTTCGCATCCGACCGACAACACTAACGAGCCGAAGGACGTGCGCACTAGGCGGTGCTTGAGGGAAGCACAGGGCAAATGGGGAAAAAGTGGGCGGAACTGCTTGCGAACGAGACGCTCTACCAACTGAGCTACGACCCCGACCCACACTGGTTGTCCGGCCGGAGCTCCCAGCCAACCGCCGAACGGCGACAACTATGGGCCTCGCGTTCGGACGAGCAAGCGGAAAACCAGCCATGGCCGCCCGTTTTGGACGCAAGGCGGGAATCCGCTTAGTCCGTGATGTCCATGCGTTCGAACCGGTCCCCGAGCCACTTCAGTCCCAAAGCACTCTCGAAGGTGAGGCCGACGGCCGTCACGGCGGCGGCCACGGGCAAGGCGACGGTCCACGGCGTCAGGAAGCGCAACGCAAGGAAGGCGACGGTGCCGAACACGGCCGGCACGAGGAGGGCGACAACCAGTCCCACCATATGCATGATCATCAGCAGCATGCGCTGTCCCATGGCCTCGAAGCCCTGCGCTCCGGTGGGGCCGAGCCGGACCCAGGCCGGAAAGAGCAGGGCGCTGGCGTTGTGCAGGAGGAGCATGGTCAGGGTGAGGGCCGGTGCGAGCAGGACGGCAGCCAGCGCCACCGCCACGCGCCCCGAACCGCCAAGGCTCCGGTTGGAGCCCCACTCCGGGAAGGCAACGGCCGCCGCGGCGATCATCAGCCATTGCAGGATGGTGAGCGCGAGCATCGGCGCCAGGACTTCACCCAACACCAGTTGCCACCCGGGCAACGGCAGCGTTTTCAGAATGTCCGCCTGGGGCAGATCCTGCCTGAGATCGAAACGGGCGAGCTCGGGTCCCATGAAGAAGACCATGGGCGCGAGGCCGGCGATCATGGCCCCGAAGACCTTCAAGAACGGCGCATCGTGCGCGGTGAGCTTCAGGACGATCAGGCCGCTCAGGGCCACGACTCCGATCGCCAACAGCAGGGGAGAGGCGAGCAAGGAATGGGCGGCGATCAGGTTCTTCCACGTCAAACCCAGGAGTCGCGGGCCCTGCGGAGGTAACGGGAACGGGGCGCGGGCCTCGGTGTGATGGGCTTGCGCCAGGTGCCAGTTGCCGGTCCGGGCCACCTCGATCAGCCGGGCCCGGCGTTCGGCACGCTCCACGGAGGCATCCTCGAACCCCACGGCGGTGCGGAGCGCCCAGAAGTACAGCAGGGCCAGGATTCCCACGGCGGGCAGCAGGACGGGAACGATTCCCATGCCGCCGCCGCTCCCAGACACCATCGGGCGTACCAGAAGGGTAAACGGAACCAGGATGGCTCCGAGCACGCCTTCACCGAAGACCGAGCGGATTATCGTCCCGAGCCGTTCCGGACCCGGGGAGGCGCCCTCCGCCAATTCCGGCAGCCAGGGCTGCAGACGTTGCCAGGCGAGCAGACCGATCGCGGCCAGGACCAGCAGAACCACGCCCCGGCGCCCCCAGTGGGGCACGCCCAAGTCGTGCAGGCGCGTGCGCGTAAAGCCCGCGGCCTGGCGATGCAGTTCGAGCGCACTCATCAGGATCCACCAGCCGGGAAGCGACGCGGCGTGCAACCGGCCTCCGGAAAATCCCGACATAATGACCGCGAGCACGAAGGCGCTGAACAGGAGGCCTGCCTGAGTGCGCAGCAGCCGGAAGTGGACGAGCGTCCGCCGCCGGACCGGCGCGGGGAAAAACCAGGCGATCTCCGCCTCACTGAAGTCGAGACCCGCACGCTTCGACGGGAAGAACCACGTGAACGCGGCAAGAAGCAGGACGCCGCCGGCCACGAGCGGTTCGAACGCGGGACTGAAGGGGATGACCACGTCGGCGCCTTGGGTCGCGCCACTGCGGGGAGCGGCCCGGTGCGGATCAAAGGGCCGTATCACGACAAAGACGATCCAGCCGACCCCGGCGAGCAGGCCCAGCAGGTACTGCGGCTTGCGGAACCTTCGCAGCTGGCTCAGCAGCAGGTTCCGCCAGGTGCAGAGCTGCAGGTAGAGCAGGGCGGCGACCATGGGCTGTTAACGTGCTGCGGGCGTGGTCCCGGCCGGGGCGGCTGCCTCCGCGCTTTCGGCCGTGGCCCGAAAGAACACTTCCTCGAGGTTCGCGTCGGCTCCGGCGTCCGCGAAGCGCTGGCGCACCTCGGCGAGAGTGCCGTGAGCCACCATGCGACCCTGCTTGAGAATGAGAAGGTGTGTGCAGATCTCCTGGACGAGCAGCAGCAGGTGCGAGCTGATGACCATGGCCGCGCCCTCGCGGGCCAAACGCAGGATGGTGTCCTTCATCCGCCGGATCCCGTGAGGATCGAGTCCCGTCAAAGGCTCGTCGAACAGGATCACTTGGGGGGAGTGCAGCAGGCCACAGGCAATCGCCAGCTTTTGCTTCATGCCCCTGGAAAGCTCACCGGGGAGTTTCTCCGCCTTCTCCACCAGGTCAAACTCGGCGAGCAAGGTGCGCGCCTTGGCGGCAGCATCGCGCACGTGGTAAAGGCGGGCCGTGAAGGTGAGGTGCTGGCGCACGCTCAAGTAGTCGAAGAGACGCGGTTCGTCCGGAAAATAGGCCAGTTGTTGTTTCGCTTCGAGGGGGGCGACCGCCAGGTCATGGCCGGCGAGGCGCAGGGTACCTTGACTCGCGGGCAGGATGCCGGAGAGGCAGCGAAGGGTGGTCGTCTTGCCCGCGCCATTGGGTCCGACCAGCCCCATCACTTCCCCGGGCCGCACGGTGAAGGAGAGCCCGTCAACCGCGACCAGACGCCCGTATGACTTGGTGAGTCCCTGAACTTCGATCATGCGGTGCCATCGCTATTGGGCGATGGCGTGCGCCAGCGTAAGGCTTGGGCCGGCCCGAGTAAAGCAGGGCGAGAGGAGCGCCCGATTCTCCCGACTCGCCGCGCGAAATCCGACCGCCGGACAGACACGCCCATCTTCCGCGTGCCGCGGTGACTGGTTTTCACTTCACGGCCAGCGGTCGGTGATTACACTACGGCCATGTCAAAGCTCTCTTCTCCCACTTCGCCTTCCCTTGTCTTTGGCTCGCCCCAGCCCGGCTCCCGACCGACCGGCGGTGGCGGACTGAGCCGCCGAGCCTTCCTGCATCGTGCGGCGGTGGCCGGGGCGGCCGCGGCGGCGCCCCTGATCATCCCCGCCTCGGTTCTGGGCCGGAACGGTGCCGTGCCGCCGAGCGAGAAGATCGTGCTGGGTGGGATCGGGATCGGCGGACGCGGCTCCGGGGTATTGAACTGGATGATGGGCGAGCCGGATGTGGTGTTCGTGGCCACGTGCGATCCGAACCGGCAACGCCGCGAGGCCACCAAGAAGATGGTGGACAGCAAGTACGGGAACACCGACTGCCGGATGTACTCGAACACGCAGGAGTTTCTTGCGGCGCGCCCGGACATTGATGCCGTGCTCAGCACGACCGGCGACCGGTTGCACGCGTACATGGCGGTGCTGGCCATGCGCGCCGGCAAGGACATTTATTCCGAGAAACCCTCCTCCATGACCATCGCCGAGGGGCAGGCCGTCGTGGAAACGGCGCGCCGGTACGGACGCGTCTACCAGACGGGAACGCAGCGGCTGAGCGAAGCGAATTTCGTGTTCTGCTACGAAGCGGCCAAGAACGGGCTCATCGGCAAAGTCCACACCGCCCACGCCCACATCGCGCCCTGGGACGCCGCGGCCATGCGCCATGACTGGCTGCCTGCCGAGCCCGAGCCGCCCAAGTCCGAGATGGACTGGGACCAGTGGCTCGGACCGTGTCCGTGGCGCCCGTACAACTCCGCCTACGTCCGGGGCGGCTGGCGCGGGTTCTACGATTTCCACACGAGCTGCATCGGCGAATGGGGCGCCCATACGTTTGCGCAGGCGCAATGCGGCCTGGACCTCCTGGACACCTCGCCGGTGGAATACAAGTACGTCGACAACCCGACGGGCGAAGGCATGGAGACCGTCTTCGCCAACGGGGCCAAGATGATCCTGCATCGCGAGGGCTGGTTCCACGGCTCCTGCGCCATGCGCTTCGTGGGCACCGAGGGCTGGGTCGAGGCGGGCGACGGTTACTCGCGTCCCGACGTCTCCGACCCCAAGCTCCTTGCCAGCTTCGACAAGGTGGTCAAGGACTACATCGCCCGGACCGGCCGGCCCATGAGCCACGTCCGCGACTTCTTCAACTGCGTCAAGTCGCGGCGCCAGACCGTGGCGAATCCGACGGTCATGCACCGTTCCATGTCGACCGTTCACGCCGCGAACATCTGCATGTGGCTGAAGCGCGATCTGAAGTTCGATCCCGTGAAGGAGGAGTTCGTCAACGATGCCGAAGCCAACCGGCTCCGCTCCCGCGCCATGCGTGAACCCTGGATCTTCTGAGCACGCCCGATCGAGAAACTGAACCATCTCCCCTTGTTCCCATGAAAACTTCCAAATTGTATTCGGTGCTCGCCGGCGTGTGCGTCCTGGGCGCCGCCTTCCACCTCGTCGCGCAGGAACCCACTCCCCTGGTCACCAAGTCCGAGGCCGACAATCTCGCCGTGCTTAAGTCCGGTGCCGAGTTCAAGGCGAAGGTCGATGCGTGTCGGGAACTGTCCGTGATCGGTACCAAGGCTGCAATTCCCACGCTGGTCGAGTTCCTGGCGGACGAGAAGCTGTCGCACATGGCGCGGTACGCCCTGGAAACCATGCCCGAGGCCGCAGTGAGCGAAGCCTTGCGCGCGCAATTGACCCAGGTGAAAGGCCGCCTGCTCACCGGCGTGATCGGCAGCCTCGGGGTGAGGCGTGACTTGCAGGCCACGCCCGCCCTCATCGTCCTGCTCGGCAACGACGACACCCTTGTGGTCAACGCCGCCGCGCGGGCCCTCGGGAGCCTGGGCACGCGCGAAGCCGCCGAAGCCCTTTACGCCGCCTTCAACTCGGCTTCCGAACAGAGCTTCACCGCGCTCTGCGAGGGCCTGGCCCGCTGCGCGGAACGCCTGACCCGCGAGGGCCAGCCGGAACTCGCCCAGCGGATCTACGGGCAGGCCTATGCGAACGCCGAGCTGCCTCAGCAGATCCGCGTCGCCGCTCTCCGCGGCGCCATCGTCTCGCGCGGCGCGGACGGTCTGCCCTTGCTGCGTGAACAATTGCGCAGCACGGATTACATCCTCTTCGCGGCTTCGGTAAAGACGGCCTTGGAACTCAAGGGCGCCGAAGTGACCGCCGCGCTGGCGGACAGCCTGAAGAGCCTGGCGCCCGACAACCAGGTGGTGGTGCTGCAGGCCCTGGCAAATCGCGGCGAAGCCTCCGCGCTTCCCGCCATGATCGCCGCCACGGATTCGCCCAACGCCGCCGTGCGGCTCGCCGCCGTGCGTTCCCTCGCCGCGATCGGGAGCGCGGATCCGGTCCCGGTGCTGGTGAAAGCCTCGACCGGCAGCGATCGCGAGCTCGCCCAGGCGGCCAAGGAGAGCCTCGCCGCGCTGAGTCACAAGGCGGTGGACGAGACCGCTGTGAAGCTGCTTGCCAGCGCCAGCGCCGAGGAACGCCTGACCGGCGTGGAGTTGATCGGGCGTCGCCGCCTTGCCGCCAGCGTTCCGGCCCTGGTGAAGGCCACGGCCGACACGGATGCCCGCGTCCGTGTGGCGGCGATCCGACAGGTCGGCGAGTTGGGTGGAGTTTCCGAGTTGCCGACGGTTCTCGATCTCATGCTGCGCGCCAGTTCCGGCCAGGACCGCAACGCGGCCGAGCAGGCACTCATTTCGATTGCGGAAGGAGCCACCGATGCAGAGGCGGTTTCCGGCAAAATCGCGGCCGCGGTGCCGCAGGCCCAACCCGAGGCCCGAAGCAGCCTGCTCAGTGTCCTGGGATCGCTGGGGGGATCGACGGCGCTCAAGGCCGTTTCCGCGGCCACCAAAGACAGCAATGCGGAAGTTCGTGCCGAGGCCATTCGTGCGCTGAGCTCGTGGAAGACGGCCGACGCGGGCCCCACGCTTCAAGCCCTGGCGGGTTCCGCCGCGAGCGACGGTGACAAGACCCTCGCCCTCCGCGGCTTCCTCGGGCTGGCTGCGAACCCGGACCTGCCGGTCGAACAGCGCTACAAGATGTGCCAGGACGCGATCAGCCTCGTGAAGCGCACCGAGGAGAAGCGCCTGCTGTTGGCCGCGTTGGGCACCGTGCCCACCGTCGATGCCGTCAAACTGATCATCCCGCATCTGGACGATCCCGCCACCAAGGAAGAAGCCGGGGCCGCAGTGGTTGGCATCGCGGACCGGATGCTGCGGGGGCAGGGGGCGAATCCCGCCGCCGCGGTATTGGTCGAACCGCTCACGAAGGTGGGGCAGACGTCGGGGAATGCTGACCTGGTGAAGCGGGCGAAGGACCTGGCGCAGCGGGCCAAGAACCGTTCTGGCCAGTAGAAGGGTCGTCTCGAGAGCGATGGCTTGCGCTTCCCGGGCAGACGCCGCTTGGGAAGCGGCCTGTTCCTTTTGGACCTGCTCCGTGGCCAGGAACCGTTGAGGAGCGCGGGCTTCAGCCCGCAGGGACGTCCCTTGGCCGGCGTGGCTTCCTGCGGACTGAGGTCCGCGCTCCGAGGGCGGGTCATGGAGAGTTCCTGGCCCCGCCCCACCTGTAGGCGCCGACGTCAGGAGGCGGGCCGTGCAGTCCTGGCCTCTTGGCTCGGCGCCGCCTCGCCTCACCACCACGGCACGTTCATGCCCAGACCTATGACTCATCGACTTCGCCGGTTGCTCGGGGTGATTCTGCTCGGCACCATCCACGCCTCTGCCGAGGTGGCGGACCTCCGCCTGGTTCCTTTTCCCAAGCACGTCCAAAGCGTCCCGGGTTCATTCCCGCTTCGCCAGGTCCTCGTTCTCGAGGTTTCACCGGACCACGCAGACGCCATCGGACGGGGGCTGAACGAGGAGTTGCAGCGCGCGGGTTTCGCGCCCGCCCGCATCCGGAAATCCGACTCGCGGGAGTTGAGGTTTCGCCTCGGCCCGGAGCCGCTCGCGACGGATGTCACCGGTGTTGTCCCTCCTGAGAACACCGAGGGTTACCAGCTCGACGTGCGGCCGGGAGAGGTGGTCTCCGCGGCGGTTCAACCGGCCGGGCTGTTCTACGGGCTCCAGACGCTCCGCCAATTGATCCGCGCCAATCGCCTTGGCGACGCCCTGCCCGCGCTTGGGATCCGTGACTTCCCGTCGCTGCGTTGGCGGTGCTTTCAGGACGACATGACGCGCGGTCCCAGTTCGAAGCTGGAGACGTTGCAGTTCGAGGCCGCGCTCGGCGCGTCGCTCAAGCTGAACCTCATGACGTTCTACATGGAGTACCAGTACGGTTTCCGCAAACACCCGGACATCGGCCCTCCGGACGGTTCGCTGTTGCCGGAAGAACTCGCCGCGCTGGTGGCGTTCACCAGGCCGCTGCACCTCGACATCCTGGGCAACCAGCAGTCCTTCGGCCATTTCAGCCGCATCCTGAGCCTCCCTGCGTACGCGTCGCTGCGGGAGACCGCGGACGTCCTGACGCCCGTCCGTGACGAGACCTACCGACTCCTGGACGACCTCTACGGCGAAGTCTGCCCGTTGCTGCCGTTTCCCTGGTTCAACGTGTGCTGTGACGAGACTTACGGACTGGGGACGGGGCCTTCGCTGGAACTGGCGAAGGAGATCGGCGTCGGCGGCGTTTATGTCCGTCACATCCGGCGCGTGCACGATCTGCTCCGGGATAAGCACGGGAAACGAATGATGATGTGGGGGGACATCATCCTGCAGCACCCCCAAGAACTGGACCAGGTTCCCAAGGACACCATCATGCTGACGTGGGGTTACGATGCCCGCGGCAGCTTTGAGGATCAGATCCTCCCCTTCGCGCGCTCCGGTTACGAGTTCTTCATCTGTCCGGGCGTAAACAACTGGAGCCGCATTCTCCCCGACTTTGGCGTTGCCGTGACCAACATCCACAACTTCGTCAGGGACGGCGTGAAGCACGGGGCGCTGGGCATGTTGAACACCGACTGGGAAGACGACGGCGAGGCAATCAACGCGGTCAAGTGGCACGCCGATGCCTGGGCCGCCGAATGCGCCTGGAACGCGTCCGCCACCTCCTTCGAGAGCTTCAATCGACGCGTTGGCGCCGTCCTGTTCGGCGAGGCGGGGACGCATTTCGGCGACGCCGTCGAGTTGCTCGCCCAAACGCATCGGCAGGCCGCCATGAAGGGCATGTTCAACGCACGGTTCTGGGAAGCCGACTTTGTTCCCAAGGCCAGCCCGGCCGCGACGGCAGCCGCCGCGACGAACCTGCTGGCGGCGGTCCGCCCCGCCCTGGAACATCTCGACCAGGTCCGGCGTGAAGCCCGGTGCAATCAGCAGATCCTCGAGGCGTTTCGCTTCGGCGCGCGCCGCATGGAGCGGATTGGCGAGCGCATGCTCGACGGACTGGAGGCGGTGCGACTCTACGAGGCGGCTTGCGAAGGCCGGGGCGCGTCCGAGGCGCTCCCCCGCATCCTTCAGCTCATCCGCCAGAACCGGGATGCCCACGAGGCGCTTGGCCGGGAGTTCTCAGCCCTGTGGCTGGCTGAGAGCAAACCTTACGCGCTCGATTGGACCCTGCGGCGCTACACCAACACTGTGGCCCAGTACGAGACCTTGCTCGCGCGGGTCACGACTGCCGCGGAGAAGCTCCGGGAAGGTCTTCCCTTGCCTGCGCCGGACGAGATTGGACTCGCCCTCCCGCGTGCCCTGACACGTCAGGTTCAGCCGGAGAGCGTGGCGACACCTCTCGCGCCCGGGACGCCTTGGGCCGAGGTTCGCGCGCCCCATCGCTTCGGAATCCAGGTCGACGCGGGAGCTGTGGACCGGTTCGCCTTGCCCGTTGAGATCGACCTGCAACTGCCGTCGGAGTTGCGTGGCAGGCCCGTTCGCGCCTTTCGGATCGAAGGGGATCAGAGCCGCGAGGAATTCCTGGTCCAGTTGGACCCGCTGGAGGCCGGGGCAAAGAGCCGTCTTGTCCTCCTGATCCGTGATCCGCTTCGCCCCGGCCGTGTGGTCGATGTGCACGTCTATGTCGGAATGGGTGAGACTCCGCCGATTCGCGAAGACGTCGTGCGAACGTGGCCGGAGGCTGAAGGCCGTCATTGGGTCGAGAACGATCGCGTTCGAGCCTTGCTGGGCTCCGAAGGCGCGCACGTTTACCGATGGGAAGTGAAGGGCGCCGGGAATCGCGATCTGACGATGCCGGGCGACACCGGGTGGGCCGGATTTGGCGATTTGGCGGCGGCGCGGCATTCGCGTTACGCGTTACGCTGCACGGCGTCCGGACCGGCCATGGTGGAATTTCGCTGCACGCAGGAGGGCGGGTACGAGAAGACGATCCGGCTGTATGCCGGCGCCAGCTGGATGGAGGTCTTCCTCGATGAAGCCACGCCTCACTACTGGGATTTTGATGACCCGAAGAACTTCGCCGCAGACGGACCCTGCCCGGGGACGTGGCTCTTTTCGAACGGCGACTCCGGTCCCGTCGGTCGCGAGGCCGATGGCGTCCCGGCGCAGGTGAAGGCCGCGGAGACCACCTGGGGCATGAAGTACGACCAGCGCGGCCTGGCTTTGGGGCTGATCACGCCGGGCGTGCCCGCGTTGCACGTGGTGGCGCCGGGAGCGGGAGCGGGCGGTGTGGGGATCGAGGGTTCGCCGGCGGCGCGGCACTTTGTGACTTTCGGAGGCGTCCTGCGGTCGCCGCCCGCGGAGACCATGAACCAGCTGGAGTCCACGCTCGATTTGAAGCGCCCGGTCAAAGTACGCACTTACGCGTTGCAGGCGCGCCAACCTTGACAGGGGGCGCGGTCACGGGAGATTCAGCGCGTGGGCGATCCGGTATCACGGATCGCCGTCGCCTTTCTGTCGCATGAGAAACAGCACGTTCAGTGGTCCGCCAACGCCCGAGGAGTTCCAACGCCAGCTCAATGAGTTGATGCGCCAGCACCTGGGCACCTTGCGCTCGGCGGCCCCGCCGCGCCCCGAGCCCGCCGGCAGCGGCGCTTCCGAAGCGGAAGGCGCGGCCGAGGACCCGGTCCTGCGCTTCGATCGGAAGCCGAAGGACGTGAAGGCCTACCTCGACCGCTTCGTCATCCGCCAGGACGAGGCGAAGAAGGTGCTCAGCGTCGCGCTCTGCGACCATTACCACCATGTCCGGCTCGCCCTCGAAGGCAGGGACCAGCCGAATTACGCCAAGCAGAACATCATCCTCGTGGGCCCCACCGGGGTCGGGAAGACGTACCTCATCCGGAGCATGGCCGATCTCATCGGCGTCCCGTTCGTGAAGGCGGACGCGACCAAGTTCAGCGAGACCGGCTATGTCGGAGGCGACGTGGAGGATCTGGTGCGGGAGTTGTTGAGGCGCGCCAACGGCGACGTGCAACGGGCGCAGTACGGGATCATCTACATCGACGAGATCGACAAGATCACTGCCGCCAGCAACGCCACCGGCCGGGATGTCAGCGGGAGAGGCGTGCAGACGAACCTGCTGAAGCTCATGGAGGAGACGGACGTTCCGGCGCGCTCACCCAATGATATCGCGGGCCAGCTGCAGGCCATGATGGACTTCAGCCAGCGGGGCCGGAAGCCGGTCGAGCAGATCAACACCAAGCACATCCTCTTCATTGTCAGCGGCGCGTTCACCAACCTCGAGAAGACGGTCCGCAAGCGGTTGCGCGAGGCGACCATTGGCTTTGCCGCCAAGGCCCAGCAGGTCGAAACCGATTTCGAGGTGATGACGCGCGCCCAGACCCGCGACTTCATCGATTACGGCTTCGAGCCCGAGTTCATTGGCCGGCTGCCGGTGCGGGTGTTTTGTCACCCGCTCAACATCGACGACCTCTTCACGATTCTGAAGAGCTCCGAGGGCAGCATCATCCGGCAGTACGAGCAGACGTTTGCGGCTTACGGCATCGAGGTGCTCTTCCGCGACGAGGGCCTCCGGCGCATCGCCGAACTGGCCGCGGAGGAACAGACCGGCGCCCGCGGTCTGATGACGGTCTGTGAACGGGTGTTCCGCGAGTTCAAGTTCGAGCTGCCTTCCACGCACGTCCGGCGCTTCGAGGTCACCCACGCGGTGGTGGACCAACCGATCCAGGGCTTGGCAGCCCTCCTGGCGGAAAGCGCCAGCGAGGAACTCGTGATCATGCGCCAGATTGTGCAGGAATTCGCCGAGCGCTTCCAGAAGGAGCACGGACTGACGCTGCGCTTCACCGATCCCGCGGCCGACCACCTGGTGCGGATCGCCCGCGAATCCGGCAAGCACGTCCGGGATGTGTGCGCCGAACGGTTCAAGGATTTTCAGTTTGGTCTCAAGCTCGTTGCCGCGAATCTCAAGCAGTCGGAGTTCATCGTGGACGAAGCGGTGGTCGAGGCCCCCGACCGCGTTCTGAGCGAGTGGGTGGTCGCAAGTTACCGCCGTCCGGATGCGCAGGGCGGCGAGGATGGCAAGGGCGCCGGCGGTGAGGCGTCGTGAGGGGCGTTGAATCCAGTCACGGCCGGGCACGCCCTCGCCCAGCAGGCGAGACGGTGCTCTGGCTGGCGGCGGAAGTCATCGAGATCTCGGATCGCGAGCATCCGGCGGATGCCGTGCTGCGCGGCCTGCTGCGTGGTCGCCGTGACCTGTCGCAGGACAAGCGAAGACGCATCAGTGAAGCGGTGTTTGCGTACTTCCGGTGGTGGGGCTGGCTCGACCAACGCGCAACGCTCACGGTTCAGATCCGGCAGGCGTTGGACCTCCGGCACGATTATGCGGCGGCCCCGGAGTTGTTTCCGGTCGCTGACGTGCTCCGGCTTGCCGTCCCTCGCTGGGTGGGGGACTCGATGGAAGTGACGCCAGGCTGGACGCGTGCCCTGCAGGCTGAGCCCGCCTTGTGGTTGAGGGCGCGTCCCGGCACCGGCCGGGTCCTGGCGGCGTCGCTGGGCTCGTGCCGTCCGGCCGGACCGGGACCCGCCGCGGACGCGCTCGAGTACCGGGGAGAGGAGGATTTGTTTCGCACCGACGCCTTTCGGGAGGGGCGTTTCGAGTTGCAGGATCTTCACTCCCAGGCGGTCGGTTGGCTGTGCGCGCCGAAGCCTGGCGAAACCTGGTGGGACGCCTGCGCCGGCGAAGGCGGCAAGACGCTGCTGCTGGCGGACCTGATGGAGAACCGCGGGCTGATCTGGGCCAGCGACCCTGCCGAGTGGCGGTTGCGGCGGCTCAAGTTGCGCGCGCGGCGTGCCGGTGTGTTCAACTACCGCTTGGCACCGTGGGACGGAGGAGAGCGCCTGCCCACTCGTACTGTCTTTGACGGGGTCTTGGTGGACGCGCCGTGCAGCAATCTCGGCACGTGGGGGCGCAATCCGCACGCGCGCTGGACAACGCAGCCGGACGACGTGCGGGAGTTGGCTTCGCTGCAGTCGCAGTTGCTTGATCACGCCGCGCGCGCGGTGAAACCTGGAGGGAGGCTGGTTTATTCGGTCTGCACCCTTCCAGAGGAGGAGACGGTGCGGGTGGCCTCGCGTTTTCGGGCTCGTCATCCCGAGTTTGAAGGCCTGCCGCTGCTGCACCCGTTTCGGGCGGCTGCAGCGCCCGCGTGCGAATGGTTTCTGCGCACCGAGGAGACTCGCGGCAACGGCATGTACGTCGCTGCCTGGCGCCGCATGGCTGCAGCGGCGGCCTGAGGGGGGCGAATTCGGCGATCACCAGTTCGGCGGTTGGGGAGGTGCTCGAGCTACGCACAAGGGTTCCTCTGTGAGCTTCCGAGCGCTCTGAGCCGGTGCTTCCGAGTCCGTCTACGTGCTGCTTGGTGACCGCTGCGGGCTCGGCCGCGGGGGAACTGGGGGGTAGGGTTGCGCCGTCTCATGCGCTGGAGCCAGCCCGCAGGCCGCGACTGACCGCCGCTGGCATGAGATCTGAAGGAGATGCCGCCCTCGAGGCCGAAATCGCCGAGGCTTGGAGAACGTCCGCGAACTGCCATGAACGACAAGGGGACCAATGAGAGTCAGGGGAGGCCGGGCAATCAGCCGTCACCTGATTCCCATACCTCCCATGCAGACCATCCGATCATCCCTCCTCGCGGCGACTACCAGACGCTCCACTCCTTTCACAAAGCCGAGGTGGTCTATGACCTCACCTTCCGCTTCGCGCACAAGCATCTCGCCAAAAACGACCGCACCATCGACCAGATGATCCAGGCCGCACGCTCCGGCAAGAAGAACCTGCTCGAAGGCAGCAAAGCCGCCCTGACCTCCAAGGAAACCGAGATCAAGCTTACCGGCGTCGCCCGCGCCAGCCTGGAGGAGTTGCTTGATGACTACCGCGATTACCTCCGCGTCCGCGAGCATCGCGAATGGAACAAGGACTCCAAGGAAGCCCTCTACGTACGCCGGCTCGGATGCAAGGTCCCGCAGACTTACGAGCTTTACCGTGAGTTCGTGGAGACGCGCCCGCCCGAAGTGATTGCCAACATCGCCATCTGCCTGATCCACCAGGCGAACTACCTGATCGACCAGCAGCTTCGCCGTTTGGAGAAGGACTTCCTCGAACGAGGCGGTCTGCGCGAGCGCATGTTCCAGGCGCGCCTCCAATACCGCCGCCAACACCCACCGCGACCCTGACGCCTCTCATGCCCTCCCCAATTCGCCACCACCGGTTCCCCGCGGGCGGCGCGGCGTTGGCCCCGGACGGCTTTCCGCTTGACCGGCACGCATCCGCGGGCTCATTAGGATCAGATCGATTGACGACACAAGCGCCCATGATCACACGTACCTCCCGTCACGGCAGAAGATTGCAGCCAAGTTTCCACCACGCCTGGCGCGCGCATTCTCGGCGAGGATTTACGCTCATCGAACTGCTCGTGGTGATCGCGATCATCGCGATCCTGGCCGGCATGCTTCTCCCCGCCCTGAGCAAGGCCAAGTCGCGCGCCAACCGCACGGCCTGCATCAGCAACCTGAAGCAGATCGGGCTGGGCATGCTGATGTACGCCGACGACGACTCCCGGGGGTATCTCTCCGGCACCTGGAGCGACGCGGACGACGACCTGAGCTGGCTTTACCCAAACTACATTCCCGGCGCGGTGGCCAAGTCGGTCTTCGTTTGTCCGGCGACCCAGAACTTCATCAGCACGAACACGACCCGGCATCCGAACAACGGCCAGATCGTGCTGCGCGACATGCTGATCCAGGCCGCGAAGACGCGGGGCCGCTCGAATGAACTGGTGGGGGTCAGCTACGAGATCTACGGCTTCATGAACGCCCTCGGTCCGCTGGCGAGCTCGAGCCAGGTCCGGTACTACGGCGTCAATTCCCAGGTCGACGGCATCAAGAAGTCCACCGCGAGCGTTTCCAGCTACACCCACAAGCACAACGCGTTCGGGTTGCAGGGACAAGCCGTCGGACCGTCCGACATCTGCATCATCGTGGATGGCGACCGCGAAGGTGGCGAGAACAACTTCCCCGACAAGGATGACAACCATGGCGCCGCGGGCGGCAACGTGCTGTTCACCGATGGCCACGTGAATTGGGTCGCCGCCGGGGCCAAGGGAAACAACTACATCCGGATGTACGAGCTCGGGCAGGACGAGAATCGGGGGCCGAAGTAATTGCGGCTCGAAAGCAAAAGGCCGGGGAGGCTGGCTCCCCGGCCGTGGAATCGGAATCGAATCTCCCGCCGCCGCTTACTTCACCAGTCGGTAGAACTTGGTTCCGGTGGCGGTTGACACGGTCGCGCTGTTCGCACCGGCACCCGAGACCGCGGTCCACGCGGCGGTGGTACCCAGGGCGGTGTTCTCCTGCAGCGCGAAGCCACTTCCCTGCCAGGTGAGGGTGAGCTGGCCATTGGCCGAGGTGTAGCTGAGCGTCGGCGCGGTGGCCGGCGGATTCAGGAAGCTGTCTCCCCGGATGCCGTAGCCGTAAAGCGTGAGCACTTCATCGGCGGACAGGGCACGTTCCCAGATGGCGACGTCGTCCAGCAGGCCGTCCCACTCGCCGTCGGTGTACGCTCCCGTTCCGTCTTGGCCCAGGTTAAGGCTGGTACCCTCGGCATAGGGGGCTCCCGTTCCCGGGGCGATGCTCACCTCATTGACCTTGAAGCCATCGAGGTAGGTTTCGGCATTGCCGTTGATCTTCCAGACCACGACCACGTGGGCCCAGTGGCCGTTGTTCAGGACCGGCCCGCCGGCGGTGTAGTCCAGGTCCTTGCGTGCGGCGTCGCTGCGCTTGTAGTTCCACTCGATGCGGCCGTCGCCCTGCGTGCCGATCGTCCAGCCGGTGTTGCCGCCGCTGCCCCAGTTCTTGTTGGCCACCACGGAGGGATCACCGTCCACGCGTTCGGACTTCATCCAGAACGCCACCGTGAAGTCACCCGTCTGGCCGAAGGGCAGGGAGGCGCTGTCGCCGAGGGTGACGAAGTTGTAGGTCGAGCTGGAGCGGACGCTGCTGACCTTGACGGCGCTGGCGCCGATCTGGCCGGCCGCGAAGGTCGGACTGCCGACGGCCGTGCCGTTGCGGTTGTTGCCGGATCCGTCCGTGTAGTTGCCTTCAAACGGCAGGTACACCCCAAGGCCGGTCTTGAGACTGGCGGCGTCCTGCGGCGCCTCGACGACGGTCAGGACGGCCTCCTGGCTGGTCACCGAACCGCCCGGATTCGAGACGAGGCAGCGGTAAGTCCCGGCGCTCGCCGCCGCGACGGGATCGATGCTGTAGCTGGCCGTGGTCGCACCGGCGATGTCGGTCCCGTTCTTCTGCCACTGGTAGGTCAGTTGCTGGCCGGAGGCCGCGACGTCGAAAGCGGCCCAGCCACCCGCAACCTTGGTCGCGCTGGCAGGTTGCTTCGTGAGCGCCGGCGCATCGATCGTGGTGATCGAGTACAGACCCACGTTGTCGACGCCGAAGAACCAGCTCGCGGTGCCGGCTTGGAAGAACCGGAGTTTCACGTTCGCTTGGTTGTCGGCTTGCGGCAGGCGGAACTTCTCGATGCGATGCGATTCCATTTGATCATCGTTGATGCGCCCGCTGATGTAAGGGGCAAGGTCCTTCCAGGTGTCCCGGGCAGCCTTCACGAAAGCCCCGTAGGAACGGCCGATTTCCTCACCCGTAACGGGGTCGGTGTACACCGCCGTGTCGTTTTGGGTGGCGGTGAGAGTGCCTTCGGCATCCGTCGTCCCGTCCGGGTTCTTCACGAGGTCCGCGGCATCGACCATATAGACCACCGGCAGCCAGGTGTTCCCGCCGTCGACCGAGTACTCGACCCCGGCGACGTTGTCCTGGTTCTGGGTATAAATGCTGTTGTAAACGAGGTAGATGTCGCTCTTGCCCGTCAGGTTGACGGACGGGGAGAACAGTTCGGCATACTGGCTGCCGCTGCGGATGTCGGATTCGTGGTAGGCGAACTGGCCTTCGATGAGGTTCTGAATCTTCACGCCATTGATGTAGGCCTCCGGGGTGTTCAGACGATAGGAGGCGTTCCAGGCGGTGATGCTCGCCACGCGGTCGCGCGAAATGACCACCCAGACCAGGTAACTGTCGGAATTCGGGTTGTCCAGGTCCTCGTTTCCTTGGGGAGTGAACGGGGTCACCGTGGTCCAACCCTGGGGCATGGCGCCTTCCTGGACGGAGTCGAACTTCTCGATCCAGATCGGGGCCGGCAGCGTGTAGTTGGCGTACGGCGCGACCGTGTAACTGATCAAGGCTTCCCGACCGCCGGCCTGAGTCGGATCGTCGAAGCGAAGCGTGTACTTTTCCACCACCAACGAGTCGGGGAGGACGGCGGGCGTGTAACTGACCTTGGTGACGTTCCCGGACTTGGGTCCGATCGTGGCGGCGGCGGTCACGTCGGTGCCATTGCGAAGCAGCCTCACGGATGACGCGTTCAGCGCGGTCGATCCGTCCTTGATCAGAGCCGTGAGCCCGGTCGAAGGCGGCACGTTCACGGCGCCGGGCAAGGGCGAGAGTCCGCTGATCGTCGGGCCCGTGGTGACGGCATTGGCCTTGAGGGAGCGGTAGCAGGCGGTTCCGCCAAACTCATTGAGCAGAATGCGGTTGGAGGTATCCGTGTTGTCGGCCGTGTACCAGCGCACGCTATAGCCGCCGCCGCCTTGCTCCCAGACGAGCCGGAACGGGTAAACGCCCGCCTTGCTCACCGTGAAGCTGAACACCTTGTCTGCCGTCGAGGGATCCTGGACCAGGAGAATCTCCGACACGCGGTCCTGGATGTTGCCCGTGGTCACCTTCGCACCGTCATCGCCGGTGACCACCATCGTGTAAGTCCCGGGAGTCAACTCGACGTAGGTGATGGCCTCGATCGCGATGTTGATGGTGGTTCCTTCAAGTCCCGGGATGCCCGGGAAGTACGAGCCGTCGTACGAGAGGGTGGCCTCTTCGAAGTAGGTCCCGTCCGCGTTGAACGTGGAAAGGTCGGCAATGTTCTCGAACGGTTGGCCGGTGGCCGGATTGACCAGCAGCCCGGCCATCTGAGCCTCGGCGCGCGCCAGGGTGTTCGGCTGCTGCGCCCCGGTCACCTGGGACACGCGGACGACAAAGCCCGGTTTGGTCTTGTCGAGCGCGGTGGACGGGAGGGCCACCGATTCGGGAATGACGGTCTGGGCCTGGGCGAGGGCGGCGCCGAGCGTCGCGCCGGCAACGCCTCCGAGCATGATCAGCCTGTGTTTCTTATTGGATTTCATTAGGATCTGTAGTTCAACGGTAGGAGGCATTTACTCCCATTCTGCGTCGGTTGCCAGCTCTTTTTTCTTCGCCCGCTTACCGCTGCCCCGTGCCAAGTCTCCTGCTCATGGCGGAACGCGACTCGGATCTCAGGGCAGCTCCGGCCTCCCAGGGCCGGGGTGTCCTTGCCGGCCGCGCCGGTTTCGGCGAAATCTCGAGGCACGGCACGTGCTCGAGCCGGGAGGCGACGCGGAGTCGGGTCCAATCCGTCTTCGACGCGACAGCGGCAACCGCCGTCCTGAGGTCCTTCAGTGCCGTCCAGAACTTGGGGATGTCAGCTTTGTATGCTTTGTCCACCGGGTCTTCGTTGTTGACGTCGCGACCGGAGGGCCAGTGCGGCGGTCGGAAGGATTGCTCGAGGAGAACAGTCCCGCCGATGCAGGACTGTTCGACCTCGATTCGGAGCGTGTCAACGTGCCCGTACCCGCCTTCCGCATTGCGGGCGGCGCGACGGCGTGTAAACACGCGCCATGCTGAATTACATCTGGCTGGGCCTGGTGCTGGCCGCCGTGCTGTTGGGTGGCGCGCGCGGCCGCCTTCCGGAGCTGACGGAGGCGGTGTTCGAAAGCGCCAAGACCGCGGTCGTCACCATCGCCATCCCGCTGATCGGAGTCACGGCGCTCTGGATGGGGATCATGCGGCTGGCCGAGAGGGCGGGCATGATCCAGTCCCTCGCCCACCTGCTCAGGCCGGCGCTGCGGTGGCTCTTCCCGGAAGTGCCCGCGGGACACCCGGCCATGGGATCGATGTTGATGAACATCGCGGCGAACATGATCGGCCTCACCAACGCCGCGACGCCTCTGGGCCTCCGGGCCATGGCGGATCTGGAGCGTCTCAACCGGATTCCCGGGACGGCCTCGAACGCGATGTGCACGTTCCTGGCCATCAACACCAGCTCGGTCCAACTGCTGCCCACCACCGCCATCGGCATTCTCGCCGCCGCCGGATCCGCCCACCCCACGGCGATCGTTGGCACCGCCTTGCTCGCGACGCTCTGTTCCACCGCGGTCGGCATTGCGGCCGTGAAGGCGTTGCAGCGATTACCCCGCTTTCAACTGTCTCCCAGCGCCGAGGCGTTGTCGGTCCCCGTGACCGAGCCACCCGAGACCGTGGCGCTTCCGACGGGGCACGCGCCCTTGCCGGTTTGGGGGTGGCCGCTGTTCGCCGCCTTTTTCGGGTTCTTCGCCTGGTTGATGCTGCATCAAATGGCGCAGCGTCCCTTGACGGGGAACGCAAGCGCCGGCGTCTTCGTCACCGCGATGAATGCCGTCGCCGTGATCGCGATTCCGCTGCTGCTGAGTTTCTTTCCGCTGTACGCGGCGGTGCGTCGCGTCCCGGTGTACGAGGAGTTTGTCGAGGGCGCCAAGGAGGGGTTCCATGTGGCCGTACGCGTCATTCCGTTCCTGGTCGCGATGCTGGTGGCGGTGGGCATGTTCCGGGCGGCCGGGGGCATTGATCTGCTGGCACGGGGGCTGGGGCCGGTTCTGAACGCGGTTGGTTTTCCGACCGATCTGCTGCCGCTGACCCTCATGCGTCCGCTCAGTGGGAGCGCCAGCATCGGGTTGTTCACCGAGTTGGTGAACTCGCATGGTCCCGACAGCCTCGTCAGCCGCATGGGGGCGACCGTGCTGGGCAGCACTGAAACCACCCTCTATGTCGTGGCGGTCTACTTTGGGGCCGTGGGAGTCCGGCGCACGCGCCATGCCGTGGCGGCAGGGCTGCTGGCCGATCTGACCGGCGTGATCGCCTCGGTGGCGATTTGTTGGTTGGTGTTTGGCCGCGGCGGTTGAGCATCCCGGGCTCAGAGCCCCTCGGCCGTCGGTTGAGCGAGGCTGCACCGCGTTGCGGTTGCGAGCGAGGTAGGGCGGGCACACCGTGGCCCGCCGGTCACGGCTCGCGGGACGCTCGCCCCACCAATGCAAACCCGGTGAGGCAAGGTTGTCCCAGGCTGGTCCGGACGCGGCGACTACGGCGACCCGGTTCCCGAAACGAGGAAGGCAAGTAGGTCGAGGATCTCGTCGAGGGTGAGGACGTCGAGCAACCCCTCCGGCATCGGCGAGAGTTGGGACGGTCTCGTGGACAACACGGACTCGGCGGGAAGCCGTGTTTGCGCTCCGGTGCGCCAATCGGTCTCGAGCACGACCTCGCCAGCGGTTTGCTGAACCAGGCGACCGGTGACGGTGTCGCCGTCCTTCAGCTCCACGGTGAGGTTCTGGTACTGCTCCGAGACCACTTTGGAAGGCTCTAACAGGCTTTGGAGGATGTCGCGCTGCGTGTACTTGCTCGAGAGCGCGTTCAGTTCGGGACCGGCGGCCCCGCCTTCATTCCCCAGGCGATGACAGGCCAGACATTGCAGGTCGAGAAACGCCTGGCGGCCGCGCTTGAGGTCACGCCCGACGGCCGAGGTTTCGAGCTGGGGCAGGATCTCCGTGGTGGTCCACTGCTTCACGAAGCTCCGTGGCGTGGCCGGAAGACTCTGGCCGCGGCTGATCGGACGTTCCAGAACCTCCGCGAGCGAGCGCCGCTCGTCCTCAGTCAACGCGCTCACGGTTTCCGCATGCAGTTCGGTGAGATGCCGGTCCACCAGGGCGCCGTCCACATACACCCGGTCGACCTCGGCAAACCAGGCCAGCAGTTCGGCGGGATGCTGGCCTGCGGATCGCGGCCGCTGCCACCAGGCAAGCAGGCGCCGGCGAGTTTCGAGGGTCCAGCCCCGGCGCAGATTTCGGAGCTGGGCCGCATAGAACAACTGGTCCTCGATGAGCGGCAAGCCCGCCATGAGCTCGAGCGTTTTCGGGATCGCCGACGGGGCTTCGAGGAAGATCAAAATGCGCGCCAACTCCGGGTCCAGGTTCCGCGAGCCGGTGGGGTACGCAGGCTCGAGTTCGGCCCGCAGTTGCGCGGCGATCGTCGGGCGGGGCCGCCCCCAGCGAACGAGGGCCAGCTGGGCGGCGCGGATCTTCAGCAGCTTCGCGTCGTCCGGAAGCGTCCGCAGCTCGTAGCGACTCCACGCTCGCCAAAACCCGGGAGCGTCCGGTTCCTCGCCCACCCGCGCGAGCGCGAGGAGTGCGGCCAGCGAAGTCAGCGATTTCGTTTCGCTGAAAGCACGAGCCCGCCATCCTTCCGCCGGTTGTGACTCCAGGGCCACGCGCGCGGCGTGCCGCAGGAACGGATCGGGGTGGCCCAGGTACTCCCACGCCAGCTCGACCGCCTTCGGATCAATGCGGCCATGAAGCGCTTCAAGCCGATGGCGCAAGGCCCTCGCCTGTGGCGCAGGGGTGTCCGTCGCCTCCGGGGCTGCCGATTGAGCGACGCCACTCGCGGTGCCTTCATGGCTCACCCGGTACAAACCGGATTGGGTGCCGCGTCCTCCGGTGACGAAGTACAGCGCCCCGTCGGGGCCGAAGTCCATGGCGGTCAGGTTGAGCGGTCGCCCCCGCAGAAACGGCTCGACGCTTCCCCGATAGGAGGCGCCCTCGGGAACCAGGTGAACGGCCATGATCCGCCCATAGGACCAGTCCTGCACGAAAAGCGCCCGCTTCATGCGCGGGGGGAAACTGCTGCGGGTGCCGGCCTTCACGCCGCACGGGGAGCCAATCCCCACGTTCACGACAGGCGGCAAGCTGTCCGGGAGGTACTCCGGCCAGATCCGCCGACCATCACGCCAGCCGTAGTCGGCGCCCGATACCGCATGAAGGACCCGCGTGGGCACATACCAAGGCGTGCCCCAGTTCCACTCGTTGTCGCTGTCGAACGTGAACAACTCGCCGTCCGCGTTGAAATCGAATCCGTAAGCGTTGCGGAGCCCTCCGACGATCAACTCCCAATGCCGACCCTCGAGGTCCGTCCGGGCAATGTAGCCGGCGGGCGGGGGGATGCCGGTGACACGGCCGAGTTCGTCGGGATTCAGCGAAAGGACGTCCTCGCCCTGGTGGCGCAGCGGGGAGTGGGGGGAGATGCCCTCCGGGGGTTTGGTCATGTTCCCGTTGAGGACGTAGAGCTTGCCGTCGGGCCCCAACGCCAGGGCATGGTGACCATGTTCGCCGCCCACCGAGAACGCCTTGAGGAGCCGGGTTTCCGCGGCGTCGAACCGGTCGTCGCCATCGACGTCCTGGAGTTGGTACAAGCCGGTGCCCTTGGGTCCGCGCCCGCTCACGTAGAGGCTCCCGTTCACATCGAGCAATCCCATCGCCTGTCCGACCGGAGCCGCCACGCGCTCGACCCGTTCGAGCCGCCGGCTTGCATCGAAGCTGATTCGAAGCAGGGGCACCTCGGGGTTCTCCGCCGACACCAGGAGCCGGCCGCGCGCGTCGAACGCCGTGCAGATCCACGAGCCCTCGTCGGGCCGCGCCGAGCGGAGCAACTCCACCCTGTATCCGGCGGGCACCTGGATCGATTCGGCAGGCGTGGCTGAAGGGCGCGCCAGCACGTCGCCCCAGGGCGGCATGCCGTGCGGCCCCAGGGCGATGGCCGGCTTCCAATCCGCGGCGGCGAAGGCGAGTTCGTTCCAGCCGGGCTGCTCGCGAGACGCCGTGAGCCAGTTTGTGTCGCTCACGACGATCCCTCCCCGCTCGCCGCCGAGGTTCAGGTGGACGAGGAGGCCTGCCGGCCCGGAGAGGTTCCGGACGCGAACGGCCAGGACATTGTCGCCCTGATTGAGATTCACGCTCACCTCGGCCCGGACAGGGGCATCCCATGCCGCGGAGCGCGCGACCGGTTGTCCGTTGAGGAAAAACTCGGCCTCGTCATCGGCCGTCGCGGTCAGACGCGCGTTCCAGGTGTAGGGAGGGGTGCGGAAGCTCCGGCGGAAGAGGACGGTGCGCGCGCCCGAAGCCTCGTTCGGGGCACCGACCTCGTCCCAAATCCACTGGGGATCCTGCGCGCGAACGGAGGAATTCCCCGCCAGAATCAGGGTGACGGCGGTCACGAGGATGAAACGCAGCATGGAACCGATAGCTCGGCGTGATAGTGGCGTCGCAGGGCGGCGCGGGCAAGCCGGGTGGGAAGATTGGTGCCTTGAGGATCGCCTTGGATCGCTCCCAGCTTCTCGACAAGTCTAACGCGCCGCTTGACAAGGATTGCCTACGGGCGTAGTCAGTTTGCCGACATCTGTAGGCAAGCCGGACCAGCATGAAACCCGTGCCGCGCATCAGCGAAACCGAGTGGGAAGTCATGAGAGTCGTGTGGGACCGCCATCCCATCACCGCCGCGGAGATCATCGCGGCGCTCACCGGCCAGGACTCGACCTGGCATCCCAAGACCATCCGAACCTACCTCGCCCGCCTGGTGCAAAAAGGCGCTCTCGATTTCAAGCCCGAGGGCAATCGTTACCGGTATGAGCCGCGGGCGAGCGAGTCGGAGTGTGCCGCGGCGGCCACGGAGTCCTTCCTGGACCGGGTGTTCGGCGGTTCGCTGCGGCCGATGCTGGCGCACCTCGTGCAGCAACGGAGACCTTCGCGGCGCGAGATCGAGGAACTGAAGCGCATTCTGGATGGAAAGGAGGAGCGGTTGTGAACCTGTGGAACTCGTTTCCTGAGGCCGGACAGTGGCTGCTGAAGAGCAGTGCCCAGGCGGCGGTGCTGGTGTTGGTCGTGCTGGCCGTGCAGCGGCTCTTTCGAAGGCATCTGCCAGCGCGTTGGCGTCATGCCCTTTGGTGGCTGGTGGTGATCCGCTTGGTGCTGCCGGCCTCGCCCGCGAGCGTCTTCAGCCTGTTTCACTGGGCCGGGTGGCGCGCAGCGAAACCGGTTGCAGCTCAATCCAGTTACACGCCCGGCACGCTCAGCGAGGCCCGGTCGCCCCGCCTGGCTTCCCCGGCGCGGTTCGCACCCGTTCCCGGCCGGGCCGAGGGTGAGCCGGTCGTAGATCCATCGCTCCTGCCTGCCGCAGCGACGCGCCTCGCACCGGCCTCCGTGGTTGTGGCGGATTCACGTCCGGCGCCGGTTGCGGTGCCTGCCCGCCCCGCGACACGATTGACCTGGCTGTGGTTCCTCGGGGGGCTGTGGCTTGCGGGGGTGGCGGCGCTCACCGCCAGGCTGGGATTCGCGCTGCGCCAGTTCCGGCGGGCCCTGGCCCGCACGACGCCCCTCGTGGATCCTGTGGCCTTGGGCATCCTCGAGCAGAGCCGGGCGCTGGCGGGGTTGCGATATCGTCCCGCGGTTTTGGAGACCGACGCCATCTCGACCCCGGCGGTCTATGGCCTGTGGCGGCCGTGCCTGCTGCTGCCTCCCGGCCTGGTTTCAAGGTTCTCCGCCGCGGAACTGCGCCTCGTGTTCCTGCATGAACTGGCGCATTTGAAGCGGCGCGACCTCGCGGTGAACTGGCTCACGACCGTCCTGCAAATCCTGCATTGGTTCAATCCGTTGCTCTGGTTCGCGTTCCACCGGATGCGCGCCGACAGCGAGCTCGCCTGTGACGCCGCCGCGCTGGACGCGGCCGGGGCCGGGGAGCACCGGACCTACGGGGCGGCGATCATCAAGGTCCTCGAAGGCGTGGGCGGACGCTCGCTGCTGCCCGGCGTTGCGGGAATCGCCGAGGATCGTAACCAGATGCGCAATCGGATCCGGATGATTGCCCTGTTCCGTCCGACGCGGCACCGGGCTTGGGCGGCGGGTCTGGCCGGAGTTGCCCTGGGGTGGGTTTGCCTGACGGATGCCCCGGCGCCGAAGTCCGAGGCTGGTCCTGCCCCCGGGGCCACGGTGAGATCGGGAAGTTCCACGCCGACGCCGGCTGAGTCGGCGGCCGGTGAGTCCAGCCGCGAACTGCGTGTGGGCACCGATCCCACGCCGGCGGTTGAAAGTGCCCCGGCAGGAATTGGTGAGTTGACGGTGACCGTCAGGGATGCCGCGGATGGCAAAGCGCTGCCCGGCGCCGAAGTCTTCGCGCCGCACATCGGCAACTGGCAGAAGCCTCAACCGCGCCGCCGGACGGATGTCGATGGCCGGTACGTGTTGCGGTTCCCGCTCCCACCGGTGGAGGGCCGGCGCGAGATGAGCAGCTTCGGCATCAGCGCCAACCACGTTGAGTACGCTCAACACGCCGTCATGTGGACCTCCTCCGGGGGCGACGTGTACGCGGGTATGCCCAAGGAAATCACCCTCGTGCTCGAACGCGGTACGACCATTGGAGGACGCGTCGAGGATGAAGCCGGCGCGCCGGTCGCCGGGGTTCGGGTGTTGCTGTCGGGCTCGGGCTACCATGGGTTCACGATGGGCACGAATGACCGCCAGACCCACGAGTACGCCGAGATCCAGGCGACCGACCTGACCGCGCCGGCGGCGGTGACCGACGCCGATGGGCGTTGGAGCTATGCTCGGTTCCCCGCCGCGCTCGATTACGTGGAGCTGACCCTGGTCCGCCCGGATGGTTCCCAGCAGAAGTTCAGCACCAAACCCGAGCACATGAACGTGAACAGCTATCCGCTGATACGCATCGAGGAGCTGCGCGCGTCAGCGGCCGTGGCGAAGCTGCCCGAGGGTTTGACGGTGCGCGGTATCGTCGTCGATGAAGCCGGTCAACCCCTGGCGGGAGCCACCGTCACGGAAGGTTACGGTCACGGCAATATCGTGCGCGTCTCCGAGTTCACCACGGGTGCCGACGGACGCTTCGAACGCCCGCATCGAGTGCCGCGACAGTGGATCTACACGGCGTCACGCCCCGATCGCGCAACCGTTTCGGTGGTGGCGCAGGTCGAACTGGAAATGGGTGACGTCCGTATCGTTCTGCCGCCTGCGAAGCCGTTGCGCTTCGTGGTGGTGAACGAACCAGCCACTCCGGTGGCCAACGTGCAACTGAGCATCGACCCGCACCGCACCGAGGGCCAACTCCTGGACTGGTCCGGGACCACCGACGCCGATGGAACCGCTACCTGGACCAATGCACCGACGGCGCCGGTCACCTTCTACGCGCTTTCGAAGGACCCGCCGGTGAGTCGGAAGTTCAAGACGGTCCCTGGCGAACCCGAGCGGCGTGTCGTCCTGAGCGCCGCGGGCGCGGACCAGGTCAAGGTGCGAATGACGGTCCGTGATGCCGCCAGCCATAACGACGTGAAGGTTTCCCGGGTGACGGCCAATTTCGAGGGGGGCGGAACGCCGTACCGGACCGTCGCCGAGCCTGACGCGGCCGAGTTCACCGTCCCGTTGAATCGGAGTGATGTTCGCGTGGGGATGTACCCCAGCTACCGGCTTCGGATCGAAGCGGCGGGATACGAGCCCTTGACGACCGATTCGTTCGACTTCGACGAAGGCAACCAGGAGCTGCAGCTCACCCTCCAGCGGTCCGGGGGTCCCTCGGAGTGGAAGGTGCTGCTGCCCGATGGCAGCCCGGCCGCCGGCGCAAAGCTCTGGGTCCAGGCCGGCACGGACCACCAGCCGTTGTTCATCAACGCGCCGGGCCGTTACTACGGCGACCGGCTCGCCCGGGCGCAGGCCGACGACAGCGGCCTCGTCAAACCCCCTGCCTCGGCCGCAAGCGTGCCGGTCGTAATCGCCCATCCGCGCGGGTTTCTGGCTTCGACGGCGGGGGAATTGCGACGCCGGGCCGAGGTCCGGCTCGAGCCATATGGGTCGGTCCAGGGCCGCCTGCTCGTGGCCGGGAAACCGAAGGGTGGCGTGAACCTCAGTCTCAGCACGCTCGCCTGGGCGCCATCCATTCCGTTCCACCTCAGCTATACGGCGACGACGGCGAAGGACGGGACTTTCGATTTCTCCGAAGTCCCGGCCGGGGAGTACAAGTTGTACCGCTGGCAAGTTCCGAAGCGCCAGATGCGGGGCGGTGGATTCGCGATCACGGAAACCTGTCAATGGCCGCTCAAGGTCACCGCGGGCGACACCACACGGGTGGAATACGCCTTTCGCGGCCGCCCGGTGGTCGGGCAATTGGTCCCCGAGCCGCTGGACGCCGCGGTGGACTGGCAGAACGATGTCCACGTCCTCGCCCTGAAAGCGCCTGCGGCCGACGCCGTCCTGAAGGTGAACCGCGAAGACTTTGCCAGCTTCGCCGCCTTCCTCAAAGCGCACGAGGCGAGCTTCGGCTCGGACTCCCGCGTCGCCGAGGCGCGGGCGGCGCGGACATTCCAACTCGCCGTCGAGACGGACGGCACGTTCCGGGTGGAGGACGTGCCTCCCGGGAACTACGAGCTTCGCGTTCGGGTCACCAAACCCGCCGAGGGCGCTCCGTCGTCACCCTTCCCGCGAGCCGAGGAGGAGATTGGCTCGCTGACGCGGAAGGTGCAGGTCTCGGCGGGGAGCGAACCGATCGACCTGGGCACCCTCACCGTCGGCATCAAGGGTGAGACCGTCAAGGCGCCGCCGATGGACTTCCTGGCCGAATCCTTCGAAGGGAGGCCGGTGGGCTTCCGGGAGGTCAAAGGCCCGCGATTGGTCGTGTTTTGGGCGGCCTGGTCCGACCGCAGTCGCGAGGCGCTCGAGAGTCTGAAGCGGATCGCAGGCGAACCGGGGACCCCATCCGGTGTCACCATCATCGGCGTCAACCTGGACGAAGACCTCGAGAGTGCCCGAACCGTCGTGCGCGAGGGCGGCTACGGCTGGCTCCAAACCCGGTTGAGCGCCGAGGAGCGCGGGCGGTTGGCCGCGGCCTTTGACGTCACGCAATTGCCGGCGATCTTCCTCGTCAATGCCCAGGGCCGCATCGTGAATCGCGATCTTGAGGGCGAACGCTTGCGGGCGGCCCTGAACCGAGTGTCGGAGAAATGAACGAATCGGCGTATCCACGCGTTGGGAACGGGGGAAACCTCCGGTTCATGGCCACGGAGCAGGTCCGAACAGAACCGGCCGCTTCCCACACACCGCATCCAACCCGATCTGACTTATGAAGCACCCCATCGTCATGCTTGTGGCCGCCCTCGTCCCATGGAGCGCGTCGGCGTTGCCGGTCGCCTCGGACCTCCGCCCCGATCTCGTCGGCCGCGTTGTTCACGCCGATGGCACACCGGTCCCCGATGCCACCGTGTTCGTTTACACCGCCGGTCCGAGGACGGGCACCGCCGTGACGTGTCCTTCGTGCTACCCGGATTGTGGCAAGAAGGCCAGGACCGACGCGGCCGGCGCCTTCAAGATCCCGGCCCTCGACCCGAATCTGTTGTTCCGTCTCCTCGTGGTGAGCCCGGGGCATGAGAGCCTCTACGCGTCCAAGACCGATCCCGCCGCCGGCGAGCAGAAGATCGTCATGGCGCCCATGGACCCCGCGAAGCTGAAGTCGGCCAGCCGTATTTGTGGGATGATCATCGACTTCGAGGGCAAGGCGGTTCCGGGGGCCACGGTCAGCCCCGAGGGAGTAGCTCGAGGCAGCGGCACCCAATGGGGCGGGACAGACGCTTTTGTCGACCCGCTGGGGGTTACCGACGAACAGGGCCGGTTCTGGCTCTTCTGCACGAACGGCGTGGATACTGTCCACGCCCTCGTCGAGGGGCGGGGGTTGGCCAAACGCTGGGTCGATCTCAAGCCGGGTCGCGACCACCTGGTGCGCATGGAGGAAGGGGTGCTCGTTACGGGCACCGTCGAGTCGGACGGAAAGCCCCTCGCCGACGTGCTGGTCGGGGCGGTCACCGCGGACCGCGCCTGCGGCAACTTCTTTCGTTTCGAGGAACTCGCCACGGACAAAGACGGCTTCTTCGCCCTGCCGAACGTCCCGGCGGGCCGCGACTTTCTGCTCTACACGACGATGGCCTCGCTCAAGGGACGTGGCGCCGCCCCGGCGAAGGTCATCACCACGGGCAAGAACGGCGAAGCCCTCAAGGCCGGCGTGATCGCGGTGAAGCCCGGATATCAGATCGCCGGTCGGGTGGTGCTCTCCGACGGCAAGCCTGTGCCGGCGGGCACCCGGTTGTTTCTGGGACGCGAGCAGGCATGGGATCACACGGAAACGCTCCTCGGCGACGAGGGGAGGTTCAAGTTCACCGATGTTCCAGCGGAGTCGGTTTCGCTCAGCGCGCGCGTGAACGGGTACAAATTCTCGAAGCGCAACCCGAGCCTGGACTGGTTGAACGGGGGCATTGTGGGCCGGGTGGATCGGGACATCGAAGATCTCACGCTCCTGATGGAGCCGGGTGAATGGCGCTACAACGGGGATGAAGGCGAGCCGGCCGGCGGGGATCGACAACCGACCGGGAAGCCGTTGCGGGGAGCCGGTGTTGACTGAGGCCGATCCGGCGCGCAAGGGACGGCGCGCGCTACCTTGACCCAGGAGCGCGGACTTCAGTCCGCCGGAAGCCACGACGGTGCAGGGACGTCGCTGCGGGATGAATCCCGCGCTCCTCACCGACCGGGAAGCCGTTGCGGGGAGCCGGTGTTGACTGAGGCCGATCCGGCGCGCAAGGGACGGCGCGCGCTACCTTGACCCAGGAGCGCGGACTTCAGTCCGCCGGAAGCCACAACGGTGCAGGGACGTCGCTGTGGGATGAATCCCGCGCTCCTCACCGGTTCGTGGCCACAGAGCAGGTCCAAACGGAACAGGTCGCTTCCTGCGAACCACCGGGATACCTGGCGCGTGGTCCGCTGCCCGCCGGCCTTGGCGAGGACTCCATCTGACTGCTTCGTTTCCGCAGGCGGCTCGGAGCCGTCTCGCCGCACCGACGTCCCACGGACGAGCTGCTACTCGTACCGCAGCGACTCGATGGGATCCAGGTTCGCGGCCTTGTAGGCGGGATACGTGCCAAAAACGATCCCCACCACGGAGCAGATCAGCAGCGCGAAGATGACCCAGTCGACGGGGATGAGCGGCGGCACCTCGAAGTAGTAGGCGGCGAAGTTGCCGCCCGCCAGCCCCAGGAGCACCCCAATCACCCCGCCCACTTCGCACAGGACGATGGCCTCCATGATGAACTGCGTCATGATATTCCGTTTCTTGGCCCCGATGGCGCGCCGGATGCCGATCTCGCGCGTCCGCTCCGTCACCGACACCAGCATGATGTTCATGATGCCGATGCCGGCCGCCAGCAACGCAATCGAGCTGATCACCGTCACCACCACCCGCACGGTGAGGGTGAACTGCTTGAACTGGTCGATGAGCGAGTCGTTCGAAAAGACCTCGAAGTCGTCCTCGGCTCCCGGAGGCACCTTGCGCACCGCCCGGAGGATTCCGCGAACCTGCTCGACGGTGTCGTCGTACGCCGGCTGGCTCGGGGCCTGCACCAGGATGTCCAGGCTCGTCCAGATCCGGCCGTACCGGTTCAGCCCCGTGGTGAGCGGAATCACGATGAAGTTGTCCTGTTGCCCACCCAGGGCGGCGCCCTTGGACTCGAGGACCCCAACCACCGTGTAACCGATCCCGTCCACGCGAACGCGTTCACCCAGGGCGGACCCAAAGGGGAACAGCAGTTCTGCCAGTTTGCCGCCAAGCACGGCCACGTCCTTGGTGCTGTCAATGTCCGCCTCGATCAGCGAGCGGCCTTGATCGACCACCCAGTTCCGGGCGGCAAATCCTCCCGGGGTCGTCCCGATGAGGTTCACGTTGGGGGGCGTCTTGTCGTAGCGCGAGCTGACCTCGCCGCTCCACAGGAATCGCTGCAGCCCCACGGTCTGGGCCAGCGTCGCGCGTTCCATCACGGCGCGGCCGTGGGCCATGGAAATGTTCTTCCGTCGTGCGTATTTCTCCCAGTCGCCGATATCGCCAAAGACGACCCCCGGCCACTTGCGGACCTGGAACGTGTTCACCCCGAGCTGACTCAGCTCCGCCTCGACATTGCGTTGGAGGAGTCGCAGCGCGGTCATCACCACCACGATGGAAAAGACGCCGATCAACACCCCCAGCAGGGTGAGCGCCGAGCGAAGTTTGTGCGCGGAGATGGCGTTCATCGCCATCCGGAAGCTCTCCACGAATTCCGCCCAGAGGAGCGTGAGGGTGCCGCGGCGACGTCGAAGGGCGGGATTCATGGACGGTCACTCGCTGCGGAGGGCGTCGACAGGGTTGAGCCGCGCGGCGCGCCACGCCGGCAAGAAACCAGCCAGGATTCCCGTGAGCGCGGACACGAGGAGCGCCAGGCCGGCCACGGAGAACGACATCGACGCGGGGAGCACTTTGGCCAGCAGGAGCGTTGCCGGCCAGGCAATGCCCAGTCCGATCAGGCCCCCGAGCAGGCAAATCATGGCCGCCTCCGCCAGGAACTGGGTGAGGATGGTGCGTCGCTTCGCCCCGATGGCCTTGCGAATCCCGATCTCCTTCGTCCGCTCCGCCACCGAGACGAACATGATGTTCATGATGCCAATGCCGCCGACGAACAGCGAAAGCCCGGTGATGAACAGGCCGCCGGCGGCGATCACGCCCGCCACCCGGTTGAACGTCTGGAGAAACTGGTCCTGCTCGTTGATGGCGAAGTCGTCGTCCTCGCCGGGGGCCACGTGACGGACCCGCCGCATCGCCCCGCGAACCTCTTCGCGAACATCGTCCAGCCGGTCGACATCCCCGGCCTTGACCTGGATCGTGACGTCCGGGAAGCGCCAGAACAACTCCGTGAACTGGCTGATCGGGATCACCACCTGGTTGTCCAGGCTGAAGGCGCCCATGAACTCGCCCTGACGCTCCAGCACGCCGATCACCTCGAAGGGGAACCCGGCGATGTGAACGCGTTCGCCTAGGGGGGAACCGCGGGGGAAGAGATTCGTCGCGGTTTGCGATCCGAGCACGCAGATGGGGCGGCCCCCCTGGGCCTCGGCGGCCGAAAGAAAGCGACCCTCTGCCACGGTGATCCCGCCCGTCAGCAGAAAGGCGTCCGTGGTCCCGATGATGCGCACGCCGCTGGCGCTGCGGTTGCCGCGTTTCACCGTGCCGCCGGTGCCCACGATGGGCGCCATTGCCTGGGCGAGCGTGACTTGACGTTCCACTTCTCGGAATTGCGACAGGTCCACCTCCCGGCGACGGCTCTGGCGCAACCATTCGGCGTGGGAGTTGATGAACCAGTCATAGCGTTCCACGTAGAGAACGTCGGTGCCGAGCATCGACACGCTCTGGCTGAAACTCCGCTTGAGACCCTGGATCGCCGTCGCCATCAAGGTCACCGTGACGATGCCGATGACGATGCCCAGGGTGGTGAGCGCCGCGCGCATCTTGTTCGCGCGAACCGCATCCCCCGCAATGCGCAGACATTCGGCGACTTCGCTGAGCAGACGCATGGCGCAAGGAGGATCAGGCGGAGACGACGGACCGTTCGCGCACCCGTTCGTCGCTGGCGATCAAGCCGTCCCGGATGCGCAGGATGCGTCGGGCGTGTCGCGCCACGTCCTCCTCGTGCGTGACCACGATGATGGTGTTCCCGCGGTCGGCGAGTTGTTCGAACAACGCCATGATCTCCGCGCCGGTCTTCGAGTCGAGGTTCCCGGTCGGCTCGTCCGCCAGCAGGATCGAAGGCCGGTTCACCAGCGCTCGAGCGATCGCCACGCGCTGCCGCTGGCCTCCGGACATCTCGTTCGGTTTGTGCGTCATGCGATCGCCCAAACCCACGTTGGTCAGGGCCTCGGTCGCGATCTCCCGCCGTTCGTGCGCCGGCACGCCGGAATAGATCAGAGGCAGTTCCACGTTGTGCAGGGCGTTCGCACGCGGGAGCAGGTTGAAGGTCTGGAACACGAACCCGATCTCCTTGTTGCGCACCTCGGCGAGTTCGTTGTCGTCCATCTCGCTCACGTTCGTGCCGTTGAGCTCGTACGTGCCGGAGGTCGGGGTATCCAGGCAACCGATCAGGTTCATCAAGGTCGACTTGCCCGAGCCGGAGGGACCCATGATGGCCAGGTACTCGCTGCGTTCGACGCCGACGCTCACTTCGCGCAGGGCGTGAATGGTCTCGCTGCCCATCTGGTAGCGCCGCGAGATCTTGTCCAGGCGGATCAGGCTCATGTCACTTCGGTTCCTTGGGACCCTGGCCCTTCTCGAACGCGGGCGGCCCCACCTTGATCTTCTTGCCGTCTTCGAGCTCCCGGCTGATGGCCTTGAACGAGCCGGAGACCACCTCCTGGCCCTCGGTAACGCCCTCGGTGATCTCGATGTACGCATCGTCGCTGACCCCGCGCTTCACCGGGAGCATGCGGGCCACGTCACCCTCCTTGACGAACACAACCTCGATGGGCTTGACCGCCTCGTTCGGCTTCCGCCCGCTGGTGGCGGTATTGGTGTTGGCCGTGTCGGCCGCGGCGTTGGCGTTGGTGGTGGCGTCTGCGGAGCCACGGCTCGCGGCGGCGGTGTTGGTGTGGGTCCCGACCGTGTTGTTCGTGGGCGCTGCCTCGGCCGCCGTCAGATTGGTCGAGGCCGGCGCCGGCGCATTGGTCTGGCCAGCCTTGCCCACGGTATTGGTTCCCTTGGGCAAACGCGTGGTCACGCTGGCAATCGGCACCGTCAGCACATTCGTGCGGTAACGGGTCTCAATCTCCGCCGTCACCGTCATGCCCGGACGGAAGGCCTCCTTCTCTTTGATCCGGATCTTGACCTCGAACTTGGTGGCTTCCTGCGACTGGCCGCCGAAGCTGGACGCCGAAGAGCCGAGCGTCAGACCGCGGGACGAATTGGCGATCTCCGTTACGGTGCCGCGGAACTTCCGGTCCTTGAACGCGTCGCCCTCGAGCCGGGCCGTCTGGCCGATCTGGATGAGCGGGACATCCACTTCGCCCACCTCGACGCGGGCCTCCATCTCGTTCAGGTCGGCGATGGTCATGATCTCGGTGCCTGCCATCATGGCCGTACCGACCACGCGCTCGCCCGGTTGCGAATTCAGGCGGATCACGGTCCCGTCGAGGGGCGAGTAAATGATGGTCTTGCGAAGATCCTCCTCGGCGCGGTCGAGCGAGGCGCGCGACATCTCGACCTGGTGCGTGGCGCTGCGCAGCTGGGCTTGGGCCACTTGGAAGCTGGTTTTGGCGTCCACGAAGAGCGACTCCGAGACGAGGTTGCCCTTGTACAAGGCTTCCTGGCGGTGGAACTCCGCCTCGGCACGGCTGAGGTTCGCCTGCGCCGTCGCCAGACCGGCTTGAGACCCCTTGAAACTCGCGGTGGCGGAGTTGCTCTGCGCCATGTAGGTGTCCGGCTTGATGCGCACCAGCAGGTCCCCCTTCTTGACGGCCTGCCCCTCCTTGATGGGAAGGTCGATGATCTCGCCGCTCACCTCCGGGCTGATCTTCACGTAGACCACTGGTTGGACCCGGCCGTTGGCCATCACCAGTTCGGTGAGATTGCGCCGGGCGGCCTTCTCAGTCTGAACCGTGGTGATGACTTCGCGCTTCCGGAGGAACGCGGCCACCGCGAGGGCCGCGATGAGGAGGAAAAGGACGCTGAAGATGAGGATCTTGCGTCCCTTCTTGCTTGGCTTGGCCATGTCAGTAGGTAATTAAGACACCGCAGGCAACGTTGTGTTTCAGCGAAATTCACCGCGACCCGCCGACCGGTGGCCAGGGGCGTGACGGCCTTAGAGACCAAACAGGGCGCGCACGAGCATGATGATCCCCAGGATCAAGAGGCTGAAGAACGCCCACAAACTCAGCATCCAGCCCAGGCTGACGCCGACACTGAGCCCTCCCAGCTTGGCCATGCCAATGGCCCGGACCACGCAGAGCCAGAGGGCGAACAGGTCCAACATGGCGAGAACCATGTGCGTGGGATTGAGCCAGTCGAAATCCTTGATCAGCAGCACCGGGCTGGCGCTCGCGTAAAGGCTCACGAACGCCAGCATCAGGCACGCCCGCACGATCGCGCCCACCACGTCGACCATGGTGGAGAGGCCGGCTACCTCCACGGCTTTCGAATAGCTGAAGCCTCCTTTCAGGACCTTGGACCCGACGATCCAGATCAGCAGACCGCCCCAAAACGGTGACGCGAGCGCCACGACCCCCGCCCCGAAAGAGGGGCCCAGGCTGTATTTCAGGCTGCTCTTGGGCTGGTCCGCCGACGCCTGCATGGCCGCCGCCTGCTCCGGCTTGAGCTTGCCCTTCTCGACCATGCGCTGGATGAACGCCGCCGACGCCTCGTCCTGCTTCTGCTGCAGTGCCGGTTGGCTGTAGACGATCCACATCGCCACGGCGGAGACCAGCGCGCAGAGGAGCATGGGCAGCACCCAGTTCGCGGCGCAGGGCGGCATCGCCCGCACTTCCTCGAACACCTCCCCGGGGGCCGCCAGCACGTTCACCATGCGCGACCAAACCGGCCCGGGTTCTCCCGGGGGCGCTTCGGGGAGACGGTCGTCTCGCGAATCGGGTGCGGCGTTCTCTGGGTTCATGGCGTCACGGCTTTCGTCTGGAGCACCAGCGGCAGCAGCGCCTGATCAATCCCGGAGTCACCTTCACCGACGTTGGCCCGGAACAGATGCCATTGCTCCACATGCTCGACGCTGGCGCCGGGTGAGAGCGTGCCGGATGGTCCCAAGGTTTCCAATTCCAGCATGTCACCGTTTGTGTAAATCTCCGTGTTGCAGCCGAAGTCCGCGTAGGTCGCCTTTGGATCGAACGCGAAGCGCTTCAGGAAGACGTCGCCTCCTTTCACAAACGCGGCCCAGCCCGGGGTGTTGAGAAACCCGACCTTCTGAGAGGTCAGCACCGCGGGGTCGCTTCGCAGTTCCACGTATTTTGTGCCCCAACGGAAACGGGGATCGTGCATGTCGGTGTAACCCCAGAGCGTCATGGTTCGCGCCGGCAGAACCTTGTCGGCGTGGGCGATGAACGGTTCCTGGGGAACGATGGCGCGCCCCGGGCCAAGGCAAACGCTCATCGCCCAGGGAGCCGCCTGGACGTCCCAGAGGTTGTGATTGATCAAGCGGTGCAGCACCGTCACCGCCGCCGTGTCCGGGTGGACCACGATCTCCAATTCCTTCTGAAGCCCCGTGATCGACTCGACCGGCTGGCTGAGTTTGAGGCGCCGGCCGTCCCAGTCCCAGGCGACCGGGGCGTTGTCCGTCGCGTACGAACGAGGCTTGGCTTCGGGAGCATGCCAGAGGCGGTGGCCGCCGTAGATCCGCCATTCGTCCCCGCCGGTCTTGCCCGCCTGGTCCGGCCATTCTTTGAAGAGATTCTGCCCGCCGACAAACCCGAGGCGCATGATCCGCGGACCGACATCGGTGGTGGCGACAAGTTCCACGTGCGCGTTGCTGAGGCGGACGCAGTGCGGCCAGCCGGCGTAACTGATTTGTTCCATTTTGATCTCGGCTTGCACGGGCATGGTGAGCGGGAGGAGACAGGTCAGCAGACCCACCGCGCCGGCCCATCGGTTCCGGCGGCACCCGACCTGGCGTGAAGTGGCGAAACCCACCGGACTGACTAGGGCTTGGGAGCTCGGCTGCATCGCGGAAGCGAACCAGATACCAGGACAGGTGGCAAGCACCCCGCGGACAAGGCAGCGGTCCGTCGCCGGGCGCGACTTGACTTTCGGGGAAGGCCTCGGAAGCCTGCGGCATGCCTAAGACCCTGCCAAATGACGCGCGGCTCACGTTGCTTCTCCTGGTGAGCCTCTCCTGCCTGTGCGGTCGCCTCTCCGTAAACGGCGCCGAGACTCCCAGCAAACTGGAGGCCGAGCCCGGCGGCTGGGAGGACATCCTGCCGCCAGCCGACCTGAAAGGCTGGTTCCGGGTTCCGGTTCCCCCGACCGGCACGCTGGGCCGCGCCCAGTGGCACGTGGATGCGGATCGGAAGATCCTGATCTGCGACGGCGATGGCGGCCATGACATGTTGCTGTTGGACCGGGAGTTCGCGGACGCGACGTTCCACTTCGAGTTCTGCTACACCCGCATCGAGGGGAAGTCCGGCTACAACAGCGGCGCCTACGTGCGCAATTCCAAGGACGGAGCCATCTGGCACCAGGCTCAGTTCGGGGATGCCAGCGGAGGCTACCTGTTCGGCGAGACCCCCGAGCCGGAAGGCAAGAAGAAGTTCTTCACCCTGCAAAAGGCGGTGGCGGATGGCCGCGTCAAGCCCGCCGGTCAGTGGAACACGATGGAGATCACCGCCGCCGGCCCGAACCTCACGCTGTGGGTGAACGGCGCCGTGACGTGTCGCTTTGAGAACAGCGGTCGCGCGCAGGGTTTTCTCGGGCTGGAGGGTGAAGGCTACCGCATCGAGTTCCGCAATCTGAAGGTCAAGCCGTTGTCCCGTTGAACCGTGGCCGTGGTGCGCCATCGGCGCGCCCGTCGGCACGACGACGCAACCGAGATTTCGCTCCCCACCAACGCCGGCCGGGTGTATGGCTTGCCGCATGAACCGCCGGGATTTCCTGCTCCGCAGTGCGTCCGCATTGGTCGGAACTCGGCTCGCCAGCCGTCCCTCAAGGGCCGCCGAACCTGCGGCCGGACCCGGCTGGCAGCTACGCCTGTCCACTTCCTCCATCCACTTCAAGGACCTGCCGCTCGAGCAGGCCTGTGAACGGATCGCCGGCCTCGGGTTCGACGGGATCGACATCTGGGGTGCGTATGAGAATTGCCCGCACCTGGACGAGGCGCTGAGCCGACTCGGGCCTTCAGGTCTCGCCGAGACGCTCGCGAAGCATCGTCTGAAGCTGTACGCGTTTTCGACCTACGTCGGCGGCTATGCGAAGTACGCCGCCCTGCTGGGCAAGGCCGGGGGCGGAGTCGCTGTTCAGGGAAGCTCGAGTCCCTGCCCCCCGGAGGATTTGACGCGCCGGATGAAGTCCTTTCTGGAAGACCAAAAGCCCCTGTTGGATCTGGCGGAGCAACACGACTCGTACCTGGCCATCGAGAATCACGGGCAGGCCTTGCTCGATTCGCTTGACTCGTTCAAGGCCTTCACCGACCTCAACCACTCGCCACGCCTGGGCCTCGCCCTCGCCCCGTATCATGTGCAGGCGATGGGGGCGTCGGTGGAGGAGGCGATCCGTCTTGCCGGCCGGCAGCTGTTCTTCTTCTACGCCTGGCAGAAGCAAGAGGGCCTGGGTCAGCTTCCGGGACACGGCCCGACCGATTTCCGCCCATGGATGAAGGCCCTGCGCGAGGTGAACTACCGCTGGTTTGTGAATCCTTTCATGCACGGGCACGTCGAACCCGACGCCATGGCTGCCGCCCTCGTCAAATCGCGAGACTACCTCAAAAAGCTGGCGGCGGCGTGAGGCTGTCCGCTAAAGTCCCCTCGTTTCCATGCATACTGACTCGCTTCCTCGCCGCAGTTTTCTCAAACGTTCGGGCGCGACCGTGATCGGCCTGGGCGCCTTGGGGCTGCCTCAAATCGTCCCGGCGCGTGTCCTGGGGGCCACCTACACCACGCCCACCGCCAAGGACCGTCTCAACATCGCGCACATCGGATTGGGGGGCATGGGCAACGGCCATCTTGGCTACATGCTCGCCCGTCAGTCCCGGGGCGACGTCAACATCGTCGCGGTGTGTGATGTCGACGAGAAGCGGTTGGGCGAGGCGGTGAAGAGTACCGCCGGCAAGGCCACGCCCTACCGCGATTACCGTTACGTCCTTGAACGGAAGGACGTCGACGCCGTCGTGATTGCCACACCCGATCACTGGCACGCCTGCCAGACGGTGCACGCTTGCGAAAGCGGCAAGCACGTTTACGTGGAGAAGCCCGCCTGCGGTACCATCGAGGAGGGCAAGGCGATGGTCCGCGCCGCGCGCGAGAACCAACGCTGCGTCCAGGTCGGTTCGCAAGGGCGATCCCAGCGCGAGGCCTTCTACGCGCACCAGTTCATCGCCAACGGCATGCTGGGAAAGGTCCACACGGTCAGGTGCTGGCATTACGCCACCCCGTCGGACGACAACCCCGTTCCTGACCGTGAACCGCCGCCCGAGCTGGATTGGGACCTCTGGCTCGGTCCGTTGCCCTGGCGCCAGTACAACCCGCGCTACCTGCACGGCGTTTTCCGGTGGCTGCTTGAATCCGGCGGCGGTCAGATCCGCGATCGCGGCGCCCACGTCATGAGCAACGCGCTTCACTTCATGAACGCGGATGACACGGGCCCGGTTTCCATCGAAACCAAGGGCCGCGTCCCCACCAAGGGCCTTTGGGATGCCGCGATCGACATGGAGGTCACCTACCAGTTCAAGAACCCGGACTGGACGCTGGTCTGGGCCCAACCCGGCGAGATGGTTCCCTACCCGGATCGTGAACGGGTCAAGAATGAAGGCATCCGCGAGGGATATGGCGCGGTCTACTACGGCGACAAGGACAAGCTCGTGGTGTGGGTCGGCGACGGGCAGGTTTACACCGAGAAAAAGGCGCTCGAGTTTCAGAAGCCTGCGGGTGGCGTGACCGTTCACAAGAGCCCGCGGTTCGATCACCACGAGGACTGGTTCGAAGGCATCAAGACCGGCCGCAAGACGGTCATGAACATCGAAGCCGGTGTCGCCACCGCCAACCTCTGCGTCCTCGGCAACCTTTCCCTGATCCTCGGCCGCAAGCTCCAGTGGGACCCGGTCAAACGCGAGATAGTCGGTGATGAACAGGCGCACCGGATGATGTCCCGTCCCCAGCGCTATCCGTACACCCTTTAATCAACGTTGGACTATGAAACAGCACGCCCTCCCGACGCTGGCCGTGGCCGGCGCAACCCTTACCACCGCCGGACTCGCCGCCGAGGCGTCCGACGTCAGCGAGTTGATCGCGAAAATCAAAAGCAAGGACGACGCCATTCGCGGGCCCGCCTGGCAGGGGGCCGGGCCGGTTGGAGCCAGGGCCGTGGCTCCGTTGGCGGAGGTGATGACCGACGCTGATTTCGAGACCGCGCGTTCCGCCCGGCGCGCGATCGAGAGGATCGTCCGGTACGCCGGTCGACCCGGGGCCGACGCCGAGCGCCTGGCCGTGCAGGCGGAGTTGGTCAAGCAACTCAAGCACGCTGCCGCGAACGTCCGGCGTCATGTCGCCTGGATGCTCTCCGAAATTGGGGACGACACGGCGGTCGGACCGCTCGCCGCCCTGCTGTCCGACGCCGCGGTGCGCGAGGACGCTCGTTGCTCGCTTGAACGCATTCCGGGTGCTGCCGCCACGGCGGCCCTCAAGCAGGGCATGGCCGCCGCCCCCGAGGATTTCAGGCACGCTCTGGCCAACAGCCTTCGCGTGCGAGGCGAGAAGGTGGAAGGCTATCCCAGCCAGAAGCTGGTGCCCACGAAGCAAACCAGTCTGAAGCCGGGTTGAGTCAGTTCTTCGTGACCAGCGGGAGAAGCTCGCGCACGTTCAGGCTGCGGCTGCGCTCTTGGATTTGGGGCAGGTATCGCGCCTGGAGCTCTTTGGCTTCGCCGAGGAGTTCGTTGAAAAGCCCTCGTACCTGGCTGGTGCTGAACTGCCGGCCACCTTCGTAGTAGCGCTTCGCGGCGTGGCCCAGCGCGTACGTGGTGGCAAACGACATGGCCGAGCTGGCGGCCTGGCTTCCCACCATGCGTCCCAGCCCCCCGGCGACGCCCCCCAGCAACCCGCGCAGCAGTTTCGAGGCATACGTTTCCAGGACTTGGGATGTCAGCCCCACGCCGGCCGTGGCCAGGAATTCCTTGATATGACCGCGATCGAGTTCGTGGCCGAAGTGCTTTCCGACGCGGTACACCATCTTCAGTTGGAGCGGGATGATGGCCATCGTGGCGAGGGAGTCCGGCAGCAACTCGAGCGCGCCGTTCAGGATCGAGTAGTGCAGGATCATCGGGTCGAGCTCGGAGTCGGCCCTTGCGGGGGCGGGCGTCAAGGCCCGCGGGGCGGGGGCGATTTCACCGGACACCTCGGCGAGGGCGTCGGCGCTTTTCCGCACCGCGACGGCCGATGTCGAGTCGAGTCCCAGCGCTCCGGAAAGGCGTTCCAGGAACTCGCGCTCGGCCGCGTTGCACGCGCCGTCGGAGTCGCAAATGCAAACGGCCATCTCGTACGCGAGTTGACGGAGCGTGGGCTCCGTCAACCGGTCGCACGCCTGTTCAAGCGTGACCTGATTGAGCAGGACTTGCTGGTAGAGCAGGGGCAGTTCGCCCGCTTCGCCGCCGAGGTTTCGCGCAATTCCAAGAATCTGTTCGCGCTCGGTGTGGTCCTTCCTGCCGTCCGCAAAGGCGGCCAACAGGCAAACGGTGAGGATGGGATGGCGCTCCTGCTCATTCATGGCGGGACGGTAGCAGATGTCAGTCCTGCCGCCAGTCCGGCCGGACGGCCGGGGACCGGCGTGCGGTCGGCTGCGGGTCCTACTTAGGGGGTTCCGGCTCCAGGGATGGTGAGCCAGAGCAAGATACCCGCAAGCGCCGTGAGCAAGACCATCATTCCCGCCGGCATGAACTTGCGTGTCTTCACATAGCGCATCAGGAAGACGACCAGGAGCAGAACCAGGAGTCCCAGCACGATCTGCGGTCCGTAGGGCACCGGCGCGTACCCAAAGACCGCCAACGCGATGGCGAAGGCGATCGAGGTGATCAGCGAGACCTTGCTGCCGGCCTTGAGATAGCCCATGAGGCCACCCACCAACAGCAGAGCGATGTACACGGGCAGAATCAACACAGCCATGGGCCGCAGACATTGCCTCAGCCCGGACGCACTTCCAAGGTCAGAATCTCGCCGTCTTCGCAGTGCGCGCGCACCTCGAAAGGCCGGCAGCAGTTCTCGCAGTCGGAGACGAACACGCTGTTCGTTTCGAGCGCCTCGACGCTGACCTCGTTGGGGGCGCCGCAGAAGGGGCAATCGGCATTGGCCGTCGTTTGCATGGCGCAACCTGCCGCCTGCCGGCGCCGCGGCAAGCCTTGGCTTGAGAAGAGCCCTTAGGACTGCAGACTGGAACGGTGATGGGGAGGTCCTTGGAGGTTTCCAACGACGACCGTTGGGTCCTCCCATCGGGAACGGGAGATCCGCCTTCATGCTGCAGCGGATAGTCAGAGAACGGGCGGGCGGACTTGCCATCGGACACCGCTGGTTAGAGCATCCGCCCCCAGCAATGGACTCATTCTCGCGGAAGACGAGCCATGGGGAACGGGGCTTTGGATGCGGCCTGCCGGGTGGCGGCCGACCGGACCGGCCATGAAGCGGACTGGGCGCGAGCGGACTGGGCGTGGGGGCGACGCTTCGAAAGCGGAGCCGGTTGCCGCGCCTGCTTCCGAGACGGCCTTGTCGCGGCGACGGCGATGGATGTTCCGGTTGCTGGCGGCAGTGGTGGCGCCGCTGGGGCTGCTGGCGGTTTTGGAGGTGGGTTTGCGACTGGCCGGGTTCGGGTTTCGCACGGCTTTCTTCGTGCCGCACCCAGCCGTCGAGCGTGGAGCCCTGGTGGAGAACCAGCGGTTTCCTCGGCGGTTCTTTCCGCCGACGCTGGCCCGCTTCCCGGAGCCGGTTTTGATCCAGCCGCGGAAAACACCGGGGACGGTGCGGATCTTCGTGTTCGGGGAGTCGGCAGCGATGGGCGATCCCGCGCCGGCGTTCAGCTTCCCGCGGATTCTCGAGGTGTTGCTGCGGGATCGCTACCCCGGGACGCGGTTCGAGGTCGTGAACCTGGCGTTCACGGCGATCAACTCCCATGTGATCCTTCCGATGGCGCGGGACTGTCGCGCATTGGAGGCCGATGCGTGGCTCGTTTACATGGGAAACAACGAGGTGATCGGGCCGTTCGGCACCGGGACCGTCTTCAACCGGCAATCGCCGCCGCTGGCCGTGATCCGGGCCGGCCTCGCCTTTCGATCCACCCGGGTGGGTCAATTGTGTGGCGTCCTGCTGAGGGCTGTCGGCGGGGCACGGGCACCAACCAACGGCTGGGCCGGGATGGACATGTTCCTCGAGCAGCAGGTCCGGGCCGAAGACCCGCGTCTGGACCGGTTGGCGGGGCACTTCCGGCGCAACCTTGGGGATTTGATCGACATGGGACGTGGGGCAGGCGCGCAAGTGATGGTGAGCACGATGGCATCGCGCGTTCGAGACTGGCCCCCCTTCGGATCGATGCACCGGCCCGGGCTGAACGAAACGGAGCAGGCCCGCTGGAGGGACCTCTTCGACGCGGGCATTGCTGCCGAAGCGGCCGGCGACAGCCGGGCGGCGCTCACGCACTACGAGGCGGCGGCTGCAATTGACGCCGAGTACGCGGAACTCCACTACCGTTGGGGACGCTGCTGTCTTGCGCTGGGTTTCGAGGCGGACGCGGTTTCCCATCTCACGAAGGCGCGCGATCTGGATACGCTCCGGTTTCGGACCGACACGCGTCTGAACGCCGCCATTCGGAGCACGGTGTCAGAACGACAGCGACCGCAGGTTCGCCTGCTCGATGCCGAGGAGCGGTTTGCGGCGGCGAGTCCCGCGAGGCTGCCGGGGGCAGAGTGGTTTCACGAGCATGTCCATTTCACGTTTGCCGGGAACTACCTGCTGGCCCGGATGTTTGCCGAGGAGGTTGCCGCCGCCTTGTCCGCTCGCCTCGGAACGCCGCGAACACCCGGAGACGAGTGGTTGTCCGAGGCGGAGTGCGCCGAGCAGCTTGGCTATACGCAGAACCAGGCGTACGAGGTGGGCATCCTGCTGCGGCGCCGCTTTGGGGAGGCCATCTACCGGTCTCAGGTGGGCTATGCGGAACGCTACGAGGCGTTGCAGCAGCGGCTCGCCGACTTGCGGCAGCAAACGAAACCTACCGCCCGGCGACAGGCGCTCCAGATCTGTCGGGCCGCGACGGAGCGGGCTCCGGGAGACTGGGTGTTGCACGACCTCACGGCCCGGCTCCTTGTTGCTCTGGGTGACGGCGAAGGCGCCGTCGCGTCGTGGCGTCGGGTGACAGAGCTTATCCCGCATTCGCCCGTCGCCTACACGGAATGGGGGAAGCTCGTGCTCGCGCGGGGAGGTATTGACGAGGCACGGTTGCTCTTTGAGAAAGCCATCGCCGTGAACCCGGACTCCGCTCCCGCACATGCAGCCCTGGGCTCGGCGCTTGCGCGCGAGGGCAAGACCGAGGCGGCGCGGCGCCAGTTTCAGCGCGCGCTTCGACTCGACCCGGCTTGTGAAGACGCGGTCACGGGCATGGCGGCATTGACGGGCGGGGCGGTCCCCCCGCGTTAAAAGCTGGCCAGGTCCAGTCTGCGGAGCAGGACCGCGACCGCTTGCACCCGCGGCCGCCGGGGACCGACCGCCGTCCGTCCGGCCTGGGGATGCACAACCCCGCTCGCCCGGCATTTCGACAGGCTTGCGCCGGCCAGAGGCGATTCCCATGATCGCGGCGTTTACCGGTCATGGCCCGAGCGCCCGCATCCCATGCTCACGAGCCGTCGCTCCGAAAGGCGACGCGCCTTCCTGGCTCGTCGGAAGGCGAGTGGCTTCCGCGCGAGCCGACGGGCGGGACAGTCGCCGTTTCGCCGGATCCGTCGTGGAGACTCGATCTGCCTTGGCTGGGACTGGCAGTCGGGCTTTGCACGCTCCACTTCTGGTTCCTGACGGTGCCGAGCCTGTCATACCATCAGCTGGCTCCCGCGTTCTTTACGGACAGCCCGTTCTTCGCGCGGTTCGTGAGAGTGCCGGGCGGGTTGCTTTCGTACGGAGCGGCGGCCGTAGCCCAACTGAACTTCCGGGACGGGTTGGGGGCGCTTGCCTTGGGTGTGCTCCTGGCAGGGCTGTGCCTTTCAACGTGGCGCCTTCTGCTCCGCGTGCGGGCCGTGAACCCAGGCCTCGGCGCCTTCGCGGTCGCGGTTTCAATGGGGATGCTCCCCGGACGCTACGTCGCCGGCGCCGAGCTTACGGCGCTGGGCCTGCTGGTAACGAGTCTGGCGGCGAACGCATGGGATGTGAGTGCAAGTCGATTCAAGCCGCTCCGCTACGGGGCGCAGTGGCTGTTCGCCTCGCTGGTGTTCTACGTGTCCGGGGCCGCCGGGATGGTCGGGTTTTGTGTTCTCGCCTTGCTTGTTGACCTCGGCACCGGCGAGCCATGGCGGCGCGCGCTGGTTTGGGCCACCACGCCCCTCTTGTTGGTGGCGTGGAGATCCTGGCACCCGGGATGGTCATTCGTGGCGCCGTTCGGGAACACCGCCGGCGATGGCGTGAGCCTGGGTCTGACGCTGACCGGCTGGCTCGTGACCCCGATGTGGATCGTGGGTTCGTGGCTGGTGAACTGGCGCCGCTTTCGGATGCCCCGGCCAGGGCGGAAGACGTGGTTGATGGCCTCCGGCCTGGCTGGCCTGTTGTTGTGGACGAGTCTTGACCCGGAACGAAAGGGGGCGGCCCAGGTGGCTCTCTTCGCTTCCCGCGGCCAATGGGAGCGGGCGCTGGAGGCCGCCAGGCAGGTGGATGACCCTTCCCCCGGCACCCGGCTGCACGCCGCCCGGGCCCTGTTCCGGAGCGGCCGTCTGCTGGACGACCTCTTCTCGTTGCCCCAACGACGGGGACGCGGGTTACTGCCAGGATACGAGGCCGGCCTGGAGATGAGCTTTCCCCTGGCGCTGACGTTGTTGGACCTTGGACAGGTGAACCTGGCGGAGCATATGGCGCACGAGGCCTTCGAATTGCAGGGGCCTCGCCCGGAGATGCTGCAGTTGCTCGCGAAGGTGAACTTCCTGCTGGGGCGGCCCGAGGCGGCGCGGGTCTTTCTGAATCGCCTGCGGTTGGCACCACTACGTCGGGTTGAGGCAGATGCCGCCTTGCGACACCTGGAGGCGCTCCAACGCGGGGTGAAGGATGAGTCGCTGGAGGCCATTCGCGCCCAAATGCCTCGCACCGACGAGGCCCAGGTCCAGCTTCCCGCCGAATTGCTCCTGCAGCAACTGGTTGAAGCCAACCCGGCGAACCGCATGGCCGTCGAATACCAGCTCGCGGACGCCCTCCTGGAACGCGACCCGCAGAGTCTGGCCGGCCGGTCTGCCTTGCTGACACGATTGATCACGACTCCCGGCCGCCACTGCGAGGAGGCCCGGCTTGCCATCCAGGCCCTCTGGAAGCCGGAGGCGGGTCCCGGGCCGGGTGAAACGGTGGGGAATGCCACGCGTGAGCGCTACCGGGCCTTCCTCTCGGCGCGCGAGCAACTGGACCGGCAAGGAAACCGGGATCATGCCGCGCTCGCCGCGGAGTTCGGGGACACGTACTGGTATTACTTGCTCACGGGCCGGAGCGATCGCCGGGCCTCACGAGCGCCGCCTCTCTGATATGAAAACCGGGGGAATTGGGTGGGCGGTGATGCTTGGAACCGCGTGGATGTCGGTCCTGGGGGCCGATGTGCTTGCGGCGACGAACTCTCCGGCCTCATCCCTGCGCATCCGACCGGATTATCGAGGTGTCACGTTGCCCCCGAACATCGCCCCGTTGAATTTCGTGATTGAAGAGCCGGGGCTCCGACACCGGGTGAGCATCTCGGGCGCGGGCAGCGAAGGCATCGAGCTCGAGGTCGGCGCATCCGGTGTGGTGCGGATACCACCCCGTCGTTGGCGAGCCTTGCTGGAGGCAAGTCGCGGAGAGGATCTGCGAGTGACGATCTCCCGTGAGACCTCGGCTGGTTTGTGGCAGCAGGCGTCGACGATCACCAATCATGTCGCGCGTGAGCCGTTGGACAGCACCCTCGTGTACCGGTTTCTCAAGCCGCTCTTCAACTTCTACTCCGACCTGGGCATCTACCAACGGGACCTGGAGTCCTTTCGGGTCGCGCCCCTCCTGGAGAGTCGCGACCTGGGAACGGGATGCCTGAATTGCCATACCTTTCTCAATCATGATCCGCAGACGTTCGCGTTGCATGTCCGGGGCCAGCCAGGCAAAGCCCAGCCGATGCTGCTCGTGGGCTCGAACGCGGTCACGCGCGTCGACAAGACGGCCGGGTACATCTCGTGGCATCCGAGCGGCCGGTTGCTCGCCTTCTCCGCCAACCAGCTTTCGCTCTTCTTCCACACTCAGGGCGAGACCCGCGATGTTTTTGATGCCGAGTCGAACCTGGGTGTGTATTGGGTGAGTTCGAACCGCGTGGCCATGCCGCCGGTGATTTCGAAGCCTGAACAGCTGGAAACGTGGCCCCAGTGGGCGCCGGACGGCCGGCATCTTTATTTCTGCAGTGCGCGGAAGCTGCGAAGAGAACGGTACCGCCAGGTCCGCTATGACCTCGTTCGGGTGAGCTTCGATCTCGAGCGGAACACCTGGGGCGATCCCGAAACGATCGTGGCCGCGGCGGACGCCGGGCTCAGTGCGGCTCAGCCGCGGGTCTCGCCTGAGGGGCGTTGGTTGCTCTTCTGCATGGCGAAGTACGGTCACTTTCCCATCTACCAACCGGGCAGCGATCTTTATGTCATGGACCTCGCCACCCGGCAGCAGCGGCGGCTCGAGATCAACAGCGACCAGGCCGACACGTGGCATTGCTGGTCCAGCAACGGCCGGTGGGTGGTGTTCAGCAGCAAACGCGGCAACGGCCTCTTCGCCCGACCCCATTTCAGCTATGTGGACGAGCAGGGGAGGTTCCACACGCCGTTCGTCCTGCCGCAGGAAGACCCGACGTTCTACGATGCCTGCGTGCAGACCTTCAACGTGCCCGAATTGGTACGGGGACCGATTACGGTGGGCCCTTCGGCCCTGGCGCGCGGCGTGTTGAAGCCCTCGAGGATTCTGGTGCCCGAGGACGCCACTCAACACGAACACCACGAGGAACAGAACCCGGTCGCCCCGGCCCGTTGATCGGACCCGCTAGGGGTTCGGTTCGCCGGGCGGTTGCGGGCTCTTGCCTTGCAGGGCATCCACGGCGGGCTGGAAGTCGGGCTTGAGCCGCAGGACTTCGCGATACTCCGACGCAGCCTCGTTGGTGCGACCCTGCCGGACGTAGATGTTCCCGAGGTTGAACCGGGCTTCCCAGTAGTTCGTATTCAACCGGACGGCGTGGGCGAAGTTTGTGGCGGCCTCGTCGATGTGGCCGGTGAGCAGTTGGGCGTTGGCGAGGTTGTTGTAGGCCGAGGCATAGTCGGGAATGGCCTTGATCGCCGCCTGGAAATGCCGGATGGCGTCCTCCGGTTGACCCTGGCGCAGCTTCAGATTGCCCAGGTTGTTGTGGACTTCGGCGTAGTCGGGAAAGAGCGCGAGGGCCGCCTCATACTCCTTGACGGCCTCGGCTGTCTTGCCGAGGCGGGCGAGCGCGATGCCCAGGTTGTAGTGAACATCCTCATCCGCGGGGAGGAGTTGCTCCGCCTGACGATACTTCTCCACCGCCAGGTCCGCCTTTCCTTCCTCGAGCAGGCGGTTGCCTTCCTGTAGCAGCGCCGCTCCCCGATCCGCATCACCGACGGCCCCACGGGCGCCGTTCGGGCCCGGCGCGGGCGGCAGGGTGGCGGGACGGTTCGTCGCGGGGAGTTCAGGTCCGGGTCTCTGACGGCCGTTCCGTGAGGAATAGAACAGCGCTGCCAACACCAGGACGGCCACGACGGCGAGCGCCACGTGCTTGGGATGCAGCATGGCACGGATCGAGCGGGCGGGGGAAGGTGATGCGCCCGTCTTCGCGGACTTTCCCGCGGCAGGGCGGGGGGTCCTGGGCGCCGCGCTTTTTGGATCCGGCTTCACCGCTGTGACCATAGCGGCATTGGCGCCCGACGGAAACAGGATTTCCGGTTCCATGCTCGCTCCCCGCCGTTGGCCGTGCCAGAATGGGCGCGGGCTATGGATTCCAAGCCAGCGCTGCTGATTGTCGATGACGAGCGGCCGACCCGGGAGGGGTTGCGGGCCGCGCTTGAGGACCGCTTTGACGTCTACGTGGCCGAAGATGCCGCGTCGGCGGCGGCGCTGCTCGAGAAGGAGCCGTTTGACGTGGTCCTTACGGATTTCCGGCTGCCGCGCGAGGACGGCATGCACCTGATCGCCCGCGCAAAATCGCTCTCGAAGCCGCCGATCTGCATCTTGATGACGGCGTACGGCTCGGAGGAGCTGGCGGTGGAGGCGATGAAGCGCGGCGCGGACGACTACATTGCCAAGGGGCGCCTGCAGATCGACGAACTGGAGATGCGGATCGCCAAGGCCCTGCGGTCGCAAAAGCTCGAGGTGGAGAACCAGGTGCTGCGTCAGCAGCTCGAGGAGCGGTTCGGTATCGAGAACATCGTCGGGAAGTCGCCGGCGATGCTCGAGCTGTTTGATGTGGTGAAGCAGGTTGCCCCGACGCCCGCGACGGTCCTGATCCAGGGCGAGAGCGGAACCGGCAAGGAATTGATCGCCAAGGCCATTCACCAGCTCAGCCCGCGGGCGCGCCAGCCCATGGTGACGGTGCATTGCGCCGCCCTGCCGGCCACGCTGCTGGAGACGGAGTTGTTTGGGCACGAAAAGGGGGCGTTCACGGGCGCTCACGAGCGTCGCATCGGCCGGTTCGAGCAGGCCAACGGCGGGACGTTGTTCCTGGACGAGATCGGCGAAATCGATGCCAGCACCCAGGTGAAGCTTCTCCGCGTGCTCGGGGAGCGGACTTTCGAACGGGTGGGATCCAGCAAGACGATCTCCGTCGATGTGCGCCTGGTGGCTGCCACGAACAAGAACCTCGTCGCACTCGTGCAATCAGGGCAGTTCCGGGAGGACCTGTTCTTCCGGCTGCGCGTGGTGGAAGTCTGGCTGCCCCCGTTGCGGGAGCGACCCGGTGATGTGCCCTTGCTGGCCCTGCACTTTCTGAAAACGATCGCCGCCGACTACGGCAAGCCGATCACGGATTTCACGCTGGATGCCATGCAGGCGCTGGTGGGGTATTCCTGGCCGGCCAACGTGCGGGAACTGCGGAACGCCATCGAGGGGGCGGTGGCGCTCGCCCGCGGTGACAAGGTGACGCTGCGCGACCTGCCGGCGTCGGTGCGGGGGCAGGGCGGCGGCTTGCCGACACCGGGTGCCCGGCAGGTGATCGAGCAGGGGCAGTTCACCGTCCAGGACGCGGAGAAGCAGCTGATCATTCGCGCCTTGCAGGAAACTCGGGGCAACCGCACTCTCGCCGCGAAAAAAATCGGCATCAGCCGCCGTACGCTGCACCGAAAACTGCACGAGTATCAGCTCGAAGGTCTGTAGGTGCCGGAGCACGGTTACGCACCGCGTCCGACGCGGATCAGGCGTGGCGCCGTGGCGGGATCACATGCGATTACCACCCATTCAGGAAACCATTCACTGGCTCGAGGTCGGGGCCGGCGCCCGCGCCTTGCGGATCATCGTGGGCACCCTCACGTTGCTGGTGGTCACCCTCTGGTTCGACTTCTTCCAGATGCGCAACTTCACCGCGCCGGACGCGATGGAGACGGCGCAACTGGCACGAGCGATCTCGCGCGGGGATGGGTTCACGACGCAGGTGGTGCGTCCGCTCACCCTGGAATGGGTGGACAACACGCAGGGGCTCCCGGCGCGATTGAACCACGCGCCGCACCCGGATCTATTCAGTCCGCCCCTGTACCCGCTGTTGTTGGCGGGCAGCATGATGTTGCTTCCTTTCGAGTTCGAGATCGAGGGGCGGTTTTGGCGGTACCAGCCGGAGATGCTGATTGCGGCGCTCAACCAGGCCATGTTTTTCCTGACCGCCTGGCTGGCGTACCGCCTGGGACGGCGGTTGATCAGCGGCGAGGCCGGGGTGTTGCTGGCGATTCTGCTCCTGGCATCCGAGTTGTTGTGGCGGTTCACGACTTCCGGGCATTCGACCGTGCTGCTGCTGTTGCTCATGGTCGGTTTGCTCTGGGTGGTGGTGCTTCTGGACGACGCGGCGCAGCGGGAACGCCGTGGCCTGAAGCGATATCTGGGTCTCGGAGCCCTGGCCGGTGTGGTGCTGGGTCTGATGGGCCTGACCCGTTACTCGACGTTGGTGCTGCTCATCCCGGTGACCCTGTACGTGGTGATGTACCTGGACCGCAAAGCGCTGCCGACTCTGGCGATGATGTGGATCGTGTGCGCGGTGCTGGTGGCGCCGTGGCTGATCCGGAATCACCAGTTGAGCGGGACGTGGTTCGGCGTCCCGGGTGTGGCGTTGTACGAGGAGACCATGCGTTTTCCCGGGAGCCGGCTCGAACGTTCTTTTGAACCCGAGATCGCGCTGGTGGAGAACATCGATCTGCTGCGCAAGACCTCGGAAGGCGTCCGTCAGGCGATGACCGGGGACTTGCTCAAGCCGGGTGGTGGATGGTTCGGGGCTTTCTTCCTGGTGGGATTGATCGGCCAGTATGCGAATCCCACCATGAGCCGGCTGCGCGGCTTCATGTTCATCAGCCTGGCGGTCTTGACCCTGACGCAGTCGCTGTTCCGGACGCATTTGTCGACGTTTGCCCCGGTCACCAACAGCGAGAACCTGCTCGTGCTGCTTACGCCGGGCATGTTCCTCGTGGGCGTGGGCTTCTACTACTGGCTCCTGCAGCGCCTCCAACTGCCCTTCCAGGAGTTCCGGCACGTGATCAGCTCCGTCCTGGTACTCGGAACCGCGGCTCCCTTGCTGATCGGGTTTTTGCCGCCGCGCACGATCCCGATCGTGTATCCGCCGTATTACCCGCCCCATTTGCAGGAGGTCTGCTCGTACCTGAAACCGTCCGAGCTGCTGGTGACCGACATGCCCTGGGCGACGGCCTGGTACGGAGACCGAACCTCCGTCTGGGTTCCCTTGGACGAAAAGGACTCGTTCTTCCGGATCCATGACGATCAGAAGGCCGTCTCGGGGCTGCTGCTCACGCCGCTCACGACGGACGCGGAGTTCCGCCGGCAGATCCTGCAGAGCCGCGATCACGCCTGGTCCCGGTTTGCGGTCGAGGTCCTGTTGCGCACGAATGTCCCGACCCGGTTTCCCCTGCGTCAGGCGTGGAGTTACGGCGCGCCAGACCACTTGTTTCTCAGCGATCTGCCGCGTTGGGCGGAGAAGCAGGAGCCCTTCGTCACGACGCCTTCAGACACCAGGGCTCCAGGTGCCCGGTCGATTGAGCCGGAGCCCACGGAGGTTCCCAATCCGCGACCCGGGGTGCCTCGATGATCGACCTCGTCCCAGGCTGCCTGTGGCCGCTCGAACCTCGAAGCGTCGCGGCGGGTGGTGGCGTTTCTGCAGTTCCACGTGCCCGGCGCTGGCGCAGGCCGAACGTTCCTTGCGGTCGCTGCGGGCGGTTTTCCCTGCGCCCGGCCCTGGCCGGACTCGAAAGTCCGGCGCACCGGCAGGCCGGAAAGCCTGCCCTACCGGTGAAAGACCGTGGTCCCCGGATTCATGACTGATGCTGCGCGCTCCTCCATTGGTGCCAATCCTTGCATGAACGCTGATCTCCTGGCCAAGGCCAAGTCCCTCGGTTTCTCCGACCGCCAGATTGCCTATCTGACCAAGCGCACGGAGGCTGAAGTCCGGGCGTTGCGAAAGCAGCTCGGTCTGATCCCCAGTTATCGACTCGTCGACACGTGCGCTGCCGAGTTCGAGGCGTACACGCCCTACTACTATTCGACGTACGACCGGGGCGACGACGAGGTGAGGCCGTCCGATCGCCGGAAGATCATGATTCTGGGCGGCGGCCCCAACCGTATCGGACAGGGGATCGAGTTCGACTACTGCTGCGTTCACGCTTCGTTTGCGCTCAAGGAGGAAGGCTTCGAGACCATCATGGTGAACTCGAATCCGGAGACGGTCTCGACCGACTACGACACCAGCGACCGGCTTTACTTCGAGCCGCTGACGCTCGAGGACGTGCTGAACATTTACGAGCGGGAACAATGCTGGGGTGCCATCGCGCAGTTCGGCGGCCAGACGCCGCTCAATCTCGCGCTGGGGCTTCAGGCGAACGGGGTCCGGATTCTGGGCACTTCGCCCCAGAGCATCGAGACTGCGGAGGACCGGAAGCTCTTCGCGGCGATGCTGCACAAGCTGAACATCCCGCAGCCTCCGAACGGATTGGCGACGAACGAAGCCGAGGCGCTCGAGGTGGCGCGCCGGCTCGGGTACCCGATCCTGGTGCGGCCTTCCTTCGTCCTGGGCGGCCGCGCGATGCAGATCGTCTTCTCCGACAGCGAACTGCAGCACTACATGCGCTTCGCCGTCGAAGCGTCCCGCAAGCGGCCGGTGCTGGTGGACAAGTTCCTCGAGGACGCGACGGAAGTGGATGTCGACTGCATCGCGGACGTGGGCCAGTTCGACGATCCCTCCGCCGGACATGTCGTGATCGGCGGGATCCTCGAGCACATCGAGTTTGCCGGCGTCCACTCGGGTGATGCCGCGATGGTGCTGCCGCCGCACACGCTCTCGTACGACATCCTCCAGACCATTCGGGCCCACACCCACGCCATGGCGCGTGAACTCCGGGTGGTCGGCCTCATGAACGTCCAGTACGCCGTCAAGGACCAGACGGTGTACGTGCTCGAGGTGAACCCGCGCGCGTCGCGCACCGTGCCCTTCGTCAGCAAGGCCATCGGCGTGCCGCTGGCCAAGCTGGCGGCCAAGCTGATGTCGGGACGGACCCTGGCGGAGCTGGGCTTCACCGAGGAAATCTGGCCGACGCATTGGGCCGTCAAGGAATCCGTCTTTCCCTTCAACCGGTTCCTGGGCCAGGACATCATTCTGTCACCGGAGATGCGGTCCACCGGCGAAGTGATGGGAATCGACGAAGACCTGGGTATCGCCTACGCGAAGTCGCAAATGGCCGCCGGCAGTCCGATGCCGTTGTCGGGGAAGCTCTTCATCAGCGTCAGCGACGCGGACAAACCGCTGGTGGCGGACCTTGCGCGCCTGTTTGTCGACCTTGGCTTCGAGCTGGTTTCCACCGGCGGCACGGCCAAGGTGCTGGCCGAGGCGGGCCTCCACGTGCAGCGGATCTTCAAGCTCCAGGAAGGCCGGCCGCACGCCGTTGACCTGCTCAAAAACCGCGAGTTGCAGCTGGTCATCAACACTCCCTCCGGCCAGATCCCGCGTGCGGACGAAGTCAAAATCCGCACCACGGCGGTCTACACCGGGACCCCGATCATGACGACCATGAGCGGGGCGCGGGCTTTGGCGCTCGGAATCGCCGCGCTCAAGAAACGCGGCTACGACGTCCGCACGTTGCAGGAGTACCACTGAGAGTCACTCGCCGAAGAACGGGAAGAGCTGCTTGAGGCCCGCCTTGTCAGGCTGACGCCCATACTCGCACAGCTCGAACGCCTCGATGAACTTGACCTGGCCGCCGCGGTCAGGCCCGTGCCATTCGAGGACCTGGGGCCGGAAACGCTCCGCCAGGTTCTGATTCCGGGTACGGAACCAGTCCTTCACCGCCCGGTCGCGCTCCTCAAATTTCGCGGGATCGGCCAGTTCCGGACCGCCGTTGGCGCCCCCCTCGTGGAATTGCGACACCAGTTTGCTGAGGGCCTCGAGTTTCTTGTCCATGACCGCATCGATGGCGATCACCACGCTCGGTTCGAACGGATTCGGTTTCTTGAAGCCGTCCGGGTAGTACATGAAGACCGGGTTCCGCTTGAGGTGGGGGACATCCGGACAGAAGAACGGCACGGTAACCATGTAGGCGGCGTCCTGCACAAGCACGCCGAGGTAACGGTGGTCCGGGTGGTAGTCGTTGGGGCGTGGTCCCATGACCAGGTCGGCATTCCATTCGCGGATCAACCGGGTGAGCAGGCGTCGATTCTCGAGCGTGGGCAGCAGCTCGCCGTCGTGAATGTCGAGGACCTGGGTGGTGACGCCGAGGATCTTGCCGGCTGCCTCGACTTCTGCGGTGCGTCGGCGGGCGAGGGGACCGCCGGCTTCGCGCCAGTGGCCGATGTCGCCGTTCGTCACCGAGACCAGTTTGACCTTGTGACCCTTGGCACTCCACATCGCGGCGGTGCCACCGACTTGAATTTCGCAGTCGTCCGGATGAGCCCCAAAGCAGATGATTCGGAGAGGCTGCGGCTCCTCGGCCCCGAGACCGGTCCAGAGCAGGGTTTGAAGCAGGGCGACGGCGAAGAGACCGAACCGGCCGGGGCGGATTTCTGGCAGGGGCGTTTTCATGATGGCAGGGGCTTTATGGACGCCCGAAGTTGCGCCGCTCGCCCGTTCCTCGCAAGCGTGGAGTAGCCCGCCAGCTCCGTCTTGCAGGGCGACTCTCCGAGGGGTGGCGCGGCGCCGCTGAGCGGAGGGCGCTCAAGGAAAGCGACGTGTTCCTTGCGGACCTGCTCACCGGTCATGAACCGGTGAGGAGCGCGGGCTTCAGCGCGCAGGGACGTCCCATGGCCAGCGTGGCTTCCTGCGGGCTGAAGTCTGACTACACGTCGCAGATCTGAACGCCCTGTTTGAGGGAGGTCAGCGGGTCGCGCTTGGGAATGAACTCCTGGGCAACGAAGCCCTTGTAGCCCGTCTCGACGATCGCCTTCATGATCGCCGGATAGTACAGTTCCTGCGTTTCGTCGATCTCGTTGCGTCCCGGCACGCCCCCGGTGTGGTAATGGCCGATGTACGGGGCGGCGGCTTCGATGCCCTTGCCGGCGTCGCCCTTGATGGTGCGGATGACATCCCCCTCCATGATTTGCATGTGGTAAATGTCGTAGAGGAGCTTGAAGTGTTCCGAGCCGACGCGCTTGCAGAGTTCAACCCCCCAGGGCGTCCGGTCGCACATGTAGTCCTTGTGGTCGATCTTGCTGTTCAACAGTTCCATGACCGCGACCACGCCGTGCTTCTCGCAGATGGGCGCCACGCGCTTCAGACCTTTGGCACAGTTTTCGAGGCCCTGCTCGTCCGACATGCCGGCACGGTTGCCGGAGAAGCAGATGATGTTCTTGTAGCCGGCCGCGGCGACGAGCGGCGCCGTCTTCTCGTAGAACGCGACGATCTTGTCGTGGTTTTCGACGCGGTTGAGGCCCGAGGCGATGCCGCCCGGGACCCCGCTGACCATCGCGCAGACAAGATCGTATTTCTTGAGCGTGGGGAAGTCCTCGACGTTGAGGAGTTCCACGGATTTCAGGCCCATGTCGCGGGAGGCCTTGCAGAACTCCTCGAGCGGGATCTTGCCGTAGCACCATTTGCACACGGAGTGATTGATGTGGCCTTTGAGCGTGCCGCCCCCCGAGTTCTCCGCGGCCTGGATGCGGGCTTCGAGGGAGGAGGCAACCGAGCCGACGAGGGCGGCTCCGGCAGTGGCTTTGAGGGCCGAGCGGCGGGAGATGGAGGATTTCATGGCAGAACGGTGCGACAAACTTTGATGGCTGACGTGAAAAGCTGGAAGTGAATTCACTCCAATCCCCTCGCTACGTCAAACGCGAAAGCGGCGGCGGTGGGAGCCAAGGCTCCAGGCAAGGCGCGCCGTCCCTTGGCGCCGGCTTGACTGGGAGAGACGTCGGCGGGGGCGGCGGCCAGCGGAGTGCCCGCCCTGCCCGGAAGGCTGCGTGCCGGGTCGGGAGGCCGCGAAGCGGGAAGGACCAGGTTCATGGGGAGTCCCCTTGGCCCCGAGGCCATGCGCGATGGCCCTGAACCCGGTAGGGCAGGCTTTCGAGCCTGCCGGTGGGCCGGACTTTCCAGTCCGGCGGGGCGGTGGGCGACGGGGACGTCGCCCCGACCGGCAGACAGGAATGTCTGCCCTACCTGGCTGCGGTTCATGGAGAGCCGGGACGCCGAGAGGGCCGGCGCGCATGGGGACCATGACCGATGCGGAGCGCGGGCTTCAGCCCGCAGGGACGTCCCCTGACCGGCGCGGGTTCCTGCGGACTGAAGTCCGCGCTCCGGGAGCGGTTTATGGACAGTGTCGCTGCACGCTGGACGTCGTCTCGCCCCACCGGGGGGTGAGTGGCCGGCTACACGGCGGCCTTCAGCGCCTGGTCAAGGTCGGCCAGGATGTCGTCGATGTTCTCGATTCCCACGCTGAGCCGGACCAGGTCGGGAGTAATGCCCCCGGCGCGTTGCTGGTCCTCGTTCAACTGCGAGTGCGTCGTGGTGGCGCTGTGAATCGCCAGTGATTTCGCGTCGCCCACGTTCGCGAGGTGGGAAAACAGTCGGAGGTTGTCGATGAACTTGCTGCCGGCGTCCTTGCCGCCCTTGATGCCGAACACGACCATGGAACCGCCCTTGCCGCGAAGGTACTTCTGGTTGAGCGCGAACTGGGGATCCCCCGGCAACCCGGGGAAGCGCACCCAGGTCACGCCGGGATGATTCTGCAGGTGCTGCGCCACGGCGAGCGCGTTCTGGCAATGACGTTCCATACGCAACGGCAGCGTCTCGAGGCCTTGGAGGAACATCCAGGAATTGTCGGGCGAGATGCACGCACCCAGGTTGCGCAGGGGCACGGTGCGCATGCGGAGGATGAAGGCGAGCGGCCGCAAGGGATCGGGCAGGTCGAGGCCCCAGCGGAGCCCGTGATAGGAGTTGTCGGGTGTCGTGTAGAGAGCGTGCTTGCCCGCGGCCCAGTTGAAGCGCGCGCTGTCGATGACCACGCCGCCGATGCCGGTCCCGTGGCCGCCGAGCCATTTCGTCAGCGAGTGCACGACGATGTCCGCGCCATGGGCGAGCGGTTGGGTCAGGTAAGGCGTCGAGAAGGTGGAATCGACGATCAGGGGCAGGCCGGCGTCGTGGCCGAGTTTGGCGACGGCCTCCAGGTCGGTCACTTCGAGGGCCGGGTTCGAGACCGATTCGCAGAAGAGCGCGCGGGTCTTGGGGTCGATGGCCCGGGCGAAGTTCTGGGGGTCGTTCGAATCGATGAGCTTCACCGAGATGCCCAGCGAGGGCAGGATGTCGTTGAACATCGTGTAGGTGCCGCCGTAGAGGTTCCGGGCGGACACGATGTTGTCGCCAGCCTGGGCCAGGTTGATGATCGAGTAGAAGACGCCGCTGGTGCCGGAGGCCACGCCCAAGCCGCCGAACTCGGGCGCCCCTTCGAGCAGGGCGACACGTTTCTCGAGTACGTCGGTCGTGGGGTTCATGAGCCGCGTGTAGATGTTCCCCAGCTCTTTCAGGGCGAACAGATTGGCGGCGTGCTCGGTGTTGCGGAAGACATAGGACGAGGTGCGATAGACGGGCACCGCTCGCGAAAGGGTGGTCGGGTCGGGTTGCGTGCCGCCGTGGAGGCAGAGGGTCTCGAATTTCATGAGGGGGCGAGCTTAAGCCGCGAAATCGCGAAGGCAAGCGGCTTGCGGCTTGCGGCGGAGCGTGGCCGTAAGCACGCCGGCGGTAGGAAAGAAACACCCACCCGACGGGACCTCCAGGCGGGTCCCGGGGTGGGTGTTCAAGAAGCCCGAGCTAGTCGAAGGGCGGGCGGCGGCCGGTGTCGAGCCGGTCAATCCAGGCGCTTCAAGCTCACGTTCCGGAAGCAGACGGGGTCGTTGTGTCCGGCAAAGCCGAAGTGGCCCTGGGTGTGATCCTTCCCCGGGTGCGGGCTGTTGGCCATGTACTCCTTCACGGTGGCGACGTCGCCGTCGAGGATCACGAAGCCGTTGAGTTCCACTTTGATCTTGGAACCATTCACGGTCACTTCCTGGAAGTTCCACTCGCCGATCGGCCGCTGGTAGCCGCGCTGCGCCGCGATGATGCCATAGACCGACCCGTGAGCCTGGCGCGCATCGATCTTGTCGCCGACGGCCTCCTCGTAGTTGTCATCGAGCACCTGCAGTTCGGTCATGCCGGCGTAGGCGGCGTCGCCTTGACCCGGATAGCGGATGGCGAGGCCGTTGTTGCCGCCCTTGGGCAGCTTGAACTCGAGCCGGACGGCGAAGTCCCCGTACTGCTCCTTGGTGAAGATGGTGCCGCCCTTGCCCGGCTTGCACACGAGCGCGCCCTCTTTCACTTCGTAATTGTCCACCGGACCGGACCAACCGGAGAAGTCCTTGCCGTTGAAGATGGGCTGGAAGCCTTCGCCGCCCTTGGACGCCAGGAGGCGACTGGCCTCCGCGCTTGGGATTTCGCGGACGAAGACATTTCGCCATCGAATCTCACCACCGTGGGTCTGGAGCTGGATGGGTCCCGTCTCCGGAACGGAGGTTTTGCGGTCGTAGTAGTTCTCCATGTTCGCGTGGTCCACCACGAGCTTGTCGTTAAGCCACACGCTCACCCGGGCGCCGACCATCACGATGCGGAACTTGTTCCACTCGCCGAACGGCTTGTCGGCGAGGACGAGCGGATCCTTGCCCGGCGCGCCCGCGCTGTTGTTCCAGAGCCCTCCGGACCCCTTGTCGGCGCCGATGTTGAACTTCTCCTTTTCGGTGTAATCCCAGATTTGGACCTGGGGAACGCCGCGCAGGTAGATGCCCGAGTCGGCCTTGGCGACGGTCTTGTAGTCCACCAGGAGTTCGAAATCGCCGTAGTCCTTCTCGGTGGTGGCGTACGCGCCGAAGCCGTCGTTCACGAGTTCGCCATTCTCGACGTACCAGTGCGACTTGCCGGTCTTGGGGTTGACCTCCTTCATCGAGTCCGTCCACTTCGCAATCTGGGCGGCGCGGGCTTCGGGCGTCATGGCCATGAGCTTGCGGTGGTCGAAGGTGTCTCCGCCGCGCCAGCCGGCGAGGTCACGTCCGTTGAACAGGGCGGTGAAGCCGGGAGGGGGTTGGTTGAGTTCGGCAGCCGAGGAGCCAGGCGAGGACACCAGGCAGGCGAGCGCCAGGCCGGAACCGAGGAGATGGGTGAGGCATCGTGGAAGCGCGGACGAATTCATGGGCGGGTAGATACCGCGCCCCAAGGGGCAGGTCAATTGGGGAACGCATCGCGCCGTTGGCAGGGCGAGCCTCCCGGCGAGGCGCGGCTCAGACCCACACCCACCCCTTCTATCCGCAACGGCATGGCGATTTCCCATCTGCCGTCACCCGCGCCTCGTTCCGTAGAATCCTCGAAGCCGAGGAAGGTTGCCGGCGTGGAGGCTGCAACGGCAAGACTCGACGCGCTCGCAACGAATCCACCGATTCGAGGATTCGATGGAGCCGCTTGGTGAGATCGGGCTCGCCCTTCAGCTCACCAGGCGGTAACCGACCTCATGAACGGTTAGCAGGTGTCGCGGGGCCTCGGCCGGGTCGCCCAGTTTGCGTCGCAGCTGCACCACGACCTGGTCGAGCGTGCGTGTCGTCCCGCCATAGCGGTATCCCCACACCGCTTCGAGCAGTTCGTGGCGCGAGAGGACCTCGCCGGAGTGCCGGTGGAGCAAGCGCAGCACGCCCAGTTCCTTGGCCGAAAGGTCCTCGGTCCGTTCACCGTGGCGCAACTGATACTTGCGGGCATCGAACACCGCAGATCCAATCTGGAACTGGTCGCCGTCGGGCGCTGACCCCTTCCGTGGCGAAGCCGGAGGCTTCCAGGTGCGGTCGGTACGTGTCGACCGATTCCCGGACCAGGTCACGGAGGTTGACTGGCACCTGCCGATGGTGCTTGTCGCCGCGTTCCAGACGGGCGAAGTCCAGGACGTTGTTGATCAACCGGGCCAGCCGGGCGGATTCCGCCTGGATGATCTGCAGAAAGTGACGCCGCCGGGCGGGGTCAACGACGCGATCTCCAACCAGGAGTTCCGAGAACATACGAATGCTGGTCAGCGGCGTCTTGAGGTCATGTGAGACGTTGCTGACGAAATCCGTCTTCTGACGGGCCAGGGCGAACTGGCGTCGGACGTCGCCCACGATCAGCCAGCCGCCCACGCCGATGGCGAGGAGAAGCAGGGCGGCAAGCAGGCCAATCACACCGCGCGTCGTGGCGGCGGCCTCGCTGAAATCAACCGGACGCAGCAGATACAGCGCGGCTTCCCAACGGGGGAGCGTCTCACCGATCTCGCTTGCGGCCACGGGGCGTCCGACGGGGCTGAAGCCGGCCGGAAGACCGGCCACCACGCGGTCGTGATCGTCATGCAGAGGCTGAACTGGGTGGTGTCGCTTTCGTCGGCTCCGGGGATGGGCCAGGGGTTGGCCAGGGCCGCGGGCGGCGTAGTAGTGGTTGCCGGTTCCGTCATGGGGGAATGCCGGGTCCATGCCCGACGAACCGTCGCTCGTGCGCGGCAGGACCTGGACGTCGTCCCACGTGATGGTGCCCTCCGGGAAGTCGACCGTCACAGCGACGGAAAGCGACTGGGGCGCGTAGAAGTAGATGACCGGGGTCTCCATGCGTTGTCGTGCGATCAGCCGCGATTTGGTGAGAAGGTCACGGCTGACCGATTGCCCGATGGGGCCGGCGGGGCCATAAACAAAGCCGGGCAGGTCGAGAGTTGTCAGCGGGTGCCACTCGAGCTGGAGGCCGTCCGAGCCCTGAACGGAAGTGAAGGTGCCCCATTCATGGGCGGTGTAGCCGGGGGGAGGTTCCTGGGAATTGACCGCACTGGAAGCGAACAACACGGTTCCCGCGAGGAGGCCGAAGGGCGAACGTAGTCTGGTCTTTTTCATACGCTCCCAGACCGCCACGGCTGCGGAGGTGAGTTGTCATCCCGTTGTGCGCAAACTGTAAAATCCATGTCAGGATTCCTCGCCTCCCCCGGGTGCCGCCGATAGTCTTCCCGCGTGATCCGGAACGTCATCCTGGACTGGTCGGGGACCCTGGTGGACGACTTGCCCGCCGTATTGGAGGCAACCAACCAGGTATTCCGGCAGGCCGGGTTGCCGGAGCTGAGCCGGGAACGATTCCGCGAAGAGTTCTGCCTGCCGTTCGAGCGTTTCTACACCCGACGGTTGCCCGGGGTTTCGCTGCCGCAATTGGAGGCCTGGTTCCATCCCGCCTTCGAGCAGGTCCAGGATCAGGTGACCGCCCTTCCGTTCGCCCGGAGTTTCCTGGAGTTCTGCCGCCGGAACGGATGGCGCACGTTCGTGCTCAGCAGCGTTCATGCGCGTCACTACACGAGACAGGCGGCCGGCCTGGGCTTCGACGCCCTGATCGAACACGCGTACGTGCAGATCCCCGACAAGACCGCGAAGATCCGGGACGTCCTTGCGGCTCACGGCCTGGCTCCGCGGGAAACGCTTTTTGTGGGCGACATGGCGCATGATCTGGAGGCTGCACGCCACGGGGGGACGTGGAGTTGCGCCGTACTGACCGGGTACAATCAAGCCCACCAGCTGAAGGCATGCGGTCCGGACCTGATCGTGGAACACCTGGGCGAGTTGCAGGCTATTCTCGAACAACGCGGCTTCGATCTGGATTCTGCCGGCGGGCGGTCTCCCGGGGCCGTGGTTCCGACGGTGGGCGCGTTGATCTACAATGCGGACAACGAAGTCTTGCTGGTTCGCACGCGCAAGTGGTCGGACCGCTGGGGGATTCCCGGTGGCAAGATCAAGTATGGAGAGACGGCGGAGGACGCGCTGCGTCGGGAGTTGGCGGAGGAAACGGGGCTGGCGGTCCGCGAGATCCGATTTGTGCTGGCGCAGGACTGTATCTCGTCCGCCGAGTTTTATCGGGAGGCGCACTTCCTCCTGCTGAACTACACGTGCCGCTGCGAGAGTTCCGGCCCCGTGGTACTCAACGAGGAGGCGCAGGCGTTTCGTTGGGTGGATGTGGGCACCGCGATGCAAATGGACTTGAACCAGCCGACCCGCAGGCTGATCGAGGCGGTGCGGGCGCACGGCAGACCTGAGTAAGCGTGATATGGATCTCATCACCATTGCCGATCTCGAGGTCCACTACCGGGTGGGTGTCACGGATGCCGAACGCGCGCAACCCCAGCGCCTGTTGTTGACGATCGAGATGACCTACGATTTCACCACCGCCGCCCTGCACGATGACATCCGGTCGACCATCGATTACAGCGCGGTGGCGGAACGCCTCGCGAAGTACGGCGAAGGCAAGAGCTGGCGTTTGATCGAGTCGCTGGCGGTCGAGCTCGCCGGCGCCATCCTGCGGGAGTTCTCGCCACGCGCCCTTGCGATCGAGGTTAAGAAGTTCATCCTGCCGCAGGCGCGCTACGTCTCGGTCCGCGTCGAGCGCGTGGGACGAAGTGGGGTGAGGTAGGCGGGAATTTTGCCCCGCGCCGCGGGCCTTCCCACCCGGTAGGGCGGGCACTCCGTTGCCCGCCGAGGCAGGCGCGTAGAATGCGGTGCGCCTGCCTGGCGTCTCCCGCCAGCTCACGGCTTCGCCGTCTCCTCAGTCACTTTGAGCTGCCTGGAGGCGGGGTTCGGCAAGGTCCAGGCGGTACATGATTTGGTTGTAGTCGTAGCGGGGGGTCGCTTCCGGATTCCCGGAAAACGTGTTGGCGTAAGTGCCTTCGAAGTAGATCCAGCGTCCACCTTCCTGGTCAAAATACGGGTGCTGCACCGGGTTGTAGAAGGTGTAGCGGTCATGGGTGACGATCTTGCGTGCGCGTCGCCAGGGCCCGGTCGGCTCCGCGGCCTCGGCGTACCAGACCTCCCCCAGCGGGGAGCTGCCGCCGTGCTGGGTCGCAATCATGACCCAACGCTGGCGATAGGCGTTCCAGAAGACCGACCCCCGGTGCATCTCCACTACTTCGCCGCTCTCGACGTCCCGCGGCAGGAACCGTGCCTCCTCCGCCTTCAGCTCGCCGGACTTGAGCAGCTCGCGTTCGAGTCGCGGATGCAGCGGGATTCCCATCGGCTGCCAGGCGTACTGGGGACGCCCTTCGTGATCGCGGCGGACCCGGGTGCGCCCGTCATCGTCGCGTTGGACGCAGGTGAAGGCCTCGCGCCGGCCGGGATCAAGAACCGAATCCAGGTCGGCGCGGCAACGCACCGTGGGGAACACTTCGCCAAAGTAGAAATATGCGAGGCCCTCGGTTTGGTGTCGAAAGGGATGGGCTTGCCCCGGGTAGAGTCGCAGGAGTTCGAGGTCGAGCTCGCGCACGCGTTCGAATTCCTCCTTCGCGTCGTCCCAAACCGCGATGCCGTGATCGAGCATTCTCTCGAGGGATTCCATGTGGGCATAATGGCAGACCATCCGCTCCCGTCCCTGGGCGTCGGTCGTCACCAGAAAGGCGTCCGACCAGATCAGCCCCTTTTCGACCCCCAGACGGCAGACCGGGCGGCTGAAGCCTTCGGCATCCACAAAATACCGGAGCTGGACGCCCACGGCGGGATCGAGTCCGCCTTGGGCCGGGAGATCCGAGATCGCTCCTGCCATCCAGAAATGGCCGAGCGGGTACTGCAAACGGCCGGTGTCGCCCCAGAACCAGCGCAACTGCCCCTTGTACAGAACGACCAGGGCCGAGTCCTGACCCGCGACGCGACCGCTGCCGAGCGGTTCGGCCAATGGCGTGCTTTCCCCCAGCAGGACGCTGTCCCGGTAGAGTCCGGCCCCGGTGATCCGGTACAGGCGCTCGGCGACGTTCCGTCGTTGGATCCGCAGCACGGCCCGGGTGCCCGGGGTGGTTCGCAGCGTCTTCCCGGCGTACCCGAACCCGTCCCGGGGATATTCGTACCCGTGGCTGCGGACATGGAAGAACACGGGTTGGTCCATGAGGCCGGGCTCGGCAAACGCGACGCGTCCGGCATTGTCCGAGACGAACCGAAGGTGGTGGACAGTCTCGAGTTCGACGAGAGGCACGCCGCGGCTTGTGGCGTCATCCACGATCTGGATCTGGAAAAAGTCGCGGGGCAGGACGTCCGCCCTGGCCGGGTTCACCGAGGCGAACCATGCGGCGGCGGACAAGGCCACCAGTCGAAGCCCGGGCGGCAGTGGTCGGTGCATGGCTGCGTTTTTGGGCGCTTTGGGCGCGTCCGTAAAGCCCCGAAGCGGAGTGGATGGGTTTGGCAGAACTCGAAAGCAAGCCGGAGGTCTTGTGGCTTTGAGGCAGCCAGGCGACCGTCGCGATTTCGTGCCACCGGATGGTGCTGAGTTTGCGCCCTCAGATCTCCTTCCATTCCCCGGGGATCGGCACGGGATAATGCCCCAGGTCGTCCGCCCTCACCGGCGGCGGGCTGTCTGCGGTGAGTTGGTCGATGTTCGGACAGAAAGAGAAGTTGGAGGCCATGGCATCGTCCCAGGTGATCACCTGGCCGGAGTGAACCGCCGCCCGCCCCATGATGTCCGCGAGATTCGAGAGCGCGGCGCGTTTGCCTTCGTTGTGCGGCCGGTCTTCACGGATGGACTGCAGGAGACTGTCCCACTCCGCCTGCCAGGGGGTGATCTCTTCGCGTGGCGCCCGCCAGACGATGTTGTCCCGCGCACAGCGTTGGTCGCGGTAGATGTGAACGGTGCCTTCGTGGGTGTCCCCCGAGAACTGCGCGGCGCACTTCGAGCCGTGCGCGAAGGTGGCGAACTCGGTATGGCAGCGCGGCAGCCACCGCACCACGTCGATCGCCTTGGTGCCGTCGCCGAACGTCCACTCGATCGTGAACGAGTCCAGGCCCTGACCGCAGTCGGTGTTGTTGACGGCCCGACCGCCGATCCCATGGGCCGAGACCGGCCAGGCGTCCTTCAACCAGCAGATCTCGTCGATCTGGTGGATGTTCATCTCGGCAAACAGGCCGCCGGACACCCAGAAAAAATCGGTGAAATGCCGGATCTGCCACGCCAACTCCGGTTCGTCCGCCGGGCGCTTCGGCAACCAACCGCACGGTTGCATGCGATAGGCCCGGATCAACTGCAGTTGGCCCAGTTCGCCCTCCCGGATGCGCCGGATGAGTTCGTGGCGGTTCCGCGAGTGGCGGCATTGAAGCCCCGCGGCGATCTTCAGGTTCTTCGCCCGGGCGGCTTCGGAGGCGGCGATCACTCGACGTACCGCCGGGGGATCGGTGGCGAATGACTTTTCCATGAAGACGTTCACCCCCCTGGCGACGGCATATTCCAGTTGGCCGGGACGGAAACCGGCGTAGCCCGTGAGCATCGCCACGTCTCCCGGACGCAGACAATCGATGGCCTGCCGCCAGGCACGGAAGCCTGTGAAGCGCCGGTCGGGTGGCACGTCCATCTGGCGGGGGTACTTCTCGATCAACGCGGCACAGGCCCTCGAAAGCCGGTCCGGGAAGAGGTCGGCCATGGCGATCATCTGGACGGGGCCGTGGCGCGATTCGAAGGCGTCGACGGCCGCGCCGCTGCCGCGACCTCCGCAACCGATCAGGGCCAGGCGAATGGTGTCGGTTCCGGCTGCATGGACGGCGGGTAACACGGCTCCTGCCAGCACCGATCCGGCCGCCGCCACGGTGCTATGCGTGAGGAAGTCGCGCCGCGTGCAGGGGTTGGCGGCGGACGTAGTCGAGTGGGCGTTCGGGACGCGAGGTGTGGGCTTCATGGCTCGAGCCTAACCAAGCCTGGGCTTGGGCGGAAGCGGAGTTCGTCCTACCGGCGTTGCCGGGACGGCCCACCTCCGCACCCGGGTTGGTGGTCCGACCGACCTCAGAGTTCCCAGCCAGATCGGAAATGGCCGCGGATCTGCGGGTCGGCTTCGGGCAGGTTGGTCGCCTTCATCGCCGGACCGTTCCAGTGAAGCGTCTTGCCGGTCCGTAAGGCCACCGAACCGAGCAGCACAATCTCGGTAAGCCGCGCGGCATAATCGAAGTTGGCGCTCGCTGGCGGTCCGCCTTTGCACGCTTCAATCCAGTCGCGGTGATGCCCGCGCGAGCGGGGGAGAGATGGCGCCGTGCCCTGGTACTGTTCCATTCTTGCCTCCGGGAGCAGGCGGGGCGAACCGCTCCAGACGCCGGAGAGAAGCGCGCCTTTGTCGCCCATGATCAAGGAGCCGCCCTCATCCGGCAGATCCTCGTCGTCTTCGAGGAAGGCGGGACGCGGCGGGCGCAAGCCACCATCGTACCAGAACAGGTGGAGCGGCGGTCTCTCTCCCGACGTCGCAAAAACGTAGTGGTAGGTGGCTGCGACCGGCGTGGTCTCCGGGCTGAGGGCGGTCGAACTCGCTTCCACGAGAATGGGGTGGGTCAGGTCGAGTGCCCACACGGCCGTGTCCAGCGTGTGACAGCCAAAGTTTCCAAGGGTGCCACTGCCAAAATCCCACCAGTAGTGAAACATCAGCGGGGTGTAGGCCGGGTGAAACGGCCTCGCCTTCGCCGGACCGATCCATAAATCCCAATCCAGGCCGTCCGGAAGCGGCGGCGTCTCGCGCGGGCGTTCGGAGGGCATCGGACGGTTCGGTCCGCCGCGCCACGCGTGCACCTCCCGGGCTTGACCCACGGCACCGCCGCGGATCCACTCGACGGCACGCCGGATGTCGGCGCTCGAGTGGCCCTGGTTGCCCATTTGCGTGGCGACGCCCGCCTCTCGCGCGGTCCGGGCCAGAAGGCGCGCCTCGTAGATGGAGTGGGTAAGAGGCTTCTCGCAGTAAACGCCCTTGCCGGCTCGGATGGCCGCCAACGACGCCACCGCGTGCGTGTGATTCGGAGTGGCCACCACCACCGCGTCGATATCGCGGTCCGCCCGCTCGAGCATGATCCTGAAATCCGCGAAGACACCACAGTCCGGTTGGCCTTGGTCCGGATTCTGGCGCCGGTGCTCATCGACGACTGCCTTGGCGGGACCACGCCCGCCGTGGTGGCGGTAGTAGAGGTGGCTGTTGTCCCAGAACTCGGCGACGTCGCACAAGGCGCTGATGCAAACGTCCGGGTGCTTCAGCAGTTCCTTGAGGTTCGTGATGCCCTGACCGCCCGTGCCGATGATGGCCACGTTCAAACGGTTGCTCGGCGGGACGTGGCCGGCTCCCCCCAACACCTGACGGGGCACCACACTGGTGGCGGCTACCGTTGCGGTCGTGCGCAGGAAAGCCCGCCGGGTCAGGCCTGGTCTTTGGTTCACGGGAGTTGGGGTACCCGGTGGCGATGCGAAGGGCAAGCCCCGAGCTCTCGACACCGCGCCTGCCGAGGACTAATCTCCGTCCGTATGCTGTCCGTGTTGCCAGCCAGGAAGCCCGGCGGCGGTGTCTGTGCCGATCGTGTGCCACCTCTCGAAAACGGGGCGCACCTGAGCGCCCGCGAATTTCTCCGCCGATACGAGGGCATGCCGGAACTCAAAAAGGCCGAACTGATCAGCGGCATCGTCTATATGGCTTCCCCGGTCCGACTCGACCAACATGGCGAACCCGACAACCTGATTCAGACCTGGCTGGGCACTTACAGTCTCGCCACCCCGGGCGTGAAAGCGGCGACCAACGCCACGGCCCGACTTGGCCCGGACGACGTGCCCCAGCCGGACGGACTGCTGCGGCTGCTGCCCGAGTGCGGCGGGCAAGCCCGGCTGGACCCCAGGGGCTATTTGGTGGGCGCCCCCGAGTTGGTGGCCGAAGTGTCCGCCAGCACAGCCTCCCTTGACGTGCGGGACAAGCTGACGGCGTATCGTCGCGCCGGGGTGCGTGAGTACCTGGTCTGGCGGACGGAGGACGGCGCCTTGGACTGGTGGGAGCTCGAGGAGGATGAGTATCGCCCCATCCCACCCGGCGCGGACGGCGTGCTGCGCAGCCGGCAGTTTCCCGGGCTCTGGCTCGATTCCGGGGCGTTGCTTGCCGGGAATGGCGCCCAAGTCATGGCCACGCTCCAGGAAGGCCTCCAGAGTGCGGAACATGCATCCTTCGTCGCCACAATCGAGGGGAGGGCCCGCTCGAACCTCCCGGGAGCCACGGCTTGAGATTAGCCAGAGGAGCTCGAGGCAACGGCAATGCTCCTGCCCTCACCCGGCTTGCCAGAGGAGAGTGAAGGAGGGTCGGTGGTGGGCACGACGGGACAATCCGTCATGCCTCTCCTGGCCAGCTCCGAGGGTGTGGGCGTCGGTCTGCGTACCGTTAAGACTCCTGGCTGGCTGCCCGGAGTGCTCGCGACCGTCTTTGGGCTTGTGCGATCTGGTCTCGGGTCATCGTCTCTTGAGCCGCCTGCGACACCGCTTAGCCTGTTCGTGCCCTCGTGCTGCTGCCAGTTTGATCCGCCTCGCCGTTCGCGTGCCTCAAGCCCAAGCCGATCTGGGCACGAGCGTCGTGGGGAAAGGGCTCGTGGACTTCTGGGAGTACTTTCAGCCCGAAGCCCGCGAGATCCTCCGGCAGATCCTGGACAAGTACGTCGAGCACGGCGCCGAGGGATTCAAGGTGCCCGGCATCCTCAAGGTTGCCCCCATTTCTGATCACGGGAACGTCCTGAAGATCGCGGGCAAGTTCGGCGGCCCTGAAGAGCTTCGTGACGCCGTGGACAGATTGCAGACGCTCCTGTACTCGGATTGAAATTACAGGACGGACAGGATGCACAGGATGGGTGCGATGCGACCATGGAACACGAGGACCTAACCGGGAAGATCATCGGATGCGCAATGGCGGTGCACCGGGTGCTGGGGCCTGGATTCCTCGAATCGGTCTATCAGAACGCGCTGACACACGAGCTTCGCCAGGCCGGCCTGAACGTGGAGTGCGGGACGAAGGTCAAGGTCGTTTGCGCCGGCGTGGTCGTGGGAGACTTCGTCGGCGACATGGTCGTCGAGGGCCTCATCTTGGTTGAGAACAAGGCCGTTCACACCCTGGCTCCTGCTCACGAGGTTCAACTCGTCAATTACCTCACCGCCACCGGCATCGAGATCGGGCTACCGCTGAACTTCGGCGCCGAGCGGCTCGAGTTCAAACGCAAGAACCGCACCTACCGCCCGAAGGCTCCCCCGAACGACTTTGTCCTGTGAATCCAGTCCATCCTGTCCGCGTACACATGTCCCTCGCCGACAAACCGCCCACCCTCGCCACCACCGCCCAATCCCTGGGCAGCCTCGTCAAGTCCTGCCGCGACCTCATGCGCAAGGACAAGGGGCTGTCCACCGACCTCGACCGGATGCCGATGCTGACCTGGATTCTGTTCCTGAAATTCCCCGACGACCTCGGGCAGGTCCGTGAGGCCGAGGCCACGATGGAGGGCAAGCGCCATCGCCCGGCTATCGCCGCCCCTTACCGCTGGCGCGGCTGGGCCGCCAAACCCGACGGTATCCCCGGCGACCTCTCATCGCCTTCATCACCCAGCAGGACGACGCGCCCCTTCGAACTGTTCGCGCCCGAGTACTTCGCCGAACTTGAGGATGATCTCAGGGGAGAGACACAGCGTGCCCGGCTCGGTCAACACCGCGTCAACCAGGCGCGCGGGCGCGGATTTCGTCCAGCGTGGCGATGGTCTCGCGAGCCAACCGTGCACGCTCGACGCCTTCTTCCACGAGCGCCGCAAGCCTGGGACCGTACAACAGCCCTTCCGCCCGCGCCCTTTCGGCGACCTCTTCCGGCAGATCGAGCTCGACCGAGGTCAAACCGCTGCTGAATGGACTGGCGGACCTGGGATTTCGTCTGGACGCGGACACACAGGCTGCGGTGTTGAGGCTGGCGGGTGAGAGCGCGTGATCCGAGGCGCCGGTGCCGGAGGCCGCCTCTGAGTCCGGATGTGGACGCACTGAAGTGCGAGCAAGGCGAGACCGCCGCCGATTTGGACGCCCTGCTTCCCGCCATTCTGGACCGGGCCGCCAAGGCGTCTTCGTGGAAGCCATGTTGCGGAAACACGAACGCCACCAACAGCGAGTTGTCCACGACCATCGTGCGCGACCCGCGGTGAGAGCCGGCTACGTTCTGGCTGGGTCGGAGAACGGGTTTCTCACGGCGACACGGAGGCACGGAGGAGGAGCCGCTCGGTGGGTCGCTGCTGGGCCCGGGAATCCAGCCAGGCCAGCACCTCGCGCGACTTGCTGCGCCCGGAAGCCGCGGCCGCAAGTTGGAGCCGGTCGTGCAATTCCATCGGACATCGAGCCCGGCGACGGCGGTGCAACCGTCGTCCATCTGCAGGCCCTCGCGACGGCTATTCCCGTTCGATCACGCGCACGCTCGCTGCGAAGGCGGCGTCCGGCGACAGGCGGGGTTTGTGGCCGCTGGTCGTGGTCAGGTTGCGCAGGGTCACCTGTTCGGTCAGCCTATAGGGAAAGGGGCGGGTCGCCGCGGACGACGTCCCGTCCGGGTCAGTGAAGAGGAAGGGGCCCGCGTAATCATTGGGGTGCTGCCGGTCGTCGATCGTGAGGCCGTCGATGGTGATTTCCCGCGGCATGTAGCAGGGATAACCGAAGTCGTGTTGCCCGTCGTTGCCCGCGTTGAGCAGGTAAGGTTGGACCGGAGCGCCGCACGCGGGGATCCAGCGGCTGTTGCGGATCACGATGGTGCCTTCCCAGGTGCTGCCGTAATCGCCGCGCAGGCTGATCAACGAGCGGCCGTTCAGCGTCGAGTTTTCGACCGTCAGGGTGCCCCGGCCGATGGCGTTGAGCCCGGCGTGTCCCAGCGTGCAGCCGCGGATGGTGTAGGTGCCGGAAACGCCCTGGTGGGTGTCCATGCGGGACAGGGTGCAGTTCTCGAGGAGGATGTTCTTGCAGAAGTTCGCCCCGATGACGCCCCAGCGCGTGGAGTCGCAGATGTTCTCCATGCGGCAGCCGATCATCGTGAAATTGACCACCTCGTTCGCGCTCAGGTCGTAGCTGCCCATGCTCACCGGTTTGCCGGCGGCACCAATGGTCGTGTAGGTCTTGTGGCCGGTGACGAAGCAATCGCGCAGCGTGACGTTGGCGCAACTGCCCACCGCCAGGAACCCGCCGTAGGGATGGCCGGTGTCCGTTTCGCCCACGACGTGATGCGTCAGGCCCACGACCGTGGTACTCGAGCGGTTGATGGCGATGTTCCGCGCCCAGTAGTTGTAACCCTCGGCCTGCTTCATCCGGTTGGCGGTGGTGGTGAAGATGCCGCCTTTGAGGACCAGCGGCCGCTCGTCGATCGGGCGGGCTTCGACGCGCGTGATCGTGTCGTATTCCCAGTCAATCGCGCCCTCAATGGTGCCGTCCCGGCGCAGGATGAAGCAATCGCGCTGGGTCGAGCCGTTGTTCGCGTTGAGACCGCGGCGGATGTAGAGCCGCTGGTGGCTGTTCTCGACGCGCACCCAGCAGTCGCGGGGCGGCCGCACGTCGAGATGCTGCTGGTCGCGGGTCAGTCGAGGAATCACCAGCTTCAACGGCTCGAGCAGCGAACGGACGGCGAACAGCGACGTGCGGTGGTTTTCCACCTCGGTGTCGTCGATGATGAACCGCGCCGTACCCCAGTCGGTGTCGGTGGCGATGATGGCGGTAAGCGCCCGGCGACCGAGGTGGTAGGTGGCACCCGGCTTCGCCTGCACCGCGAGACCTTGAGCATTGGCGAACGCGTGCGCTTCGACGATGGCCGGCAGATCGTCGGCCACGCCGTCGCCGACCGCACCGAACGCCTCATAGGTGACCGGACGATCCGGGGGGACCGTGCGCTCGGCTTCGCCCGCGAAGGCAGTCGCCGGAGCCGCCACACCCGCCTGGATCCCGAGCAGCCATAGGTGAAGAAACGCCAGGCTCCGCTTCGGTCGCTTCAGCGGGGCACCATTCCGGTCACGGGAAATCGCAGTTTTCATAGGGTGGCGCCCGGGATCATGCCCTTTTGAGCCCCGCGCGTCATGTCCCAGTTTTTGGGACCCGGCTCAGCGGGGCAAGGGAGCTTGGTCGGCGGCCCAGGGGCTCGTGGTCTTCGCGGATTGACGCTGCGTGGCTGTTTCCGAAATTAGGACCGTGATGCAACTGCTCGAACCCCTGATCGCCTCGCCGCGGCTGCCGCAGTACGTTCAGCAGCTCCAGGAGGTGCTGGCGCGGGAACATGGCCGGCGGCAGAAGTTCTACGAGCAGATCACCGAACAGCAGAAGGCGGAGTTCATCAATGGCCAAGTGGTTCTGCATTCCCCGGTGCAGCGTCGGCACAGTATCGCCTCAGACCTGCTTTTCGCGCTGCTCCATGCGTACGTGAACCGACACCGGCTTGGCTGGGTTGGCCATGAGAAGCTGCTGGTCGCCTTGACGCGCAACGACTACGAACCCGATGTCGCCTTCTGGCGGGCCGAACGCGCGAAGGACTTTTTGCCACAGCAGATGAAGTTCCCCGCGCCGGATTTCGTGGCGGAGGTGCTTTCTCCGTCCATGGAACAGAACGACCGCGGGCTGAAGTTTGAGGATTATGCGGCCCACGGTGTGGGCGAGTACTGGATCGTGGACTCGGAGGCCGAGCAGATCGAGAAGTTCCTGCTGGACGGTGACCACTTCACGCTGGCCGGCGCATTGCGTGAGGGGAACATCGGCAGCACGGTGATTGCAGGCTTCGAAGTGCCGGTGGCCGCGGTGTTTCTGGGCGACGCCAACGTGGCCACGTTGCGCCGCTTGCTGTCCTGAACGCCGGCCCACCTGCCGGGACCTCCATCATGTGGCGGCTTGGCGGCCATCGACCGGTGAGGAGCGCGGGCTTCAGCCCGCGGGGACGTCCCTGCGCCGACGCGGCTTCCTGCGGACTGAAGTCCGCGCTCCGAGGGCGGGTCATGGGAAGCGACCTGTTCCTTTTGGACCTGCTCGGTGGCCATGAACCAAAAAGCGCCGCTA
>CAZHUS010000026.1:0-92629 GCA_964535555.1 uncultured Verrucomicrobiota bacterium
AGCTTACCCGCCCGCCGTCCCCGCCGCCCAGACGGGGTTGCCAATACGGATACTGTTGTTCCGTCAATGGTAGCGAGAGCGGCGGCGTCCTACGGAGCGTCAATGGCCGGGGCACGGTAATGGCGTTACGGGCATCACAGACCGAGTTCAGCAAGTGCGGAGCGGCTTTGCCTCGGAGCTGCAGTCTCGACCGCACAACCCATGCCGCCGGAGAGGTTTGCTGGCGTTAGTCACGAGAGCCGTCGGGCGGTTGGCTTACTTTCGGAGGCGCGCTGCGCCGAGCTCGACTCACAGAGACCATGACACCGAGACGCACCGCGCCTAACAGCCAAGAGAATGCAGGGCTCGGGCGAAGGTGGCGAAGAGCACGTCGAGCCCCGGATCCGGGTGCGCCTCGAGCCCGCGAGATCCTCGTACGGAACGCCCGCTTCGAGACGGGCGCGGTGCCAAGCTAAACCCGACGAGCTGCGGCGCCGCATCCGGACCGGTTGTCGGCCATGCTGCTCCCCGAGAGGTGGGGGACGCGCCCGTCGCTGGGCTCAGGCGATGCATCCGATCCGCGAGCCCAGACGTTCTGTTTCGTGAAGGCCGACATTCGACCGGCTGCTGGCGATTGTGGGTCAGCGCCGTTGTTGGCAAAGAAACCGAATACCACCTGGCTGACGCTCACCCAAGCGGGGCGAAAGCCGGACCGCATCATGAACAGATCCAGAAGTTGTTTCCCCGCCGTGCTGGCGGCATCGCTCCTGCCCTTGACTACCGATGCAGCCGTGCTCGTCTCCGGTACCGTCCGACCTTCGGGCGGGGCCTTTCATTACGAGATCTCCATCGCGAACACGGGTCCGGAGGATGTGGCCCTGGTCACCTTCACGGATGCCCCGTTGGGGGATCCACTCATTGGCCCCAGCCTCAGCGCCCCGGCCGGCTACGTGGCGTCCTACGACGGCGGCCAGGGGTTCCTGGACTTCCTAGGCCTGGCCAGCGACCTCCTCGGCGGGACCCAGGCAGGTCCTTTCCGATTCGACAGCCTGGCGGGTCCGGGAACGGCTTTTGGCGCCTTCGAGTCTACGGACGTCGCGGGGCTGCCAAGCCGTGGCACGGTCGATCTCACGGTCATTCCCGAGCCGGTCCTCGGGGGCACCGCTCTCGCTTTGGGTCTGCTAGGCAGCGCACTCGTCTGCCGCCGCAGGTCCCCCCAAACCGTCCCACCGCTCTCCTAGTACTCCAACGCCGTCAACCTCCGCGTTCTCATGAAACACCTGCGTTCCTCCACCACCGTCCGACCCATGGCCGCTCTGGCCGCCGGCGCCTGCGCTCTGTCCGGGCTGGCCTCGAGCCACAGCGATGCACCGCTGATCAAACAGGATCCCCAGGCCAACCTCACCGATGTGTATGCCTTCATCGGCCAGAAGTACGGCGCGCCGGAATCCACCGTCCTGAATGTCGTCGTCGCTGTTCATCCGTTTTCGGATCCTGGCGATGGCGTGATCTACGAGCGCTTCTCCGACGATGCGCTCTACAGCATCCACATCACCCATCCGACCACCGGCGCCACGGTGGAGCGCTACGACTTCCGCTTCTCGGACATCAACCCGTCCGGCGGTCCGGGCCTCAAAAATCCCGACACCATTCTGTCCTACGGCCTGGGAACGGCCGCCGGCCCGATCACGACCGTGGGCGGCCCGGAGCAGAACTACACCCAGACCTACAGCGTGACCAAGGTGTCCGGCGCATCCTCCACGGTCCTCGGCTCCGCGTTGCTGACCCCGCCGCCGAACGTGGGGAGCCGCACCACCCCGCTGTACAACGATGCCACCACGGGCAAGGCGATCTCGGGCGCGACAACCGACGCCCAACTGGACAGCTACACGCAACAGACCGTGCATGCCCTGCCCGGCGGTGTCGTGGCCTTCGCCGGTCCGCGCGAGGACGGCTTTTACGCCGACACCCCGGCCATCTTTGATCTGTTGGACTCGCGCATCCTGGACAACAACGGCTCGCTCGCCGACGGCTTGGGGCAGGACGGTGGAGGTGTGGACGGCTTCAAGGGGTTCAACGTTTTGTGTTACGGCATACAGATTCCGGTGGCGAACCTGCAATCCTTCGATTACCAGGCGCCGTTCGCCGACCTGGCCAACCCGTTGCCGGCGGTCGGCCCCGCCAAGGGAGTGGGCGTCTATGCGTCAGTCAGCCGCCCGCGCGTCACGCTGCGCCGTAGCGACAACGAACCGCTGAGCTCCGGCCCTTGGATCCAGGTGAACCGCCTGGCCAACCCGCTCTTCAACGAGGTGCTGGTCGCGTTGAAGGACAAAGACAACTACAACCGCACTTCGCCCACCGGCGACGCGGCCCAATTCGCCACGTATGCCCTGAACCCCGAGGTCGCCGGGCTGATCAACTTCGTGTTTGGGACGGCGTTCCCCACCACTGGTCGCGGCGACCTGGCGGCGGTGTACATCCCGGATGTGATCCGCGTGGACACCACAACGCCCCCGGTGCGGCTGGCGGGCCAGGCGGGTTTCAGCCGCTTTGGTTTCGCGGGTGAGGACACCACCACCGACAGCAGCGGGCGCGTCAAGTCCAGTGGCTGGCCCAATGGCCGGCGCTTTGGCGACGATGTGGTGGATATCGCCCTCACGGCGGTGGCCAGCGGCCCCACCTACGCGGCGGTCACCGTGGTCGGCGACAACGTCATGGCCAACGACCAGCTCTACCATCAGGTCTTCCCGTACGCGGCCACGCCGCATGCGGGCAAGAACGTGGACCAACGCCAGGATCCGTGACTTGCCGGGTCGCCGCGGACGCGGCGGGGATGATCCGCGTTACCGCGGCATTCACGCCCTTCAACGGCACCCTCATCACGCTTCGCCCGTCCATGAATACTCGAGGCCACGCCGCCGAACCGCGCGAGTCTGTCATAACGAATTCGCCCGCTGCCGGTCCTGCTGAGGACTCGGTGGGATGGACGGCAGGGACGCGCTCACCCCGGCCCAGTCGGATCGGTTGGGCGAGAGTGCCCCAAGAGCGGGGAAGGGGTGAGCGTGGCGAATCCCACCGACCAGTCAGTGTGGCTGCCAGTTCCGCCCGGATGGCCGCGGAAGTGGTGCTGGCGTTCAGCCTGGTCGCGGTAACGGTCGCCACCGCTCACGAAGATCCTGCCCATCTCTCCGAAGCGATCGAGGCCGGCCCCGTAACCCAGGCTGCGACGCGGACGTTGGGAGCGAGCGACCGTGCGGTCGAACGGTGGGCCCGCCGGACCGAGGCGTATCCGCGCGAACCGGCCGCCTGGGTGAACCTGGGCAATGCACTCATGCAGAAGGCCCGCGAGCAGGCGACCGGCGACCTGTATGCGCAGGCCGAAGCCGCCTTCGAACGGGCGTTGACGCTCGCCACCAATCACGCGGAGGCATTGGTCGGACTGGCCTGGGTGCATAACACGGAGCATGAGTTCGAAGCCGGCGTTCGCTATGCCCGGCAGGCGATCGTTGCCGATCCCCGGAACCAGGACGCCTACGCATTGCTGGGGGACGCCGCGGTCGAGTGGGGTGATTACGAGGAAGCGCTGGACCATTACCAGAAGGCGCTCGATCTTTCGCCGAACCTCGCCTCGTACAGTCGGGCCGCCCATCTGTTGTGGCTGACGGGCGACACCCGCCAGGCGCGGCGGCTCATGCAGAAGGCCATCGCCGCCGGCGGGCCGCACGCGGAGAACACCGCCTGGTGCCGGGCGGAGCTGGGACTCATGCTTTTCAACGAAGGTGCGCTCCTACCGGCCGAACAACAGCTCGAAGCGGCGCTCGCCGCCACGCCAGCGAACGCCCACGTCCTCGCGGCGATGGGTCGGGTCCGGGCTGCCCGCGGCGACTACCCCGGGGCGATTGGCCTGTACGAGCGGGCCGTTGCGGTGACTCCGCAGCACGCCTCGCTGGCAGCCTTGGTGGACTTGTACGCCCTGGCGGGCGACGAAGCGAAGGCGCGGCAGGCATTTCAGCGCGTCCTCGATTTCCACGCTGGCCACACTCACGGCGACGGTCATTCCCAGGTCAAGGACACCGCGGCTGGCGCTGGTGGCGAACCCGCGCACGATCACGCGCATGGCAACGCCGAACTCGCCCGGTTTCTGGCCGATCACGACTCCGACCTGCCACGAGCATTGGCCGAGGCGGAGGCGGCGTATGAGAGCTACAAGAATGTCAGTGTCACCGCGACCCTGGCCTGGTGTCAGCACAAGAGCGGCCGCCATCAGGAAGCACGGCGGACCATCTCGAGAGCGCTGCGTTGGCGGACGCCGGACGCGGGCCTGCTTTACCGCGCCGGGATGATCCTGGCGGCCGCCGGCGACAGGCCTGCTGCACAGAAGTTCCTTTACCAGGCGCTCAGCCTGAATCCCAACTTCGACCCCGTTCAGGCGAAACAGGCGTCGGCCCGTCTGAAGGAACTGGCGGCGGACAACCGGTCCCCCGCCACGGCGGGGAGCTTTTGAGGAGTCCTCCCCGCGGCGGGCTGGCCCCAGGCTGCAAGGGTCAGCCGACATCAGCCTGCCGCGCGCACCCACGTGGTCGGTTCGCCGACGACTCGGTCCGCCCCTGAGTGATCAGCAGAAGAAGGCTTGTAATCGTCCCGTCTTGCTGGCAGAGGGAACCCGATGCGCGCACGGCGGCGCGGCGATGAGCGAGATCTGCACGACGACAGAGCCCGGGGACGAGGCGTTGCTGGCCCGGATGGCGGGTGGCGACGGGGCGGCCTTCGAGGCGTTCTATGACCGCCATGCCGCGCTGCTGTGGGGCCTGGCCATGCGGATTCTGGGTAACTCGGCTGAGGCCGAGGACGTCCTGCAGGATGCGTTCGTGCTCATCTGGGAACGAGCGGCGGCGTATGACCCACGGTTGGGGCGGCCGTTGAGCTGGGCGGTTGCACTCACCCGCAACAAGGCCGTGGACCGGCTGCGTTCACTCCGACGCCGAGAGCAGGTCGCCGCCACGGTGCTGTCCCTGCCGCCGACCGTGGAATCGGCAGGCGATCCGGCGGCAGCGTCGTCCATCGCCGAGGCATCGGACGCCGTCGTGGCCGCGCTGGGCCGTCTCCCCGCCGCGCAACGGCAGGCTCTGGAACTGGCGTTCTTCAGCGGCCTGTCGCAGACGGAGATCGCCTCGAAGTTGGGCCAACCTCTGGGGACGATCAAGGCGCGCATCCGCCGCGGCATGCTGCAACTGCGCGTCGAAGTGATGGCGCATGCCCCGCACTTCAAGGATGCCCCGGGAAACTCCCCGCCGCCGATGTGATCCGGCGAACCAACTGATGAAGGACGAATGACTGGCGAGCGACAGAAAGAGCCGGCAGCCCTGCACGCGTTGGGGGCGCTGGACGGCGAGGACTTGGTGGCCTGGCAAAACGTGCTGGCCCGCGAAGTCCCGGAAGCGCTCGCCGCCCAGGCAGAGCAGCGGGACACCGCGGCAATCCTCGCTCGCGCCGCGCGGCCGGCGACCCCGTTGCCGGCCGGATTGCGTGAGCGGGTGCTGGCGCGGATCCACCGAACGCCGCAGGCGCCGGCCCCAGCCACCGGCGCGGGAATGGAACGTCCGGCGGCGGGGTTCCGCTTCGTCCCCAACGAGGAAGGCGAATGGCTGCCGATGAGCGGCATTCCGGGCGCGCGCTGCAAGCGGCTCTCGGTCAATCCGGCTGCGGGCTATGTTGTTCTCCTGATGCAGCTGGATCCGGGCACCCGGTTCCCGGAGCACCCACACCCCGGGCACGAGGAGATCTACGTGGTTTCCGGAGACGCGGAGACCGAGGGGCGTCGGTTGAAACCCGGCGACTTCTTCCATGCGGATCCCGGCACTCACCATGGGGCGTTGTACTCGGAGCACGGATGCACGGCGCTCCTGGTGACGCCCTTGCCCAGGACTCCCGCGGCGGAGTGCCCAGCGGCGCCGATGGCGCCCTGAGCAGCCATCAAGGGGCCAGTCCTTACAGACCACAAGGATGAAACCGTGCGGCACCAAGCGAGGCACCGGAGGGTCTTGCGGCGGAAGCAAGGTCTAAGAAAGCCGGACGTCGGGTGTCTATGGAGGTCATGGACACGAGCAGATCGGATCGGCGAGGTGCATGGACATGGCTCTTCGCCGCCGTAGTGGCCACCGGGGCGGCGGCAGCGCCGTCGGATGCCGGCCCTGCGACCCTGTCGGTCGTAACCATCCAGGAGCGACGCCTTCCGGTCTATCCCGGCACCCTGCCTGCCGGGCTGACTCTGCCGTCGCCGGGCACGACCGAAGAGGGGCATGAATACCTGGTGGTCCGCACCGCCACGGGAGACAGGGCCGTCGTGCTGGTGACGGTGGGAAGCGGTCCCCTGAACCTGCAATACGGTGCCGAGAAAATCGGGAAAGGCGAGCAGTTGAAGGTCGATGCCGGCGATTTCCCAACCTTGGCGGCCACTGGGCTGCACTCGGCGGCGGAGCTGGAGCGCACGGCCGCCATCACGGGGAAACCGGTGGCGGAAATCACTCGTCTTGGCCGGCCGGGGATGGCTTCGGGGAGCGGTTTCCTGGCTGAGGACGAAGACATCCTCTCGGTGTTGCAGGGCGATAACGAGCTGGTGGGGCGGTTGGGCCTGAAACACCGAGATCTGGCCCGCCCCCTGTTTCACGTCTGGAACCTGCTGCTCCGGGAGTACGAGCTCGGAAAGCTGGGACGGTTCAAGGACGACGTCGGGAGTTTCTGGTATCACGGCCGGGAGATCCACCTTCGGTCACAACGAACCAAAGGCTTCCAGGAATCCATCTTCAACGACGAGATCAAGGGGGCATTTGACATCGAACTCTGGCGGGAGTTGGACGTCGGCGAACGGGAGTTCCTGAACGCGGCGTACGCGCACTTGAGGACCGCCGACCGGGAGGCGATGAAGGGGCGGCTGACTCGACTGCGGACCGGCGAGATGGAGCCTTACTACATCATGCGCTACGGCTTCTATGAAGGGCACACGGAGTACCGCGTGGATCCGATCGCGCTGGCGGTGACTTTCGGGCTGAAACCCCTGACGGAAATCGAGAAGGCCTTCCCTGGGGAGCTGCCCCGCGTACTCACCAGCCATTTTGCGGCAAGGACCAGGACGCAGGGCGGGATCGAAGCAAAGGCCCAACCAGGCGGTCCGGCGAACGGGAGCCAGCCGTTCAGCTCCGACACCCATTGAACGTCAGCGGCGGCTGGTTCCCGCTGCCGCGCATGGGTTGTTCGAAGGCCGGGGATGACTCTCACGGAGGCACAAAGGCATGGAGATGAATGCACGGAGGGGCAAACTTGGACACTCTCTTGGGTCGGACCGCCCTGGAAATCAGCCCTTGAAGTCGGCATCGCTTATGCCCCTCGGGGCTGCGGCGCCCGGCGGTCAGGCGAACGTGGGAGCAAGCGGCGCCGGGAATAACGCCGCGCGCACGGGAAACCTACGAACATTTTCGTTGACATCTACGACGATGTTCGTACATTCGCCCCGTCATGCCGGCCAAGTCCCGATCCCGCGAACTCCCCAAACCCACCGACGGCGAACTCGCCTTGCTCCGCGTCCTGTGGCGTCGTGGCCCCAGCACGGTTCGCCAGGTGCTTGAGGAGCTGAATCGCGGTCAGCCCGAGGAGAGCGGCTACACCACCGTCCTCAAGCTGCTCCAGATCATGGCCGAGAAGGGGCTCGTGCACCGTAACGAGACCGAGCGGTCGCACGTGTACGAGGCCGCCCGGGCCGAGGAGGAGACACAGCAACAACTCGTGCGGCATCTCCTCGAGCGCGCTTTTGGGGGCGCGGCCCACAAGTTGGTTCTGCAGGCCCTCAGCGCCACCCCGGCCGGGAGCCAGGAACTCGCCGAAATCCGGAGTCTGCTCGACCGCATGGAAAAGGGAAGGAGCCGCTCATGAACCTGCTTTTCGAATGGCTGGAGAGGCCCGTGGTCCAGCGGCTCGGGTGGACGCTCCTGCACTTCATGTGGCAGGGCGCCGTGCTGGCCTTGATCTACGCTGGCATCCGGGCGGCCTTGCCGCGTCGTGGGGCGAACGCCAGGTATCTCGCCGGGTGTCTCGTTTTGGGCCTGATGGCCGTCGCGCCGCTCCTGACGTTTCGCGAACTTCCTACGACACCGCAAACGACCGCCCCGCCCGGATCCCCGGCGAGTCTGGTTACGCCGGTATCGCCGCTCGTCCCGTCGGGCTTGGCGGCGTCGGGTGAAGTCCCGCGATCTTCCGGTCCACTGTCCCTCGTGTCCCAGGTCACGCAGGCCTCGGTGCCGTGGCTGGCTGTGTTCTGGCTGGCGGGTGTGTTGGTGCTGTCGCTCCGGCTGACCGCGGGTTGGGTTTCGGTGCGGCGCTGGACGCGGCAGGCTGCCGACACGCTGGACCGGAGCCTTCAAGCGCGTCTGCATGAGCTCCAGGCCCGGCTTGGAATCAAGCGGACGGTCAGCCTGTTGCGTTCGGCGGTGGTGCGTGTGCCGACCGTGGTGGGTTGGCTGCGGCCGGCAATCCTGCTCCCCGCGAGCACGATCACGGGGCTGACGCCGCCGCAACTCGACTTCGTGATCGCCCATGAACTCGCCCACGTCCGGCGTGGCGACGCCTGGATGAACCTGTTGCAGACCTTGATTGAGACGCTCCTGTTCTACCATCCGGCGGTGTGGTGGGTATCGCGTCGGGTGCGGGAGGATCGGGAGCATTGCTGCGACGATCTGGCGCTGGCGGTCTGCGGTGACCGGCTGGCCGGTGCGCAGGCGTTGGCAACCCTCGAGGAGATCCGCCAATGGTCTGGGGGCCTCGCCCTCGCAGCCAACGAGGGTTCACTGCTCACGCGGGTGCGTCGCCTGCTTGGGATCGCCGAGGGTCGTCAGGACTGGCGCCGTACGGCTGGCAGTTCTCTGCTGGTCGTTGGGGTGTTGTTGTTGGTTGTGGGCTCGGCCAGCCTGTTCATGGGAAAGCCGTTGTTTGCCTCGACTTGCCGCCTCATCCCGCAGCGGCTTCCCGGCGACGCCCATGGCGTTCAGGCGGCATCGAGCCCCGGCAGCGCCGATCCCGCCTGGCTGCGAACCGAAATGGAACTCGTGGGTTCTACCGAAGTCCTGCGCGCCGTGGTGAAGCGGCTGGACCTGGTCCGGACCTGGAATCTGGGGACTGGCCCATTCTCCGAAGCGCTCGCCCTCGAGCAAGTGCGCGGATCTCTCGCGCTCTCCGTGCCCTCGGGCACCCACCTGGTCCAGATCCGGGTGGAAAGGACGAATCCGGAAGAAGCCGCCCAGATTGCCAACGCCCTCGCCGAAGCCTATCGCGAACAGCGGGACACCCAGCGTCAACAGGCCAGCAGCCAGGGGCTGGTGGTCCTGCAGGAGAATCTGTCGCGTTGGACGGATACGGTGTCTCGACGCCAGCAACAGGTGGACCGCCTGCGCGAGGTACTCGGCGTCATGGATGTTCCCGGCGAGGGACCCGACGTGTCGGCCTCGCTCGAACGCGAGCTGGCGAGTTCCATGGCGCAGCAACTCACGTACGCCAAGGCCGAGTACACCCTTTCCAGTACGAAGCTCGAAGAGTTGCGGAAACTGACGACGAACGAATTGCGTCGCGCCATCCTCACGGCCTTGCCCGGCGAAGAGATCCTGCCGCAACTGCTTCGGGACCAAACCGCGTTGCAGCAGGAGTTGGTGAAGCTGCGGCAGGAATACGCCGAGCAGCACCCGGCGGTCCAGAGGGCTGCGATCATGATGGCGACCACCGAGGAGCAAATCCACGATCGACTCTCCGGGATGATGACCGGGCTCGAAAATCATCTCCGGTCGCTCAAGCAACGCTCCGACGAGCTGCAGCAGGGCTTGGATGAGGGCAAGACCCGCCTGATGGCCGAGGCCGCGAAGTGGCGTCAATTCTACGAGGAGAAGCGGAGCCTGGAAGGCGAACAGCGCGCCCGCGACGCCCTGTATCTCCGCGTCATGCAGGAACAGATCGATGCGGATGTCTTGTCGCGGGGCAGAGCCGAGATCGTGGATCGCGCGGAACTCGCACTTCGGCCCTCGGGTCTCCAGATCTCCTGGCCGACCCGCACCTGGGGCTTCGGCCTCGCCTGCTGCGTCGGAGGGCTGGCGCTGCGATTGACGGGGCGGCGGTCCGGATCGGATGAGCCCCTCGGGTCCGGCGCGCGCACCCCGGGTTGATTCGTCGGGACAGGGGCACGACTGCGCCGTGGCGGTCTGTAGGCGCGGGCGTGAGCCCGCGGCGAGCGGCCGCCTGAGGTTGGCGCCCACAGTCGATCGCAGTGGCCACGAACTCGAAGAGACGTTCCAGGCAGGATTTCAGGATTCACGGGACGGGGGGGGGTGCGCTGTGGTGCTGAACGTGTGTTTGGGAGGGCTTCTGGCGGGGCAGGGAGTTCAGGCGCCCGCCGTATCCTTCCTGCTCGGCCCAGTCTCCCTTTCGATCGACCTATGTGGCCGCCTCGGAACCCGTTCGAGTGTCGGTGAGACTCAGTTTATCGTTCGTGGAGGACGACGCACAGGAGGCGTTCAAGGCCGTTCTCGGCCGCGGCAGCAAAGCTCCCGACGCCAAGTGCGAGAAGCAGCGTTACAGGCAGCTGCTGGCGCAGGCCGTGCTCGAGGCGGGCGTTCAACCGTTGCTGGGTGGCGTGGAGTACGCGGAGGATTCGCGGACCGGCTGAACCTCCAACGAGCATGCGATCACGACGCGTCGTTCAACCGGTTTCTCGGGGAGTTGCGGGTGTGGTTGAACGGGGTGAGAGAGGGCTGAGTTTGCGGGGCTGGCCGTCGCTCGCGGGTCCTTGGGCACCGCTCACAGACACGAACGGGGATTCCAGCGGGGATTTCCCGCTTGCCTTTTGATGGCAGCCTCGAAAAATGCGCGACTTTCTATGCAGCCGGAACCGCAACAATCCGCCTGGCTCTACGAAGCGCTGGCGTGGCTCGAACTGAACCGGAAACGCGTCATCACGGGCATCGTGCTCGTGCTCGCCGTGATCGTGGCCGGCTACATCTTCTTCTGGAGCCGTCACCAGGCGGAGATCAATGCCAACGACGCGCTCCTGGCTTTGAAGCCTTCCACCAGCGCTTCCGAGGACCAGAAGGCTGCGGCCGCCGCGGATTTCCTGAGGGTCGCCGAGGCTCACTCCAGCAGTTCGGTGGCCGATCGAGCCCTGCTTCTCGCCGCGGGTGACCTCTACCGCGAAGGCCGGTACGCCGAGGCCCAGACGCAGTTCCAGAAGGCCCTGGATCAGGACCGGAGCAGTGCCCTCGCTCCCGTCGCCGCCCTCGGCGTGGCAGCTTCCCTGGATGCGCAGAACAAGGTCGACGAGGCGTTGGCCGCGTACCAGGCCGTCGTGGCGCGTTATGGCGAAGCCCCTGCCAGTGCCCGGGCCAAGTTCGCCATGGCGCTGATTCATGAAGGGCGGAACGAGCCGCGGGAAGCCCTCCGGATCTACGACGAACTGACGACTTCGCGCAAGATGGGGCGGGCTTCCATGGAAGCCTCGATCAAACGTGAGAACCTGCTGAAACTGCACCCCGAGCTCGCCCCGACGAACACCACCTCCGTGGTCCTCCCGCCGATCTCGGTCACGGCCGGCACCAACGTCCCCGCCGCGACGAACGCTCCGGGCGCGCCTACCAACAAGATTGCGGGCCAGCCCTGACGGGCAGACTGTCTCGACGCATGCCATCCGGTTTGATGGTCGAGGTCCTTCCCACCCCGAGCACATGGAGCAGCAGGGCTGGGTCTACAAGAGCGTCGGGCGTCCGGTTCGGCGTTCATGACCCCGGCCGACAATCCCCGCCTCGAGGTTTCGGCCGCCTTGCTCTTCCGAGCGGGGCGCTTGCTCATTGCCCAACGCCGTCAGGGCGATCATTTGGGCGGCCTGTGGGAGTTCCCGGGCGGGAAGATCGAGCCGGGCGAGACGCCCGAGTCGTGTCTGCGGCGCGAACTGGAGGAAGAACTGGGAGTGCAAGTGGCTGTGGGGCCATTGGTGGCGGAAGTGTCCCATGATTACCCCGGGCGGCGGGTCCACCTGCGTTTCCACCGGTGCCGGCTGCTCGAAGGCGAGCCGGCCCCTTTGCTCTGTCAGGCCATCGCGTGGATCGCGCCCTGCGACCTGGAGAGGTTTGAATTCCCCGCCGCGGACGCGGCCCTGATCGCGCGCCTGGCGAGCCCCGAGGCGCGCGCCTGGTGGGAGGAACCAGAGCAACCGGACGGACCTGCCCAGCCAGAGCGACCTACTTGACCGTGTTGACCAGCGGCGCCATCCCCTGGATGCGTACTTCGATGCGGTCGCCAGACTCGATCGGTCCCACGCCGCTGGGGGTCCCCGTGAGAATCACGTCCCCCGGGAGCAAGGTCAGGTTCGTGGAAATGAAACTGACCAGGTGGAAGCAGTTGAAGATGAGCTGACTGGTGTTGGAGTTCTGGCGAAGCTGGCCGTTCTGGAACAGTTGAATGGAGAGTTCGTGCGGGTCGATCTTCGTCTCCACGTACGGACCCAGCGGGGTGAAGGTGTCGAAAGACTTGCACCGCGCCCACTGGCTCTCGGAATTCTGAATCGTGCGGTCGCTGACGTCCTGCGCCGCGGTGTAGCCGAAAATGTAACGCGCGGCTGCCGCCGGGGTGACGTTGCGCACCCGACGGCCGATCACCACCGCGAGTTCCGCCTCGAAGTCCACCCGATGGCCGGGGAACGGGATTTCGATTTTCGCCCCATCCGCCAGGAGGGAAGTTGGCGCTTTGAGCCAGAACAGGGGTTCCTTGGGCACCGGCTTGTTGGACTCCCGGGCGTGATCCGCGTAGTTCAGGCCCACGGCAATCACCTTGGAGGGCATGACGGGCACGAGAGTCTTCACGCCCTTGAGCGAGGTCGGCTTCTTTTCAAAGGACGGTGAACCAAAGACATCCCCCAAAAGCCGGAATAATTCGCCATCCACCACCTTGGCGAAGAAAATATCGTCACCCTTCTGAAACCGGCCGATTGCAGCCATAATCGAGTGGCGATCATGTAACAAATACTGCTTGTCGGCGGCAAGCCGAAACTCGCGTGGGTTCAAGCGCCTTCGCCTCAAAACGGGTCGCCCTGGGGTCGGGTGGCGCGTGCTTCCTCGGTTGGCATCGGCGAAGGAACCCCAAACGCGCTCAGGCCGCCAACTCGAAGTCCGGAGTGCGCTCGAGAGGCCCGCCACCTGGCTCGCCAGGGACGGAGAACGATGCGGGTGAAGTGCTCCTGGATGAGCCCGGGTCTCCGACGCCAAGCCCCAACGAGCTTTCGTTCTTCGCCACTCTGTTATTGACAAGCCGCTTTTTGTGAGAACACTTCCCGGGTAAGGAATCACCCAAACCCAAACGGGAACGAATCATGATCTCGCCCCATCCTGCGTCATCTGCTCCGGGACGCGAAGGCCATTCCGGGCATGTGGCGTCCGTGGAGGAACGCACGCTCCGTTGCGATCGTATTCAGATCGAGCGCAAGACCTTCACCCTCTCGCTTCGTGAAAACCCACGCGGTCGTTTCTTGCGAATCACCGAGGATGTCGCCGGGAGACATGATACGATCATTGTGCCTGCCACGGGCTTGGAGGAGTTTCTGGCTCTGCTGGGAAACGTGGTCCGGACCGAGTTGGAGGCTCGCGAAGGGGACCAAGCCGAGCCGCCGGAGTCAGGTCCGTAGCGGACGGCAGCGCGGGTGATTAGTCGGCCGTGGCGACTCGCTTTGGCCGGCTGGCAGCGCGCCGGGCGCGAACCCGCGGTGCATCGTTCCAAAGGCTCTCCAAGGCGTAGAGTTCCCGCGTTTCCGGCCGCATCACGTGCACGATCACGTCAAAGAAGTCGAGGGCGATCCAGGCGCTGTGAGTGGCGCCGTCCTGGGCGCGGGGTCGGACCGCATCCTCGGATTCGAGTTTTTCAGTGATCTCCTCCACAATCGCCCGGATGTGCGGCTCGTTCAGACCGGTCGCGATGACGAAGAAATCCGTCACGGACGAGAGTTTGCGGACGTCCAGGACGACGACCTTTTCCGCTTTCCGGTTTTCAGCCAACTCCCGGCAGCGCAGGGCGAGTTGCTTCGATTCCATTGCCTCCAAGGATGCTCGAAGCCACGTCAAAGATAAAGCGGGTAGTTGCAGACCGCCTCGACCACCGGCTCAGGGACCCAGCCGTCCAAGGGGCGACCGGTCCTCACGCGCTCGCGAATATCCGACGAGGAGATCGAACTCAAGGGGCCACGCAGCTGGACCACGCGGAAAGGCGGTGGCGCTTCGCCCGCGGGCTCTCCTCCCGGCCGGGGGGCAACCACGAATTGCACCAGGCTCGCCAGGGCTTCGGCTTCCCTCCAGCGGGGCAGGGCGGGGACGTGGTCGGCGCCGATCAGCCAAAAGAGGTCAGCCGCGGGATATCGGCGAGCGAATTCCCGCACCGTGTCGATGGTGTAGGAGACGCCACGGCGGTCGAGTTCATCGGTCACGACCTCGCACCAGGTTCGACCGGCAAGGGCCATGCGCAGCCAGCGAGCCCGGGTGGCTGGCGGGGCCAGCTTCCGGTCCGGCTTGAACGGGGACTGTGCCGCAGGAATGAAGAAGAGCCGGTCGAGCCGCAGTGCCTCCATCGCCGCGTCGGCAATGAGCAGATGCCCAAGGTGCACCGGGTCGAAGGACCCCCCGAAAAGGCCGAGCCTCGTCACGGGACGAGTGTATCGAAGCCGCGAAGGGTTACCAAGGCACAAGTCCGCGGCCCATGGGGCAGCCTCGGTGAGCGCGAGGAAGGGTGGCTTGACAAGGCCCCTCGCCGCCAGTAGTGCTCCACATTGTAATCACCAGAGAGACCTGATCATAACCACGCCACCTCCTTGCTCCCATGCCCACCAAACGTTCCCGTTCCCCGTCAGCTGCTTCCTCCTCGCCTTCGGCCGCGACACTTGTGCGGACGTCGCGGGCCCGTCCGATTGTCAAACCCTCCTCGAGTTCCCCGCCTCCGGCTTCGCGGGTCATGATGGTCGGCAAGAAGCCGCCGCCGTCGCCTTCGAGCCCGCCACCCGCCTTTCTCTTCCAGGTGAGCATGCCGGACCCGCTCTCGGGAGCGATCCAGGCTTTGCAGGCGGCCTGCCAGGCGCTTCAGGCAGCCACCGAGCTGCTGAGTGAAGTGCGTCGTGAGCTCGGCCGCCCGGCCAAACGGCGGCGTGTTTGAGGCTTCGGCAGGGAGTGGCAGTGGTCAAGACGAAGGCGTTGTGCGTCGCCGGGCGATACCGCGAGCGGGTGTGGCCTTCCCGGTAGACGTACCGATTCGTGCCACGTTGAGGGAGGCCTACGCCCGGTTGCCCCGCCGCCTGGTCCTCCGCAGCCGGCTTTGCCCGGGCGATGTGGTGATGCTCACCGCCGCGGTACGAGACCTCCACCGTTGTCATCCCGGCCGTTTCCTCACCGACGTGCGGACACCGCACCCGGAACTCTGGGCGCACAATCCTTACATCACCCCGTTGAGCCCGCGGGCGCCCGGGGTGGAGTTGATCGACTGCCATTACCCGTTGATCGGCGAGTGCAACCGCAACCCGATCCACTTCGTCCACGGTTACATCCAGTTCCTGGGTTCTCGGCTGGGTGCTCCCTATCGGCCAACTGCGCCTCATGGTGACGTCCGGTTGTCGGCAACCGAGAAGGCGGAACCATCGGTCGTCAGTTCGCTCGCGGGTCGGGAGCTGCCCTATTGGATTGTCGTCGCCGGCGGCAAGAGGGACTACACCATCAAATGGTGGGATCACGCCCGGTACCAGGAGGTGGTCGACCACTTTCGCGATCGCGTCCTGTTCGTGCAGGTTGGCGAGCTCCAGGACTGCCATCCTCGCCTGAATGGCGTCCTGGACCTTCGCGGACGCACCACCATCCGCCAGTTGGTCCATTTGGTGTTTCACGCCTCCGGCGTCCTCTGTCCGGTCACGTTCCTGATGCATCTGGCGGCCGCGGTCGAGATCCGCTCTGACTTTCCGGCACAGAGACCTTGCGTTGTGGTGGCCGGGGGACGTGAACCGCCCTCCTGGGAAGCCTACCCAACGCACCAGTACATCCATCGTGTCGGCGCGCTGCCCTGCTGTGAACAGGGGGGATGCTGGCGGGCCCGAACACTGCCGCTGGGGGATGGCGACCTGAAGGACGACCCGTCCCAGCTCTGCCTCAACGTGGTGAACCTCATGCCGCGCTGCATGGACATGATCAGCACGGCGGACGTGGTTCGCGCCATCGAGTCCTACCGCGAAGGCGGCCAGTTCCGCTACCTGACCGTCGCAGAAGCCGCGACTGCCGCGCGGTTGAGCTCAAAGCGATCCGAACGGCAGTCGCGACCGGTGCGAGGCTGGGTGCCGGTGCGGCAAGCCGGCGCCTCCGGCACTCCGGCCGTGACCATCTGCGTCCTGACGTATGGCGACTATCCCCACCTGGTTCGAAGCTGTCTGGACAGCCTTCAGCGGAACTGCCGCCGGTCCGAATACTACTTGGTCGTCGGAGCCAATGCCCCTTCGACGCGAACGCTGCGGCTTCTTGAGCGCCGCTACCGCGACGGCTCGATCGATCGTCTCCACCTCAGCCCGGTGAACCTGAACAAGTCTCCGATGATGCGCCGGATGTTTGCGGCGGGCATCGAGAGCGAGTTCGTCTGGTGGTTTGATGATGACGTGTTCGTCGAGCATCCCATGGCGCTGAGAGCCCGTGTGGCCGTGGCCAGGAGGTCGACCCGCAGAACGGTCGCGTGGGGGCACCGGTTCTTCATGAGCCACGACCAGGACTTCAGTTACGGGTTCGATGTCCGTGCCTGGATCCGGGCCGCCCCCTGGTACCAGGGACGTCAGCTTCCGTCCCGTGGCGAGCCTGACCTTGTACCCAACCCAGATGGGTCGGGTACCCTGTTGCCCGCGGCATCCGGCGCGCCAGTCACGGATGGCGATCCTTCCCACCCGGACGGTCGCTGGTACTTCCTCACCGGCGGCAACTGGTTCGCGCGCCGTTCCGCGATTCGCGCGTTGGACTGGCCGGACCCACGGCTCGTGATGAACGCGGAAGACATCCTGTTTGCGGAAGCGATTCGTCAGCAGGGATGGACGATGAAGGATATCGGCCCGCTGGGAGTCCGCTATCGGAACCTCGCGAGCCGGGGGCAGCCCAAGCTGGAGACGATGCAGCAACAGATGGAGAACTCCCCCGGCCAGATGCGCCCGCCCTCACCCGCTTGGCATTCGCCGTCCTGAGTTCCGCCCCCACAGCCGCGAGTTCCGCGTGAGGGAGAGCGGTTGACCGGGAGCCGGTTCAGTTCGGACTGGCTTCGCCCGTGTCCGGCCGCTGCGCGCCGTCGAGGTAACCGCGGATCATCGCTTCGAGGGCTTCAAGCCAGCGTGGGTGTTCGTTCAGGCAGGGAATCTGGGTGAGTTGCTCACCGCCGGCGGCGGCGAATGTCTCCTGGCCGCGGATGCGGATTTCCTCGAGCGTCTCGAGGCAATCCGACACGAATGCGGGGCAGATCACGAGAAGGCGTTTCACGCCGTTCCTGGCGAGGCGCTCAAGTTCGAGATCGGTGTAGGGCTTGAGCCACGGATCGCGGCCCAGACGGGATTGGAACGCGAACGAGTACTTGCCTGGGACCAACCCGGCCACCCGCACGAATTCCGTCATCGTCTGCAGGCACTGCGCCCGGTAGCAGGTGGCGTGGGCGGTGCTCGCCCGTTCGCAACAGTCCGGCGTGCCCAGGCAGTGCTGGCCCGTCGGATCGGACTTGCGCAGGTGGCGCTCGGGAATGCCGTGGAAGCTGAACAGCAGATGATCCCACGAGCCGTCCAGGTACGGGCGGGCGCTCGCGACCAGCGCCTCGATGTAGGCGGGGTGTTGGTAGTACGGCGCCTGGACCTGAAGGCGCAGGTTCGGCGCCTGCCGGGCCGCAACCTCCTTCACCCGTTCCACCGCCGTCTCGAAGCTCGACATCGCGTAGTGCGGGAACAGCGGGATCAAGAGGCACTCTGCCACACCCGACTTCACCAGCGCCTGCACCGCGGAGGGAATCGACGGGTTCTGGTAGCGCATGGCCAGTTCCACGGGGACCGGGAGACGAGCCTGCAGCGCGCGCTGCACGTTGCGACTGATCACGATCAGGGGCGAGCCTTCGGGCGTCCAGATCTTCTCGTACGCCTCGGCCGATTGGTGCGGGCGCCGGGGAAGGATTGCCAGATGCACCACGGCAAACCGGATGGGCCACGGCGCATCAAGGACGCGGCCGTCCATCAGGAATTCACGAAGGTAGCGGCGGACGTCGCCCACGGAGGGCGAATCCGGCGACCCGAGATTGACGAGGAGAACGCCTTGCTTGCTCACGCGATTCTGGCCCGTGACGGTACGGGGTAGGCGCCGTGGCTACCACCCAAAACGTGCGGCCAGCTCGGCAGCCAGCGCCTCCCTTGGGTGTTGGGAGCGCGGCCAGTCCCCGGTCGCAGCACGTGCGTGCGGCCGAAGGCGGTCCTCAGGGTCGCCATCGTGTGTGTGGCCGCTGCGGCCGCGGAGCGGTCGCGGGGGTTCCGCCTCCTGACGTCGGCGCCTACAATGCTCTGTGGCAGCGGACGTAAGTTCGCGGCGTTGCCCCGGCGACGCCAAGCGGCCAGCCGGTGCTCCCGTCCACCTGAGGGTGCACCACGCGGCAGCAGCTTCGCCTCACCCTCAAATGCGCCAAGTCTCACGGGCGATTCAACTGGTCCAACAGCGCCTGGGCCGGGGTGAAGGCGCGGTCCAGTTCCAGGGCGCGCCGCGCGGCTTCGATCGCCTCCCGGTTTCGCCCCTGTTGCGCCAGCACCGTGGCGCGGGCGTAGGGGATCCGGGGATCCTGCGGATCGGCCGTTTCGCCCCGGAGCAGCGACTCAATCGCTTCGTCGGGTCGCCCGGACTGGTTCTGGGCCAGCCCCAGGTTGTACCAAGCGCGGCCATGGCGTGGGTCCAGGGCGACGGCCTTTCCGAGTGCCGCGAGGGTGCGATCCAAGTCCTGCGCTTCGTTCCACGCGAGTCCGAGCTTGTACGGGTACTCGGCCTCGTGTGGATCCAGGCGACACGCGGCCTCGAGGTGGGGAATGGCCTCGCGGCTTCGTCCCGCCATGCTCAGGACGATGGCCAGTTCGTGCCGCAGCGGCGGCGAGTTGGGATCCCAGTCCACGGCCTTCTGGTAGGCGGCCAGGGCTTCCGCCAGTTGATGGCGCGCCAGGTGAAAGGCGCCCTTTTGGAGCTGGCCGGTGGGCTGGTCCGCGTTGAGCTCCAGCATGTGGAGCAGTTCACGACCCGCGCGGGAGTCGAGTTGGACGCGGTCCCGAAGGGCCAGGGCCGCGGCGACGCGAACGACGCGTGCCGGATCCTCCAGTTTGGCAACCAACGCCGAGGCGACGCCCGCGTGGCCCGAGGAGGCGAGTGCGCCGAGCGAGCGCACGGCCTTCTCGCGCACCAGGGGATGCGGATCTTCCAGGTGCTTCCGGAGCTGCAGCGTCACCGACGGTTCGGCCGCCCACCGTTCCAGCAACTCCGCCGCGGCCGCCCGCCAATAGGGATTCTCCTCGGTTGTCAGCAGTCCGAGGGTTGGCTCGTGTGCGTTGCGATCGCCGCGTCGCGCCGCCGCCACCGTCTGGGCGCGCTGTCGGGAGGGCCGGTCCATCTTGCCCCCGTACCACTGCTGCACGTAGTCCAGGGCCCAATCCACGGACTTGTCGGCGTGACAACGATTGCAGGCGTTGGGAATGCCCTCCTGCTTGGTGAGCAACGGGTCGGGGACGGTGAACCCATGATCGTGGCGCCAGTGCCGTTGCATGTAGACCGTCTGCGGCATGTGGCAGTTCACACACTCGCCTCCCGTCTCGGCGATCGTGCGCGGGTCGTACGCGGTGAGGTCGAAGTCGAGTTGGACGCCGTTGGTGGAATAGCCGAAGACCCGGTGCCGGCTGTGGCTGACCGGCTCGATCGCGGGCGCATTCGGGTAATTCCCCGTGTGGCAGCGCATGCAGAGCCAGTTACCGGGCAGGATCGGCTTCAACGAATGCGGGTGGTGGCAGTCGAGACAGCGCACGCCCGCCTTGCCCATGCGGCTGCCAAGAAATGCCGCGTACTCATAGTTCTCGTCCCGCACCTGGCCGTCCGGGTGGTAGGTGTCGTTTTCGTCAACGACGATCAGGGAGAAGTGGTCGTGGTACGAATCACCCGGCGCAAAGTCACCTGTGAGTTCCGCCCGGCGCGAGTGGCAGGTGGCGCAGGTTTCGATGACCTGATTGGTGGACAGGACGGCGATGGTGGGATCGGGGAGCAGCGTGTTCCGATTCGCCTGCCGCCAGTCCACGTGGGCCTTCAGTGGCCCGTGACACGATTCACAGCCCACGCCGGCTTCGACCATCGCGGTGTGGTACGTGTCCGAGGACGGCTCATAGTTCTTCCGCACGCGCACGTTGTGGCAGCCGGCGCACATGTTGTTCCAATTCATGCCGCGCCCGGTCCAATGGCCCCATTCCCCCGGCTGCCGGTCTTCGTTCCCGTACACGTTGAACCAGTCGTTGGTATGTGGGTCGAACGCCGCCTCGAGGGTTTGCAGACGTCCCCCGGGAAAGGACACCAGGAACTGCCGCAGCGGATCGTGTCCAATGACCCGCACCACCGGGTGGGGTTCGGCTGCCCGGGAGAGACCGGTTGCCGTCACGAGGTAGTTGGTGCCCTCCAGCCGCACGGCAGTCGCTTGCGAGGCGTGGTGGAAAACGCGGGGGGGTTCGAAGGCCGGGCTGTCCAGCGCGGGCGACACCGGGCGTTCGGCCAAGCCGTGATTCGAGGCGGCCCAGGCTTCGAACGCCTCCTCGTGGCACTCGCGGCAGCTTGCGGAGCCCGCGTACGAAGCGTAGGTGGCCTCCTGATCCGGTAGGATCGCCGCGGCCTGTGGCCTTGCAGGGTCCGAGGCGCCCCGGGTCGCGGACGGCGGGGCAGGCCCCCCGCGCCATAACGCCAGCGTCACCATGCAGGCGACAACCACAAGTACCGCCAGGGCCCCAAGCCATACGCCGGGCCGTTTCCCGTCGCTGCGGGTCCGCTCGTGGCGCTTGCCGGATCTTCTCGCCATGCCGGGTTATGGTAGGGTTTCGATTTCCGGAGGCAAAGGGGCAAGCGCTGCCGCCCCGGAGCGTGCCTTGCGGAATCCGCGCCTTCTCCCTAGGTTTCGGACGTGATAGACGTGGTCGACAATGTGACGATGGGCCTGGACCGGTTTCAGACCCGGCCGCCGATGCCGGCGGCGCAGCGGGACGCCCTGGCCGGGGAAATCCTCGAACTCAAACGGCGGCTCAACGCCGTCATCCTCGCTCACAACTACCAGGTACCCGAGATCCAGGACGTGGCCGATTACGTCGGGGACTCCCTCGGGCTTTCGCAGCAGGCCGCGAAAACGCCGGCGGAGGTCATCGTGTTCTGCGGAGTTCACTTCATGGCCGAGACGGCCAAGATCTTGAACTCCGGGAAGCTGGTCCTCCTTCCCGACCGCGACGCCGGGTGCTCGCTCGAGGAGAGTTGTCCCGCGGAGCGCCTCGCGGAGCTCCAGGCCACCAACCCGCGGTTCTACACCATCGCTTACATCAACTGCTCGGCGGCGGTGAAGGCGCTCAGCGACGTGATCTGCACCAGCGGCAACGCGGAGAAAATCGTAAGGGCGGCGCCCGCCGATCGCGACCTGCTCTTTGTCCCTGACGAAAACCTCGGCCAGTGGGTCATGGAGCAGACGGGGCGTCCGATGACGTTGTGGAAGGGGAACTGCTACGCCCACGTCGAGTTCCGCCGCGCCCACATCGAACGACTCCGCCAGCGCTTCCCGGATGCCAAAGTCGTGGTGCATCCGGAGAGTCTGCGCGAAGTGCGCGACCTGGCGGACGAGATCTGCTCAACGGAGAAGATGATCACGTACTGCCGGACAAGCCCCGCGCGCCGGTTCATCGTCGTCACCGAGTCGGGCATCATCCACCGGATGCAGAAGGAATGCCCGAACAAGGAGTTCATCTGCACCCCGGTTTATGACGTCATGCGGATGCCGGGGGACGGCTGTCGCTGCAGTGAGTGCAAGTTCATGAAGATGAACACGCTCGAGAAACTGCGCGACTGCATGGCGCTCCGACGCCCGCGGCTCGAGCTGGATCCGGAGATTCTCCGTCGAGCCCGCCTCCCCATCGAGCGGATGCTCGAGATTTCCGCACGCCCCTGAGCCGCGGATGGCGGTTGGACCTTGGCGGGAACCGGAGGCAGAACCGGAGGCTACTCGCCCTGCTTCCGTTTGCGGGCGATCGAATGCGTGGCGTAACCGTAGAACATCTCGGCGCACTCCATGATGGTCTCGGACAAGGTCGGGTGCGGATGAACCGCGAGGGCCAGGTCCATGGCCGTCGCGCCCATCTCGACCGCCAGCACTCCTTCCGAAATCAGTTCGCCCGCCCCGTGGCCGACAATCCCGACCCCCAGAATTCGCTCCGTCTCGGGATCGATGACCAGCTTGGTCATGCCGTCCGGGCGATCGAACGTCAGTGCCCGGCCGGAGGCTGACCAGGGGAACTTTGCCACTTCCACGGTCATGCCCTTCGCCCGGGCCTCGGCCTCGGTGACCCCGCACCAGGCCAGTTCCGGGTCGGTGAACACCACGGCGGGGATCACGAAATCGTCCGCGGTGGCCGATTCGCCGAGAATTCGTTCCACGGCAATCCGGGCCTCGCGCGAAGCCTTGTGGGCCAGGAGAACGCCGCCGGCGATGTCGCCGATCGCGAGGATCGCAGGGTCCTGGGTCTGCTGGAACTCGTCGACTTCGATAAAGCCCTTGTCGTCGCGAGTCACCCGGGTGTTGTCGAGACCCAGGTCCTCGGCGTTGGGGACGCGCCCTACGGAGACCAGCACCCGGTCGTACAACTCCTCGACCCGCCGGCCGTCGGCCTCCATGACGACGCGGATTTGCGGCCCCTTGGTGGCCATGTCGAGCACCTTGACCTTGGTACGGATTTCCTTGAAGCGCTGGGCGGCGCGCTTGGCGATGGGGCGGGCCAGGTCCGGGTCGGCGCCGCTGAGGATGTTTTCGGCGGCTTCGACCACGACCACCTGGCTGCCGAGGGTGGCGTAGACCGTTCCCAATTCCATGCCGATGTAGCCTCCGCCAACGATCAGCAAGGTGCCCGGGACATCCTCGACCTCGAGCGCCTCGGTGGACGTCATGATCCTGGGATTGCCCAGATCAAAGGCCTTCGGCATGGCCGCCTTCGAGCCGGTGGCCACGATCGCCTTCTGGTACTTGATGAACTGCTGGCCTTCCGGCGTTTCAACCCGCAGCGTCGTGGAATCCTCGAAATGGGCGCGACCGGCCACAACCGGCACGTTGCGTCGCTGCGCCAGCTGACTGACGCCGGTGCCGAGTTTCTCGAGGATGGACTCCTTCCAGGCGCGGAGTCGGGCGAGATCGACCTGCGGTTCGCCAAAGCTGATACCCCAATGCTGGGACTCGCGGGCCACGTTGATGGTGTGGGCGGCGTGCAGGAGCGCCTTCGAGGGGATGCAACCGCGGTTGAGACACACGCCGCCGAGGCGAGGCTCGCGCTCGACCAGCACCACCTTCTTCCCATGATCAGCCGCGTAAAAGGCTGCCGTGTACCCGCCGGGGCCGGCGCCAACCACCACAATCTCCGTTTGGATTGGTTCCATCTTCAGATTTTCACCAGGGTTTCGGGAAACTCTTCCAAGGCCTTCACCAGGTCGGTGATGAAGCGCACGGCGGTCCCCCCGTCGATCGCCCGATGATCGTACGACAAGGCCAGGGGCATCACCGCCCGGGGCTCGACTTTGCCATCGATCCACGCCGGCTTCACGGTCCCGCGGCCCACGCCCAGGATCGCGACTTCCGGCAGGTTCACGATGGGCGTGAAGTGGGTGCCGCCGATCCCGCCCTGGTTGGAGATCGTGAAGGTCCCGCCCTTCATGTCCTCGGCGCTCAGCTTGCGCTCGCGCGCCTTTCTCGCCAGATCATCAAGCTCGCGGGCGATCTCGAGCATGGACTTCTTGTCGGCGTCGCGCAGGACCGGGACCATCAGGCCCGCCTCGGTATCCACGGCCACCCCGAGATGAACGTAGGACTTGAACACGAGATTCGCGCCGGTGGCGTCGAGGCTCGCATTCAAAGCCGGGTGCTTGTGCAGCGTCTCCGCCACCGCCTTCATCAGGAACGGGGTGAGGGTGAGCTTCACGCCTTTGCCTTCGTAAGCGGGTTTGTACCGCTGGCGGAGGGCCGCCACGCGCGTGGTGTCGGCCTCGTCAAACTGCGTGACGCGGGGGACCGCTTCCCAGCTTTCCGCCATCCGGCGGGCGATGGTCTGGCGCAGCGGCGAGAGGGGCTTCACCGTGACCGGCCCCCACTTCGAGAAGTCCACCGCCTCGACCGCGGCCTTCGGCTTGCGCGCGCCTTGCCCCGCCTCGGTCGCGAGCCGTTGGAGGCGCGCGATGTAATTGCGCAAATCCCCCATCACGATCCGGCCGCCCCGCTCGGAGCCCCGGATGCGGGATAGATCGATGCCCAAATCCTTGGCGAGGCGACGAATCGTGGGGGACGCGGCGGGTGGGTGCGTGGGCGCGTCGGAGTCGGGTTCGGCCGCGGTCTGGACTTCTTCTTTCGATTCCGCCGCGGCACCGGTTGGTGGGTGAGACGCCGCCGCTTCGGGTTCGGGAGCAGGAGCCGCGGAGTCGGTCGCTTTCCCCGGCGCGGGCTTGGCCGGGGGTTCGGCTCCGGTCTCGCCGAGGGCGATGAGACGTTGGCCGACGGACACCTTGTCCCCGGGCTTCACATAGACGTGCGTGACGGTGCCCGCTCCCGGCGACGGGATCGACGCCACCGCCTTCTCGTTTTCCAGTTCGAGGATCGCCTGCTCCTTGGCCAGGGTGTCGCCCTCTTTGACAAAGACGTTTACCACCACCCCGGATTCGGAACCTTCACCCAGCTTGGGGAGTTTGACATCCATAGGTACGGACTAGGCGCTCCGGCGTCGACGCCCTGGCATTCCGGCGGGGGCCACGCCGCAGCGCCAGGGCATGGTTGGATTCAAAGCGGGACCTGACAAGCAGAAAGGACCGGTTGGCAGGCTGCGGGCGGCATCCCCGTCGAAGGCCCGCGACCGCTCCGCGGTCCTTGCGGCTCAGGGAACACGGCGATCGGTAGACACCGCGACGCCAGGCTGCCCGGGGAATCCAACAGGGTGGGGATCAGAATGCAGATCGCCCGGAGGCGGGACTGGGTTGTGCTCATCGGAGTCTCGGATCGGCAACGTACCAACGATCTTGCGTGCAAACCATGGAGTCGGTGCGCGGAGACTAAGCCGCGCCTGATCGTTTCCGCCAGCTTGTAGGCGCCGACGTGAGGAGGCGAAGCGATGGGACGAGCGTCCTCGTGAGCCGCGCTCGGAGGGCAGCGGAGTGCCCGCCCTACCTGTCTTCAAACGGCGGCTCGTCGCGGCCTCGCTCCACCAAGAGGGCAGTGTCAGCTGCGGGTCAACTGAAGCCCGGTCGTGGAAAGCGCCATGCTGACAAACCGCGCCCGGGCGTTCGGCGGGTGCTGGGTGAGTTCCTCGCGGATGTGGCGGGCGGCTCGCTGGTCTTTGGCGAACATCAGCAGGTATCCTCCCCCACCAGCGCCCAGTAGCTTGGCGGCCGCCAGCCAGTCGTCGACGCGGTTCAAAATGCCCTGCACGGCCGGCGGATTGGTGCCGGCGTCCAGGCGTTGGTTCAATTCCCAACTGGCGCTCACGGCTTCGGCCAGTCCGGCAGGGTCCTCCCGTTGGAGGGCAAGGAAGGCGCGGTCGGCGTTCGCCCCGATTTCGCTGAGGATCCCCAGGTGCGTGGCGGAATTCAGGAAGATGCCGCGCACGATTTCCTGAAGGAGATTCGCGGCCAGACGCGTAATCCCGGTGTAGTAAAGCAGCACCGTCCCGTTCGCGAGTTCGTCGGCAAAGAGGTGGTCGGGAAGCCAACGCAGCATGGGCTGCTGGGGCAGTCCCGGCACGGTCTCGACCAGCTTCACTCCGCGGTAGATCCCGCCGGCCTGGTCCTGCCACCCGCCTCCGGTGGTAAGCATTTGCTCGAGCGCGAGGGTCCGGCCAAACAGCACGTTGCGATCCCAAGGCAGCCCGCAAAGGTCGGCCAGCGTGGCCAGCACCGTCGCCGACAGAATGCTGCTGGTCCCCAGGCCGCTTCCTTTGGGCACCGCGCACAGGAGTGAAACCTCGATGCCGCCGCCGAACGCCTTGAGTTGCGCGCGCAGCGTGGGGAAACCGCGGTCCGCATGAAACCGCGGCAGGAACCCGGCCAGCGCGAATGCGGCTTTCGCAATCGCAAAGGCGCTCCCCGGACGAGCGAAGCCCTCCAGGGCCTCGTAATCCTCGATGCGCTCCTCGGTGCCAAGGTCGATCGAGCGCATGACCAATTCAGGCCGGGACGACAGCTTGGCGAACGCCTGGATCGGGGGTTGGCCGTTCAGATTCACCGCCAGGTTCACCACGTGCCCGCCGAACTCGAGGCAGTACGGCGGCGTGTCGGTCCAGCCGCCCGCCAGGTCGAGCCGGGCCGGGCTGCGTCCCCACACGATCTGGTCTTCCTGAATGGTACAGCGGGGACGTACGGGGGCCTGTTCGGCCTCGGCGACGATCAGATCGCGCAACGTGGCGAACGCGCGGCGCTCGTGATGCTCCCACCCGGCCGAACCTCGCTTGCGCAGCACGGCGGCGCGGAACATCTCCTCGTGAACAATCTGCAAACCGTCCAGCCCATGGCCGGCATCGGCCGGAGGCAAGGACTCGCTCGCACGCGCGTACAACCCCGCCGTCGCGTCCAGATCCAGTTTCAGGAAGACGCTCCACCGTCGGTTCAGGAGCATCGGGCGCAGGCAGGCTTCGCGATGACGCGACCGCTGCGCCAGCAACCGATCAAGGTTGATGAGCCCCGCGATCTCGCGGGCCGACAGCCGCCGCGCCTCGGTCCAGCGCCGCGCCAGGCCGGGATTGGGAACGGGTGCTGCCGCGAAGAGCCACTCGAGAAACCGCGGTTCACAGGCTTCCCGGCTGAGCACGGGAAACAGCTTCGCCGCCTGAATGTCCTTCGCGCCGTCCAGTCCAGCCGCGGCCATCTCGATCCCGCGGGCCTCGAACCAGCTCGGGGCAGGCCGATGGAACCAGTGCGTCTGCGGATCGTTCAGCGACCCCGAGAAGCGGTCGTCCATCCCGTAACACCGGACGCACCACGCCTCCTCGTCCACGGGCACAAAGTCCAGACAGATGCCCGGCTCGAGGCGCAGGTCCCAATCGTTGTCGGGGACGCCGGTCAACACATGCTCGTGCGCCAGTTGCCAGGTGTCCGGCACCGACGCGTTCTCAACCCACAAGGTGTGGTTGGCATCGCGCCGCAACGGAAAGTGGAAGCGCGCGTTCTGGAGGTATTGGTCCGGATGGCGGCGGGCTCCCATCAAGCCGAGCTTCCGCTCGTCCTGCTCGAGGTTCATGAGCGCGGACACCGACTCGATCAACTGGCGGCTGGTGCCGAAGTGGTAGAACTCGGGGCGTGGCAGCAGCACGACGGCGCTGGTGAGACCGCCGATCAGGGGATCCGGCGTCGCGGGCTGTGATCCCAGGGACAGGCCGAATTGCCCATACAGCTCGTAAGTGTCGGGAAGCGCGCTGCGAAAGCGCTCCTCGCGAGGATCCCATCCGCTCTTTTCGAAGAGCACCGCCACCGCGCGCTCGCTCAACAACCACAAGCCCGTGTCCACGACGTACAAATAGTCCGCGGCGAGTTCCCGGATGCGTTCGGGCTTGGGCTTTTGCAGGAAGAAAGCGAGGTCGTTTGGACGGGCGCGCGGCACGAAGAACACGCCGTGGTCTTTCGCCTTTTCGGGGCTCACCCACATTCCGAGTCCCAGCACATCCACGGCGGGGAACGTCGGCAGTTCGCCCCCGAAACGCAGCAGCGTATCGCCACTCGCCACCAAGAGCGCGTAGTCGCCCGCGGCGTGTCTGAAGGCCCGCTCGTATTCCGGGAGTTGGAGGTCGAGGAGGCTTTGATCGAGGCGCTGGCCCCGTGACCACCTCAAGGCCGGGATGGGCGCCAGGGTCTTGCCCACGGCCGCGTAAGCTGGCAGGCGCCGGCTTTCGCCTCCACCGTGGATCACCAGCTTTCGCGAAGCCTGCAGCCAGTCCTTGAACGGGAGTCCGCCCCCGGTCGCCCGCCACGCCTCGTGCAGCAAGTGAACCGTGCCGCCTCCGGACCCCAGCTTGCGTTCGACGGGATCGTGCGAGGCGAACCACTCCGGACGCTGGCGGCCTTCCAGCCGTTCGAAGCTCGCCGCCATGCGGGGCGGCAGCGAGAGCAGGTACTGGATCGGACCGGTGGTGGAGGCTTTCATCGGCAGGCCTACGGTTTCTTCTGCAACGTGCGCAGATCGACGGCGGCGTCGCGCGCATACACCGGCACCCGGGCGGTGAGCGTGTCGAGCCCGAAGAAGAAGCCCTCGGATTTGTCGGACCGGCCGGTGCAGTCGAAGCGCAGCGTGTGCGGCCCCGCGGCGAGCTGGTGCATCCCCAGCTTGTGCGGTGTGGGGGTGACGTTCGCATTGAGCAGGTCGAACGTGCCCACTTCCTTGCCGTCCAACCGGACCCGGTACGTGCCGTAGTCCCACGAGTGCGTCAGCTTCACCCAGAGTTCGCCAGTGAGTTCGGCGTCGGTGGTGAACGGGACTTCGAGGATGGCGTCGGCGGTTGCGGGTTTGAACCAAAGGTGCTTTCCGTCGGTCACGCCACCCAGGGGTTGGACTTCCACCGGGCCGCCCGAGCCCTTGGCCGTGGGCACGGCCTTGTGCCCCACAAGCAAGGTCCGTTCGCGGAATGGCAGCCGGTTGACTCCCTCGGGCAAGGCCGGCCACGGTTTGTGCGGTTCGGTCTGGTACCAGAAGGCAACGCTCGACATCAGGTCGTCCCGCTCGATGAACCCGTCGACGGTTCCGTCGGGGAACGTCTGCGAACCCTTGTGCTCGATCTCGGCTCGGAGCGACTTCGTGAACACCACGGGATCCACCAGGTGCCAGCGGTAGGCCGTGCTTCGGTCCCCGGTGCCATACCCTTCCCAGAGGGGCGTGCCGTAGAACGGGCCGTCCTGCTGGCGAAATCCCCAGGCATCGCAGAAGTAGTCTTCCGTGCCCGTGCCGCGGAGTTGCGGCTCGGTCGCGCCGTCGATGAAGAAGAAGTCGTCGCCTTCTCCGTACCAGCCGCCCGAGATGTGGTAGACGCTCTGGACGGTTCCGACGTAATGACCCCGACCGACGATGTCCGCGAGCAGGTAGTTGCGTCCCATCACGCACGGGTGCTCCTGACGGTACATCGCGTGGAAATACGCCGTGTCGGCAGGCAGGGCGGCGTGCTTCTGCCAGTCGATGTAGTAGTAGAACGCGTGGCAGCGACGGTCGCTCTCGTTGGTCACGGTGATCCGCGCCCCTTTCCGGAACGGCATCGGCCAATAGCAGTTCCGCGCCCGTCCGTCGGAGGAGACCCGTACCGGCAGCGAGATGAACGATTGATCCACCCCGTGACCCATCCCAAAGAAGTCGCCGACCGGAGACTCGACACTCGGATGCTCCTCGCCGTCCCAGTACATCCGCAACGTGAGCAGCCGCGAGTAAAACGGCGCGTCGTGCGCGATGGTGAACCAGATGTGCGTCACCACGCCGGGCCCTTCGAGTTCCGCCAGGGTCAGCGTCTCTCCGGGCGCGATGGGACGGGCGTCGGCGTTGCCGCTGACCCAGTTCTGGTCGCAGGACGACGCTCGACGGCTTTCAAAGGTCTTGAGTTGTTCCAGCCCGGACAACGGGTTGCCGAGACTGGGCTGGGCGACGAGTTCCGGAACGGCGATGCCGGTCGCCAGCAGGAGGGGGGCAAGAGCGATTCTCATGGCGTAAGCGTAAGCGTGGTGAAGGTCGTGAGCCGACGGCCGGGGTGGCCAGAGTGCGACGGCGTGCTCATGCGCAGAGTGTAAAGGGGTGGCTGCGGCAGCGGCAAGCGCTGGCTACCCCCTGTAGGCGCCGAGGTGACGAGGCGACCCCTATTGGCGGGGACCGATGGCCTCCTGACGTCGGCCCCTACAGGAGGCCAATGCGGGCGCCGAGGTGACGAAGCGAGCTCCGCGATGCCCGTTCTCGACTTCACAAGCCGCCGGGGGAGCGTAGAACCACTCCCACCGGGCGATGTCGCCGCGGAACTTCCTGCGCCATGAACCGCTTTCACCGGACGAGCCTGGGCCTCCTGATGGCCCTCACCTCGACGTTCGCCGCCGAGGCCCCCAACACCCCCGTCAACCTCGCCGGGAAGAAGGAACTTCCCGAAGGCAGCGGTCTCGCTGCCGCGTTTCAGGCCGACGCCGGCATTCGAACTCACCCCGCGGTCATCTTCGCCGATGGTTTCGAGTCGGGGCCTCTCGGCCACGGTTGGGACGTGGACGGCCCGGTGAAAACGAACATCCTGAGCCTGGTCGCCCCGGGGGTTCCGGAGTTGGGCGCCCGCTGTCTCCGCGTTGAAGCGCACTTGGGTCGCGACACCGGTGGTGGATTCACCAAGTGGTTCGAACCTCCGGAAGCCGTATACGTCCGCTTCTACACGAAGTTCGACGAGCAGTGTGATTACGTGCACCACTTCGTCACCTTGCGTGCGAATCGGGGCCTGCAGGGCGGCGATCGCTGGAGCGGCTTCGGCGGCGCCGGACTCAAGCCCGCCGGCGACGAGCGCTTCTCCACCGCCATCGAACCCTGGGGCGACTGGGCACGCAACCCACCGCCCGGTCGTTGGAACTTCTACAGCTATTGGCACGAGATGAACGTGTCGCCCGACGGAAAGTACTGGGGCAACTCGTTCGCGGTTCCCGAGGCGCCGGTCATTCCTCGCGGGAAGTGGATCTGTGTCGAGTTCATGCTCCGCCACAACACGCCGGGTCAACCTGACGGCGAGCAAGCCTTCTGGATCGACGGCAAACTCCTGGGACACTGGAAGGCCATCAACTGGCGGCGGACCGGTTCCTTGAAGGCGAACGCCCTCACCCTCGAAAGCTACATCACCGACCGCTGGACCAAGAACCCGACCAACGTCGTTTCCTTCGACAACGTGGTGATTGCCCGGCGTTACGTCGGACCGGCAACGAACTGAGCGGGCGGCTTCTGTGTTCGCTTCAGCTTCGTTCGCATTCCCAGCCGCCGTGTCACCAAGCCACCAACCCCAGCCAGGTAGGGCGGGCACTCCGACGCCCGCCGAGCCGCAGCCAGGTAGGGCGGGCACTCCGCTGCCCGCCGAGTCGGCGCGCAAGGGACGGCGCGCCCTACCTGGAGCCATGAACCGCCTGGTGAGGGCTACAACCTGTGGGCCGCGCCCAGCCCCTGCCTGATGGAAAACAACCATGCCCTCGACTCCTGACACACCCTTGGCGACCAACCTTCCCCATGCACCCGGCATCGAAACGATGCTGGCCGCGCGGCTGCACGGCCCTCGCGACCTTCGCCTGGAACAGGTTCCTCATCCCGGCCCGCCCGGTCCGGGCGAGGTGTTGCTGCGGGTGCGCTGCACCGGGATTTGCGGCAGCGACCTTCATTCCTTTGTCGATGCCCGTATCGGCGACACGCCCGTCGAGGCCCCCTTGATTCTGGGACACGAATTCGCTGCGGTGGTCGAAGCGGAGGGACCGGGTGCTCTCGATGGGCACTTCAGGCCGGTCGAACCGGGAAGGCGTGTGGCCGTCGACCCGGCCCAGCCCTGCGGCCAGTGCGAGCTGTGCGAGAAAGGACATCCCAACCTGTGCATGCGGCTCGCGTTTTGCGGGAACTACCCGCACGGGGGGAGCTTCTGTGAGTGGCTTCACATGCCGGCCCGATCGTGCTTCGCAGTCCCCGACGGCCTGAGCGATGCCGAAGCGGCGCTCCTCGAGCCTTTGGGCGTCGCGATTCACGCCGTGGACCTCGCCAAGCTGAAGGTCGGTTCCAGTTTGGCAATCCTCGGTGCCGGGCCCATCGGGTTGCTGATCCTCCAGGTGGCCAGGCTTGCGGGCGCCGACCCGATCTTCATCACCGACCGGTTCCCATGGCGGCTGGAGTTGGCCGCCCGCTTCGGGGCGGTGCCCATAGCCGCAGACCCGGACAGCGTGTCCCGAAAGATCATGGGCGAGACGGGCGGGCGCGGTGTCGATGTGGCCATCGAAGCTGCCTGGGCAGACCAGTCGGTCGAGCAGGCGGCGGAGTTGGCGCGTCTCGGCGGACGGGTCGTGCTGGTGGGCATTCCCGGGGATGACCGGCTCGCGATGAAACACTCGACCGCGCGGCGCAAGGGATTGACGGTCGTCCTGAGCCGGCGGATGAAACACGTCTATCCTCGCGCGATTCGGCTGGCCCAGCGGGGGGCGGTTGACCTCGAGGGACTGGTCAGTCACCGGTTTGCGCTGCGTGATGTCGTGGAGGCTTTCCGCCTGAACAGCGAATACCGAGACGGGGTTATCAAGGTGGTGGTGACGAGTTGAGGGGCTGAGTTCAACTCGGCGAGGTGGACGTTGGCCAATCTGCACCGGCGGTGCCAATGCACTCCCCCCTCGGAGCGCGGACTTCCGTCCGCCGGAAGCCACGACGGCGCAGGGACGTTCCTGCGGGCTGAAGCCCGCGCTCCTCAGCGGTTCATGGCCACGGAGCAGGTCCAGGAGGAACAGGACACTTCCCGGGATCGCGCATCTATGCCACCCTCCGCCCCATTCGCATGCTATGAGCGCCAAATACACCATCGGTCTGGACTACGGCACCAATTCCGTCCGCGCCCTCATTGTCAACACGGCCAACGGCAAAGAGGTCGCCACGGCTGTCTGGGGTTACGAGAACGGCACCGCCGGCGTGATTCTCGGTCGCGACCCGAATCTCGCCCGACAACACCCCGCGGATTACGTCAAGGGTGCCGAGACCACGCTTAAAAAGGCGCTCGGCGACGCGAAAAAGAATGTCCGTGGGTTCCGTCCGGACCAGGTGGTGGGGATCGGAGTGGACACTACCGGAAGCACGCCGCTTCCCGTGGATGCCCAGGGCAAGCCGCTGGCCTTTCAGAAGAAGTTCGCTCGAAATCCGGCCGCGATGGCCTGGCTCTGGAAGGATCACACGGGCGTGGCCGAAGCCATCGAGATCACCGAACTTGCCGCGAAGATCCGCCCCCAGTTCCTCGCCAAGTGCGGCGGCACCTATTCGAGCGAGTGGTTCTTCAGCAAGATCCTGCATTGCCTCCGGACCAGCCCGGACGTCTTCGACGCCGCGCACACGTGGGTCGAGTGCGCCGACTGGATTCCGGCCATGCTGACCGGAACCGAGGCCCCGGAGAAACTGACCGTGGGCGTTTGCGCCGCCGGTCACAAGGCGATGTACAACGATGAATGGGGCGGTTACCCGGACGCGGAGTTCCTCGGAAAGCTCGATCCGAAGCTCGGGGCGTTGAGGGCCCGGTTGTGTTCGAAGGCGCACACCATCGATCGCGCCGTGGGCGGCCTCACGGCGGAATGGGCGCGAAGGACCGGATTGCCGGGAGGCGTGCCGGTCGCCGTGGGAGCTTTCGACGCGCACTTGGGAGGTGTCGGGAGCGGCATCACGCCCGGAGCACTGGTGAAGATCATTGGCACCAGCACCTGCGACATGATGGTGGTGCCGGTCGGGCAGTCGCTGGCCGATGTGCCCGGGCTTTGCGGCATCGTGAACGGTTCGATCCTGCCGGGCCACTTCGGACTCGAAGCCGGCCAGTCGGCCGTGGGCGACATCTTCAACTGGCTGGTGAACTACGTGCAGCCGGGCGGTCCCAAGGCCGGTTCCCACGAGTCCCTTACCGCCGGCGCATCGAAGCTGAAGCCGGGCGAGTCCGGCCTGCTGGCGCTGGATTGGAACAACGGGAATCGCACGATCCTGGTCGATCAACGCCTGACCGGGCTGCTGGTCGGACAGACCTTGTACACCACTCCCGCCGAGATCTACCGCGCCTTGATCGAGGCCACCGCCTTCGGCGCGCTGACGATCATCAACCGGTTCGAGGAGTACGGAGTCAAGGTCGAGCAGGTTCTCAATTGCGGCGGGATCGCGGAGAAGAGTCCGCTGGTCATGCAGATTTATGCGGACGTGACGGGGCGCCCCATGAAAGTCAGCCGGTCGGCCCAGACCTGCGCCCTCGGTGCGGCGGTGGCGGGCGCCGTCGTCGCGGGAGTTCACCCCGATTACGCGTCCGCGCAAAAGGCGATGACGGGGCTGAAAGCCAAGTCCTACCGGCCGAACCCAGACGCGCATGCGGTGTATCAGAAGCTGTATCCGTTGTATCGGAAGCTCCACGACGCCTTCGGCACCCGGGAATGGAACGGGAACCTGCATGACGTCATGAAGCAACTCCTGGACATCCGAACTCAGGCCCGCCGTTAGTGGGCGCGGGGTCGCAACTCGGGGTTGGCAGCGGCGGCGCATGGGCTATCGTCATCGCCCATGGTGACCAAGCTGCTGCATACCCGTTATCGGCTGAACGACCTCGAGCGCAGTGTCCGGTTCTACAAGGAGGTCCTGGGCCTCCGGGAAGTGCGGCGGCACAAGTCGCCGCGCGGTTCGGAACTGGTATTTCTCAAGGCGCCCGGGAGCGAGGAGACGATTGAGCTATGCCATTTCCCCGCGAGCGGGCCCGTGCAGGTTCAGCCCGATCTGACGCATCTGGCGTTCGAGGTGGCGAGCCTGGAGGAGTTCGGCCGCCATCTGGCGAGCAAGGGGCTTTCCTACTCGGACGGTCCCCACGTGCGGCCGGACGGGAGCGGGTTTGCGTTCATCGACGCCCCGGAGGGCTACGAGATCGAGTTGATGCAGCGCCCCGAAGCCTTGGGGTCAAACCTTGACATTTGACATTTGACTTCTGGTCGCCGCCCGCGACCCGCCGCTTCGGCGGGCGCATCTCCGATGCCTCAGCGTGCGGCGTCGTCCAGCAGCCAGCGGCAGTTGACCACTTTTTCCACGAGGTCTTGCGGCAGGTAGAAGTAGTGGCAGGACGGCTCGAAGCCGATGCGCGAATCCTCGCCGCAGAGCGTGTAGAGCCGCCGGGCCAGCACGATCTCGGCTTCCAGGCGCTGGTGCATTTCAGCGCGCCAGGCGCTTTCCTGGTCCGTGGTTGCTGAAGTTCCGGAGGCGGCCAGGCCGTCCCTGGCGATCACGTATCCGGCCTGGTTTGCGACCGACGCGAAGTGGATGCCCGCCGCTTCCGCATAGCGGAGGTCGGCGACGGCGGCCGCGCGACGATCAAGCGGCGTCGCTTGAACCGCACGGCGCAATTCGTCCACTGCGGGTTGCCACGCCCTGGCCATCTTCTCGAATTGCGCAGCGAACACCTCGCGAGGATACGGGCCGCGCCAACCATCGAGGTCATCGTACGGAATGCCCCACATCGTCGCGGAGTACCCGGTTCGAGTGGGATACACAGGGTTGGCCGGACCCTGCTGAACCGGACACGCGTACACGACACTGATGTGGAACGGGTACTCGCGAAAGGCGTCGCTGGCGAGCTTCCACGCCCGGCGCGCATGGATGCCGCCCTCGCGGCCGTAATGCTCAACGGCCAGCGTCGTCAAGGCCGTCTCGACATCGGGAACCGGCAGGCGATTCATCGCGCGCGCGAGCTCGAAGTTGAGGGACGGATGCCCCCCCATCGTCCAGCCGATCAGCATGCCGTCCAGTCGCGAGGGGCCCAGGCGGTGGATATGCTCGGCGACCAGGTCCAGGCAGGGCAGATACGGGATGCTCGCGATCTCGCAGGTGTTGTTGAACTGGATCTCCGCCGCCTTTCTCAGGCCCGCCTTTCCGGCCTCGGCCCAGTGCTGCAACGCCCGCGGGCCGGGGCCGACCGCGGAAATGGAGTACTCGCCCACCGTGGAGGCCACGCCGCCGCGCTGGATTGGCAGAGCCCACTCGCTGACGGACATCAGCCATACCGGTTTGGGCAACCGCGGGATAATGTCCGTGGCGTCACCGTGGCCGCGCCAGCCCCAGTCGGAGACAATGACGTCGGCTCGGGGGTTGCCGCGGTGCACGCCCTCCTCCAACGCGCCCACAACCTCGGCGAGGATCTCGGCATCGCTGCGCGTCCGGCACCGCGGACAGGACTGCCAGGCACCGTGGGACGCGCAATGGCTGAGGTTTTCGGAACCCGTGATCGCGTAGATGCCGCCTAGATCGGGGACTTCCCGGAAGACGTAGGCCAGGGATTCCGTGAGCCACCGGCGCACCGCCGGTTGAGAGGTACAGAGCGCGGCAAATCCCTCTTCGCGCACGCCGGCCAGCTCCGGGCGGGTGGCAAAGAAGCTCGTTGGCATTGCCCGCGGTTCGTTCAGGTAGAGATAGACTCGTACACCCGCCTGCTTCGCCCGTTGAACGAGAACCCGCAGGTTGGCCAACCGACCCTGGTGACCTTCGCCAAACTCCGGGAAGACCGTCCCGCCGGGCGCCAGGTCGCGCAGCACCACGTGCAACCAGACACCGTTCACGCCGACGGCGGCAAGCCGCTGCAGGAAGCCGTCCGGATACGGATCCAGCGAGGCATCGGAAAGTGGATCGCCGTAGGTGGCAAGATACGAGTACACGAACCGCAGGGATACAGGTGCCTCCGGGGCGGGACCCGGCGGGGGTGACGCGAGCGGTTCGCTGAGTTGCCGGACGAACGCGAACCGGGGCTCGGCCGGGCGCCGCAGTTCTTCGCCGAACGTCTGCTCCACCACGCGGCGGATCTCCGCGGCCCGGCGCCGCGCCGGTTCATCGGGTTCACGCCAGCGCAGCGGCTCGCACCTCGGCTTCAGGCGGCCCAGCTTGACCCACAGGAAGTCATCCTCGCGCAGGGTGAAGGCCAGCCGTTCGGGAGTCATGTCCAGCAGGTGGAGCAACTGCGGGTAGGGGAGGAGATGCCAGTTGCGACGAATCAGCGTGACGTAGCCGCGCTGTGGCATCTCCGGGGAGGGCGGGGTGGCCGGTAGCAGGCCCATCGATCCGGCCAGGGTGGCGACCTGCTCCGGGGACGCCTCGAGGATGGCGGCCAGTTTCGTAGTGGGGACCACGTTCCAGTTCCGCCAGACGAACTCCTGCACGCGATCAGGGAAGTGGCCGGCGGCGAGGGCCGGCGGAGCCTCACCCTCGGGCAGCGGCGTGTCGCTCGCCGTCACCGAAAGCGCGACGATGCCGATCAGGACGCCCTTGGGGTCAAACATTGACATTTTGACATTTCTCCCGCCCCGGCCCTGGGCGCCGCCGCGGCCGTTTCCCGACGCCGCGCTTCGGGGGGCGGCGGTCAAATTGTCGAATGTCAAGGTTTGACCCCAAGCTCCTTCACCACGCCCTGCATCCAGGCCACGCTGCGTTGCGTGTTTTCGTCGGAACCGCTGCACTCGATGGAGACCGCGCCGTCCCAGCCGTTCCCATGGAGAAAGGCGAGGCACTGGCGGATGTTGTCGGCGTTGACGCCGCCGCCGACATACACCTCGGAACTGCCGATCCCGGTTTCCTCGCCACGCACGGCCGCCGCCAGCGCGGGACTGACATCCTTGATGTGACAGTGCACGACGTATTTCCGCAGCGCCTTGAGGTAGTCCAGCGGATCATGCCCGGCGATGAAGGTGTTTCCCGTGTCGAAGTTGCACTGGAGATACTCCGACTCGAAGTGCTTGAAGAGCCGTTGCATGAAGTCGAGGTCGTTCGTGTAAGGTCCATGCGGCTCGACATTGATGACGACCTTGTAGTCTTCGGCCCAGGGCAGGCACTGGGCGTAGTTGTCGCAGGTGACCCGGAAGACCTCGTCGCGAGTCATCCCGGGCGTTTCGAACGCGCCATCCACCGTGTCCACCATGGGACAACCCAATTCGGCGGCAAACCGGATGCTCTGCTGCACATACTGGACGCCGAAAGCGGATCCGTTCGGTCCCATCATGGGATAGGACCCGTCGATCTGGGACACCTGGAGCTTGAGCTTGTCCAGAAACCGCCGGATCGCGCGCGGATTCGACTGCAGGGAAACGCCGGGGTCGTAGCCCAGCGCCGCAATGAAGTTCTGGCCGTGAATGGCGCAGAACTCGAGGTGGTTGAGACCGGTCGCCGCGATCTTCTGGCAAGCCGCTTCAAACCCAACGCTGAGTGGACGCCAGTTGTCGGTGTGGAGGCCCAAGTGAATCATGGGCCTCGTCTAAGCTGACGGTTGGACGCCGTCAAGCGCGCCCTGCCCGGAATGACAGGTTCCGGGTTCTCAAGCGCCCCGGTTCGTGCCGGGGCCGGCCTGTCCGGGTCGGGGGCAAGAGGTGCTTGCCCGGGTGATATCTTCTCGGATGGCGGTTGCGGCCCGACGGGCGCGACGGTAGAACCCGGGGCGGTTCGGACGCCACCCGCCTCGGGCCTTGGTTTGCGGCGGGCAGGGGAACGGGAGCGGCATGGAAATACTGAGCTCATACATTCCGCAGGACCGGGTCCTGGCGCTGGCACGCGGGGGGGACCTCCCCGACCGGTGTCAGGGGGCCGCCCTGTTTGCCGACGTCTCCGGCTTCACGCCCCTTTCGGAAATGCTGGCCCGCACCTACGGGCCGCGACGGGGCGCGGAGGAACTGACCCTGCACCTCAACGCCGTGTACGACGGCCTCATCCAGGAGGTGGATGCCTTTGGGGGGAGCGTGATCGCCTTTGCCGGGGACGCGATCACCTGTTGGTTCGACGGCGACGACGGGTTGCGCGCGACGGCCTGCGGGTTGGCCATGCAGGAGGCAATGAAGCGCGTGGCCGTGGTCCGGATGGGTGACGGGAGAGAAGTGAGCCTCGCGGTGAAGATCTCGATCGCGGCTGGCCCGGCCCGGCGTTTCGTGGCGGGGGATCCGGCGGTCCGGTTGATGGATGTGCTGGCGGGACACACCCTGGTGCGGATGGCCTTGGCGGCGGCCGGCACGGGTCGGGGTGAAGTGGTTCTGGACGCGCCCACGATGAGTGCGATCGAGGGGGCGGTCTTGGGTTCGTGGAACGGGAGCGGGCCCGGCGCCCTCGCGGTGGTGCGTGGCCTCCAAACGGCGGTGCCGCGGGTTCCGGTGCGGGAAGCACCGGTCCTGAGCGAAAGCGTGTTGAGACGGTGGCTCATTCCCGCCGTGCATGCCCGGCTCAAGGCGGGGTTGGGCGAGTTTCTGACGGAGCTGCGTCCGGCCGTGGCCTGCTTCGTGAAGTTCGACGGGATCAAGTACGACGAGGATGATGGGGCTGGGGAGAAGCTGAGCACGTTCGTCGCGTGGCTGCAGAAGCTGCTGGAACCGTTCGAAGGTTGCCTCCTGGACCTGAACGTGGGGGACAAGGGCAGCTACCTCTATTACGCGTTGGGCGCCCCGGTGGCGCACGAGGACGATACCCGGCGGGCCTTGACGGTGGCGGGGCAGATCCGGACGGCGCGGGAGGTGTTTCCTTTTATCGAATTGATTCAGTTGGGGATCAATCGCGGGACGATGCGCACGGGCGCTTACGGCGGACACCGGCGGCGTACGTACGGGGTCCTGGGTGACGACGTGAATCTGGCGGCGCGCCTGATGGAGAAGGCGGCTCCGGGTCAGGTGTTGGTCAGCGGCAAGGTCCAGGGAGACTGCGCGCGCGAGTTCGAATGGGAGTCGCTACCGCCCATTCACCCGAAAGGGAAGGCGGCGCCGGTCGCCGTCTTTGGCCTGGTGGACGCGGCCGAAAGGCAGGGGGTGCTGATCTCGGGGGCCGAGTCCAAGGCGCCGATGGTTGGCCGGGCCAGCGAACTGAGGCTCATTGAAACGAAGCTGGCCCTGGCCCAGGCGGAGCGTGGACAGATTGTGGGGATCACGGGCGAAGCCGGCATGGGAAAGACGCGTTTGCTGGTCGAAGTGGCCAAACTCGCCGTGGCGCGCGGGTTCAAGATCTACACGGGGGAAGGCCAGGCGTTTGGCACCAACACCAGCTATCTGGCCTGGCGCGACGTCTGGCAGCGCTTCTTCCGTCTGGACATGCGTGCCGATCTGGCCGAGCAGATTCGCGTGCTCGACCAGCAGCTGGCCCGGTACGGACAAGGCCTGCGGGCCCGGTTGCCGCTGTTGGGCGGGTTGCTCAACGTCGCGATCCCCGACAACGAACTGACCCGGCATTTCGACGCCAAGTTGCGCAAAGCGTCCCTCGAAGCGCTCCTCATCGAATGCCTGCGGCGCCACGCCCGCGAACATCCCGTGCTCATCGTGCTCGAGGATTGCCACTGGATGGATCCCCTCTCGCGCGACCTTCTGGAGAGCGTCAGTCGTGCGGTGGCGACCCTGCCGGTGGCGATCCTGCTCGCCTACCGCCCGCCCGAGCCTGCGGCGCCGGCATTCTCCGCGCTTCGGAGCCTGACGCATTTCGACGAGGTGGTGCTGGCGGAGTTGCCCCACGACGAGGCGGAGGAGCTGCTCCGCATGCGGCTGGAGCAGATCGTGGGTCCGGGCGTCGAAACTTCGCCGGCGTTGAGGGCGCAGTTGCTGACGCGGTCCCAGGGGAATCCGTTCTACCTCGAGGAATTGCTGCGGTATCTCGAGGACCAGGGTGTGGATTGGCGGGACGCCATGGCGCTGAGCCGCCTTGAACTGCCGTCAAGCCTGCACAGTCTGATCCTGGGGCGCATCGATCGTCTGCTTGAAAGCCAGAAGGCCACGTTGAAGGTGGCGAGTGTCCTCGGGCGACTGTTTCCCGCCGCCGCGCTTTGGGGAATCAGTGCGCATCTTTCCGAAGCCCAGGTGCGGTCCGACCTGGCCGAGCTCTCGCGGGCTGAGCTGACGGTTGAAGACCAGCCGGAGCCGGAACTGCTCTATCTCTTCCGGCACGTCGTCACGCAGGAAGTGGCGTACGAGAGTCTCGCGTTCAGCACCCGGGCGACGCTGCACAACGAGATCGGACTGTATCTCGAAGGCCAGGGGCCGGAGGCCGTCTCGCGTAATCTGGACCTGCTGGCCTTTCACTTCGACCGGAGTGCGAACCTCGAGAAGCGCCGGCACTATCTCCAGCAGGCGGGCGAGGCCGCGCAGGCGCGCTATGCGAACAGCGCCGCGATCAGCTACTTCGAACGGCTGCTTCCGCTCGTGGACGCGGCGTCCCAGATCGGTGTTCGAATGCGCATGGGGCGGGTCCTGGAACTGGTCGGCCGCTGGGGCGAAGCCGCCTCGGCTTATACGACGGCCGGGGAACTGGGCGTGCAACGCGGCGACCTGCGGGCCGAGGCGGCGGCGCAGGCGGCATTGGGGGAATTGCACCGCAAACGAAGCAACTACCCGGCGGCGGTGAGCTGCCTCGAACGCGCGCGATCCCTCTACACGCAACTGCAGGATCCCGCGGGACGCGCGGACACGCTCCATTACGCGGGCTCGGTGGCGGCGCAGCAGGGCCAGTACGATGAGGCGGCGGGCCTTTACCAGCGCAGCCTTGAAATCCGCCGTCGCCTTCAGGACAAGCCACGCATCGCGAGTTTGTTGAGCAACCTGGGCATCATCTCCTGGTGCCGGGGAGAGATTGCGGAGGCGCGGACGTATTACGAGGCGGCGCTCAACCTTCGGCAGGAGCTGGGCGACCGGTGGGCGATCTCGGTCTCCCTGAACAACCTCGGCCTGGCGTTGCGCGATCTTGGGGATGTGGCCGCGGCGCGCGCCATGCTGGAACAGGCTCTCACCATCAGCCGGGTCATCGGCGATCGCTGGTCGATTGCCAACACGCTGAGCAGCCTGGGGGACGTGGCGCTGACGCAGGAGGAGTTTGGCGCGGCACGCGCCTTCCTGGTGGAGAGCCTCGAGATCGCCCGGGAGCTGGATGACCGCCAGGCCATCGCGTTCCTGCTCGAGTACTTTGGCATTCTGAAGGCCCGTTGCGGCGGCGCGGAAGAGGCCTTCCAACTTGTGGGCTGCGCCAAGGAATTGCGCGACCGCATCGGGGCACCGCTTTCGCCCAGCGAACAGGAGCGGCTCGACCGCGGCCTCGGTCCGGCGGAGGCCGTTGCGCCTGCGGAAGCCCGGTTGTTGTGGATCCAGGCAGGACGACGCCTGGAATTGGAGGTGGCGCTGAAGCTGGCCGTCGAGGGGACCTCCGAGCCGGCGCAAGGGTAGCGTCCTGGTCCTGGCGGAGCTGCTCAGTCGCCATGAACCGGTCTCGCCGGGTCAGGGAACCCGGCCTACAGGTTGTAGGCCCGGTGCCCCCACCGGGCGGTTCATGGTTCCAGGTAAGGCGCGCCGGGGCGGCGGGCAGCGGATTGCCCGCCCTACCGGAGGGGGAGGTTCATGGAAAGTCCCCTTGGCCCCAAGGCCATGCGCGGTGACCATGAACCGGTGAGGAGCGCGGGCTTCAGCCCGCAGGGACGTCCCTGCGCCGGCGTGGCTTCCTGCGGACTGAAGTCCGCGCTCCGGGGCAGGTTCATGGAGAGCGAGCCGGGATTCCCATGGGTCTCCGGCGGTGATTCTGGTCTTGCAGACGCATGGGGACCATGGACGAAAAGCGCTGGTAAACCGGGCGCACTCCAAACGCTTCGGGCGGCTCGATGGCACGTCCGAAGTCGCGAAGCGGCTGGAGAGCGGGGATTGATCGCCGCTTTTCGGAGCCGCTTCATGGGAGAGAGCTGCGACGAAGGAGCTCAGGGGCCGTAGGCCCGGTAGTAACGCGTGGTGTGCGTGTCCGCTTCGCGATCGATGAATTCGAATTCACCATTCGGTCCGGCGGTGACCCGGGCGAGCTCTGACCAGGCATCCTTGGGATCCAGGGTGTCGCGGGCTTGGACGCGGTACTCGAGACCCGGCACCCCTATGAAGCGGAGTTGCATCGATCCATCAGCACTCCGGGTAATCGAGAGGAGGTTCAGCGTGGGATCATCGTCGGGGCGGACGATGACGTCGATTCGGCCGGTGGCGCTGTTTCCCTCGTCATCGGCAAGGGTGTAGGTGAAGCTGCCGGGGGCGGCGTCGTCGCCTGGCGGCGTGTAGATAATCCAGCCCTCCTCGATGGAAACGCCGGCTCCGGCGGGTTCAGCGTCTTGAGCGCTTTGCACCCGCACGGGAACAGCGAAGCCTTGAGCCGCTTCCAGCAGGCTGGCCACGGGAATCTTCGCCGTGCGGCGCAATGAGCGCAGGATGGTAGCGTCGACGGCCACCGGTTCGAACACGTACGTCGCCGTCTGGGTGGCGGCTTCATATCGGGGATCCAATTCCCACGTGCCCTCGAGTTCGGTCGGGAGACCTCCCGCGGGGGGGAGAGGAACGCGATCATTGAAGTAGGCCCGCAACGTATGGGTCCCGGCGCCGAGCGGGACGATGCCCAAGGGAGCCCGACCGGCGCGGTCGGTGCTGACGGCGCGGGCGAGGCGCACCGCCCCGTGGCTGTCCGTCAGCACAAAGAAGACGGCGCTTTCCGCAACCGGGCGGCGCTCCGCATCCGCGAGCGTTGCCACCACATTCAAATGCGGCCGCGTGACGGTGAGGTCCTCAAAGGCGATGACGGTGGGCTGCCGGAGAATCTCGAACCCGGTGGAAGCCGAGGCCGACGCCAGAAGGGCGCTCCCCCCAAAGGTCACTTGCAGCGTGTACTGCGCCGGCAACCCCTGCAACAGGAGCGCGGCCGTGGCCCGTCCCTCGGCGTCGGTCCAAGCCTGGACCTGTTGCGAGCCGAGCCCGAATCGAACGGCTTCGTGTTGGACAGGCTCCCCGGCGGCGGTGAGAACGGCGCTGAATGTCGCCGTGGTGCCGAACCGACCCGTGAGAGGGAACCCGTCGAGGGTTAGCGCCGTTGCGGTGGGCGCTGCCGAGCGCTCGCCGGGGACGAAGAACTTCCCGCGGTTGGCGTTCATCGTGACCAGCCCGACGCCATTGACGGCGTGAACGGCGTAGCGAAGTTGAGAAGGGTCGAGGCCTGGCGGCAAGGTCAGCACGCCCGCCCACTGACTGGACACGGTCGCGTCCTGGGTGAGATCGAGGGCGTGCCAGCGTCCGTGCCAATCCCCCGTTTCCGCCGTGTATGTGATCCAAACCTCCTGGATGCCCGCCGCAGGATTGCCCAACACCGCCGCTTCGATGGTGACGGACGCGCCCGCCACGGCGTCGCGCACCCACACGATGCTCGGCGCGTCGGCGAGTGCGGGTGTGTCCGCGTTTTGGCCCGGCGGCTCCGTGTAGGTGGTGACGTTCCCGCTGTAGTAGAGACGCAGGTCGAGCTCGGAAAAAACCCGCCGCGTGCCCAGCTCGGGAGTCTCCCAGTCCGTCCGATACTGGACCGGCGTGAGGTTGAGCCGGGTTCGGGCCGGTTCCCCGGTGCAGAGGCCGGCCAGGGCATTGAGGCTCCAGGGTTGAACCGGATGAAACACCGCCGATTGGAAGGCAAGCACGGTGCCCCGAAACTCGGTGGCTGGGGTGCCTGTCAGCTGGAGTACCGCGAGTTCGTCGTGGTAGCTTCCACCCCGGAAACCGATGCCGCGGAGCACCTGTCCGGCGTCGGGATGCGTCACGTCTTTCGCGACCAAAGGCAGCACCGGCTCTGCCGGATGACTGACGGCGCCCTGCGGCCCGGACCAATAGGTCGCCTCGATGGTTCCGTCCCGGGTTCCGTCCGCGGCGTAAACGCCGAGCGCGCGGGTTTCCAGCTTGAGGGGCGCGGTGTCGATCGTGAGGTCCTTCCAGCCCAGCCCCAGGGTCCGGCCCGGGTCGGTACCGAAGTTCGAGGTATCGTCGACGACCGGCTCCAAGTCGGAACCGCTCGGGGCCTTGTGCGGCAGATCGACGCGCAGCATGGGAAGCCCAAACAGCGCGACCTGCAGCAGGGCCTTTTCGTGAATTCCCCGCAGGTCATCCGTTTCCTCGAGGTACTGCCGCTTGGCCCTCATCAAAGCGTCCCCGATGGCGACAGCGCCGCCTGGGGGGGCGTTCCGAAGCTGCCGGGCGAAGTGGAGGTAGAGCCGCTCGCTGTACTCGAGCAGTTCAGTGTCGCCGTACTGGTAGCCCCAGCCGCCGATCAACGTCGCCCGCTTGCGGGCCAGGGCCTGAGCCCAGTCGGGACTCTGCGTCACGCCGGTCTGCGAGTGCAGGTCGACGGTGTTGTAGCCCACATGGCAGCCGGCGCCGAACACCACGCTGTATTGCAGGTCGACGGGGGACTCGGCCACTTCGCGCGCCGTGAGCTCGGTCTGGTAATCGGCCGCCAGCGCACTGCCGTCGTTGTAATGGCCGGCGAGGAAGATGACATCGTGGCGTCTGCCCAGGAGCATCTGGGCGAGTTCGTCGGCGGACCAGTTGGCCGTGGTCAGCGGGTCTGCGTCGGGCGACAGCCCGGCGGGCGAAATCAACGCCTCGTGGATCAAGCCCGCGCCTTCACCGATCCCGGCGCGCAGTTCTTCGTGAACGCGCTCGGCCACGTCAGCCAGGAATTCGTACCCCGTGACCAGCGAGGAGGTGGCGGGCTGCAACCTGCCGCCAGCCAGGCCAAGGTACGCTTCCAGCTGCCCGCGGATCTCCGCCGGGGTTTCGACCAGGCGCCCGACAGCCAGGGCGGGCAGGGGAATCGACGTGAGCTTCTGGCGGAACTCGCAGAGCGCGCCATAAGCGTCCTGGGACATGAAGTAACCGAGTCGCAACGCGGCCTGGCTCGAGGTGGCATCCCGGACCGGCGGAACAAAGCCCTGCTCCACGCCCAGGGGCGCATTGTCCGGGTACCGGAAATTGGGAATCACGTCATCGCTTCCCACCAACACGACGTACTCCAGGGCCGGGTTGCTGGCCTGGAAGCGCAGGACGACGTCGCGAATGAGCCCCGCGACCACGTTCTTGGCGTGGACGCAATCAAAGTGGCGGTCGGCCTGGGCATTCGCCGCACTGATCCCGGCATCGGTTCCGACATCCACGACCGTCCCCGCCACTTCGGGACGCGAGGCGAACTCGGTCAGGCGTGAGCGGAGCGTGGCCAGGTCCGCGCTCCATTCCTGAGCGTCGGTCTGGGGTGGTCGGCGGTCCAGGCGTGTGAAGTCGGTCACGATCAGGGTGCGGTAGCCCGCACCCGGGCCGCGTGTCACCGGGGTGTTGCTGGCGGGGATCGAGCTGGCGTCGAGCGCGCCGCATTCGCCTGGAATCAGATGGACGTCGAGCCGGAAGGGGCGGTCCGGGCTGAAGCGTCCATCGCGTCCGCGCACGCAGACGAAGTACTCGCCGGTGCTGGTCCAGGTGTTCATGAAGATGCCTTCATTGGCCGTGCCGTCGAAGGCGGAGGCCGCGAGCAGGCTTTGCGTCTGCGCCCCGGAATAGGCCGCCGGCGAGAAGGCGACCGGCGCCTCGGCGGGGCCGCTGTAGGCCGCCGGACTGTAGGCCGCCGGCGAAAACGCATCGGCGCTGTACGCGGCCGGGCTGTAGGCCGCGGGACTGTAAGCCGCCGGGCTGTAAGCCATCGGACTGTACGCGGCCGGGCTGTACGCCGCCGGACTGTAAGCGGCCGGACTGTACACCATCGGGCTGTAGGCCGCCGGACTGTACGCGGCCGGGCTGTACGCGGCGGGTGCGTACCGGGCGTTCAAGGCGACCAGGTCCGCCGGAGTGAGCGACGTCGAGGTGAGTTGCCCGTAGGCCTCTTCGATGTCCTGAAACAGAAACAGATCGTAGTCATCCGGCAGACCGCTCAGGACCAGGAACAGCTGGCTTTCAGGCTGGGCCTGGAAACGGTACCAGCGCGCCTCTCCCGGCTCCTGGAGCGCCTGCTGGATGGTGGCATGCAGGGAACCGTCAACCGCGCCTGCCAGCCCGAGCGTGCAGGCCTCCGTCCAAATCGTGTTGACCGCGCAACCGACCAGCAGGGTGAGTTCGTTCTCGGCGATCCGCCCGCCGGCATCCACCAAGCGTACCGTGATGCGACTCGCACCGGAGACGCCCGACTGAGGAGCAACCAGCAACGTGCGCTGCGAACCCGAACCGGTCACCCGAAGGTCACCATCGGCGATCATTGCCTGGTTGCTGCTCCGCGCGGTGATCGCGAGATCGGTGATCGGCCGCATCGCCCCGCTGAGGCTGAAGGCGATCTCATCCACGACCTCGCGAGCTGCCTGGTTGCGGCGAATCTGCAACCGCCCTCCCAGGTAATCGGCCGCCACCAGATCCGACCGCAGGTCACCATCGAGGTCGGCCAGGGCCACGGCGAGCGGGCCACGGCTGGTGGGGAAGGTGCCCGTGACCGTAAACTCAATTCGTCCCGCCACGCTCCGGTTGCCCAGGACCGTCGTGTTGTTCGCTCCAAAGTTCGCCACAACGAGGTCCGGGTAGCCGTCCCCGTCGATCTCCGCGACGGCAACGCCGTGGGGTTCGCAGTCGGTCGCCACGAATCCCGGGGCGGCAAGGGGTGGCGGAGTGGTGGCATGGAACGCACCCACCTGGGAAATGTTGCGCCAGATGAGGATTCCACCCAATGCGGGGACGGCCCCGACGACATCGCGTTTGCCGTCGCGATCCAAGTCGGCCACCTGCAACCTGGCCACCGCGCCCGAGGCAACCGCGACGGCGGGCGTGCTGCCGAAGCTCAGCGATCCTGGAATGCTGGCGTTGTGGATGAGGGTCAGGCCCGCGGGGGCCTGGTTGGCCACGACGAGGTCTGCTCGCCCGTCGCCATCCACGTCCGCAATGGCCAGGCAGTGGGGGCGTGATCCTGCCGGCAACCGCAGCGGCTCGGAGAAAACGATCGCCGCGCCGGTGCTGAGGTTCCGATAGCAGACCACCAGCCCGTCCTCAGGGTTCGCGACCACGAGGTCGGGCAGGCCGTCCCGGTCGAGGTCTCCGATGGCGACGTCGGACGAAGTTCCGCCGGATGCCACCGGTGGATTCGGGATACTCAAGGCGTCCCCGAAGCTCAGGTTCCCGACGACGCTCTCGTTCGGAAGGATCTGGATAGTCCCCAGGACTGCGGCGTTGGCCAGCAGTTCGGGTTTGCCGTCGCGATTCAAGTCACCGGCAGCCAGGCTGGTGAAACCGCCGCCGGCGGGGATCGCCGCCGGGGCGGCGAAGCTGTCGGGGCTGAGCCCGGCCCCTGGTGTGGCGCGGTTCAGGAAGACCTGGAAGCTGCCGGAATCCGGGTTGGCAGTCACCAGGTCTGGGCGGCCGTCCCCGTCGAGATCCACGGCCAGCACATCCTGCGGTGATCCACCGGGAACGGCCAGAGTCACCTTGGCGGCCATGCTGAGGTTCAATTCCAGCGGGGCTTCCGTTGGCCGGTCGCAGCCCAACTGCAGTTCCAGGTCCACGGGGGCGCTTTGATCCTGGCCTCCGTTTGCGGTGCCGCCGTCATCCTGGAGCCGGACGGTGAGACGCACCCGACCGCTCGCTTCCAGACGCGGCACGAAGCTGAGGCGTCCTGTCGCGTCGATCGAAGGCGGCTGGCTGAAAAGGGCGGGGGAGGGGTTCGTCAACAGGAAGCTCAGTGCCTGGCCGGCTTCCTCCGGGGCGCCCGGATTCAAGTTGCTCGCCCAGGGGATCGTCGTCAGTTCGCCCGGGTACCCGGTGACGATCGGCGGCCCGGGAGTGAAGGAAGGGGCGGTGTTCACCGGTTCATTGGCGACGAGGGTCATCGCGAGCGACCCGCCAAGCCCCCAGAGCCAGCGCAAATGGCAGGGGGGTTGCGTGGTCGTGCGCCGCGGTGCCGTCGGGTCGGCATCGCCCCGCGCGGCCAGCCCACGTCTTCCGGGAGTTCCGGAATCGTGTCGGTGGCGGAGCGAGTTCATCTCGTTTGTCGGGCCTCCTGCACTTGGTCTCATGGGCTTCGCCATCCTGATGGCGGCCATACGGTTTGCCAATTGGGCCCTCGCGTCAACCTCACAAGCGACGAAACCAGCCCGCCCGGGAGTTCCGAACGCGGAATGCCCCGACCCCCGGGTGCCCGCTCACGGGAGCGGAGCGGAGGGTCCGCCGGGATTCGGTTTCGCTTGTCGGAGGGGCTGCCTGACCTACACTCCGCCGCCCGTGCTCGATCACCGCACGCTTAACCCGGAGCAGCGCCAGGCCGTGGAGACCATCCATGGACCGGTGCTGATTTTGGCCGGGGCAGGAACGGGCAAGACCCGGGTCATCACTCACCGCATCGCGCACCTGATTGCGCGGGGCGTGCCGCCAGGTCACATCCTGGGAGTCACCTTCACCAACAAGGCGGCGCGGGAGATGCAGCAGCGCGTGAACGAATTGTTGCCGCGGGTCCGCCCGGGCGCCCCGGCGCGGCGCGCCAGCGAGCCGTCAGGCAACGGTTCGCCCGAGCGCCCCACCATCTGCACCTTTCATTCGCTCTGCGTGCGGATTCTGCGCCAGCACATCGAGCGACTCGGGTACAAGCGCAATTTTGTCATCTACGACGAAGCCGAGCAGCTGGCCGCGATCCGGAAGATCCTGAGCCACCTTTCGGCGAAGGGGGAGAAGACCGATCCCCAGTCGATCCTCAGCCTGCTCAGCCGTTACCGCAATGGCGGGGAACGGTCGGTCGCGTTCGCCGACCCCTCGGTGCGGGCGATGGCCGAGCACGTGAAGTCGCGGTACGAATCCGCGCTCCGGGCGTGCAACGCGGTCGATTTTGACGATCTCATCCTCCTCACCCTCCGGCTGTTCCGGGAACATCCCGAGGCGCTGGAAGCGTGCCGCGAGCGCTACCGCTACGTCATGGTGGACGAGTATCAGGACACCAACGCGGCCCAGTTCGAGTTGGTGCACGCCCTGACTTTGGTGCATCGAAACCTGTGCGTCGTGGGCGACGACGACCAGAGCATTTACGGCTGGCGCGGCGCCGAGATCGCCAACCTGCTCGAACTCGAACGCTTCTTCCCCGAGGTGAAAGTCGTCAAACTCGAGCAGAACTACCGTTCCACCACCACGATTCTCAGCGCGGCCAACGCCGTCATCCGGAACAACGCCCGGCGCCGGGCCAAGCAGCTTTGGTCCCAGAAAGGGCAGGGCTCCAAACTGACGCTGTTCACGTTCACCAGCGACGAGGAGGAAGCCGAAACGGTGGTGCGTGAAATCGAGAACGCGCGCCTGTCCCGCCGCGCCCGCTGGGAGGACCACGCAGTCCTGTTCCGGACCAACGGGCAGTCGCGTCCCATGGAAACGGCCCTGCGCAAGGCCGGGGTGCGCTACCATCTGATCGGTGGCCAGAGCTTCTTCGATCGCCGGGAGGTGCGCGACCTGATGGCGTACCTGAAGGTTCTCATCAACCCTCACGACGACATCAGTCTGCTGCGGATCGCCAACGTGCCGGCGCGCGGTCTCAGCGACACGACCATGCAACGGCTGCTGGCCGCGAGTCAGGAGCGCAAGGGATCGGTCTTCGCCGCCATGAAGAACCCCGTGGTCCAAACGGAGTTCGCGACCCGTACCCGTGAGAGCGTCGAGGCGTTCGTCGCGCTCATCGAGACTGCCGCGGGCCAGCTCCGTCAACCGGCGGCCGGCGGTGAGGCCCGGCTTTCCGCCTGGACGGACGCCTTGCTGGACCGGCTTGGATATTACCAGGAACTGCGTCGTGCCGAGAAGGACGTCGAAGCGGCGGAGAACCGGGTTCGGAATCTCAAGGACCTGGTCGCGACCCTTGACGGCGCTTCCCTTCCCCAGGGGACGCTGGCGGATCGCCTCGAAGTCTTTCTCGAGGACGTCACCCTCGACGCCGACCGCGAGGCGGACGACGAGCCCCAGGGCGATGCGGTGACGCTCATCACGATGCACAGCTGCAAAGGGCTGGAGTATCCGCATGTCTTCATCGTCGGCCTCGAGGAAGGGTTGCTGCCCCACGCGCGCTCGAAGCTCGAGGGGACGCTCGACGAGGAACGACGCCTGTTCTACGTGGCCATCACGCGTGCCCAGGAAACCCTCCGCCTGAGTCATTGCACCGCGCGCCGCAAGTATGGCCAGTTGACGCCCTGCCATCCTTCGTCGTTCCTCAAGGAACTGCCCCCCGACCTGGTCGAGCGCGCGGAAGATCGGGAACCCCGGCCGGTGACGGCGGAAGCGGGGCGTGAGTGGTTTGCGGCCATGCGGGCCAAGCTGGCCGCCGGCAAGCCTGCCCCGGGAGTGACCGCCGCGGCCGGGAGCGACGGCTCCAAAACGCGCTGACCGTCCGGGGCCGCTCCCTGCGCCGGTTTTCGGGGCCTTGCGAACGAGCCTCCGACCGCCGCCCGGCAATCCGGCACGTCCGGTTTGCCATCGCGCCTGCTCTCGTCTATAACCCCGGCAACATTGCCGATTGCCTATGGACCATTACGTCGAACGCGTGGTTGATCTGATCCCGGACGCCAGCCAGCACCTGCAGAACCTCACGCTCGAGGCCGCGCGAGAGCGGCTCTTGCATGGCCCCGTCGAGGCGGTGCGTGAAATCGAGGGGTCGTTTGCGCTCACGGTCCGGCACGGCAAAGCCGCTCGCATGGCCCGGTCGCTGGACCGGCCGATGCGCTATTTCCTCGCCAAGCGCCAGGAAGGTCCTGCGTTGGTGGTCGCGGAGCGGATCGATGCGATCCGGCACTGGTTGCAGGGCGAGGGGCTCGCGGAGCAGTTTCATCCGAGCTACACCCGGATGGTCCCGGCGCATCACCTCGTTGAACTCCAGCTGATCGGCTGCCCGGATCCCTCGCCGACCTACACGCGTTTCTTCACGCCGCAGCGCGAGAGCCTGCCTGCGGATCTGGACGAGATCGGCCGTCGCTACATCGGCGCCCTCGCCGATGAGATTGCGCGCTGGCTGAGGCAGGTGCCGCCGTCGGAACCGATCGGCGTCTGTTTCTCCGGCGGCATCGACAGCGGGGCGGTCTTCCTCGTGCTTTACCATGTGATGCGCAAACTCGGGCTCAGCCCGGCGCGCCTGAAGGCGTTCACGTTGAGCTTCGACGGCGGTCCCGATCTGGCCCAGGCCCGGGAGTTCCTTGACCGCGTTGATCTGGGCCTCTTCCTGGAGCCGGTGGAGGCTGGACTCGAGGCCTTGGACGTCGCCGAGACCATTCGGGTCGTCGAAGACTACAAACCGCTCGATCTCGAAGCCGCGTCCATGCTCCTGGCGCTGTGCCGCGGCGTCCGAGAACGTTACCCGGATTGGCGCCTGCTCGTGGACGGGGACGGCGGCGATGAGAACCTCAAGGATTATCCCATCGAGGACAACCCGGAGCTCACCATCCGCAGCGTGGTCAACAACCTGATGCTGTATCAGGAGGGATGGGGTGTCGGAAAACTCAAGCACTCCCTCACCTACTCGGGCGGTCTGAGCCGCGCTTGCGCCCGCACCTACGCTCCGCTCCGCCATCTTGGGTTCGAGGGCTTCAGCCCCTTCACCCGCCCCAACCTGATCGAAATTGCCGAAGGCATCCCGTTCAGCGCCCTCACGGATCAACGAGTCGAACGCCTCTATGCCCTTAAAGGCGAGATCATCGGGCGCGGCGTCAAGGCCGTGACCGGGATCGACATGCCCGTGTTCCCGAAGCGTCGGTTCCAGCACGGCGCCCTGCGTCTGGAACAGCTCCGCCAGCGGCTGCCTCAGCGTGAATCCGAGTACCGACGCCAGTTCCTCGCGCTCTACCAGTGATCGCTGGGTGCTGGCGCACCGCGCCGCGCGTCCCGCACACGATCCTCTCCAAGCCCAGGGCTGCTTTCTCGAATCCGAGCGGGCTGCCAACGGCGAGATCGTGCCCGTGGCCACGGTGCTGCTGACCGGTCGTGAATGCCCGTGGCGCTGCGTGATGTGCGACCTCTGGAAGGGGACGCTGGACTTCCCAACCCCCCAGGGCGCGATCCCCAGCCAGATCGAGAAAGCTCTAAGGCGCGTCGGACCGGCGCGGCATCTCAAGCTCTACAACAGCGGCAGTTTCTTTGATGCCGGGGCGGTTCCGCCCGAGGATTATCCCGCCATCGCTGAACGGGCGGGCGCCTTCGAGCGCGTCATCGTTGAGTGCCACCCGGCGCTGGTCGGCGGCCCTTGCCTCCGCTTCCGCGACTTGCTCGCCCGCCCCGGTGGCCGCGCCACCCAACTCGAGGTCGCGATGGGCCTGGAAACCGCGCATCCGGAAGTGCTGCGGAAGTTGAACAAGGGAATGACCGTGGAGCAGTTCGCGAAGGCGGCCGGCGTGCTTCGCGAACACGGGGTGGCCTTGCGGGTGTTCGTGCTGGTTCAGCCTCCCTTCCTCGCTCCGGACGCCACGCTGGAATGGACGACCCGATCGGTGAGCTTCGCTTTCGACTGCGGCGCCTCGGTCGTGTCGCTCATTCCCACCCGGCCGGGGAACGGGGCGCTTGACGCCCTGGCGCGCTCAGGTGAGTTCACGCCTCCCCACCTGTGGCAGTTGGAGGCCGCGGCGGCCGCCGGCGTGATGCTGCAGCGCGGGCGGGTCTTTGCCGACGTCTGGGATCTGGAGCTATTCTCGGATTGTCCCGGCTGTTTGCGAGCGCGCGTTTCCCGCCTGCGTCAGATGAACCTGACCCAGGTCGTTCTGCCTCCCGTGGTGTGCGCCCGATGTGGTGCCTGAGCCGACGGTGGCTCGGCATCCCCGATGGCGGACGTTGCGCCGAGTCGCTTGGTCGAACTGTCACGGCTCGCGAGGCCGGTTGCCGATTGGTCCGCCTCCTCACGTCGGCGCCTACAGCTCCACTTTGGTGGGAGGAAGCGGCGCCCCCGGACGAAACTCCATCACCGCAGGAAGGTCACGCGCAGCCGGTAGTAGGCTCCCGAGTCTGCGGTCGGCAGGGCGTCATCAACAGCCGCGCGAAGGTAGTTGCCGACGACCTCCGTTCCGACGGGCGTCCAGTCCGCATCCGAGCCAAGACGAGCGGCGCGTTCCACGCGATAGGTCCGCCCGGCCAGCGTATTGAATTCGAGCCGGATGGCCTCCGGTTCCGGGAGCACCGTCAGGGACAAGCGTGGCGCGCTGGTGGGATCTTCGGGCAAGGTCCCCGCCTCGTACTCGCCGAGATTGTCCAGGCCGTCGCCGTCCTTGTCCTCCTGGGCATCGCCGGGGAAGTCCGCGCGGAGCCCGTGCTCCAGTTCCCACCCGTCAGGAATCCGATCGTGATCCTCATCGGGCATGAAGGTGATGGCGTAGTTCGCCGAGGCGGTCCCTGCCCCGGACTCGGTCCGGACCGTGAAAGCCGCGTTGACACTGGCGGGCGAGTTGGTGGCCGCGAAGGTCACGGCCAGCGTCGTGTACTGGCGCGGGGTCAAGGGGCCCAAGTCGGCCGTCAGCTCCGTTCCCGCGGGGCTGATCACCGCGGCGCCCGAGGAGAGTCTCGCCTCGGTGAAGGGCAGGGCGCTTGAGTTTCCTTCGAGATGTACGTCGGGTGTTTCCGGACCCGAGTTGGAAACGCGCATGAGGAGAGTCACCGGGCGCCCGGCGGTGGCCGAGATCACCGTCTCGGTGAGGCTTTCGAGTCTCAACGCGTACGGGCACTTGCCAAAAACTCCGGTGCCGTACAAGGGGGTCACCTGCGACTCGATCAGCGCCACGCGATAGAATCCAGGTTCGTCCATTTCCCAGCCGGAAGGCCAGTCGCCGCCGCCGAATTGGAGCGGGGCGTCGTTCGCGAGATCGCCGTTTTCGGGTGCCGGGGTGGCGGCCAGGACCTGTTCACCGTCCAGGAACGCGCCGCCGTAACCTCCGTTCCCGCGCCAGATCAATACGACGTGGTGCCACGCGCCGTCGCGGAGATCCGGGGTGGTCTTGCGGTGGAGTTCGGCGGGGGGTGTGGCGGGATCGGAGTCACTGACGCGCACCCCCAGTCGCCCGTCCTCGACGAACAACGCCCAGCCCACGCGGTTGGTGTCCGCGCCATCGCCTGCCGGCTGTTCCTTGGCGGCCAGCAGGAGCATTCCGGGCCCGCTCCGAGCTGGGAGCCGGAACCAGGTTTCGAAGCTGAAGGGTTCGCCCGGTCCGATGTTCAGGGAAGGGTGGTCCGGCACCGAGATCACAGCCTCCGAGCCAGCCAGCTTGAATCCGCGACCGACTCGCCCTGCCGCGTAAGTCACGCCCGCGCTCGGTACGGCATGGTTGGTCCCCCAGGCGTCCGAAGCCTGATCTTCGGCTCGCCACCAGGCGACGAGCCGGGGATGCACGGGACGGCAGCCCAGGGCGATTTCGTGAAGGTGCTTGAGGAAGTTATTCTCAAGGTTCGGATCGGCTTCCAGGCGGGTCAGGGCGACGAGGTTCGTCAGGAGCCGCGGCGAAGTGCGCCCACTCACCAACCGAGGCAGGGTGGCCAGTTCGATGGTGAGCGTCGCGCTGGCTTGTGGGGGCAGATCGCCGAAGCGCGCCTCGACGGGGCCGCCGCGGATGACGCGACTGGTTCCTTGCGAGACGGCGGCACGCGTGACGACGTTCGGGCCCAGGGCACCGTCGAGTTCAACCTCCAAGAAAACGCCGTGCGACGTGGACGGCCCCGGATTTGTGACGGTCGCCACGTAGGATGCGCCTGCTTCCTCGAACATGAAGTTCGTGGGACGGGCTTCAAAGTGAACCGCCAGATCGTCAGGAACCTGGGGGCGGATGAGCGGCGATCGGCCGGTGCGCCCGCTGGCGTCGCGAGCGATGAAGGCCACGGGCGACGCCGGGTCGACCAGGCGGATTTCACCGGTCCAGCGACCGTGGACGAACGGGGCGGTCACGGCCGGCTGGACGGCGAGGGTGCGTCCGTCGACGAAGGGGAGGGTCAGGTTCAGGTTCGTGCGGTTACGCATTCCCGAGCCCATGACCCAGTCGGTGGCGGTGTGGTTGTTCTGGTGACCGAAGCGCGCGTAGGCGTTTCCCAGGCTGAGCAAGGGCAAAGGTTCGCCCCGCCAAAAGGCGCCCGGGATCGGAAGTGGCACCTTGATTTCCTCGGGCCAGGCGTTGACGGCGAAGAACCCGTCCTGGAGGTGCCCGTCTGCATCCAGGAGCAGGACGGCCACAGGCCGGTTGGTGAGAGGTAGCGCCGACTGCTCCAGGCCGCCCCAGAGCAAGGAACGTCCGAGTCGGAAGTTTGGGTAGGCTCCGCCGGGCGTCGGACTTTCGGCGACGCTCAAGACGCCGGAATCTGGAATTCGGGTGCCCGCGGGGAACTGGAACGCGGCACGGGGCGCCGGCCAGTACGTGGCGTCGTAACACAGGAGGGTCCAACCCGAGATGTCGAGAGGGTCGGGAGTGACGTTCATGCACTCGACCCAGTCCTCGGCTTGGTCCACCGCGACTTCCGAGATCACCAGCGAAGCTGGCTGGCCGGTGCCCGCGCAGGCCGACAGGTTTACGGTGCCGGTGAAGTTGCTCACGACGGTTCCGTCGGCTGCCACTGCCGTGATCGTAACCGGGAGGGGATCGGCGAAGTCAACCGGCGCCGGGAACGGCGCCCAGGCAAAGCCGGCCGGGGTGGCGGGCGGTGCTTCGTCGTCGAGGATCGTGCAGATGCCGGCTCCTACCGAGAGGCGCGGCGACAGTCTTCCGGGAATCGGCGCGAGGACGAGCGCCAGGGCTTCGTTGGGTTCCCACTCGGTGTCCCCCTGCACGGAGAGGGTGATCGTGGCCTCCCGGCTTCCCGGCGGGAACTCGACCGTCCCGATTGAACTCTCGTAGTCGATCCCTGCGGTCGCGGTGAGATTCGTGGTGGCAAAGGCCACGGTCAGCGCCGCCTCGCTCTCGCCGTCGAGTCGCACCGTGAGGCCCACGGATTGCGGGCCCGCGTCGCCCTCGTGGACTTCGACGGGCATCACGGAAACGGTCGGCGCTGCTTCGTTGTCGGCGATGGTGCAGGTGGCCGCGACGCGTCCCAAGCCGGAGGGGCCTTGGGGTTCCTCGAGGACGAGTTGGAAGGTCTCCGGGCCCTCGTGAACCTGGTCGTCGTTCACGACCGCTTCCACCGAGACTTGAATGGCGCCGGGCGCAAAAACGAGGAGCTGACTGCCCGCTTCGAAATCCGCCCCTTCCCGGGCGGTTCCGGCGACGAGGCGCGCCCGGACGGTGTTGGTGCTGGCGCTGGGATGCGAGAGGGTCACTTCGAACACCGCCGGAATTCGCCCGTCCTGGGTGCGCGTTTCGGAGACGGCGATGTCAGGACCGACGTTGAACTGGAGCGGTTCGACCGTGATGACGGTCTCCGAGGAGTTGTTGACAGTGGCGAGGTCTGGTTGGGCGCGCGTGACGGTGCTGGTGATCGTGAAGACGCCCTCGGCGGTGGGGCGCAGGACAAGCTCGATGAGGGTGGAACTGCCAGGCGAGAGGGCGTCGAGATCCACGACGACCCTGGCGCCATCGCGGTGAAAGCCGCCTCCGGTGGAGTTACTCACCCCGACCAGGGTCAGGGCTTCCGGGAGCGTCACCGTGAGCGCCGCGTCGGTGGCCGTGCCGTCGCCACGCTTGTCGACCAACCAGCCCAGGGTGAAGGGTTCCCCCACGGCAACGCGGGAAGGCGGCGGGGAAGGAAAGCCAAGCACGAGATCATCGAAGCAATGCCCCGCGGCGCCGGCGGCGGCCAGGTTCCGGATCTCGGTTTCGGTGAGCGCCCGCCCATAGAAAGCGACTTCGTCGACGCGACCGTCGAGACTGTCGAATCCGAGGCCTGACAAGGCTCCGAGCGCGCCGAGGGCGTAGGGCTGCTGGAGTTGAAAACCGGCCTGGAGGTTCCCGCCTCCCGCCGCCGTGCCGTCCACGTAGAAGGTCACTACGTCGCCTTGGCGGGTAACGGCGATGTGGTGCCAGGCCGTGTCGGGAATCCCTGAGGACGAAACCACGGCATGCTCGAAATCGGTGCCGACGAACAGTTGACCCTCCGGAGACACCCCCCATCGAAACAGGCTTTGGTTGGCGTTGAAGACCACTCCGGAGCGGAAGCGCGCCTCCGGCGGTTGCGGAGGCACGCCCGCTTCGATCGCTTGAACCCAGCACTCGATCGTGAAGTCTGTCACCTCGAGGTGGGCTTGAGCCGGAAGGTGCACGCCGTCCAGGATCGAACGGAAGCGGAACGCCTCGCCCCTGAGACCCGGTTCGAAGGCCACGGAAACGTTGACCCCATCTGCAAGTCCGAGACGGTCGGCGGTGTCGCCGTTTCCCGGCCACCAGGCGAGCAACCCGGCGGGAGCCTGGACGCAGAGCTCCGCCGGCGGCCCTTGCAGGGTTCCCCGCGACCGCAACCCTGCGGAGTTGGTGGAAGCGGCGTTGTCCAGTTCGGAGACGTCAGCCGTGCCGTAAGCCCCCAGCAGGATTGCCGCAGGCATGAGGTGGACCAAGGCGAGGACCCGGCGATCGAGGGCGGCGAACACGGGGCGCAGGTTAGGGAGCCTCCCGGCGCCCAGCAAGACTCGACGGACCGCTATCGCCCAAGCCCCGGCGTCAGGGGGCAAGGCTGAACTGCAGGCGCCAGAACCGCGCCATTCCCGAGTCAGTCACCGGTGTCGGATCGCGGAAGCTGAGCTTGAGCAAACCGTCGCCGGGGGCAGGATCCGTGATGGTCCGGACGAGGGCGACGGCATCGGCGAAAACAGGATTCACGGCAGCCTCCATCCGGGTGCTCAGTTCGGGGTCATCGTCACGGATGGCCACCGCGAAGGTGACGGTGCCGGTCGGAGACACGGTGGGGAGCAGGACGGGCGGGGCATCGGCCAGTTTCGGATTTCGACGCAGGGCGTACTCGCCCAGGTTGGCGAGGCCATCGCCGTCCGGGTCGGCGAGCGGATCGGCGAGGTCCTCCTCGAGGGGGAGTGTGAAGCGGAGTGCCTTCCAGCCGGCGTAGCTGGAGACCACCGTCAGTTCGTAAAGCTGGGCGGCGGTGCGGTTGGGAAGACCGTCGTCGGTCACGCGGAGACCGACGAAATACTTGCCGGCCGATCCTTCGGGTGGAATGCCGGTGACGGCGCCCGCGCTGTCGACCGACAGCCAGTCCGGCCCTTGATTCTTGCTGAAGCTGAGGGCGTCGTCCTCCGCGTCGGAGGCCACGGACTGGTAGCTGTAGGGAAGCCCGATGAAGGCCCGGACAACCGGAAAGGAGGTGAACTCGGGCGCCTGGTTGACGGGCGGCCGGCTGTTTGGATCTCCGGGACTGGAGACGCGGTAACCGGGGATGGCGGTCCCATCGCCATCAGGGTCGCCCACCTCGATGCCGTTGGTGAACTGGTCACCGTCCGAGTCCAGCAGGGCGAAGTTCCGCGACCAGAACGGTCGGTTCTCCGTGCCGGTCACGGCGAAGACGGCCTGACCGAAGCCGTTGAGATCTGCCGGGCTGGTGGTGACTCCGTGGCAGGCCGCGCACCCGAGGGTGACCCCGTTGGGATACTGAATGACGCGGTAATCGCGGGCGTGAGTGGAGATCATCCCCGCCGGGAGGATCCCAAGGAGGAGGACGGTGGCGGCGCGGAAGCGTCGCCCGGGAGACCGGCGTGGGGCGATGGCAGCAGTTTGGCAGATGCCTGAGCTCATGTGAACTGATTATCGCCGCAGCCCCGGCTCCGGGCAAGCGCGCGTTGCCACGGGTGTTGCCCGTTGCCCGGGGCTGCCTCGAACGGGGCCCGGCGCGTTGAACGGTCGCCCTTACGGGCCGGTCTCGGTGCGGAGTTCGACCCAGTCCACCCATCCGGCAAAGTGCCCGATTTCCAAGGTCACGGGCACGGAGCCCCGCCAGTTCCTCAGGTCGGCGGTGGCGACGTTGGCGACGAGTTGATCGTCGACCGTGACGGTGCAGCTCGCGGTGTCCAGGCGAATCGCTATCCGGTGCCATGCGCCCGGGGTCAGCGCCCCGGCGAGGCTGGCGGTGCTGGCAACGGTCACGCTGCCTTCGCGGACCTGGGCCGACCTCGCCCATTTGTCCTGGCGCAGTTCGAGGAAGCTGTTCCAGGACTTGTACAGCCGGACCAGGGGAACCGTGGCCACGCCATACCCGAGGAACTGCTCGACGAACAGATGCGCTTCGAGCGAGATCGCGGTGGTTTCGCCTTCCACGTAGAGCGCCTCGGCGGGCAAGGTGGTGCGGACGAGATCCTGGAGCTGGCTGAAGCGGACGGTTCCCTGGCCCTGTTGGGGGTTGCCTTCGAGGCCAAAACCGGGAAGTTCACCGACCGGTTCCTCGAGTGGCTGGTTGAACGAGAAGAGTGCGGCCGTCTGGCCGTAATCCCGGGCCAGCTCCACCGTCTGTTCCGCGGATTGCCCAAGGGCGTCGCGCACATAATAGGTGAACTGGTCGACCCCATCGAAGGTCGTGTCCGGGACATAGACCAGATCGGGTGGATCGCCCAGGAGCGTGCCCGACGTCGGCAACGAGGCGATGACGAAGTCGATGGGGTCGCCGTCCGGGTCCATGCCGGAGAGTGTGAAGCCCACGGGCGACGTGTTCTCGAAGCGCACGAGGAGCGGTTCCGCCACCGGGAGATGGTTGCTGCCGGGGTCGTCGAGGATTTTGACTTCCGCCTGGTGCGGCAGGCCGACGTCGTAGCTCGCCTCCGGGCTGACGGTGAGCAGGACGGTCTCGGCGCCCTCTGCCAGGTTGTCGGTTTTGGGCAGCACGCGCAGCAACGCCCGGTTGGTCCCCGCGGGCAGGGTCACGGTGCCGGCGCGGACGTTGTATTGCGAGCCGTTGATCCAGGCGTAGTCCGTGCCGTTGCGGGCGGTTCCACCGATGGCGTAGCTCACCGACAGCGACTCCTGCAGGCTGTCGCCGGTGCGGAGCACCTCAAACCAGGCTGTGGTCGACGGAGATTCACACGCGGGTCCGGAGGTGGCGCGGATCGTGACCAGCGGGAGCCCGGGCCGGGGCGGGGCGGCGGCGAGGAAGCGGGAGGCGGCGACGACGCGGCGGCCGTCGGGCCAGAGCGCTTCGGCCTCGATCCACTGCTCACCGGTCTGCGACGTGGTGAAGTGCAGCGCGGACCCGGTTTGCACGGGCGCATCGGCGGCTTCCCAGACCACGACCGCTTCCGTGAGCTCGGCCGGAGCGGTTGGCACCTCCAGCTCACATTCCCATTCACCAGGCGCGGAAGCCGAAGCGATTCGCAGGCTGGCAGTCGGGGCGATCCAGGGTTGGTCCCGCAACGAGGTCCGTGCCATGAGGAAGGCGGTGGTGGCCAGACCGCGAGCCTGATCAACCACGACAGCTTCGGTGCGGGTGTTCCAGATATCGCCCCAGCGATCGTAGAGCGGGTAGGCACCGGTCGAAAGGCCGTCGTTCGGGATGCAGAGCGCCCCGAGCTCCTTGCGGTAGGTGTCCAGATACGAGAAGCCGGACTGGAGGCACCCAACCGGAAGCCCCGAGGGCGGAAGCATACGGTGATCGTTCAAGGCAAACTGGCTGACGATGTTCAGGGGACGCTGGACGCCCAGCCCCGTGAGAAAACAGATGTTCACCGGGTTGGCGCCTCCCTCGAAGTTCACCTGGTCGGCGAGCGCCGCGAGCCACTCGGGCCGCGGTTCGAGTTGGACGGCGACGGCCAGGTCAAACGCCTGGGCGGTCGAGAAGTACCAGCCGGCGGCGTTCTGACGTTTGCTGGGTTCCGGGAAGGCGGTGCCGTAGGCGGTCTGCTGGCTCCAGCGGCGCAGGTCCTCGGCGCGAGCGACAATTTCGGCTTCGCATTTCGCCAGGAACACCGGCTCGAGCCGGTCGGCAGGCAGGCGGCCGCTGCGGGAGGCGAAGGCGTAAGTGCGCGTGGCGGCTCCGGCGGCTTCGAACAACCGCCACCAGGTCCAGCGGCGCATTGCGGGGGAAGCCGGGTCAAAGTGCGACCGGAGCTCCGCGTCGCACTCCGCCTCGCCGGTGGCGGCGTACATGGCGGCGGCCGCCCACGCCAGTTCGTCGTCATGCATGAAGACGTCGCCGTAATGGCTGAGCTTCTGGTAGGCACCATCCCGGCCGTGCGCGGCGAGCGCCCGTTGGAGAAATCCCCAGCCGACGCGGGCGGCGGCCAGGTAGCGGGCGGCAGCTTCGGGGAACTGCGAGCGAAACACCGGAGAGGATGCGGCTTCCGCCAACGCGCCCACCGCGGCGGCCGTGGCGGACGTGTTCTTCGGATAGACGACTTGCGGGTCGCCTTCGTCGGGCAGGACGTCGTTCTCGTATTTCCGATCGCGCGGGTAAACGAGGAAGGCGAAACCTCCGTCGCTGTCCTGGAGCTTCACCAGGAAATCCGCCTCCCACTTGGCCTCCTGCAACAGGTCGCTCAGGCCGTCGCCACTCTCGGGAATGCCGAGATTGTCCAGGCTGGCGGTGCCGGGGAAGTTATCCGCGGCGAACACCAGGTGGTGAATCAGGCCGGCGCTGTTGATGGTGTATTTGCTGTAGTCGCCGGCGTCATGGTGCCCGCCCGACACGTCCAGGGAGCCTTCCTGTACCCAGGGGTACAAGGAGGCCTCGACGCTGGACAGTCGAGGAGCGGTGTGGCGGGGGTTGTTGGCGTAGTCCGCGGTCATCGCTTCCAGCACCGTCGTGACAAACGTCATCTCGGGTCCGGGTATCGCGGCGGGGTCGGCATGGCAGACGTCGTGGGTATGCCGGCTCCAAGGCAGGGACACCGCGGTGCCGCAGCGTTGCTGGTACAGGCCCAGGGCGTAGGTCCGCGCCAAAGCGGCGGACACGTCTGTGGAGATACGGAAGGGAAGCGACACGCCGAGGCCGTTCACCCGGAGGCGGTAGTCGCCGGGGGTTGTGAGCTCCGTGAAGTCGGCCACCAGGACGGACTGGTACGGACGCGGGGTGACGGTGAAGCCGACATCAGGCCGGGACGCGAGCGTTCCGCTGTAGAACACCTGCTGGTTGGCGATGGCTTCGACGGTGAACGGCGTTCCCGCCGGCAGGTCGAGTTCTCCCAAGGTTCCCAGGAACTCGCCGACAAAGGCGAGCTTCGCCAGGTCAGGAACGTAGCCCACCTGGTTGGCATGGATGGCGGGGCTCCAGCGGTCCGGGTCCGCGACGGCACTCCAGCTGCCAGGCGAGGCGCCGAGGCGCGGGTCGGTGGTCGTCACGATCACGGTCTGGCCGGTCTCCACCGCGGGCTGAATCTCGAGGTAGAGGGCATTCGCCACGCGCAAATCCCGCGTGCGGAGCGGGGCGTAAAGGGGGCGTCGCTTGAATCCCACCCTGGTCACTTCGGCCGCGCTGCCATCGATGGTGACCGTGAACGATCCGGGCGCGGGGAGTTGCAGCACGCCGTCCACGGTGAGATCCCACGAGTCGATCGGCGTCGGGTCAGCAGGCTTCGTGTTGACGAGTTCAACGGCCAGAACTCCGGGGGACAAGACCCGCAGCGTGGCTGTACCTGGCTCGGGCGGGTTCAACGCGCGAGCGAGCGTATCGGGTTGGGACGTGGCGGCGACTTGAGCGCAGGGGATGGTAGCGAGCAGCAAGCAGCCAAGCAGGACCTTTGCGGTTCTCATAGAGGGAGATGACGCCCGTAGGCTTCCAGCCCGGTCCCAACGCCGTCAATAGCGGTGATCTGTAGCGACCAGGAGGCGGGACGGTGGGCGTCCGGTTCACCGTCGAGGATGACCTCGGCAAGATGTTGACTTGGGACGGGAGCGCGCTAGGCATGGCGCGTGCGTGATTCCGCCGCTCCTTCGATGAACCTCCTTTGGGGCGCTGCCGTCCGCCAGACGCGGGGCGTCGGCGGGCAGCGGCGTGCCTGCCCTGCCTGGCTGCGGTTTATGGAGAGCCGGGACGCCGGGAGGACCGGCGCGCATGGGGACCATGAACCGTTGCGGAGCGCGGGCTTCAGCCCGCAGGGACGCCCCTGCGCTGACGTGGCTTCCTGCGGACTGAAGTCCGCGCTCCTGGGGTGGTTCATGGGAAGTCCCGTAGGCGGGGCGGCCATGCGCCCTGACCATGAACCCAAAAGTGCCGGTAAACCGGACGCACTCCCAACGCTTCGCGCCGCTCCAAGGCACGTCCGGGGCCGCGAAGCGCCTGGAGTGCAGGGGTTCACCCCCGCTTTTCGGAGCAGGTACATGCGAAGCGGCGGAAGCGGCGGAGCGCTGCCGGCTCGCGCTTTCACGCTGATCGAGCTCCTGGTGGTGATCGCCATCATCGCCATCCTCGCCGGTTTGCTGCTGCCGGCACTGGCGTTGGCGAAAGAGAAGGGCAAGCGGATCGTCTGCCTGGGCAACCTGAAGCAAATGGGGCTGGGTGCGGTGATGTATGCTGACGAGGACAAGGATGGCTATCTCACCCCCAGCGTGTTCGATGGGGATGACAACCTGAACTGGCTCCATCCGACGTTCCTTCCTTCACTCAAGTCGTTTGTGTGCCCGAGCACGCAGAACTACATCCCCACGAACACGGGACGCCACGACATCACGGGCGAGTCGGGACTGCGTTACCTGTTCCGGACGGCCGGGGGCAAGGCGCGCAAGCCGGGGACGAGTTACGAGGTGTTCAGCTTCATGAACTACAACGGCGGCACCACCACCGACATCCGCATCCACGGTCGGGTGGAGACGGTCGCAGGAATCAAGAAGTCCCAGGGCACCGTCCAGACCCATGCGCACCGGTTCAACGCGTTCGGATTGCAGGGTCAGATCGCCGGGCCGTCGCGTGTCTGGTTGATCCTGGACGCCGACGAACGGTACGTGGATCAACCCGACGTTCATCAGAATTACCCCGACGCGATCGATAATCATGGGGAAGCGGGTGGCAACGTGCAGTTCTGCGACGGTCACGCCGAGTGGGTGCCCCGCCAGAAGTACCTCTACAGCTTCGAGCTTTCGCAGGATGAGAACCGGACCGTGCCCTGAGGGGGGCTGAGGCGCGGCTTGCGGGGCGCCCCAACCTGAACTTTACTCGCGGGCGACCGATGGCAAAACGACCGATCGCTACCAGACCATGAACAAGAAGTACCTGTGGGCTCTCACTTCCCTGTGGTGCTGCGTCGCCGTGCCGACTGCGGACGCACAGGAAGCGGTGCTGTTTTCCGACGCCTTCGAAACCGACACCTCGGCGCAGTGGGATGTGCTGGAAGGTTCAGGGACGGGCGTGTCGGACTACACGGCGCAGTTCGGTTTTGATTACAGCACGCTGGGGATTTCCAGTGCGCCGAATTCGGCCGCCGGCACCACGCGCGGCCTGAGACTGTCGGTGAACAAGAATGACGACGTGGCAGACACCGCCGGCGTCTCGGCCTACCCGAAAGGGCAGTCCTTCACGGGCGATTACGCGCTCAGGGCCGATATGTGGCTGGGGTACAATGGCGCCGCTTTCGGAGGCACGGGGTCGACCGAATATGGCACGTTCGGGATCAATCATGGCGGCGGAAAGCCGACCTGGGACGACGCCACCGTGACCGACAGCGACGGCGTGTGGTACGCCGTCACCGGGGAAGCGGGCACGGGCGCGAGCGGGGATTACCGGGCCTACGAGGGCATGGCGGGCGCGGCTCCGTTCCGGCTGGGATTGCTCGACGCGGCTTTCCTGGATCGGGATGGAGACGGGACCGCCGAGAACGAGGTCAACCCGACTCAGCCGCTGAGTTTTCCGCTCAAGGCCATCCTGCCAGTTCCTCCCGGCGAAACCCCCGGTGCCCCCGGAAAGCAATGGGTCCAAGTGGAAGTCCGCCAGCGTGGCGGCGAGGTGACCTGGTTGATCAACGGCTTCGTCATCGCTTCCCGCCAGAATCTTTCCGGGTTCGACTCGGGCAACATCATGGTCGGAAACATGGATGTGTTCTCCTCCATTGCGAGTCCCAAGGAGCAGAACTTCGTCCTGTTCGACAACGTTCGGGTGGTGAATCTGACGGGGGTCACGCCGCTGCCGGTGGTGGAGATCACCTCGGACGATCCGGAAGCGGCCGAGCCGGGAACGGACACGGCGAGCTTCACCGTGCGGCGTGCGGGGGACACATCGGCCGCCTTGACCGTGAACCTCAGAGTCGCGGGCAGCGCCACCGCCGGGGCGGATTACGGGGCCGTGCCAGCCACGGTTACCATTCCCGCCGGCCAGGAGGCGGTCATCACGACCGTCACGGTGAACGACGATCCCGCCGGCGAGTCCGACGAGAATATCCTGGTCGCGCTGGCGAGCGGCGCCTACGAGGTGCGCGAGCGCGTGGCGGTCGATTTGATCATCAAGGACGACGGTGACGTGCCGGTGGCGTCCATTCGCGCGGTCAGGCCGGTGGCGTATGAGCTCAATCCCGCCCGCAAGGGACGGCTGGCCGTGGAGCTCAACTCTCCCGCCGCTGGCGAGTTGACCATCCCGTTGGCGGTGAGTTCGACTCCGGCAACGGGGCCCGAACACGACCCGCTTCCCGGCTCGGTGACGCTGGCCGCGGGTGAGACTTCGGTCTTCCTCGAGGTCGTGCCGCGAAACGACACCCAGATCAACGCGGACCGGACCGTCGAGGTGACGCTTGGCTCCGGCGCGGGCTACAATCTTTCGACCAACAACCATGCCAGCGTTTTGATCCGCAATGACGATCTGCCCGTCGGGCAGGTTGCCTTTACGGAGACGTTCGACACGGATCACACGGCCAGTTGGACGGTCAACCAGGGACCCAGCGATGGCGTGGCGAACTTCTTCTTCGATTACTCGAGCGTCGGCGTTCCCGCCGCGCCGAACTCGCAGGGAACCACCCGCGGGCTGATGCTGCAGGCGAACCTGACCACCGGAGTGTTTGGGGGCTTGAGTGTTTCGCCGCAAGGACAGGCCTTCAGCGGCGATTACCGGCTCCGCTTCGACTTGTGGCAGAACTTCAACGGCCCGCTGCCCGCCGGCGGAAGCGGTTCGACCCAGATCACGGGCGCCGGCGTCGGCACGGCCGGGGCCTCGGCCCAGTGGCCGGGTGGGACGCAGGACAGTGTCTGGTTCGCGTCCACGGCGGACGGGGGTTCGACCGTCGACTATCGTGCTTACTCCTCGGCCGCAGCCACCGGGTACACCGATGCCAGCGGGGTCTTCGCCGCGGGCGGACGCGATCAAGGGAATGCCTACTATGCTGAGTTTGGCGAGGTGATGGCGCCCGACGCCCAGGTGGCGCTGTATCCCGATCAAGCCGGAACGACCCTCAAAGGCGCACAGGGTTTCCAGTGGCATGATGTGGTGATCACGAAACAGGGTGGCCAGGTGACGTGGCAGGTCGACGGGCTCCTGCTCGCCACGGTGGGACTCACGAACGTCACGCTTGGCGGCTCCAACGTGCACTTCATGTACTCGGACATCAACGCCGGCAGTTCGACCGACCCGGACGCCCCGGCCATGGCCTTCGGTTTGGTGGACAACGTGCGTGTGGAACTCATTGAGGCCGTGACCCCGGACCAGCCCGAGATCTCCTCGATTTCGGTGGATGGAACCGCCGTGCGGATCCGCTTTACTGGAGAAGGCGAGGCCTCGCAGTTCCAGGTGCAGGGAGCTCCGGCCGTGACGGCGCCGTTTGCGACCGAGCCTGGCGTCACGATTCAGAGCGCGGGTCCGGGTGCCTTCGAGGCAACGTTCACCACCAGCGGCGACCTGCGCTTCTACCGTGTCGGACGTTGAGCGCAGACCTCCCCCCGCGTCCTCGCCCGGCCCAGGTGCAGCCTCGCCGGGTGAGACGCTGGATTGGGAGGCGCAGTACCTTGCCGGAGAGGCCCACTGGGACAAGGGCGAGCCTTCGCCCGGGCTGGTGGATTTCCTGGCCGAACATCCAGACCTCCCGCGGGGGAGGGTGCTGGTTCCGGGGTGTGGCACCGGTCACGATGTTCGGGCGTGGGCGGCAGCGGGGTGGAGTGCCACCGGACTGGACATGGCTCCGACGGCGGTAAGGCTCGGCCAGGAAAGGTCGACGGGGCTGCCGCGGGTTGAGTTCCGGCTCGGGGATTTCCTCGCCGACGTGCCGTTCGCGCCATTCGATTGGGTATTCGAGCACACGTTGTTCTGCGCCAACCCTCCGGCCACGCGTGACGCCTACGTGGGTGCCGTCCGACGCTGGTTGAAGCCGGGCGGGCATTTCCTCGCGGTGCACTACATGACCCCCGAGGATCCGCAAGGGCCGCCGTGGGGTGTCACGCGGGAGGAGCTTGAGGCGCGATTCTCGAGTGACTTTGCCCTGTTGGACGAGTGGGTGCCGCGAAGCTATCCGAACCGAGCCGGGCGCGAGTTGCTGCTGTGGTGGCGGGCGAAGTGACCGCGTGCGTCTGCGGGCACATTCCGGTGGGGAGGTTGACCGACGAGGATAATGACCGAGAATGCCGATGTGAAAACAGGCAGCGGAAGTCTCGGGGAAGTGTCCTGTGCCTTTCGGACCTGCGCCGTCGCCATGAACCGTGCCTTCCAAGGCAGGGCGCGCCGTGCCTGGCGCGCCGGATGCGGCGGGCAACGGAGTGCCCGCCCTACCTTGAGACCTATTTATGAACCGACCTCCACAAAGTGGCGATGAATCCCGGCTTACCGGCGGTTTCCGGTCCTTGGCCACGCCCAGGACGCCGTGGCTGCTGGCATCGGTTGGACTCGCGCTGAGCCTGCTGGGGCCGGGCGTGGCCCGCGCGGATTGGCCGATGTACCGCGGGCCCGAGGGCAACGGAATTTCGCGAGAGCGGATTCGCACGGATTGGAACGCGAACCCTCCTCGTCTGCTCTGGAGAAAGCCGCTGACCAACGGTCTCTCGTCCGTTTCGATCGGTGGGGGCAGGGTCTTCACGCAGGTCCGACGCGGGAGTGCGTTGGGCGGGTCGGAGGTATGTGTGGCCCTGGACGCTGCGACTGGGAACTTCATCTGGACGAAGCCGGTGGACGTGGCCCGCTACCCCGGCGGCGGCGTCGGCAATGATGACGGACCGCGGAGCACGCCCGCGCTGCGGGGTGACCGGCTTTTCGTCCTGGGCAGCTATCTCCAAATGCACTGCCTCGACGTCGCAACCGGGAACACGATCTGGTCGAAGGACCTCCAGGCGCAGTTCGGCGGCGAGGTGATTCCCTGGCAAAATGCCGCGTCGCCTTTGTTGGAGGGGGACTTGATCCTCCTGAACTGCAACGCGCCCTCGGGTTCGTTGCTGGCACTTCGGCAGAGTGACGGAAGCGTCGTCTGGCGGCGTCACGCAGACGCCATGACGCACGCCACGCCGGTCCCGGTGACCATCGAGGGAGTGCGCCAGGTGATCTTCATCACCCAGCCAGGAGTCGTGGCGGTGGTGCCCGAGACGGGGGATGTCCTCTGGCGGTTTGCCTACCCGTACCCGAACGATCTCTCCACCGCGGCCTCTCCGACCTACGAGCAGGGCCGCGTGTTTTGTTCCGCCGCCTACAACATCGGCTCGGCGGCGGCGGCGATCGCCCGACGCGGCAATTCCTGGACGGCGACCTCGCTGTGGAACCGGAGACCGTCCCGGATGATCCACTGGAGCACGCCAGTGGTCGTCGATGGGTACGCTTACGGCTTGTTCGAAGGGGGCAGCATATCCCTTCGTTGTATGGACATTCGCACCGGCACCGATCGCTGGACCGAGCCGGGTCTGGGCCGCGGCGCCACCCTCGTGGTCGACGGCAAGTTGCTGGTGCTGGCGGAGTCGGGTGAGGCCGTCCTGGTGGAATTTGACCCCTCGGCCTATCGCGAGCTGGGCCGGTTCACCGCGGTCGATGGGCGCATCTGGAACTCGCCGGGGATCAGCGAGGGGATCCTCTATGTCCGCGGGACCTCAGAACTGGCTGCGTACGAAATCGGTGTTCCCCCGCCGCCGGCGCTGCAATTGGTGGCTCGCCTCGAGCCGTCCGGTGACCAACTCCTCATCGAGGTGAGCAACCTGGATGGCTCGCCCATCGAACCCTTGCGGGCGGCGCGGATCACGCTGGTTCAAAGCGACGCGGCGGAGGTCCCGGTTGCTTCCTGGTCGGGCTCCGGGCTTTCGCTGACGTGGAGTGCCGGCCGGCTCCAGGCCGTTACGGACTTCCCGGCGGAGGCGGTACCGCGATATTTCGCCGCGCGCGAGGATTAGCCGGCACCGGGCGCTTCGCGGTGATTCGCGCTGGTCGCCCGTTCGGGAAGAACCCAGACTTCGGGGGTTCTTCGAGCCTCCTTGGCGTGTGGGTAGTTCTCGACGAGTCGACCAGGAACTGGTGGCGCGTGGTCTCTGCGAAAGTCGCGAGAAGGCCCGGCGCGCGGTCATCGCCGGCCAGGTCCTGGTGAACGGACAGCCGGTGCGCAAGCCGAGCGACCCGGTTCGATCCCCCGACATCCTCGCGTTGGAAGCCCCCGAGAAGTACGTGAGTCGGGGCGGCTACAAGCTCGAGCACGCCCTCGAAACTTTCGGCCTGGACGTCTCGGGACTCGTCGCCGCAGATCTGGGGGCCTCTACCGGCGGCTTCACCGACTGCCTGCTCCAGCGCGGCGCGGCGCGCGTCATCGCCGTGGATGTCGGCCAGGGCCAGCTTGCCTGGAAGCTGCGTCAGGATCCGCGGGTGACCGTGATGGAGCGGACCAACGCGCGTCGCCTGACCCGGGGGCAGATCCCGCCTCCGTTTGAGGGCGCGGACCTGGTGGTGGTGGATTGCTCCTTCATCTCCCTGCGTCAGATCCTGCCCGCCGCGGTTGCCTTGTTGCGGCCGTCCGGTAGGATCGTCGCCCTGATCAAGCCGCAATTCGAGGCCGGCAAGGCTGAGGCGGATCGGGGCGCCGGCGTGATCACCGATCCTGCGGTGCACGCCCGGGTGCTCGCCGAACTCGAGGACTTTGTGAGCTCACTGCCGGGCGTGCGGTGGCGCGGGCGGACCGAGTCGCCGCTGCGGGGACCCGCCGGCAACCGGGAATTCCTGGCATTACTTGAGAAAACTGACTGACAACATTCGGCGGGTGGGCCTGGTGACGAACCCGGAGAAGCCGGGAACCCGGTCGCTCGCCCGTCGGGCTTTGAGCCTGCTGCAGTCCCGTGGATGCGAGGTTTTCACCGATGCGGCGACGGCCACCTGTGCCCAGTTGGAAGTTCCCGTGTGCGAGACGGACGGGGAGCTGGCTTCCCGCTCGGACCTCCTGCTGGTCCTGGGCGGCGACGGCACGATGCTGCGGGTGGCGCGCGACACGGCCGGAAACAACACGCCCATTCTCGGAGTGAACCTTGGCACGCTGGGATTTCTGACGGCGGCCTCGGCGCGGGGGTTGGAGCGCACTCTGGCCCTCGTCTGGGAAGGGGCGTGCGTGGTCGAGACGCGGTCGCTCATCCAGGCGCGTGCCCGCATGGCGTCGGGACCCGTCGCCGAGCTGGCCTTGAATGACTTTGTCATCAGCCGGGGGTCCGTGCCGCGCCTGATCGAACTCGAAGTCCGCGTGGGTGGCGATGTGCTGACGAGCTACCGGGGCGACGGCCTGATCGTCAGTTCCCCCACCGGGTCGACGGCGTATTCGCTGGCGGCGGGTGGCGCCGTGGTCAGTCCCCAGGCGGAGGTGTTTGCCCTCACGCCAATTTGTCCGCACACCCTCTCGAACCGCTCCGTCATTGTCCGTCTCGATCTCGAGGTGGAGGTGCGGCTGCTCAGCCGGGGCGTCGAGACGTCCCTGTCGGCCGACGGACTCGTACGCGCGCAGTTGGTGACCGGCGACACCGTGGTCATCAAACGGAGCCGGCACTCCACCCATCTGGTCCGGCTGCCGGGCAGTTCCTTTTTCGACACCTTGCGGCAGAAACTCAGCTGGAGCGGATCCAGCGTCGCCGCTCGCGGAACTTCACGCCCTCGTCCCTGAGATCCCCCAACACCCATGGTTCGACTACGTGACATTGCCAACCGTGCCGGGCTGACCGTCATGACCGTCTCGCGCGCCTTGCGGGGGACCAAGGATGTGTCCGCCACCACTCAGGCGCGCATCCGGGCGCTCGCCGCCGAGATGGGCTACGTGCCGGACGCCTCCGCCCGCGGGCTGCGGACTCGCAACACCGGTCTGCTGGGGGTGTTGATCCCGACCGTGGCCGATCCCGTCTACGCGCGGACATTGTTGGCCCTCGAGGAACAGGGACGGGCGGCAGGCTACGATCTGCTGCTGGCTCACACGCTCCGCGATCCCGAGCTCGAGGCCCTGGGCATTCGCCGGTTGCTGAGTCGGCGGGTGGAAGGTTTGTTTCTCAGGCCGGTCTATCGGCTCGGGCCGAGCGCTCCCGTCTACGCGGAGCTGGCGCGGCGGGGAACCCGGGTCGTCCTGCTGGGGCACCGCGCCCCGTTTTGCGCCGACTTTCCGAATGTCGAGACCGACGATCTACAGGCGAGCGCCACCGTCACCCGCCATCTTCTGGCACTTGGACACCGGCAGATTGTCTTCCTCGCAGGCCCCGCAGCGAATCCGGCCGCACTCGAACGATTGGAAGGTTATCGTCAGGCGCTGCGGGAAGCCGGCCTCGAGGCCGATGTTCGGTTCGTGTTCAATGCCGGTGTCGATATCGAAGGCGGTGCGAGCGCGGCCTTGCGCATGATCGACGAGGGCGTGAGGCCCACGGCCATCCAGGCCACAAACGACCTGGTGGCCATCGGCGCCGCCAACGTGGTTCTCAGCCAGGGCTGGCGCGTGCCCGAAGATGTCTCCGTGGCGGGGTTTGGCAACATCCTTACCAGCGAGCATTACCGCGTGCCGCTCACGACCATCCGACAGCCCAAGCACCGCCTGGGCGTGGCCGCCATGGAGCTCATGCAAGGCTTGCTGCGGGGGGAGAGCGTGGAAAGCCGGCGTTTGCCGGGAGAACTTGCCGTGCGCCAGAGCACCGCGCCTCCCGGGGCCTCGCGGATGAACGCGGCGCCCGCGGTGGCACCCGCCGGTCCCGGGATGCCGGATCCTGCGGAGCCTCCGGAGTCAACCTAGGCAACTCGAGTTGGTCCACCCTTCGCGGGCGAGGGCGCGCCGGAACTCCCGCCGAAGGCTGCGGGCTCCCGTCACTGGCCGCTGGTGGCGCGATCCAGCGCGTCGAGCATCCCCCCGAAGTAACCGAGGTAGAATTGGATGACGAAGTACCCGATCATCCCCGCGATCAGGATGAAGATCAGCCGCGGGATCCACTCCGAGATCCGTTTGAAGAGCCGCCCCGATTCGTCCAGGTAATCCTGGTAGAGGTACTTTAACGACTGGTCGACACGCCCGCTGACCTCGCCGCTGCGGTAGAGGCTCACGAACTTGCCCGGGAACACGCTCCGACGCGAGATGGCCTCGCCCGGGGTTTCGCCCGCTGCCATGTCCAGCAAGGACTTCCCGACCGCGCGACTGAGCGCGGGCGAGCCGCTGGCGGCGGCGGCGAGTTCCCAGGATTTGAGCACGTTGACCCCGGCGTTGAGCAACGCCTCCAGAGCCATCGCCAGCCGGGCCAGCGCCAGCGATCGGCGGCCCCGCCCCAGGAGCGGAACGCGGTGCAGCGCGCGCTCCCAGACACTCCGCCACCAGCCGCCCCGGTTGCTGCGGTTGAGTGCGGCGACCACGAAAGCGACCACGGCACTGAGCGCCAGCAGTTGCAGTTTTGGAACGAGAAAGCCCGAAAGGTCCCCCTGCCATACCAGCGCGGCCAGGCGGTTGGGCGGAAACACCACGATGAGCAGACCCACCAGGAAGGCGGGGTAAGCCAGGTCGTTGATCAGCCCACGGAGCAGGCGGGATCGCTCGCGATAGTACTCGGACAGCCGGTGGCAGCAGGCGTCCAGCCGCCCGCTCTTTTCACCGGCGGCAATCAAGGCCACGTCGAATTCCGGCAGCCAGTCACGCTGTTGAGTCAGCGCTTCCGCAAAGGTCGAGCCCTGCTTCAGTTCGAGCAGAACGCGGTCCAGCGGCGGCCGGAAGGAACGGCCTGGGGGTGAGCTTCGAATCAGCTCGATGGCCTGCACCAGGGTCACTCCCGAGGTGAGCATGCCGCCGATCTGGTGGTACAGTTCGGCGAACTGGTCCAGCTTTCCGGGTGTTGTGATCCAGGCCATGACGGTGGGCGCCGCTCAAGGATTCGACCGGACTCGCTTCATTGCGTCACGTCGGTCTCAGCGTAGCTGGCCGGCAGGGGCCACTTGGGCCAGGAGGGCGGCGGTGGCTTCCGTCATGGCCCGCGCATAGTGCTCCCGGTCCCGGACTTCAAACTGCCACAACCAGATCGCGTCCGGCTTGTCGCTGGCCCGCACGACGGCGTTGTCGTCCACCTCAATGCCGACGCCGCGGAAGCCGAACACGCCGTGGTTGGCCAGGAGTTTGCGAGGCTGGCCGGGCGGCGCCGGCAGCGCTTCGAACTTGCCCTGATTCTCCACCACCCGGCGACCCGCGGCCGCCCCGAAGATCGCCGTGCACCAGAGATTTCGCTGTTGCGCCAGGAGCCTGGCCTGGCGGGCGGGATCCACGTGGGCGTTGAGGAACGCCAGTGGCTCGGCGGTTTCCTTGTCGAGCGCGTAGAGGAAGTACTGGATCAGGGCGGGCGAGGCGTGGGCGAGAAGTTCCGCATGTGAGGCCTGCCAGAAGGATGCATGGCCCTGGTTCTGCCACAGGCCCCCGTCGAAGCAGGGAACCCAGGCCACAGGCAGCCGGGAGCGCAGCACCGCGATGAACGCGGCCGGGTCCAATCCGACGTTGTATTCGCGGAAATCGGGCTGGGAGGCTTCACCAATGAAGAGCAACAACAACCCCACCTTGGTGCGCATCAGGTTGGGTTCACGGTTCCATGCGGCGGCGATGTCCCGCAGGCTGCCCACGGCGATGATGGTGACGAGCCGGTCCGAAGCCCGGAGCGTGTCCAGAATCGCATCCACACCTCCCTGATGTTCGGCCGGCTGTGACGCGCCGCTGTCGCCCGGATGCCGCAACGGCGAGGCGAGTCCCGTGAACGCCGGGATGTTGTGCCCCGTCAAGCGGTTCAGTTGGCCTACCGGAATTCGCCCAGGCCGTTCCTGCTGCCTCCGTCCCTGATCCAGCACGAGGCACTTCACGTCGAGCTCCGGGAGCGCATGAAGCGTGGCCAGGTCGAAGTGGTCGTCGGGATCCTCGTGCGGATGGAAGAGGTCGGTGCAGTAGATCACCGGTACCGCGGGGAAGGTCGCATCGGCCGCGAACGAACCGAGAATGAGTGCCCCGATGCCGAACAGCCAGAGCAGCCCGGCCGCAGGTCTTGCCAGGGGGGGACGGAGTCGCGTGAGAGGAATGCTGCCCGCCGCCGGTCGGGAATGAAGTCTGCCGTTGCGCACGGCGCCACCCTACCAGCATGGCCAGCCATGTCAGCGGCGAAAGGCGGGACGTGGGCGTGGCCATCACCCGCCATCCGTTCTTCACGGCGACGCCGCGCGCGCGACCCGACGCCAGGCCGCACCGGCCGCACAAAGCAACGCGGCGACCACACCCAGGGCACCAGGCTCCGGCACGGTGGAACGGCTGTAGCTGTAGCCGCCCGCACCGACGTCCCAAGAGAGGAAGGTGATGTCCAGATAGATGTCTTCGTCGACCAGGTGCATTACTCCCGCCCGGCCGACACCCGCTGGCGGGACGGCCCCGAGGCTGTCCACCCAGGTGTCGAACTGCAGGTTTTCGTGGTTTGAAGCGGTCACCCCGGCGGTCGGATTGCCGTTCAGTCCGGCGAACGCCCATTCGGTCCCCAGAGGGCTGTTGCCGGTTGCGCTATCGTAGCCAGGCTCCCGGTTGATATTGAACAGGCCGCGAAGGTTGGCGCGAGTAAGCCAGACATCGTCGGTCAGGCGATCCTGGTTTTCCGGCAGGCTCCAGTCGGCACCGTCGATCTTGGTGAAGACCAGGGGGGGACCAGACCAAACCGTCTGGGCGGCCAACTCTCCCGGGCCGACGAGCCAAAGCAAGCCGGCCATCGTTCGGGCGAGTCCGATTCGCGATGCCGGTGGGCGGAGCGCATTCATGTCGCGTAATCGAAGGGAGCCTCAGGGTCGTCGTCGGGACGTCTCACCTATTCGCGTCGGAGCCGGGTTGCCCCTGCTGCCGCCATCGCCGGAAACAACCCGCGCCGATCAGGCAGCCCAGGCCGGCGAGCAGGCTCCAGCTCCCGGGTTCTGGAACGACCTGGATGTTCACCGCGTCCACGCCGAGGTTGAACATGTTGATGTTGTCCACCTCCGCGAACCGGAGACGGAGTGTCTGCCCCGCGTGGGCCTGGACCAGCGCGCTGATATCCACCACCACGTCGTCGTACCCGCTCACCAACGGGGCACCGGCCATCGTCTGATATAGGTTCAGCAGGACGTCGCCCGACGCGGTCGAGAACGGATCGGCTCCGCCCACGAGAATGTCCGCCCGCGCCTGCTGGTTCAGGTCGGTCGAGCCGAAGTTGAGATGACCAGGGGTCACGAACTCCGCCGCGCCGTTGTTGATGTACAACGAGAAGCTGATCGAGCCGCCGGTGAGTCCCGTCGGTACGACGAAGTCCTGGTACAGCACGTGGCTGCCCGGTCCAAAGGCGTCGGTCATCGCCGCGGTCGTTCCTTCCGGAGGCGCCGGTACCGAGGTGCTGCTGACGGGACTGAGCGTTCCCGTCTGGGTGGCGAAGCTGCCTTCGCTGCCCGTTTGGTTGGCGATCGTCCAGGACGCCAGCCCGGATTCAAAACCGCCGTTCACAATCAGGGCCGCCTGCGCGGCCGCGGCGAAACTGCAGGCCAGGACGGCGAGGCCGCCGGTCATTGGTCGGGGAGTGGAATTATTCATGATGGGGGCTCCTTTGTTTCACGAGGCTTTGATGGGCCGGTCAAGGTGCTGCGCTGATCCGGTAAATGGTGCCATCGGTGATGGACACGACATAGAGGTTGCCGTCGGGTCCTTGAACCAGATCCGGCGTCGACCCGAACCCGGTGCCGATGATGAGGCTCTCGCTCTCGGTGGGATCGAATTTCTGCGCGCGAAACAGATTGTCCGCGACGCGGTCAGCAAGCCGGGGATCCGCGCTCAGGTCCAGGTGAAGCCGGTCGGCTGTCAGTCGCAGGCGATAGAGACTGCCGCCCGTCCCACCCACTTGGGCGTAACTCCGGGCCGAGCCGATCCAGAGCGTGCCGTCGTACGCTGCTCCCAGGGCATCGCCGGTGACGAACGTCGTTCCGGAGGGTGCGACCTCGTATTTCCAACTGAGTTCGGGATCCACGTAAACCGCGCCAGGCGGCATGAACATGCGGCTGAGCGCCAGAACCGCCGTGTAGACGATGCGCGTGGGCGGGTAGCGGACCTGTTGGAGAGCCCTGCCAAACTCCGTGGTTTCGATGCGCTTGAACTGCGGAAACCGGCTCTGCGGTCCGGCGATCTGGATCCAGCCGCCGTTCATTCCCGGGACCACGCGGTTGACCTCGCTGAACGAGTCGTCCCCGTTCTCGGTTTCCCAGAGATGGCCCCCGACCGGATCGAACGCCATGCCGAAGCCGTTGCGGAAACCGTAGGCGAAGACCTTTTGGAGGTTCGCCCCAACCTCCCCTCCGATGCCGGCGCCCACGGCGAAAAAGGGGTTGTCTCCCGGGGCTTCTCCATTGGGATCGAGGCGGAGGATCACGCCGGCGAGATGCGCATCGTCGGGCTCTGGTCCACCGAAATTGTCGTCCACGAATGGCGGCGTGAGGAACGGCCCCCTCGGGAGGTTCTGCAGCCAGCCGCGTCGGCCCTGGTCGCCCATGTACGTGTAGAGCATCCCATCGAGCCCGAACCGGACGACGCCCCCGTTGTGGTTGCCGCCCTCATTGCCATTCACGATGCCCGGGTGTCCGGGGACTTCGATGTTCCCGGTCTGTCGGGCTCGCAAGGAAACGAGGTTGGCATCGAACGTGAGGCTGGTGCCGTCCCACACAAACCGGTCCAGCCGGTTGCCCAGCAGCGGGACCTCCGAGATGACGGTGGAGTCGGCGCCGGTGCTGCTTTCCGTCCAGCGGATGAACACGTGTGGTGTTTCCGGGAAGTCGGGATGCAAGGCCAGGCTGAGCAAGCCCCGTTCCGAGGCGGAGTTGACGGCGAGGTCCAGCGCCGGAGTCGCCTGGACGACTCCACCAATCACCCGTCGCACCACGCCGGATGCCTTCTCGAGCACGAACGCGTTGTCGGCGTCCAGCCAGACCATGCCGATCGGCTGGCTCAATCCGCTCAGGTACGTCGTCACTTGGAGGGAAGGGTCCAGAATCGTCGCGGGAATGAGGTCGGCACCCACCGGCAAGGCGAGGCTGCCCAGGCTCGTCAGGGTGGCCAGGAGAACGCGGGGGTTGGGACCGGGCCGCCGTCCGGCGCCGGGACGTGAAGGAGGAACATTTGTTTTCATGGTTGGACTTGTTGACAGCGGTTGGTGAGTGGCGGGTGGATCCGCGAATCCGCCAGGTGAATGTGGTCACGATCGGGCACGCGCTTCGGACCTGAATGGCTTCCCTGGTTTCCTGGTTCCCTAAGCCCCGAAACCCTGGCCGGGTCTTCGGTTCGTCGTGGACGCGAGATCCTACCCCAGTCGGAGAGACAAATCAAGATACTGTTGTGAGGATCATCCATTCAATTGATGAGAGCAACGGCCAGCCTTGCGGGTTCCCGCTTTTTTTCCGAAAAATGGGAGGGTTCTCGCGCTCGTCATCCGCCCCGTGGCGTCCATGAGGGATGCCGCTGAGGCGCCCGTTACTCGTCTGCCACGATGAAGTCCTTACTCATTGCGACCCGCGGGATGCTCGCCGTCATCCTCCACAGCGGCCTCTCCTTCATGGCTCTGGCGGCGGTCGTCAACCCTTACGACCTCCAGCGGTTTCCCTTGAGCCGGCCCCCGGCGAACGTGGCGGCGCTTTACAGCGCGACCAACGCCCCGGTGCGGTCCGGAGTCGATTCCCTCCCGCTGCGGGAGGGCGTTTCACAGCACGGGGTTCGATGGACCTTCACCAGCCCGGCCCGCGTGGGGCAGTTCGTCAACGGCGACTGGTACGTGGTCGGCCCGGTGACCATCCGCGAGATCGAGCCGCGGCCTCGGTACGGCCGGGAGATTCCGGACGATGAGCTGGATGCGCGCGACCGCGAGCAGCCCGAGGCCAGCCGCGTGCGGAACGGTTTCATGGTCAATCCGCCCGCAGCCATGAAGGTCGCCTATGACAGCGGCGTGCGGAACTGGTTTGATCCGGCGCTGATCGGCCGGCTGCCCGTGGACCTGCGTCCCGGTGACTGTCTGGTGGCTTCCGTCAGCATGCCGAAGGGGCTTGTGCTCCAGGCGCAACTGCGAAACCGCATCGAACGCGGCGAGGGCGACTCGAGCCCGATCCGGACCGCGGCTGTTCTCACGTGCGTTGGCGAGCCCCAGCCTGCCGACGCATTCCGGCCGGGCTTCTGTGACCGTACTCAGCGGATCTATCTCGCGCGAGATCTCCGCCGGAGCCTGTTGCCGTCCGTGTCGCGAACGCCGGGCACGCCGGCGGTTGCGCAGTACGTCCGGTTCACGGAGAGGCCGTGGGTGGGTACGGGCTTTTTCGGGTTCGAGGAACCGGTTGAGAACATGCCCCAGTATGGCCTTGAGTATGGGCGCGTGGTGGGTATCTCGGCCCTGCTCCTGTGCACGGACTTAACAGCCGAGGCCAAGGAACCGTTGCTGCTCAACTTCGTTCAAGTGGGGATCGACCTTGGCAGTATGATTCGCGCCGGGCACCCGGGATGGACGGGTTGGGGCGGACACGGCAGCGGACGGAAGCTGCCGATCGTGTTTGCAGGCCTGCTTCTGGGAGACGACGAACTGGCGAACCTCAACCGCGCTTTTCCAGGCGTGAGTTTCGGAGAAGACGAACAGACCGCTTACGGCGCGGCGTGGACCGGTGCGACGGTGGTGTTTGCCGGGCATTCCGGCATCGATGTAACCACGGGCCTGGGGCGCGGCCGGGGAAACGGGTGGGGTCCGTATGAGCATCTGCCGCCCGCGCTCTGGAGGGAGGGACAGCACACGAGCGAGTCGTATCGGCGGTGTTGCACGAGTGTGGGTTGGGTGGCGCAGGCGTTGGCGCTGCGACTGCTTCGAGCTGAAGCCGCCTGGAACCACGACGCGTTCTTCGACTACGTGGATCGTTGGATGTACGAGGATGACCGGGAGTTCGTTCGCCGGATCCGGGAAACGACGGGTCGTGACCACGACAAAGAATGGGCGCGGCAGGGCCAGGCTTGGGATGGTTTCGTGAACGAAATGTGGGCCCGGCACCGGGCGGGACTGGCAGCAGTCACGAACGGCTGGCAGAAGCCGCATGACGACCGCGCGTATCGCCGGGCCATCGCCGAGTCTTCCCTCAAGTCTCCGTGAAGAGGCAACGCGGCTCCCCGCAGTGAACGGTCTCGGGTAACGCACCCGCCCCGGTTCCTGTCAGTAATAATACGTCGTGTCCGAGCTGGGGCCGCCGCGGGCGCGCGGCTTGATCTGGGCTTTCGGACGCACTTTCACGCTGCCATCGGCGTGGCCGACCGGTTGGTCGGGGGTGATGGAAAAGGACCAGAGGGGGAGGCTGGTGCTGCCGGCGTCGAACTTGCCCATGTGCCCGACGTCCCAGAGCTTCGTCCCCGGGGTGTCGCTGATCCGGTGCGTGATGAACGCGCGACGGCTGTCGCATTCGTTCGCGTTCCTCGGCCAGGCGGGTTCGTTGTCGTCCGGGTTCTCACTCACCTGGCCGCTGGGGGCCAGGAACTTCATGGCGGGCGTGGCGGTGAAATTCGCGAACCACATGTACGGCGTGTAGACCATGGAGGCGGTCGTGTCCCAGCCGCCGTAGTCGCGCGTGTTCTTGTCCGCGTAGTTCGCCATGCTCTCGTAGTTCAGCCACACCCGTCCGAAGTTGAGCCGGGTGATCGGGCAGATCAGGACCTTGGTTTCCTGCAGGTAAGTCCCCCGCAGGCTGTTCACGATGCTCCGCGTTCCGGTGACGGTGGTGCGGTGATAGTCCGGACTCGCATCTTCGTGGTAGGGGAAGTTGCCGCGGTTGTCGTCGGCATAGAGGATCTGGCTGAGGTACTGTTGCCGGATGTTGTTCACGCAGGCCGCGCGTTGCCCGGCGTACTTCGAGCGGGCGAGCGTGGGGAGCAGCATCGAGGCGAGGATGCCGATGATGGCGATCACCACGAGCAGTTCGATCAGGGTGAAGCCGTGTGCGGCAGCGGACGCGGGCCTTTGGGCATTCATAAACGGAGGAAGATCTTCCGCCGATACAACCACCACAGGATGACCCAGAAGACCAACAGGATCAAGACGCGTTCCAGGATCGGGGCGTAGACCGTTCCCAGGCTGTGGAAGACCTCACGCCCGAAGTGGATTCGAAGGCTGTCGCGCACAAAGCCGGACATCAACTGCCACAGGCAATAGAGCGCGATCGGGTTCATGCCCGCGACGACGAACGGGAAAGTCCAGCGCTTCCAGCCACGCCCTTCGATCGCCGCAACAAAGCCCGCCAGCAACAGCGCCACCCAACCCGCACTGAACAGCGCCCACGCGGGGGTCCAGAGGCGTTTCACGACGGGGCAAACGCCGGTCGCATCGAGGGCGAACCCCAGCACGAGTCCACCCATGCCGGCGAGCACAAGCGTCCGTACCTTGGTCCGGACCGGTTCCTGGCGACGCAACAATTCCCCGGCCAGGCAACCCAAGAGCATCGTGGCGAGCGACGGGACGAAGTTCAGCGTCTGGTATCCGCCGCTGCTGAACACGAAAGGAGTCTCGCGCGGGAAGAGATTGAGAAACCAGCGGTCGAACGTCGCCGCCGTATTGAAGTTCTTTTCCCAGTGCGCCGCGAACCCGGCCAGGTGCGGCCAGTCCGAAGGCACGCCCACGGACTTCCAATCGAAGCCGGGGGGTGGCAGCGGGTGGAGGACGAACGCCAGCCAGTAAAGAAACAGGATCGCGCCGGCCGCGATCCCCTGCGTTCGTGGCCGCGTGAAGGCCAACAGGAAGAGCAGGGGATAGCCGAGGCCGATCTGCGCCAGGACGTTCGTGAAGATCCACTCGGTGCGTTGACTCCAGGCAGACGTCAGAAAGACCGCGAGCGACACCAGGAGGAGCGAACGCCAGAGCGCGTGTGCGAGGAGCGAAGGGAACGCGGCGCCGCGGGACCGCCTCGAAGCGATGGAGTAGGGCAGGGCCACGCCGACCATGAACATGAAGGCGGGCTGGATGAGGTCCCAGAGCGTGCACCCGCGCCAGGCGGCGTGCTCGCATTGGCGTCCGAGAAACTGCCAGAGGGCGCTGTCGGGGAAGCTCTTCGCAACTTGCGGGAGGCCCAGGCCGCTCGACGCCATGAGCAGCATCACGGCCCCGCGAAAGGTGTCGAGCGATTGCAGGCGCGGCGACGCTGGATCCGGCATCGGTACGGCAGCCACGGCGGGTTGGGAGGTGCGTGGGGTCATGCTGGGAAGAGTCCGCGCCCTAGCCGACTTCGGGGCCGGCCAGGGCGAACTGGAGGCGTGGGTTCCCGGGACGTTCATTCTCGCCAAGCCACATGCGCGTCAGCGTTCGCTGGCGCCGGAAGCCGTGCGACTCGGCCCAGGCCCCCGCGGCGGTGTTCGGGTCGGGAATGTCCCAGAAGACGGCGTCTTCCGGGTTCTCGGCCAGGAGCGAGTCGATCACCGCCAGGCCCGGCTCGGGAGAGGTGGCGACCACCGGTCCCAGATAGCGTGCGCGGGAGCCGGGGCGGCTCAGGCCGCAACCCGCCAGCGTGCCATCCGAGGCCTCGGCGCACCGGGCCACCGAGCCTTGTTGCTCGAGAGCGTTCCAGAGCCGCCGGCGTGCGACCCCGAACGCGGTGGCATCGAGCCGGTGGATATCGCACTCCTCGGGCCATGAACAGTCGCGTAGGGCGGGCTTTCGAGCCTGCCGGTTCTCCGGGCTTCCGAGCCCAGCGGGCGCTGTGGCGACAGGAAAGTCGCCCCGACTGGCAGACAGGCATGTCTGCCCTACGGCAGAGCCATGCGCAGGGCGCCCGGGCCGTTCCCACCTGGCCAGCGTCCATTCCGACTGGAATCCGAGCCGTTGATAGACGGGCTGGCCTTGGGGCGTTGCGTCCAGTTTGATGCAACGAACGCCGCGGTCTCTGAGATATTCAATGCAGTGCTCCAGCAGCGCGCCCCCCACGCCTTGACGTCGATACTGGGGATGCACGAGGACCATGCCGATCCAGGCCAACTCCGGTCCGTACACGATCGTGGTGGCCGTGCCTGCGGGTGCGCCTTCCCACTCGGCCACGAAGCAGCCGCCAGGTTCAAGTTCGAGAAACCGCCTCCAGTCTGCCAGGGTCTGGTTCCAGCCGGCGCCGGCCCGGACCTCGTCGGCGAACGGAAAGTCCTGCGGCGTCAATGACCGCAGGCGGATGGGGGGGCTCATGGCCCGGCCTTGTACACGAGTTTGCCGCCCACATAAGTCCGAAGCACCTGGGCACCGGAGATGCCCTCGGCGGGACACGACAGCAGGTCGGTGTCCAGCACGATGAGGTCGGCGAGCTTCCCCACCTCGAGGGAGCCGAGCCGGTCTTCCGATCGCAGGACCCGGGCGTTGTTGGCGGTATAGAAACGGATGGCCTGCTCGCGGCTCAGCCCCTCTTCGGGATGCAGCGCCCCTTCATAATTCCTGGCGCGGCGAGTGACGGCCGTGGCGATGCCGAGGAGGGGGCTGTACAGGTTGATCGCGCGTTCGGCACCGATCTTCTGCATATGATCGGACCCACCGCCGGCCAACGCCCCCGCTTCAAACAAGCTTCGAAGCGGTTGGAAATAGCGAAGGCGCGCCTCCCCGAAGTGCTTCGCGAGCGTCCGGGTGTCCTGGTAGAGCCAGGCGGGCTGGAGATCGAGGGCGATCCCGAGTCGCGCGGCCTGCGCCACCGAGTCGCGGCTCATGAAGTTCGAATGGCTGATGCAGCACCGCGTCACGCGCGGCGGAAGCTGCGGGTCGAGTTCCGCGTAGGTGTCGAGTAAACCCTGCACGGCGCCGTCCCCGACCGCGTGTGCCGTGAACTGCAATCCGGATTCCACCGCGGCCCGCACCATGGCGACGAGGCGGTCGTGCGGAATGAAGCGCACGCCGCGATAGGCCGGATCGGTGATGCCGTAGATTGCGCTGACGCCCCAGGGCTGGAGCAGGTAGGCGCTGCCGGTGAGCATGCCGCCGTCCAGGTAGGTCTTCACTCCAATGATCCGCAACCAGTCATCGGGGGCCGTGAACAGGGGGTCTGCCGCGACCTGGCGGATGCCTGCCTGCACCGCGTCCCACGTTCCAAGCGAATCCACGTGTTGCGACACACGAACACGCACCGTCAGCCGTTTCGCGCTCGCGAGGTCGCGGTACACGCGGAGTTCGTCCGGCCCCGCATCGCGATCGCAAACCGTCGTGAGACCCACGCGGTTGTAGTCGGCAAACAAGGACGCGAGCCGGTCCGCTTTCTCGCCGGGCGTGGGAGTCCGCGAAGGCGCGCTTGCTTTCACGAACCGGCTGCAATTCCTGAGGATCCCCGTGGGGTCGCCGGTGACCGGGTCCATCTCCGCGAGGCCGCCTCCGCCGTCGGTGACCTGGAAGTTCCGGTCGATCCCGCTGCGTTGCAGGGCCAGGGTGTTCAGGGAGGCGTCCGGGCCGGTGGCGAACATCACCGGGTGTCGCGGGGCCACCCGGTCCAGTTCGGCGCGGGACGGGTAGCGCTGTTCCTCGAGACGGGTGATGAAGACCTGTCGCACCACGATCCAGTCGCCGTCCGGTACGAGGCGGGTTCGACTCGCGATGTAGTCGAGCACGTCGGCGATGCGCTCCATGGCCGGGATCGGATGATCGAACTCCGTGAGCGATGCGTCCACCGGGTGGGCGTGCGAGTCGATCAAACCGGGCAGGACGAGGCGGCCTTCGAGGTTCACCACTTCGGTGCGGGGTCCCCGGTGGCGAAGCACGTCCTCGCTCGTGCCCGTCGCCAGGATGCTCCCGTCGCGGATTGCCAGGGCCTCGCGAATCGAAAACGACGCGTCCACGACTGCGACCTTGGCGTGATGCAGGATCAAGTCCGCCTCGGCGGCATCGAGGTTCCCGACGATGGCTTGAAGGAAAGATCCCAGCATCAAGCACCACCCGTGGTTTCGGCCTCGGCGCTCCGATCCGCGCGTGATTCGCCTGGTTCGGGAGGAGTTGGTCGAGGGCATGCCGTTCAGTTCGACGGTTTGCGGCGGTCGTCGATGGGGGTGGCGGCTTCGACACGGTTGTTGTCGAGCATCACCGATCCCGCCTTGGCGCCGATCTCGACTCCGACCTTCTGGCGTTGCTCGTCCGCGGGGCGGGTGTCCCGGATGATGTTGTTTCGAAAGACCAGGTCCTGCGTCTCGCCGCGCACGGCGATCCCGGGGGCGTTGTTGGTGACGCCGTTGTTCTCGATGATATTTGCCTCGAGCCGATTCCTGTGGCCGGCCATGCCCTCGGTTTCGTTGCGGAAGAACACGCCGGCCTGATGGTTCAAGCGCACCTGGTTGCCCCGAAACAGATTGTCGGTGTCCTTGTGGCCAATCGAGATGCCGAAGCGCCCGTTGCCTTCGAGCACGTTGTCCTCGAACACGCCGAACTTCACCCGCCAGCACAGGAACAGCCCGTCCTCGCCGTTGTTGCGGGCCACGTTGCGCCGGAACGTGGGACGCTGTGAGCCGCTGCCGGGGTGATAGCCGAGGCTCGTGTTTCCTTCGCTGACGCAGTCCTCGACCGTCACGTCGTTGGACTGTTGGAATCCGATTCCGTCGCCGTGGTAGTCACGCACCATGCAGCGGCGGATCACGGTGCCGAAGCCCCGGTACAGGAAGATGCCCGCCCCGCGACAGCCGTTGAGCGACGGGTTGTTCGCCTTGTTGCCGTCAATGACCAGGTCCTCGACAACGCAGCCTTCCAGGTCGTAGCCACTGACAACGGGGAAGACCGTGGCCGCCTGGCCGCCGTTGGCCACCATGCAATCCGCGTTCAGCGGTTTGCTGATCGCGAGGGTGTTTCCGTGGCGGCCGATGATGCGGGCCACCGTGGTGTGAAAACCGCCCGCGCCGTTGTCCCAAACCGCGATGCCTGTACCGACCGCAAAGCCGTCCGGATTTCGAAGCGTGACTTGTTCCTCGCCGTAATCGCCGTCCAGTTGCAGCGGCGTTACGGTGCCCGCCGCCTTCTTCAGGATCGTTTGGCCGGGTGTCCCACGGACGGTGACGAACGGACGCAGATGAAGCGAGTCGCGGAGCGTGTACGTGCCGGGCCCGATTTCCACGATTCCTCCGCCCAGGCCGGCGATATAATCGACCGCGGCCTGGAGCGCGCGTTCGTCGGCGCCCAGGATGTCCGCCTCCGCCAGGCCGACCCGTACCCGGGGGCGCTCCACCATGGTGCCATGCATCGCCCGGGGCAGTTGCTCGTGCGGCGAGCCGGAGTCCGAACTGGCAGCCCGTGGCGAGCCGGTCAGGAGGAAGAGCGCCGGGAGGATCAGGTAAGGGGCGCACACGCGCCTTCGCGGGGCCCGACCGGAGCCCTCGCCGGTCGGTTCTCCAGCACCGCAGCGGTCCCGGTGGTCTCGCGTTGGCATCTGAATCAACGTGGCGGGCGAGGCGTCCGCGGCAGCACCCGGGGCGGGGTAGCTTCCCCATCCAACCGAATCGGTCCGGCTTGGCTTCATAGGCGATTTCGATTTGCTGAGATGAGATGAAGCAGATAGCCCGTGCGGCCGGCGATTCCAAGCCCGTTCTTCCGCGAACTCAGTCGATCTCCTCGAAGGCGTGACGCGTCCGGTTCTTCCGCACCGATCTCGGATCGAAAACGCGGCCGTTCATCGCCACGTAAACGCCCGGCGGGAGGCACTGCACCGCGCCGATGGCGACGCCGACATTGAAAACCGCGTCGGTATTCCGAAAGCGCGCGGGTTGCATGGAGCCGGTGAGCACGATCGTCTTCCCCGGAACACCCGCCAGGGCGAGGGCCGTCTGGACCATGGTGTCGGTGCCGTGCGTGATCAGGATCCGGTCCGCCGTCGCCAGTTCGACATGACGGCGGATGAGCTGCCGGTCGGCGTCGGTGAGTTCCAGGCTGTCCTTGCGGAGGATCGACTCGAGCGTGGGCTCGAACGTGACGTTGGCCTCGCGCAACACCTCTTCGATTTGCGGCGGGCCCACCTCGTACTCGCTCGTGGCGTCGAAGTACACTTTGTCGATCGTCCCTCCCGTGGTGATGATGTGCAGCTTCATCGAGGCCAACACGCAGGATCGATGGGGGTGAGGAAGCGCCCGAGGGAACGCCCGGTCCTCGTTCTACAACGTGCGCAGCACCCGGGCTGCAGCCGCCACGGTCCGGTCGATCTCCGCCGGCGTATGCGCCGTGGACAGGAACCCCGCCTCAAACTGCGACGGCGCGAGGTAGACGCCCTCCTCGAGCATGCCCTGAAAGTAGCGCGCGAACCGCTCGCGGTCGCTCCTCATGGCGTCGGCGAGGTTGTGAACGGGTTCGCTGGTGAAGTACCCGCAGAACATGGAGCCGATGCGCCGGAACTGCATTGGGACACCTGCCGACTTCGCGGCGTCCACCAGGCCCGCCTCCAGTTGGGCGCCGAGGCCTTCGAGCGTTGCGAAAGCTCCCGGAGTTTCCCCGCGCCGCAATTCCTCGAGAGCCGCGATGCCGGCGGCCATGGCCAGGGGATTGCCGCTGAGCGTTCCAGCCTGGTAAACGGGACCCAGCGGGGCCAGGAAGTCCATGATGTCGGCGCGTCCCCCGAACGCCCCGACGGGCAGACCACCGCCGATGATCTTGCCGAACGTCGAAAGGTCCGGAGTGATGCCGAAGCGTCCCTGGGCACCGTCGAGTCCGAGGCGAAAACCGGTCATGACCTCGTCCGCGATAAGGAGCGTGCCATGCTTGGTCGTCAACGCCCTCAAGGCTTCCAGGTAGCCGGGCTTCGGCAGGTAGAGTCCTGCGTTGGCGGGGACGAGTTCCAGGATGACCGCCGCCAGTTCGCCGCCGTGCCGGGCAAAGGCCTGCTCCAGGGCTGGCAGGTCGTTGAAAGGCAGCACCAGTGTGTGCTTGGCGAAGTCCGACGGTACGCCGGCGCTGTCGGGGCAGCCCAAAGTGAGCGCGCCCGAGCCCGCCTTCACCAGGAGCGAATCGCCATGACCATGGTAACAGCCGTCGAATTTCAGGATCTTGTCGCGCTTCGTGAAGCCGCGGGCCAGGCGGATCGCTGACATGCACGCCTCCGTGCCCGAATTGCACATCCGAACCTTCTGAATGCTGGGGACCAGATCGCAGATGAGGTGCGCCATGGTGACCTCGAGCGGGTTGGGAATTCCGAAGCTGGTGCCCCGCTCCGCCGTGTTCTTCACGGCTTCGATGATGCGCGGATGGGCGTGCCCCAGGATCGCCGGCCCCCAGGTCCCGACGTAGTCAATCAGTTCCTGGCCGTCGACGGTGAAGACGTGCGCCCCGGCCGCGCGGTCGACAAAGAAGGGTTGTCCGCCCACGGCGCGGAAGGCGCGAACGGGCGAATTGACGCCGCCGGGGATATACTGGAGGGCCTCGCGAAACAGGACCTCGGATCGGGCGCGATTCATCAGGCGAGCCTAGTGAAGGAGAGGCCGAAGGTCGAGGGGGCAAAACCCGAGCCGGACCGCGACCGCTCCGCGGTCGCAGCGGCTACGAACCCCCTGGCGCGTGGTCGTCCTGAACGACGCCGCGCGACCGCTTGTCCGTGCTGCGGCCGGGGACCGGCCGCGGTCCGAAATCCGCCCTTGCCACGTCGCGGTGAGGCGCTTCACGCTAGGCGTCACGACTGCAACCATGTCACTACTCGCTGGCAAATTCGGGATTGTGTTCGGTGTGGCCAACAAGCGCTCCATCGCCTGGGCCATTGCCCAGGCTTGGGCGCGGGCGGGCGCCACGTTGGCCTTCACCTATCAAGGGGAGCGTCTGAAGGAAAACGTGGAGGATCTCGCCGGGACGTTCGGAGCGGAGACGCTGATCCTCCCCTGCGACGTCACCAAGGACGAGGAGATCGCTTCGGTGTTCACGACCGTGGGAGCGAAGTACGGCAGACTGCATCTGCTCCTCCACTCGGTTGCATTCGCCCCCCGGGAAGCCTTGGAAGGGGAATTTCTCAACACGAGCCGCGAAGCGTTCCGAATCGCGCACGATGTCAGTGCCTACTCGCTCGTGGCGGTGTCCCGCGCAGCGGCGCCGCTGATGACCGAAGGCGGCAGCATCATCGGCATGAGCTACTACGGATCCGAGAAGGTCGTGCCTCACTACAACGTGATGGGCGTGGCGAAGGCCTCGCTCGAGGCTTCCACCCGCTACCTCGCTTACGACCTCGGCCCGCGGAAGATCCGCGTCAACTGCATCAGTGCGGGGCCGGTGAACACCCTGGCCGCGCGCGGCATCAGCGGGTTTACGGAGATGTTGCGGCACTACGAGGCGAAGGCCCCGCTCCGGCGCAACGTGACCGCGGAAGAACTCGGGGCCACCGCGCTCTTTCTCGCGAGTGACGGCGGCGCCGCCATTACCGGACAGGTCATCTACGTCGACGGCGGTTACCAGATCATGGGGATGTGACCCCGCGAATCGCTTTATGAGCAAGTTCCTTGTCTTCGCCGCGCTCGGGATCGCGGCGTGGGCGTCCGCATCCGTCCTTGGCGACGACTCACCCTCGAAGGATGCCTTCTACGTGCCGGAGAATCCCAAGTACACCGTCGTGGATTCCGTGCGTGATTCGTTGCGGTTCACGCTGGGCAAGACCGTTCAGCGCGGAGCCTGCGGTCACCTCGTCTCGATCTCGAGCTTCGTGAACCCCGGGGGCGAGGTCATGGGGTGGCACGACTTTGGCAACCTCGAAGGCCCGGGCTGGGCGGCGAATGCCGTGGGTGGCGCCTGGGAGATTCATCGCTGGGGCACGTTCCTGGGCCGTGCGGATTGGCAGTCGAACGCGGTGGCCATTCTGGACCACGTTCTGGAATGCGGGTTCCTCGACGAGACGACGGGGTTCATCCGGGGCTACCGCGAAACGACCACGGGCAAGTTCGCCCTGAACTACAAGCACAAGTCCGACTGGTTGTGCCCGGGATCGATGGCGAAGGTGGCCTTGCAGCTCCTCGGGTTCTCGGATGAACTTCCGAAGTCGGACCCGCGCCGCGCCCGCATGCGTGCCATGGCGACGAAGACCGCGGCCTGGATCCGGGATCGGGTTGAACCGGTGCCGAACGGCTGGTTTCCCCGCCGCGTGACGCCGGAGGGGAAGATCTATCGCCCTTCTCCCGACGGGGGCAACGACACCTACTGGCAATCCTCGGCCGACGGGTTGTTCATTCTGCAGCTTCAGGCGGCGCTCACCGCCCACAAGCTTGCTGACTACCGGACAGCCTTGCGCGAGAAGACCGCGGTGTTCATGAACGCCGGCGGCATCTTCGGAAGCATCAATCACGACACTTACGACCCCCACGAGAACGTGGCGTATTCGGTCGCGTTTCGGACCTTGCTGCCCATCGCGGGACTGCTCAAGGCGCCGGCCATCCGGGACTTCGCCTACACCGTGTGCCTGGCGGGTCTCGAGCAATTCAAGATGTCCGACGACCGGAATGGCGTCGCCACGCGCGGCCTGCTTTACATGGAGAAATCCTGGGACACCGCGTATCTCTGGGAGAACGCGGAGGCGGCGCTGGCATATTTCGAAGCCGCGGCGGACGTGCGCAAGTCGGACCGGGATCGTGCCCGGCGTTATGAGCAGGACGGTCTGACCATTCTCAGGGCGATCGCGCGGCACCATTACGGGAGCCACGGTTTCCTCACCGAAGGCGTGGACTGGAACGACCACGTCGGTCAGCAACACCACATCGGGCAGGCCAAGTACGGCGCGATCCAGTACACCGAGCCTTTCCTGAACAACCAGCACATTGCCGAGCCGACGTTGTTCTACCTCGAGCGCCTGGCCCGCGTGACGCGGAAGGCCGGAGTCAGACGATGGCTGGATCTTGAGGCCAATGTCCTCGTCGAAGTCGGGCAGGGACGTTGATCGCGTCAGGGCGGGCACTCCGTTGTGGGTCACGTCCAGGTAGGGCGGGCACTCCGCTGCCCGCTGCATCCCGCGCGCAGAGATCAGCGCGTCCTACCTAACTGAGGCTCCAGCCTTCGCGGTACTTGTGGTGGATGTACTGGTCCGCTTCCGGGCAGTTCGTGGCCCGGAGCTTCACGGCATCCCACTCGAGCCGCCTGCCGACGCGGTAGGCCACGTTGCCCAGGAGGGCGGCCTCGGTCAGTGCCCCCGAGTAATCGAAGTTGCAGGTGGTGGGACCGCCGGTGCGAATCGCCTCGATCCACTCCTTGTGATGACCAATCGAGTTTGGGATGGTCGGAGTGGGTGCCTTGAAGTCCTTGAACCGGTCCTCGGGGAGCAACTGCCGGCGCGTGTAATCTGCAAGCAGGTTGCCTTTCTCCCCCACAAAGAGCACGCCGCTCTTGAAATACTGGCGTTGCTCATCATCCAGGAGAGGGTTGTGGGGCTGCTTACCCCCGTGGTACCAGGTGAGGGTGACCGGGGGCAGGGTACCGGCGGCGGTGCGGCGTTCCGGGTGTTGGTAGCGGAGAATCACCCAAGGCGGCGGCGAATCGGGGTGCACCGGCGGCCCGTCCACGGGCTCCACGGAAATGGGTTCCCGGAGCCCCAGCGCCCAGTGCGGCAGGTCCATGAAATGACAGCCGAAATCCGCCACGGTGCCTCCTCCGAAAGCCCACCAGTTGCGCCAGGCGAACGGGGCGTAATCGGGATGGTACGGCCGGAACTCGACCGGGCCGAGCCACAGGTCCCAATGCAGTCCGGCCGGAACGGGGGGCCGGTCCTTCGGAGCGCCCTTGCCACCATACACCGCGCCGCACCAGACGTGGACTTCACGAACGGGACCGATCGCGCCGCCCTGCACCAGTTCGACGACCCGCCGGTAATTGTCTCCGGCGTGGATCTGGGTGCCCAGCTGGGTCACGCGTTTGTGCCTGGCCGCCAGGTCGCGAACGGCCCGGCACTCGGAAACGGTGCGGGTCAGCGGCTTCTCGCAGTAAACGTGGCGTCCGGTCCGGAGCGCCGCGGCGGCGGCGACGGCATGGATGTGGTCCGGGGTGCTGACGACGACGGCGTCGAGGTCGGACTGCTCGATGAGGCGCCGGAAATCGCTGTAAGTCTTCGCGCCCGGGTGTTTCTGGGCGGCTTGGGCGAGGTAGTTGTCATCGACGTCACAGAGAGCCGCGACGTTGACGGCGTCGGTGAGCCTGGCGATCTCGTTCAGGTTGTCGGCGGCGCGGTTCGCCACGCCGATGAAGGCCACGTTCAGCTTGCCGTTCGCGGCGGCACGACCGACGCTCAGCAAGGGTGAGGCGAGGACAAAACTCCCGCTCAACAGCGTGGAACGCCTGAGGAACGCACGACGGCTCAGAAGGGTCTTCATGCGCAAGACTCAAGGCCGCGGAGCCCCGGGTGTCGAGTCGAAAGGAGCCGGGAGGTTGAGGGGTGGGGGAACACACGCGGCCTCAGCGACGCGGTTGGAGAGCGTGAAGGTGAAAGCGCCGGCAAGCTGGACGCAGGCCCGGCGCTCCGCGCAGGGCAGACGGGCTTCCGTAGCCGCGAAGCGTGTGGAGTGCGGGGGATTCATCGGTCCTTTTCCGGGCCGGATCGTGGAAAGCCACCTGTTCCTTGCGGACCTGCCCCGTGACCATGAACCAAAAGCGCCGCTAAAGCGGACGCACTCCAAACGCTTCGCGCCGCTCCAA
>CAZHUS010000027.1:0-92023 GCA_964535555.1 uncultured Verrucomicrobiota bacterium
CCGACGGGATCCGGCTGCGGCCGCATCCGTACGAGTTCTTCCTGTACTACGACGTTTGAAAGGTGGGGCGGCTTTCGGGGCACCCGCCCGGGCGGGTGCCCCTTTTTCGCTTCCGGACTCGGAGCACGGGGCGGGGCGGTTGGGCGGCGAGGTTGTGAACAAGTGGTGAGCAAGTGCGAATATGTTCTGCTGGTCACGCCGGGAACGCGGGCCTAGAAGAACGGGCACTTGAACCAACAAACGGGTGAGACCCGGGACGCGGTGAGCGCCAGTTTTTGGAACTTTTTCGTGGAGATAACTTTTTGCCGACCAGAGATTTGCATGCGATTCGACGCCATGGTTCCCACGCCGATGCCCCGCCCGAACCCTCCGCAGGATCCGGGGGAGGGAAGGCACCGGAAACAGCTGCAAAGGGGCACGTTACATCGGGGTGACGAAGGGTGGTGAACAAATCCGGCCAGTCGCACGCGGATCCAGCCGCGAGAGCCATGCAGACACCTTTTGAGAAAGTGTGGGCCTCAGCGCTAAGCCTCCTGCGCGAACGCCTGAATCCCGAGATTTTCAACCTCTGGTTCGCAAGCTTGCGCGCCAAAGCCCTGGTCGAGGACGAACTGACGTTGGAGGTGGCAAACGACTTCTGCGAGCTTTGGCTCAAGAGCAATTACCTGGGCCTGATCCGAGATGCGCTCTGCCAGGCCAGCGGCCGGAGTCTGAACGTCAAATTCGCGATCAGTCCGAATGCCGCGATGGCGCGTCGTTCCAACGGCGAGCGCAGTCGCCCGGCACCCGCCTCCGCACCGGCACCGCTCCCCAAACCGGAGGCGGCTCCGCTCGTCTTCGATTTCAACCCGCTCAACACTTTCGACACGTTTGTCGTCGGGAACAACAACAACTTCGCGCACGCGGCTTGTGTCGCAGTGTCCCAGAACCCGGGGAAGGCCTACAACCCGCTCTTCGTCTACGGGGGCGCCGGGCTCGGCAAGACGCACTTGTTGCACGCCATTGGCCACCACGTCGTCCGCAGCCGCGGGAAGGCCCGCGTGGCGTATGTTTCTTCCGAGCGCTTCACCAATGAGTACATCGAGTCGATTCAGAGCAACGACATCGGCAAGTTCCGCAAACGCTATCGCACCGCGGACGTCCTCCTGATCGATGATGTGCAGTTCCTGGAGAACAAGGAGCGGATCCAGGAGGAATTTTTCCACACGTTCAACGCGCTTCACGAGGCGCACCGGCAGATCGTGCTCACCTGTGACCGGCCCGCCGCCGAGTTGAAGACGCTCGAGGCAAGGCTCGTCTCGCGTTTCGAATGGGGGCTGGTGACCGACCTCCAACCGCCGGATGTCGAGGTACGGCTCGCCATCGTGAGGAAGAAGCAGGAAACAATGGACTTCAAGCTCCCCGAAGTCGTCCTGCACTTCATCGCCCAGAAGATCCGCTCGAATATCCGGCGCCTCGAAGGCGCCCTGGCCCGCGTTTGTTCGTACTGCTCCCTCAGCCGCAAGGAGCCCACGACGGACCTAGTCGGTGAGATCCTGCGCGACATGCTCCAGGAGGAAAGCCGCGATGCCCTGACGATCGAAACGATCCAGAAGCGCGTGGCCGAGCACTTCGATCTGCGACTCGCCGACATGAGCAGCAAGCGTCGCCCCGAGCACATCGCGTTTCCGCGGCAGATCGCCATGTACCTCGCCCGCAACCTGACCGAGAGCTCGCTGAACAACATCGGTGAAGCGTTCGGCGGGCGGGATCACGGCACCGTGCTGCATGCCTGGCGGCTGGTGAAAGGGCGCATGGAAGTGGACGAAAGCGTCCGCCAGGTCGTCTGCTTCCTCGAACGCCAGTTGATGCGGTGAGGTGTGCGGTTCCCGGCACGAGCGTTGCAGCCCGCCCCACCTTCCCTTACGTTCGCACCCATGTTCGATGTGTGCGCGTGGGCTCGCGCCTTGGGGTTTGCCTGCCTGGCGTTCGTCCTGGTGGGGTGCTATCCCGCCGACAACAGTGCCGGCGAAGATGACAACCCCCTCATCAAGGCGGCGGTGTCCCGCAAATCCGCGAGTCCGGCGGATGCGGCCAAGCTGTTGGAACGGGCCTTGGAGGGAAACCCGCGGCTTGCGCGAGCGCACTGGGAGCTCGGCCTGCTTTGTCTGAACAACACGAGCAACTACGCGGGGGCCGTCTACCACTTTCAAAAGGTGCTCGACCTGCGTCCCAACTGGCCGCACGCCAGCACGGCCCGTCAACTCATCAGCAATGCGAAGCTCGAGCTGGTCAAGGAAGGCGTCGAGGCCCCAACGCTCCCTTCCGTGCAGCGCCAGATGGACCGGTTGGTGGAGGAGCTTCATCGCCTGACCCAGCAGCGCACCAGCCTGCTTGCCAGCGTGCAGTACCTCACGGGGGTTACCCAGCAACTGGCCGCCGAAAATCTCGAACTGCGCCAGCGGTTGCTGGGGGTGGCCGGCACGCTTCCCCTCCAGGGCCTCCCCGCAACCAACGCCTCCCCCGGCGTGCGCGCCGGCAGCCCGCCCAGTGGGCAAACCCCGGGCAACCGCTCGACACCGCCCGTTTCGGGTGCCACCCGGCCAACTCCGGGGATCGTGGGCCAGCGCGGCGTCGGTACGGTGACCCCTTACACGGGAACACGATTCCCGAGCGCCAGTTCGAGCCCGAGGGCACCGGCGAGTTCGGCGCGGACCTACACCGTCCGGCGGGGAGAGACTGCTTTTTCCATCTGCCGACGATTCGGGCTCACGACGCGCGATCTTGTCGCCGTCAATCCCGGCCTGGATCCCGGTCGGCTCAAGGTGGGTCAGACGATCAACCTGCCCGCACGCTAGCTCCGGCCTCGGGAATTCTGCCCCGAACGCGTTTCGCCGGGGAGCGAACTCTTCCGCTCATCGGCCCTGGCTGCGAGGCGTCGGCGCCTGGGGGCTGCGTGACAGGCGGCGCAAGAACTTGCCAGTTGTTGCGAGCGCTACTTCGCCGCCGCAGCTTCCGCTGCGACGATAGCCTCCACCAAACCCGGCATCGTATGAACCTTCGCTTCGACGTCGGGAGCGAGGTCCAGGGTGGCGAGCACGCGCGTGGTCTCCGGGCCGATCGAGGCGAGTTTCAACCGCGGCCACCGGGCCTTCAAGGGGCCCAGCGGGAGTTGCCGATCGAAATGCTGTACGGCCGACCCGCTGGCGAAGGTGATCCAATCCGCCCCTTGTGCCCGTAGCCGGGCCCCGGCCCCTGTCCGGTCCTCCGTCTCCGGCACGGTGCGATAGAAGGCGATGTCGTCGACGATCGCACCCGCATCCTCAAGCGCTCGCGGCAAGTCCGGATTCGCCCCTTCCGCCCGCGCGAGCAGAATTCGGAGGTTCTCCAGGCTTTCGTGGGCGGCCATCGCCTTCCCGACAGCGGCCGCGGTGTACTCGCCCGGGACAAGGTCCACGCGGAGATGATACTCGCGCAGCGCCTCGGCGGTGGCTGGCCCCACGGCCGCAAGGCGGACCATCCCCAGCGCGCGGAGGTCTTCGTATGCCGTCAGGAAATGCTCGAAAAAGGAGTGAACGCCGTTGACGGAGGTGAAAACGACCCAGTCGTAGCAGCCCAGCCCGCCGATCGCCTCCACGAGCGGCTCGATGCGGGAGGGCCGGCCAAAACGCAGACAGGGCAGCTCGATCACGTCCGCACCCTCTTCGCGCAGCCAGTGACTGAGTTCCTGGGCCTGGCCGGCAGCCCGGGTGACCACGACGCGTCGCCCAAACAGCGGGCGCCGCTCCGCCCAACTGAGCTTGTCGCGAAGTCCCACCACGTCGCCCAGGGTGATGACGGCAGGCGACTCGACATGCCCGGTGGCGACCCGCCCGGCGATGTCCGCAAGGGTGCCGGCGACCGTGCGTTGCTGTCCGGTGGTGCCCCACTGCGTGACCGCCACCGGCGTTTCAGGGGATTGGCCGTGGCCGATCAACGCTTGGGCAATCGCCGGCAGGCCTTCCACCCCCATCAAGATCACCTTGGTGCCGGGGGCGCGGGCGACGACGGACCAGTCGACGCCGGAGCCCGGTTTCGCGGGGTCCTGGTGTCCCGTGACCACGGTGAGCGTCGATGCCAGCGTCCGGTGGGTTACCGGGATGCCCGCCGCGGCGGGGACCGCGATGGCCGCCGAGACGCCGGGCACCACTTCGAAGGGAATTCCCGCCGCGGCGAGGGCTTCCGCCTCCTCGCCTCCGCGGCCGAAGACGTAGGGATCGCCCCCTTTGAGTCGCACCACGCACTTGCCCGCGTGCGCCCGTGACCTGAGGAGCTGGTTCAACTCGTCCTGGGTGAACGGGTGATCCGGCGAACGTCCGATGACCTCGGCGTGGTGCGGCGCCAGATGAACGAGGGCGGGGTTGACCAGGGAGTCATGGATCACCACGTCCGCCTGGCGCAGCAACTCGGCGCCGCGCTGGGTCAACAGTCGCGGATCGCCGGGGCCGGCCCCCACCAGAAACACCTTTCCCTTTGGACGCATCGCCGGAGGACTGTAAGGGGGGCCGGGCCCGCCCGCAACGTGGGCTTTCCGCGGGCGAAACGCCGCGTGGGGGCGAACGCCGTCAACGCGGGAGGGCGCCGGGAGGTCAGGAGAAGCATAAACGAATGATTAGTATATAAAGGTCAGGTATTATAATGTGTACCGTGAGGTCAAAACGCCAAGAAATGTACACTGTCAGGCAAGGGAAGTGTGGTTGGCAATCGGGGCGACGCTAAGCTGGCGTCCATGAACCACCGGATCTCCTGGGTCCGAACGCCAAAGATCGCGACCGCCCTCGGGCGGGGTTCATCGAACCGCACCGAAGCCATGACCGAAATCACTGACGGAGGAGTCGCATGATCGAGACGCAACGCCAAGCCACCAAACGACAGGTTCCGCGCCGCGCAGGGCTCGCCTTGAGCGTGCTGCTGCTCCCGGCCGCCGTGGGACAGATGTTTGACCCGCCCGCTCCCGGGGCCGGCGGTGTGGACCCGCGGCCCGTCCTGCTGTCGATCGCCAAGACCCAGGAGGTCGCGACCGTAACCTGGTATGGGGCCTGCGGGCCCTACCAGGTGCTGCAGCAAACAGGCGTCGGCGGACCCTGGCAGCCCGCGGGCGATCCCACGACCGGGAACAGCGCGGTCGTGCCCGCCACCGCGGAGAACGCATTGCTCCAGGTGAGCGCGCCCAGCCCGAATTACCTCGGCGCGCGGGATTGTCGTTTCTGCCACAAGAACACCCACAAAGACTGGAGCGCGACCATTCACGCCGGGGCTTTTCAGACCCTCAAGCAGATCGGGCAGGACAAGAACGCCCGCTGCCTCCCCTGCCATACCGTCGGCTACGGGATGCCCAACGGCTTTGTGGACGAGGCCACCACGCCGTGGCTCGCGGGCGTCCAGTGCGAAAACTGCCATGGGGCCGCCGGCACCCACGCCGAGAACTTCGAGGATCCCTCGATGCGGCCGATCGTCACCGTATCCGCCAAGGTCTGCGGTGGCTGCCACAACGACTTCCACCACCCGACCTACGATGAGTGGAGCGAGGCCGGCCACGCCCATGTGAGCGAACCGGGCATGTTCAACGCCGGGGTTGGCCGCATGTACCAATGCGGCACCTGCCACTCGGGCGCGGTGCGCGATGCGGTGGTGTCGGATTTTGACCAGGGCGGTGACGGCACGGAAGTGGTGGCGCCGTCCGTTGCGGACGCGAACAATTTCGGCCAGACCTGCTCCACGTGCCACGATCCCCACAAGCAATCGGACGAACTGCTCCCCGGGATGGACCTGCTCGCCCAGCCGGCCCAGCTTCGCAACCCGATCGGTTCGGCCAAGTTCATGTCCTATCTCACGGCGACCAACTCCAGCAACTTCGCCAAGCAGTACGACCCCGACATCCAGATCTGCGGCCAATGCCACAATGAGCGCGGCGCGACCTGGACCGGTACCGGCCGTCCGCCGCATCATTCGCCGCAATACAACATCCTGATTGGCCAGGCCGTGGATCCTCGCTTCGACACGAACGTGCTCAATGGCGTGATCCTGCCGTTCAACCAGGTCCCCGCCGGTCACGGTGACCCGACCACCGCTGCCCCGTACGGCAACCCGGCCCAATGCACCGCGTGTCACAACCGGGCGGAACACGTTGAGAATCCCACGCCGGCCAACCCCGTTTACACCGGCCACAAGTTCGAAGTGCAGCTCCTGGCCTGCGCCGATTGCCATGGCTTCCTCGACGATCCTCTCGCCGAGGAAATCGCCGAGGGCGGCGTCGAGTTCATCCAGGCCGGCATCCACGAAGGCATTGCCAAGACCCTGGACGCCCTGAACACCTGGGTGAGCACCAAGATCCCGGGGCTCGACACTCCCGGACACACCAATTACGTGGCGTTCATCGGAACGAACGCTCCCAGCGTCATCATCCCGTGGGAGACCACGACGGCCGGTCAGTTGAACACTGGCAAGAAGGGGCCGGGAACGGCGGGCCAGAACCGCACCCCGGCCGAGATCAAGCAGTCCCGCTTCCTCCTTTACCTGGTGGAACACGACGCCAGCTACGGCGTGCACAACCCTCCGTACGCCCGGTACCTGTTGAAGACTGCCCAGGCGCTGGCGGAGAGTGCACCCGCCGTGCCGGAGCAATGATCCGTCACTCTCAACGAACCGTGTGATTTCTGCGTGGTTCAGGCAAGCCGCTAGCACCTGAGTTCAGCAACGGTTCACTGTGCAAGTCATCAGGCCCCGGTCACCGCCGGGGCCTGATCCTTTTGAGCGCGCAGGATGAAATCTGCCGCGTGACGTCCGGCGGCATTCGGGGTATTCCTTTCGCATGATGCGCCACGAACTCCCGGCGGTCCTCGTGTGGGCTGGCTCCCGTGCCTCGGGAGTCGTGGGGACCATCGTCTGCTTCATGAACCTCGCCCTGGCTCAACCGACCGTCCCGTCGTCTTCACGTGCTCACGTCGCGGAAGAGGTGTGGGGGAGTTCTCCCGACGGCAAACCCGTGCACCGCTACACGCTCTCGAACGCGCGCGGGATGACCGTGCGCGTGATCAGCCTGGGGGCGATCATCACCGAGATCCGGGTGCCCGACCGCAACGGCCAGTTCACCAACGTGGTCCTCGGTTCCGACCGGTTGGAGCCGTACTTCAAGGGCCATCCGGCCGCCGCCGCTGTCATTGGGCGTTATGCCAACCGGATCGCGGGTGCGCGGTTCGTCCTGGATGGCCAGGAGTACAAGCTCGCCGCCAACAACGGCCGCAACCACATCCACGGCGGACCGAACAACTTCGCCCGGGCGATCTGGGTCGGCGAGGTTCTAGCCGGTTCCGGGTCGGAGCCGTCGGTGCGTTTCACGTATCGGAGCGCCGATCTCGAGGAAGGATTTCCAGGGGCTCTGACGGCCACGGTCACCTACACCCTTCAGGAGGACAACAGCCTGAGCGTGGAGTACGTGGCCAACACGGACAAGCCAACCGTGGTCAACCTGACGAATCACGCTTACTTCAATCTCGCCGGCGCGGGCGATGTCCTCGGCCATCGGCTCTGGCTGGTCGCCGACCGTTACACGCCCGCCGATGAACAGCTGATTCCCACCGGGACCACGGCACCCGTCCGCGGCACGCCGCTGGACTTCACCACGCCCACCGCGATCGGAGCGCGGATTGACCAACTGAAACCCCGACCGGGCGGCTATGATCACAACTACGTCTTGGGCATTGCGGAAGCAGCAGCGCCGCGCGTGGTCGCCCGGGTGGTCGAACCCGTGAGCGGCCGCGTGATGGAAGTCCTGACCACGCAGCCCGGCGTCCAGTTGTACACCGGGAATCACGTTCGCGACTTTGTGGGTACCGACGGTGCGCGTTTCGCCCATCACGGAGGGCTGTGTCTCGAGACTCAGCATTTTCCGGATTCGCCGAACCAGCCTCAGTTCCCGTCGACCGTGTTGCGCCCGGGCGAGACTTTTCGCAGCCGTACCCTGTTCAGGTTTTCCGCAAGCCGGGACTGATCCCGGCGCTCGCAAGGCGGCGTGGCCCGGTTCAGCGCGCAGGCAAGACCGGGTGGGTGTTGGTGGCACCCCCGGGACTTCCCGAGGGGCCGCGCTCGCGCAACGTCGCGAGGAAGATCAGGAGATTCAGCAGCACGACGCCGAAGACCAGGCCCCAAAGCAGGCGCTTCGGCCCGTTGGAGGGTGGCGCGGCGGAGCCCGGTGAATGCTCCGATCCCGGGGGGCGTTCATCCATGGGGGATGGTCCCTCAGTACAAGTAGGCTGCATCCACCAGCCGGCTCTCGCTCTCACCCGTGTTCACGGCAAACTTCATTCCCCGCCAGAGCGACGCCCCGCCGAACTGCCCGGAACGGTTCAGGGCATAGAAGCTGACGTTGAACTTCGGACGCCCCTGCTCGTCGAGAAGTCGCTTCATCCGCGTCTGGCTGGCGATCCGTCGACAGGCCATCAGGCACGCATCTTCTGGAGCGTGGCCGTTTCCCATCCATTCGACGACCATCACGCTGCTGCACGCCAGCAGGTTCGCCTCGCCGCGTCCGGTTGAACCCGCGGCACCCACCTCATTGTCGACCCACAGCCCGGCACCAAGAATCGGCGAATCGCCCACCCGCCCCGGGATTTTGAAGGCCATTCCGCTTGTGGTGGTGCACCCGGAGATGCCGCCCTTGAGGTCGATGGCGTTGCAGTTGATCGTGCCGTAGTGGCGGAGGGCCTGTTTGATTCCCTGGCCGACATCGAGGCTGTCCAGCGTGTGCGGTGGCAGCCAGTCATCCTGGTTGCTCAGGGTTTCCTTCCACCGCAACCAGGCCTCGCGCGAGGCGTCCGTGAGCAGATCCTCCTCCTTGAATCCGTGCGCCTTCGCGAACTTCAGCGCCCCTGCACCCACCAGCAGCACGTGGTCAGTCCGCTCGAGCACGCGCTTCGCCACGCTGGAGGCGTAGCGCACATTCTGCAGAGCGGCGACCGCGCCCCCGCGACCCGTGGGGCCGTGCATCACCGAGGCGTCGAGTTCGACAACGCCCTCCTCATTGGGAAGGCCTCCGTAGCCCACGCTGTTGTCGTTCGGATCGTCCTCAACCAGGTTGACGCCGGCCACCACGGCGTCCAGGGCATCGGCGCCCTGCTGGATCCGCTCCATCGCGCGGGCGGCAGCCCGGAGGCCGTTGCCGCTTGCGACCACCACCGGACGCGTGCTGCCCTGGGCCTGGAGCGGGAGGGTCAAGGCCGGAGCCACGACGGACCCGAGGACCGGGAGGAGCCCGGCGCTCTTGAGAAAGGCGCGACGGGTGGGTTGGGGATCGGTGTTGTTCATTGGCGGCGCAGAATGGCGCGGGACCGGGACGCTGTCCAGCGAGCGCATGCGGTGGCGCAGCACCCTCCTATTCGCGGCGGCGCGTGTCGATCCAGAGCGTGACCGGGCCATCATTGACGAGGGCTACCTTCATGTCCGCACCGAACACCCCGGTGTAGACGGGCCGGCCGAGGTCCGACCCCAGGCGTGCCACAAACGCTTCGTACAACGGGATCGCCTCCTCGGGACGTGCCGCCCCCGTGTATGAGGGGCGATTACCCTTCTTCGTGCTGCCAAACAAGGTGAACTGGCTCACCACGAGTATGTCCCCGCCCCGGTCCTGAACGGACAGGTTCATGAGCCCCTCGGCGTCGTTGAACACGCGAAGCCGGACAATCTTGCCGCTCAGCCATTCGATGTCCTCGCCTCCGTCCCCGGGCTCGCAACCCACGAACACCAGCAAGCCCGGTCCGATGGCCGACTTCACGTTCCCGGAGATCGTGACCGAGGCTTCCCGCACCCGCTGAATGACCGCGCGCATGTTAGATCCGTGTCCCGCGCGAGTTGCCGCCATTCGACCCCACTGGCGCAAGGAAAAAGACGCTCCCGGAACAGCGCGGAACGGCGGAGCCGCGAGGGACGGTCACTTTCCCCTTTGCTCGAAACGTGACCGCCTTAGGCTTTCCGCGTGACCGTGCTCGAGGTCATCCAGCGCGCGGCCGACTATCTCGGCCGCAAAGGCGTGGAAGCGCCGCGGCTCCAGGCGGAGTTGCTCCTGGCGCACGTTCTCGCTTGTCCGCGGCTCAGACTGTACCTGGACTTCGAACGCGTGCTTTCGGACCAGGAAGTCCAGACCACCCGCGAGTTGGTCCGGCGTCGCAGCGCCTTCGAGCCGCTCCAGTACCTCGTGGGCTCGACCTCCTTCTGTGGCTTCGAGCTGAAGCTCTCGCCGGCCGTGCTGATCCCGCGACCCGAGACGGAAATCCTCGCGGAGCGCGCCTGGACCTGGCTGGGCGAGATGTCGGCGGCGTCTCCTCGAGTCCTGGACTTCGGAACCGGGTCGGGGTGCCTGGCGATCGCGCTCGCCGTCCGCTGTCCGCGGGCGATGATCACGGCGGTGGACGCCTCGGCCGCCGCCCTGGCCCTGGCGGCGGAGAACGCCGTCCGTCACGACGTCGCCGGGAGGATCCAGTTCCGCCACACGGACGACCTCGCGGGCTTCGAAGGCGAGCGTTTCGATCTCATCGTCGCCAATCCTCCCTATATTCCGACCGGGCAGTTGGCCGAGCTTCAGCCTGAAGTGCGTGATCACGAACCGCGCCTCGCCCTCGACGGGGGGACGGATGGCTTGACGGTGATCCGCATGCTGGCTGCGCGCGCATCCGCGTGCCTCCACCCAACTGGTCGGCTGATGATGGAGTTCGGGGACGGTCAGGCCGACGCGGTGCGAACGCTGTTCGAAGCGCATGCGTGGCGCCTCGAGGGCCTGATTGACGATCTCGCCGGACGACCGCGACACCTGGTGGCCGCACCGTCGGGCGCCTTTCCATGAACTCGCTCCGAAAAGCGGGGATGAATCCCCGCACTCCAGGCGCTTCGCGAGTTCGGACGTGCGTGGGAGCGGCGCGAAGCGTTTGGAGTGCGTCCGCTTTGGCGGCGCTTTTTGGGTTCATCGTCCCCATGCGCACTAAACCGTTTGGCGTCAATGCTCTCCAAGAACATCTCCCGCCCCGGACCGCGGTCGCAGCGGCGATGAACTCCGCGGGGCCTTGAGGCCCTGGACACTCGGCCCGGACTGCTCGCACCCGCTGCGGCCGGGGGACCGGCCGCGGTCCGGGAAGGGCCACGGAGTAGTTCGGAAAGGAACAGGTGCTTCCCATGAACGCGCACCAACCGGCGGAGTTTGATCTCGCCCCCCATGACAACGCCGAAGGCGGTTCCTGGCATTCCCTCCTTGAGCCGCCTCGGTCCGGGGGCGTAGCTTCGTGCCACCTGCCTCGGATGCACGCCACCGCAGAATACGCCATCCAGTTCGACCGGGTCACGAAAGTGTACCAGGGGCGCCAGATCGCGCTCGCGGATGTGTCGTTCGCCGTGCCGATCGGAGCCACGGTGGGATTGCTGGGCGCCAACGGCTCGGGCAAGTCGACCCTGTTACGCCTGGCGCTCGGGCTGATCTCGGTGAGCGCGGGGGACGTGGCGGTCTTTGGGCAGCCGATGCATCCCGGGGCCAAGTACCTGCGGCAGCGCATCGGGTTCCTGCCTGACGATCCCGCTTTCCCGGGTGATGTCACGGCCATTCGCTACCTGGAGTTCGTGGCCGCTTGCTTTGGCTTGCCGCGTCGCGAAGCCAAGGCGCGCATGGGCACGCTCATCCGGGCCGTGGGTTTGACCGACGACGCGGGACGCCGGGTGGGAACCTACTCGACCGGGATGCGCACCCGCCTCGGAGTCGCCGCCTCCCTCATGAATGACCCCGAACTCCTGGTCTGGGACGAACCCACGGCGGGACTCGACCCGATCAGCCGGGGGCAGACGCTCGAGCTCCTTGACCAGCTTCGCGGCCGCAAGACGATTGTGCTCAGTTCCCACATCCTGGGCGACATCGATCGGGTTTGTGACCGCTTGCTGATCCTGAACCAGGGCCAGATGCTCTTCGATGGTTCGCGCACCGATCTCGAGGCGCAGTTGCCCAAGCGCCAGCTCGAGTTGCGCGTCAATGGCGATCCCACGCGCTTCCAGGCGGAGATCGCGCGCCGCTTGCATCGCGAGGACCTCTCCCAGGAGCGCGGTCGCATCCGGATCGAGCTCGGGCCGGGGGAAACGGCCGGCGACCTGGTCGAACGCCTGCTCGCCCTGGCGCGGGAGTGTGGGACCACCGTTGACGGGATCAACTCGACCGGGCGCCAGCTCGAAGACGCTTATTTGAAGCTGATCACTGACGATGAATTCCGTGGGTTCCTCCGTGCCGCCAAGTCCTGAACCCGCGCGCGCACCCGGACCCGCTGCCGTCACTCCGGAAGCGCGTCCTCGGGAGGCGCCGGTCCGGATCGAGAGCGGCGGGGTGCGACGTCGTCCGCCCAATCACCGGCGTTCGATCTGGTTGCTGGCGAGGTCGGACCTCGAGGCGATCGCGCGCTCATGGCTTACGCGCGGTTTTCTCCTGGCCAGCGGCTTGTTGAGCGTGCTGACCTTGAAAGGGATGCAGGCCGAGCAGAAGGCGGCGAGCCAGATGCTCGAGGCCCTCTATGTGAGCTACCTGCTCGTGTGGTCGCACGGGATCGTCTTCATCGTGGGCGGTGCGTTCGCCCGGGAACAGGAGTGCCTCAACGATGCCATTTTGAGCCGGGGCCTCACGCGCGGCGAGTACTTCGGCGGCAAGCTCCTGGCTCGATCTCTGGCAGTGCTGTTGATTCTCGGGGGCGTGCTGTTGCCGGCGTCCTTTTGGGCGATCCGCCAGGATCAACTGGTGCGGTCCGAGGCCGGCCAGGTCCTTTCCCAGGCGAGCAACACCAAGGTCGAGGCCTGGGAGCCCCAGAAGGTCTTCACCAGCACGCACGGCACCGTGCTCGAACTCAAGGTGCAACTCGGCGACGCGGTGAAGGCCGGGGATGTCCTCGTGGTGCTCGACGATCGGGAGTTGTTCGACCAGTTCGAGTCGGAGCGCCGGGCCGAGGAGAACGCCCGCAACGAAGTTGCCAATGCCCAACGCCGCTACGAGGACGCGCAGCGAGCCGTCGCCCAGGTCGAGGACGCCCTCGAACGAGCGGAGCGGGCCCTCATGGCGAAGGACCTGCTCAGCCGCTTCGAACAAGCCGACCGTGAAACCGACATCCGCTCCCGGAAGCGCGATCTGCAAACCGCGGAGAACCAGTTGCGCATCGCCCAGGACGCCATCGCCGCGGCCGAGCGGAATGTCGAGAACGCCCAGGCCCGGGTCCGCGAAGCCCGCAAGCGTCTGGGCTACGCCACGATCACCGCGCCGTTGTCGGGGTATGTGACCGAGCTCATGGTGCAGCTTGCCCAGCACGTTCCCTTGGGTGGCCAGATCCTCACCATCGCCCGGCTGGACGACTTTCAGGTGCGGGTGCCCATTTACGATTTTGACCAGTTCAAGCGCCTCAAGCCTGGCCTCGCGGCCCGGATCACGATTGGCAAGACCGAGTTCCAGGGCACCGTGGACCGGCTCGGGGCCACCACCCAACAGGACCGGTGGGGGCGCACCAGCAACTTCGGCATCGTCCGTTTCCAGGGCGAGGGCACGCTCGGTCTGCTGGGGCTCGACGCCGATGTCCGCATCGTGTTGCCGCCCCCGGAGGTGAAGACCAACCGCGTCGCCACGATTCTCAACACCCTCACCGGGCACGGTCAGGATGACCTCGAATCCCGCACCGCCTCCGTCACGGCGGGCTGGATGCTCGTGGGGTTGGCCAAGGTGTTGGCGTGCGCCTTCCTGCTCGTCGCCGTCACCCTGCTCCTCCTGGTCGTCTCCCGAAGCGCGCTCATTGCCACGCTGGGCGCGGTGGCCCTCTGGCACGTGTCGAACCTGTTCTTCGACTTCGCCGGGCTTCCGGATCTCTCCTATCTCGAGATCGTCCGCACCATGGACAAGACCCTGGCGGGAGCGGCGACTTGGGGTCGGGAACTCAAGAACCTCGCGTGGCTTCTCGGCATCGCGGTCGTCATGGCGGGGGCGGGGCTCGGGCTCTTCGTCTCGCGCGATCCCAACCGATGAACCGGGCCACTCGCACTCTGTTGGCGGCGATCGGGTTGACGTTCCTGAGCCTGAACCTCGCAGCCGTGGATGAGGTCTCTGCTTCCGGTCCGCGGCGGGCTGTGCTTGGCATTCCGCGGCTTTCCGAGGGCGACTTGCTGCTCATGCGGGACGGCACGCGGAGAACCGGCATCGTGAGCCAGGCGACGTTCCTTTGTTACACCGCCCATGGGGAACTCGCGTGGCCGAGGAAGCTGCTTGCCGGTCTGGACCTCACCGAGAACCGGAACGGCTTTTGTTCGGTCGTCACGGAAGCGGGAGACCGGATCACCGGTTTCCTGGCCGCGCCAACGTTTGAGTTGCAGACGGCTACCAACGGTCGCGCGGAGCAGATAGGGCGCGGGGAGGTGGTCAAGCTCCTGTTTCAACTCCAAACCTCGGAAAGCGCTTCTCGACCGCGGGACTGTCTCGTGTATCTGCGCAACGGCGACTTCTTCACGGCGCGCTGGCTCGAGGGCAGCGGACGGTTTACCGCGATCGAGTCCGGTGCCGGGATCGATTGGAGCGCGGATGCGGTCGATGCCGTGACCTTTCCGGACGCAGCCAGCAACCAGGCCCGGGTGCTTCTCGGCGCCGGCAAGGTGGTGGTGGCGGAACCGGCGGCGAGGTCGTTCCGGTTCGAACTGGCCGGAGGCCTGCCGCTGGAAATCGCCCCGGCCCGCGTGGACCAGTTGACGCGCTTCGATGGCTCGGTGTTGCCGGCGGACTTGCTGGCGCGCATCGGTGCTCCCGTCACGGGGGTAGCGGGTTCGGAGCCCCTCAGCGTCCTTCCTCCTTCGGGCGTCGTTCCCGCCGCGGGCATGAGCTGGATCCCGCCCGGCGGCTTCGCCATGGGCAGTCCGTCCGACGAACTGGATCGTGACCTGGACGAAGGGCCGCCTACGCAGATGGTGATTCCCGCCGGTTTCTGGATGGGGCGCCACGAGGTGACGCAGGCGGAGTACGTTGCGCTGATGGGCCAGAATCCCAGCCAGTATCAATACGAGGGCGAGGCCCTGCACCCGGTCGAGAAAGTGAGCTGGCATGACGCGATGGACTACTGCCGACGTCTGACCGAACGCGAGCGGCAGGCGGGGAACATCGCCGAGGATCACGTCTACCGCCTGCCGACGGAGGCCGAATGGGAGTACGCCTGTCGGGCGGGCACGACGTCGCGCTTCAGTTTTGGGGACGATCCGGGTTACGCGGCGGTACGCGACCACGTGTGGTACAGCCGGAACAGCGACTCGACCACCCACCCGGTCGGGACCAAACGCCCGAACGCGCGAGGTCTCCACGACATGCACGGCAACGTCCTGGAGTGGTGCCTGGATGCCTGGCGCGGCACCCTACCAGGCGGAGCTCAGACCAACCTCGTCGTCCTCCCCGAAGGCACTCTCAGGGCGGTGCGAGGCGGGTCCTGGCTTTACGACGCGCGCTACGCTCGATCCGCGAACCGCGACAGCTACGGAGCGCTGGTGCGTTGCAGCGACCTCGGCTTTCGGGTGGTTCTGGCCCCGGTCGCAGGTTCCCCGGCCGGGGACGCTCCTGGCGCGATTCAGCGGTAAGGAGCGGCGTTCCCGCACCTCGCGGCATGGCTGCGGGGCGCCGGGGGGAGGCGACGCGCGGTTGGTTTCGAGCCGCCTGCCGAACTACCGGCCGGTCAAGCCGCAGAGGTACGCCAGGATAAGCTCCGGCAGGTCGGTGCTGTAACCGCCCTCGAGGACGCTGAATACGGGAACCTCCAGCTTGCGCAGGTTGTCTCCCAACCAGTGGTAGTCGTCCACTTCGAGCGCGGCGTCGCTGAGCGGGTCCTGGCGATAGGCGTCGAAGCCCGCGGAGACTCCCACCAGCGTGGGCCGGAAGCCACGCAGTTGTTCCAGCGCGTCGGCCAGCGCCTGCCGGTATTCAGCGCGGGGCGCGCCGGGGCCCACCGGGAAGTTATGGATGTTCTGGTGCGAGCTCTCCCCGGTGCCCGGGTAGGCCGGAAACTGGTGGACCGAGTAGAACGCGCAGTCCCGCCGTCCGCGGAGGATATCCTCGGTGCCATTGCCGTGATGCACATCGAAGTCGAAGACGGCCACCCGTTGGGGACCGCGGGCCAGGGCTTCGAGGGTGGCAACGGCGATCGAGTTCAGGTAGCAGAAACCCATCGCCCGGTCGGGGGTGGCGTGGTGACCGGGAGGCCGGAGCAGGCTGAAGGCAGGTTCGCCGCGCAGGGCGGCGTCCAAGGCATACAACGCGCCTCCCACGCCCCGCTCCGCGTGAGCCCGGATTCCCGGGTACGCGGGGGTGTCGCCGTCGAAGTCGTCCGGCATGGCGAGGCGTTCGAGCAAATTGCTGGAATGAGCCCGGCGCAACTGTTCTTCCCGCACGGAAAGGGGTGCTGCCCAGGTGATCGGCAGGATGTTCTGGGTCGAAAGACGCTCGACGGTGCGTGCGACCCGTGCCGGACGCTCCGGGTGTCCCGGTTGAGAATAGTCGGTGCAGCGTTGGTCGGTGACGATGATCATGATGTCGCGACCACGGTGCGCCGCGAGCGGTTCCTTCTACCACCGCGCCCGGGTTCACGCCAAGGTGCAAACATGCGGCGCAAAAACCGGTGGAAAATTCATGACATTCGAGATGAATAAGGGATAGTCGATTGCCGAGAGCACTGATTTAGCTGTCGTGGTTCCTGATTTACGCCGACATGGCACATCGGCTCACAACTTGCACCTTCTGCGGGGTGGGCTGCGGGATCTACCTGGAGACCCAGGGAAACCGCATCACGGGCGCCTACCCCAGCATGTCGCATCCCACCAACCAGGGACGCATCTGCGCGCGGGGCTGGAACGTCCATGAGGTGGCCAGCTCGCCCGATCGCCTGCACCGGCCGTTGCTGCGCCGGAGCGGTGACTTCCACGAAGTCAGCTGGGAGGAGGCGATCGGTTTCATCGTCGAGCGGATCGAGGCGATCCGGCGCAAGCATGGCCCCGACAGTTTCGCCTTCTTGAACGTTCCCCGCTGCTCGAACGAGGAGAGTTATCTGCTCCAGAAACTCGCCCGGTCCGTGGTGGGAACCAACAACGTGGACCACGGCACCGGGGTCTACACCCACAACAGCCTCGAAGTCCTGCTCGACATGCTTGGCACCCCGGCGGCGACCAACTCGGTCGGCGAGTTGGACTCGGCGGAGGCCATCGTGGTGGACGGCGTCGACCTGGGCGTCCAGTTACCTACGGTGGCGGGCCGCGTGATCCGGGCCAAGCAGCGCGGGGCGCGTCTCGTCGTGATTGACGCCCGCCGGCATCGCGTCGCCGAGCAGGCGGATTACTTCCTGCAGGTGCGGCCCGGAACGGAGGTGTTCCTGTACGGGGCCATGGCCAAGGTGATCAGCGATCGCGGCCTGCTGAACCTGCGGTTCATCAAGGAGCGGGTGGACGGTGGCGAGGCGTTTCTGGCCGCGGCGGGCCAGTACGACCTGTTGTCGGTGGCGTCCTCGTGTGGTGTGGCTGCCGACGACATCGAGGCGGCGGCGCTGGCTTACGCCCGGGCCCGGTCCGCGGCCATCCTGTATTCGACCGGGGCCGAGGCGCGCTCGGTGGATAGCATCCGGGGCCTGGTGAACCTCGCGCTGCTGACGGGCAACCTCGGTCGCGAGGGCGCCGGCGTTTACGCCCTCACGGAACACAACAACCTCCAAGGGGTTTGCGACATGGGGATGTTGCCGGAGCGCCTCCCTGGCTACGTCGCCGTGGACGACCAACGGGGGCGCCGGCGTTTCGAGGAGCGCTGGCAAACGTCGCTCCCGGAGAAGCCCGGCATTGATGCGCGCGAGGCCTGCCGTTGCCGGAACGGTGCCGGGATCCGGGCGGGGTGGTTCTGCCGTTATGACCCGGTGCTGACGGCGACGTTCTGCGACGCGGCGGCGGCTTTGCGCCAGATGGAACTGGTGGTAGTGCAGCACCTGTTCCTCACCGACACCGCGCAGCTCGCCCACGTGGTGCTGCCGCTGGTGGCCTTCGGCGAGGAGGAGGTGTCCTTCACCAGCACCGACCGGCGCATCCAACTGGCCTCGAAGGCCATCCCGCCACCTCCGGGTCCGGTGCCGGCCTGGAAGCAATTGGCGCTCGTGGCGAAGGCGATGGGCGCCGCGTGGGACTACAACTCCGCCGCCGACGTGATGGACGAGATCGGGGAACTGGTTCCCGAGTACAGCGGCGCCAGTCACGAGAATCTGGGGCGCGAATACGGGCGCCAGTGGCCGTGCACCAAGGACCGTCCGCTCGGCACGAAATACCTGCATGCCGACGGTACATCGGGTCGACGATTCCGCATGGTGCCGGTCCCGCGTCCGCCCGGGCTGGCCTGCCGCACCCCCGATTTCCCGCTATCGCTCGTGTTCGGCCACTCGCATTACTACTGGCACCAGAATGTGCTGGTGAAGCACAGCGAGACGTTGCGGCGCGAGTACCGGATGCTCCTGCTGGATTACCCGGACGGGTTTGTGGAATTGAACCCCGCGGACGCGACCCGGATCGGGGTCCGCGATGGCCAGAAGATCCGTCTGATCTCGCCGGTCGGAACGGCGATCACCGCCGCCCGGGTGACGCCCGAAGTTAGCGAAGGAACGGTGTTCGCGCCGTTCTTCGTGCGCGAGGTTGCCCGGGAACTGGCCAGCCCGCTCGTCGAGGGCACGGGTTCTGCCGATCGCCCCGCCTGTATCCGCATTGAAAAGGCCTGAGCATGCGTGCCCGGATCATCGACACCGCCGACGTACTGAAGCTCGTCGATCTGTTGCGCGCCCAGGGATACGAGGTGCTGGCGCCGTTTGCGGGCCGGGGGCGCGACACGTACTTCGATACGGTGACGGATGCGAATCGCGCCGACGTGGGGCTTCACCTGGCGAACCCGTACTACCCCCCGAAGCGCTATGTCCTGCCCCATATCGAGCAGTTGCTGGACATCCGGCGTCGCGAGGGGGCGTCCTGGAGCATCGAGCAGACGTACGATACTCCCAAGCGGGCGTTGTTCGGGGTGCGTTCCTGCGACATTGCCGGCATCTGGCACCTGGACCGGTTCTACCTCGGGCGCGAGTTCCGCGACCCGTACTACGAGCGACGGCGGCGAAGCCTGTTCCTGGTGAACTTCGTCTGTACCGACCCGGAGCGCGACATTGGCGAGGATTGCTTCTGCGTGTGTGCGGATACCGGCCCGGCGGCGCGGGACCATTTTGACCTGCAGTTGATGGACCTGGGCGAAGGCGAATGCATGGTGGTGGCCGGGACGGCCGCGGGGGAGGCTTTCTTCACCAACCCCATGTTCCGCCAGGGAACCCCCGCGCATGTGGAGCGACGCCGGGCGGTGCTGGAGCGTGTGCGCAAGCAGTTCAAGACCACCACGAGCTGGTTTCCCGCGACCGTCCGGTATGTCTCGCAGGGGAAGATCCTCGAGAAGACCTGGGAACAGATTGGCCAGCGCTGCCTCGAGTGCGGGGGCTGCACTTATGTGTGTCCCGCCTGCACCTGCTTCACTGTCACGGACCGGAAGCTCGGCGAGAACCACTACGAACGGGTCCGCACGTGGGACGCGTGTGCGTTGGGCGGGTTCACCCGGATGGCTGGCGGCCACAACCCGCGGAAAGCCGTGCACGATCGACGCAACCGGCGGTTCTTCCGGAAGCTGGCCCACTATTTCATTCAACGGGAACTCAGCGTGGCCTGCGTGGGCTGCGGCCGCTGCGCGGCCGTGTGCCACGGCGATATCGGCATGCCGAGCGTGGTGGAGATGATCCGCAGGGCGACGGCCGAAACCGAGCGGCTCGAACCGGTGGCAACCTGTCCCAGTCCCAAGACGACATGATCCGCGCCGCCCCCGAGAACGTGTATCTGCCGAAGCTCGCGGTCATCGACCGGGTGGTGGACGAGATCGCCGAGGTCAAGACCTTCCACTGGCACTTCCTGGAGGACGAGGACCAGAAGCGCTTCGCCCAGTTCCAGCCGGGCCAGTTCGCCCAAGTCTCGGTCTTTGGCGTCGGCGAGTTCCCGCTCTCGCTGCCGCCGAGCCCGACGGAGCACGCGACCTTTTTCACCGCGCGCCAGGTCGGGGGATGCACGGCGGCCTTGCACCGGCTGAGACCGGGCGACCAGTTTGCCGTGCGGGGTCCATACGGAAACGGGTTCCCGATGGCGGACTACTTTGGGAAGGACCTGATTTTCGTGGCCGGGGGCATCGGGCTGATCCCGCTTCGCTCGTGCATTATCTACGCCCTCGCACATCGGGAGAAGTATGGGAAGATCCAGATCTTCCTGGGAGCCCGGACGCCGCGCGATCTCATGTACCGCGACAACCTCGAGGCTTGGGAACGGTCGGCGGGGGTGGAGTGCCACCTGACGGTGGACCGGGGGAGCGAAGGTTGGGCGGGGAACGTGGGTGTGGTGGGCAGCCTGTTCAAGAAGCCCGGCGTGCAGATCCCGGTGGAGAACAGCATCGCCTTCGTCTGCGGACCCCCGCTCATGTTCCGGTTTGTGATCAAGGACCTGCTCGCGTTGGGGCTCAACGGGAGCTGCATCGTGTCCACGCTGGAACGCTACATGAAGTGCGGCGTGGGCAAGTGCGGCCACTGTTGCATTGGGGTGGCCTACGTGTGTGTGGACGGGCCGGTGTTCACGTACGAGCAGATCCAGAAGCTGGGGGAGGATATTTGATGGACGCGTTCGCCACCCAACTCGCCCAGTGCCTGCAGGGCCGCGTGTGCGTGGTCGGGGTGGGGAACGCCGGCTGTGGCGATGACGCGTTGGGAGTGCTGCTGGCCGAGCGGTGCCGGCTGATGATACGAGCGAGGTGGGACACACCGCCCCTCGGGCTGCCGGTAGACGGCCCCCGGAGCGCGGACTTCAGTCCGCAGGAAGCCACGCCGGCGCAGGGACGTTCCTGCGGGCCAAAGCCCGCGCTCCTCACCGGTTCCTTGCCACCGAGCAGTTCCGCGGGGCAAAGGACGCTTTCCATGGACCGCAGTCAGGTAGGGCAGACATTCCTGTCTGCCGATCGGGGCGACGTCCCCGTCGCCCACCACCCCGCCGGACTGGAAAGTCCGGCCCACCGGCAGGCTCGAAAGCCTGCCCTACCGGGTTCATGGCCACCGCGCCTGGCCTCGGGGCCAAGGGGACTTCCCGGGAACGAGAGTCCTGCACTCCTCGACCGGGAGGAAGAAGCAGGGCAGGGGATCACGGTGGTCCAAGCCGGACTGGAGCCGGAGCGCTACCTGACTTTTCTGGCCGACCAGCACTTCGACCACGTGCTGTTCGTCGACGCAGTCGAGTTTGGGGGTCGCCCAGGCGAAGTGGTGCTTCTGGACGCGGCGGGCATGACTTCCCGGTTCCCCCAGGTTTCCACCCACAAACTCTCGCTGGGCCTGATGGGAGCCCTGATCGAGGGCGCGGGACCGACGCGCGTGCATCTGCTCGGTGTCCAACCGGCCTCGGTGCATCCAGGCGCTCCCCTTTCATCCCGGATGCAGACGACCCTCGAGCTGCTGGCGGACTTGCTCGAAGACCTGATCGAACGCCATCCGGATGCCGCCGCCCGTCCGCGAGCCGAATCGAACCCGCACCTGGTCTCATGCTGACTCCCGCCCAAGCTGTCGTGACCTCGCTCCTGGTGTGTATCGCCGGGGCGGCCATCACGTGGCTCACGGCGTCGCGGCGTCGCTTCTCTGGATGGATTGCCTTCGGCTGCGCCGCCGTCTCGAGCGCCCTGGCGTTGTACGCGGCCGGGCGCACCCTGGTGGACGGGCCGGCTCCGGCCGAGACTTTTCTCACCCTCCCGGCGCTTGGCTTCGCCCTGAAGATCCACGTCGACGGACTGACGGCATGGTTCATCGGGTTGATCGCCAGCATTGCGCTGCCGGCGGTGTTTTCCTCGATCACTTACATGGACCTGTACCCGGCGTACTCGCTGCGTCGGTATTACCCGAACCTGCTGTTGTTCATCGCGGCCATGTACGGCCTGGTCAGCACCACGGACATGATGTGGTTTTTCTTCATCTTCTGGCAGTTGATGACGCTGCCCGGCTACGCGCTGATCCGCTTCGAGCACCGTGAACCTGCCAACCGCCGTGCCGCCCTGAAGTACCTGGTGATGATGCAGGCGGCCTGCGTGCTGACGATGATCGGCGCCGAGTTGCTGGCGGTGAGCAGTCCGCGCCTGGCGTCGGGCGAGTTCAAGTACGACTTCGACGCCGTGAGCGCCCATCTGCCCGCCCTCCTGGCGACGCGGCCCGGCCTGGTCACCACGGCCTTCGCGCTGTTCCTGGTGGGGTTCGGGATCAAGCTGGGCATGTGGCCGTTTGGGCAGTTCTGGCTGCCGGACGCCCATCCGGCGGCACCGTCGCCCGTCAGCGCGTTGCTTTCCGGGGTCATGATCAAAACCGGCGTCTATGGTCTGATGCGGTACTTCCTCTGGCTGGTGCCTGCGGAAGCGCAATCGAGCTATCCGGCGGGCGCGTGGGGTGCGGCTCTGGCGGTGCTGGGAACGGTCACGTTGTTGACGGGGACGCTCCAGGCGCTGAAGCAGGAGCAGACCAAGCGCTTGCTGGCGTTTCACAGCATTGGTCAGGCCGGTTATATCCTGCTGGGGCTGGGAACGTGCCTCGCGTTGTTGCCCGCCTCCGACTGGGCCGTCGTGGCCCTGGCTGGGGCAGCGCTGTTCGGGGCGCTGCTGCATACGTTGAATCACGCCCTGTTCAAGAGCCTGCTCTTCCTCAACGCCGGGGCTCTCCTCTACGCGACGCGGACCCAGGACCTCAATCACCTGGGAGGCTTGCTGCGCCGGATGCCCGTCACCGGGATGGCGGCCCTGGTGGCCTCGCTTTCGATTGCCGGGGTGCCGCTGTTCAACGGGTTCATCTCGAAGTGGTGCATCCACACGGCCGCCGTTCAGGGCGCGGCGACGGCGAAGTACCTGCCGGTCTGCGCGGTGATCGGGTTGCTCGCCAGCGTGCTCACCCTGGCGTCTTTTGTGAAGTACTTCGGCGCCGCGTATCTCGGGAGGGCTGGCCGCCCGGCGCCGGTCGGGAGCCCTGCCGCTCCCGTGGAGGTAGGCTGGATGCTACGGCTTCCCCAGGTCCTGCTCGCCGGCGCGTGCGTCGCGCTTGGCCTGTTCCCCGCCCTGGCGGCACGGCTTTACGACTCGACGGTCGCGGCGAGCGCCCAGGGGGTGGCCTCGATCCTGTCGCGAGTGCCGGTTCTGCACGGGGACGCCTGGGGCGGTGTGGCGGCACCCGCCGGGAACACGCTCTTCAGCCCGCCCTTTCTCCTCGTCGTCCTGGTCGCCGGCTTCGGATTCGCCGTCTGGCTGGCTCATGCGGGCCGCGCCTCGCGTCGGGCGGCGGTGCCGTGGCTCTGTGGAAGTCCGGGAGTGGAAGGCGGGCGCGAGCGCGTCACCGCCCATCATTTTTACGGTGAGCTGAAAAGGTACCTCGGCTGGCTTGGCGGCCTGCCCCATGGACCCAAGACGAGACGACCTGCCGCATGACCGCTGAACGATCCGTGCTTGTGGCGATGCTGCTCTGCCTCCTGGGGGCGCTGGTAACGCTGCTGCTTCGCCGCAACTCGCGGTTAACGGGGTGGCTGGCGTTGGCGGTGATTGTCGCCTCCAGCGTCGTGGTGCTGCGCGGAGTGGGAGCCGTCCTGCTGAACGGCCCCGGAGAGCCGGTGACGTTTCTCAGCAACGGCGCCTTGGGTTTTGCCCTGCGGCTTTATGTGGACGGTTTGAGTGCGGTCTTCCTGGGGTTGATTGCGACGGTGTCGGTGCCGGTGTTCTTGTACTCGATCGAGTACATGGACCATCCCCGGGAGCACGGGCTTGGTCTCTACTATCCCAACCTCCTGCTGTTCGTGGCCGCCATGTATGGCCTGGTGAGCACCACGGACATGATGTGGTTCTTCTTCATCTTCTGGCAGATGATGACCTGGGCGGGTTGGGCCCTGATCCGCCACGAGCCCCGCCGCCCCGATAATGCCCGGGCCGCGTGGAAATATCTCTGGATGATGCAGCTCGCCTGTGCGGTAACCATGGTCGGAGCGGGGCTGCTGGCCAACGGCCCCCTGACCGCCCCCAACGGCGAGGTGTTGCTGGCCTACGACTTCGATGCCGTCAGTCATCATCTGCGCGACCGCCTCGAACTCAACAGCGGCCGTGTGAGCGTGGCCTTCGCGCTGTTCCTGATCGGCTTCGGCATCAAGTGCGGGTTGTGGCCCTTCGGCCGGATCTGGCTGCCCGACGCGCACCCCGCCGCACCATCACCCGTGAGTGCCCTGCTCTCGGGCGTGATGATCAAGACCGGGATTTACGGCTTGATGCGGTACTTCCTTTGGCTGGTTCCCGCCGACGCCCGCTTGAACTATCCACTCTCGTTCTGGGGCGGACTGCTGGCCCTGCTGGGCACGGTCACGCTGCTGACGGGCGTGGTGCAGGGGCTCGGCCAGCACCAAACCAAACGGCTGCTGGCCTGCTCGAGCATCAGCCAGGTGGGTTACATCGTCCTGGGCCTCGGCGCCTGCCTGCTCCTGCTGCCGGCCCGGGAGAAGCTGTTTCTGACCCTGGCCCCGGCGGCGTTTTACGGGGCGCTGTTCCACACGATCAATCACAGCCTCTTCAAGAGCCTTCTCTTCTTGAATGCGGGCTCGGTCCTGCACGCGACGGGCACGCAGGACCTGAACAAGCTGGGGGGCTTGTTGCGCCTCATGCCTCTGACAGGCGTCGTGGCGCTGGTGGGTTCGTTCGCCATCGCGGGCGTTCCTCTGTTCAACGGGTACGTCAGCAAGTGGAGCATCTACGTCGCGGCGATCCATGGCGGGGCGGCGGTCCGGGTGCTGCCGGTCTGCGCGCTGGTGGCCATTCTCACCAGCGGCCTCACCCTGGCCCTGTTCATCAAGTTCTACGGGCTGACATTCCTGACCCGCGGCAGTCCCCTGGTGGCGGCGCGCGCACGCCGCGGTTCGCTTGAAGGAGGATGGAAGATGGGGACCGGCCAGGTGCTGCTGGGCCTGGCGTGCCTGACCTGTGGGCTGCTCCCGATGCTCCCGTTGTCCTTGATCGGCCGCGCCATGCTCGCGAGCCAGCAGGGTCTGGGCGCCTTGCTGGCCGAGGCCGCGCCGGTCGATGCGGCGTGGCGCGCCGTCAGCGAGTTCGACGGGCGTGCCGTGGTGGCGCCGCTCGCGATCCTGCTCGTGGTGGCGGCGATGTTCCTGTTGGTGCGGTTGCTGTCGAAAGCGGGTGGGGCTCGGCGGCGCGCGGCCGCGCCGTGGCTGTGCGGCTACGCCCGGGATGGCAGCCTGCATCGGCCGGTGGCGGCGGGCTTGTACGGGGAACTGCGGCCGTATCTCGGCTGGTTCGGAGGACGCAGCGTTCCGCCTGCCGAGGGTTCATGCGGGACAACGAAGTGACGGCCATGCACGAGCGCGAACGACTCAACCAGTTGAAGGCGAAGTTCGGGAGCGCCCTCGAGCGCGCCGATCTTCCGGGTCACGGCCGGCTTTTCGTGTACGTGACGCCCGGCGCGCTTCGCGAGGTGTGCCAGTACATCTTCCGGGATCTCGACGCGCGTTACGTCATCAGCATTGGCGCGGACGACCGGCCTTTTTCGGGCCAGTACCTGGTTGCGCACCACTTTGCCTTCGACCGGGACCAGGTGCTGTGCAGCGTGCTTACGTTCGTCGCCGGCGAGTCACCGCGCGTCGACAGCATCGCCCCGGTGGTGCCGGGCGCGAACTGGGCCGAGCGCGAATTCAACGATCTCCTGGGCATCGAACCGGTGGGGCACCCTTACCTGAAGCGTCTGGTCCTGCCCGACGGATGGCCCGACCATCTGCATCCTTTGCGGAAGGACATCCCCTGGAACCACGTGCCCGAAGGGTACGACCCCGAGCGCGAGTTCCAGTTCGACGAGCCACCGGAGGGTTGCACCGTGGTTCCGTTCGGTCCCTTCCATCCGACGCTCGATGAGCCGGCGCACTTCCGGCTTTATCTGGACGGCGAGGTGGTGCGCGGCTGCGAGTACCGCGGCTTCATGGTGCATCGCGGCATTGAGAAGCTGGCCGAGTCGGTGCTCACGTACAACGACATCCCCATGGCCGCCGAGCGCATCTGCGGCATCTGCGGTTGTGTGCACAACGTGGCGTACGCGCAGGCGGTCGAAAGCGCCGTGGCCCTCCGCCCGCCGCCGCGCGCCGAGTACATCCGCACCGTCATGCTCGAACTCGAGCGGTTGCACAGTCACCTGCTCTGGGTGGGTCTGGCGTGCCACATCGTCGGGTTCGACACCCTGTTCATGCAGAGCTTCCGCATCCGCGAACCGGTGATGTGGATTGCGGAGAAGATCAGCGGCAACCGCAAGACGTATGCCTTGTGCGTCATCGGCGGGGTTCGTTGGGACATCACCCCCGAACTCAGGACCGAACTGCGCGCGGTCCTGGACAAGCTCGAGGCCGAGTGGCGCCCGGTCGTGGCCGCGGTATCCCGGGACCGCAACATCCAGAAGCGGACCCGTGGCGTGGGCGTGGCCACCCCAAGGCACGCGAAGGAACTGGGCCTGGTCGGCCCGGTGGCGCGGGCTGGCGGCGTGGACATCGACGCGCGCCGCGACCATCCCTATGCGGCCTACGATCGGGTGGAGTTCGGCGTCATCACGGCCCCGGACGGGGATGTCTGGTCGCGCGTGGTGGTGCGCATGAACGAGGTCTTCGAGTCGATCCGCATCATCCGGCAGTGCCTCGAGAAGATGGAGCCGGGCGCGCTGCAGGCTTGCATCCAGGACGAGTTGCCCGCCGGCCGGCTCGGGATGTCGTCCGTGGAAGCCCCCCGTGGCGAGTCGCATCATTTTGTCATCACGGGCGGGGACAACCGGCCCCGACGCTGGCGCGTGCGGGCTCCCACCTACCAGAACCTTCAGGGGGTTCCCGCGATGATCAAAGACCAGCAACTGGCGGACATGACCATCTCGCTCGGGAGCATCGACCCGTGCTTCTCCTGCACGGACCGGGTGGAAACCGTCGACCTGCGAAGCGGGACCATCCGTGCCTGGAGCCAGGAGGAACTGGTGCGCCTGACCCGGGCCAGGCAGGCGTGAGTTCAAGTCGCCCATGAAGACCTTGCTTGTCGCCCTCGGTTGCCTCGCCAACGTGATCACGGTTCTCCTGGTGGCGCCGTTCTGCGAAGGCGTCCTGCGGAAGATCACGGCGCGGATTCAGTCACGACAGGGGCCGCCGCTTTGGCAGCCGTACTTCGACCTGCTGAAGCTCCTGGGCAAGGAGGATATCGAATCGGGCGAGGCGCCGCTGATGCAGCGATTCGCGGTTTACCTGTCGCTCGCCACCCTGCTCACCACGGCATGCTTGGTGCCGCTGGGCGCGCCCGTACCCCTGAACAACGCCGGGGATGCGATCCTGCTGATCTACCTGTTGACGCTTGGGGGCGTGTGCACGCTGCTGGCAGGACTTGCCGCCGGGTCCACCTACTCGGTGCTGGGCATCAACCGGGAGATGATGACGATGGTGGCGCTCGAACCGCTCTTGTCCGTCGCCATCGTGGTGGGCGCCGTGCACACCCAGTCCTTCCGGCTCGACACCATTCTCAGCGGCTCGGTCTATGCGGGCGCCGGTTTCCCGTGGTCTGGTGTTTTGCTCTTCGTCGTGATGCTTCTCTCATTCCAGGCGTTCGTGCAGCGGGTCCCGTTCGATATCGCCGAGGCCGAGACCGAGCTGATGGAGGGCGCCTTGGTCGAGTATTCGGGCCCCAAGCTGGCGCTGTTCAAGTACGCGCAGATGGGGCGCATGGTGGTGCACAGCGCGCTGTTTGTGAACCTGTTCCTCCCGTGGGGAAGCCAGATGACGTTCCCCTTTGGCTGGCTCTGCTTCTGGCTGAAGGTCCTGGCCCTCGTGCTGCTGGTCACGCTGGTCGCGGCGACGCATGCCCGCTACCGGATCGACCAAGCCATCCGTTATTTCGCCAGCTTGCTGGGGGTGGCGCTCGTCGCGCTCGTGCTGGCCAGTTATGGACTCTGAACTGCCGATCGTATGTCTCTCCTGAGCAAAGTTCGTGAGGCGGTTGTCTGCTGGAAGGCAGGGAAAGTGACCCTGTCGTACCCGGCGAACCCGCGTCCCGTGCCGGCCCGCTTTCGCGGCCGGCCCATCTTCGACGCCGCCAAGTGCATCGGCTGTGCGGGGTGTGCGAACAACTGCCCCGCCCGCGAGATCCTCGTGTTCGATGTGTGCCAGGAGGTGCGCATCATGAAGTACCTCGGGCGGCGTTGCACCTATTGCGGCCGGTGCGCGGACGTTTGCCCCGAGAAGGCCATCACCATGAGTCCCGAGTACGAAACCGCCACGGACACGATCACGGACATCCAGCAGCATTTGGATCTGTTCATGAGCACCTGCCAGCGATGCGGCCGTTGTTTCAAAGAGGCCAGCCCTTTGGATCAACTCAAACTCAAAGGTTACCGCATGGACGACCTGGGGAACGAGCGTTGGATCTACCGCTCCAGGCCGTTCCTGGATGAGGAACAAACCGTGGATGACATCCGGATCAACTGGGACTGACGAGCGTGCCCGCCAAACACGCGAAAGAACGCCAAGACCATGGATACGGTCGAGGACTTGATCTACAAGGAAGAGGTGGTTGATGAACATCGAGCCCAAGGGATCAACTCCCTGAGTGCCACCGGCTACAAGCTCGGTCTGCTGGTCAACTTCGGCCACCACCCGAGGCTGGAATGGGAACGCCTTGCCAATCCACGGACGTCCCAGCCTGGCCTCACAGTGCCGCCGCCGAGTTTGCGTTCCCTTTAGCGTGTTTAGCGGGCATCTATGTTCCAGTCTCTGTGTCAGAAAATGTTCGGCCGGTCGCTGTGGGTCTACCACGCCAACAGCGGCGGGTGTAACGGGTGCGACATCGAAGTGCTCAACGTCCTCACGCCCTACTACGACGCCGAGCGCTTCGGCATCAAGCTGGTCGGTTCGCCGCGCCACGCCGACGTGATGCTGTGCCAGGGCCCGGCCATGTGTTCCACCGCGAAGGCCCTCCAACGGGCCTACGAGGCCATGCCCGCTCCGAAACTCGTTTTCGCCATCGGATCGTGCGCGTGCGGGGGCGGCATCTGGCACGACATGTACAGCGTCATGGGGCCCGTCGAGAAACTCATCCCGGTGAACTACTACATCCCCGGGTGCCCGCCCCGGCCCGAGGCCATCCTTTACGGAGTGGCCGTGGCCGTCGGCCTGGTGGACAAGAAGACCGCCCCGGTGAAGTTCAAGCAGACGGAATTCCCGATCCCCCGGTACCACCCCGAGGATCTCCGGGGCAAGGACGAGTTGGTGGTTTACGAAAAGGTGGAGCGGGTCTGAACCGCCGCCCGCGCGTGGGCCGGGGTGTCGACCGGAGGCCGCCGCAGCAAAGGATGCTCAGGGTTCGCCAATTCCCGTGAAGTACCGTCTCCGCACCGGTGGCACGGTGACCCCGTTGCGGCGCCCTGCTGGCAGGTAGAATCCAGAGCCCATGCCGGGGGGCGCTGCCGCCATTGCATGAGTACGATCAACGCGCCACCTCCGGCTCCCGGCACCACCTCCCCGCGGTCGGCACCGGTGCATCCGAGCGGCGACAAGCGCTTCAAGATGCTGGAGGTGTTCATCAAGCGCCAGCAGCAGCGTCATGACGCCCTCATCGAGGTTCTCCACAAGGCGCAGGAACTCTTCGGATTCCTGGACACGGACCTGCTGCTTTTCGTGGCTCACGGGCTGCGCCTGCCTCCGAGCCGGGTGTACGGCGTCGCCACCTTCTACCATTTCTTCAAGCTCAAGCCCCAAGGCGCCCATACCTGCGTCGTGTGCATGGGCACGGCCTGTTACGTCAAGGGCGCCCACAAGGTCGTGGAAGCCCTCGAGCAGGCCGCCGGCGTCAAGGCTGGCGAGACCACCCCGGACGGCAAGCTTTCGCTCATGACGGCCCGCTGCATCGGCGCCTGTGGCATCGCGCCGGCCGTGGTGTACGACGATGTCGTTGCCGCGAAGCAGACCCCCGAAACCGCCCTCGAACGCGTGAAAGGATGGCTGGACCATGGTCCTCGCTGAACTGGTCGAACTGAAGGAGAAGGAACTCGCGGCACGCAAGCCGGTCCTGATCACGTGCTGCCTGGCCGCCGGATGCATGTCGTCCGAGGGCAAGGCCGTCAAGGAATCGCTGGACCGCGCCGTTCAGGCGGCGAACCTCCAGGCCGAGGTCGAGGTGCGCGGCGTGGGTTGCATGCGCCTTTGCTGCGAGGGGCCGCTGGTGCTGATCGATCCCCCCGGGGTGCTGTACCAAAAGGTGAAGCCGGAAGACGCCGCCTCGCTGGTCGGAACCCTCCAGGGCGGCTCGACCCATGTCCAGGCCGGGGACCCGCGGAGCTCTTTCTTCGCCAAACAGGTTTCGATCGTGCTCGAGAACAGCGGGATCGTGGATCCGGAGCGCATCGATTCGTATATCGCCCGCGACGGTTATCTCGCGGTCCGCAACGTCCTGCGCGAGATGACGCCGGCGGAAGTGATCCACGCGATCACCAGGAGCGGTCTGCGCGGACGTGGCGGTGCCGGCTACCCCACCGGCTTGAAGTGGTCCACGGTTGCCAAGACCTCGAGCCCGAAGAAGTACGTCATCTGCAATGCCGACGAGGGTGACCCGGGCGCCTTCATGGACCGGAGCGTGCTCGAGAGCGACCCGCATCGGGTCCTCGAGGGGATGGCCATCGCCGCCTACGCGGTCGGGGCCGACCAGGGCTACATCTACGTCCGGGCGGAATACCCCTTGGCGATCGCGCGCCTGCAGGTCGCCATCCGCCAGGCCAAACAAATGGGGTTGCTGGGCAGCGGCATCTTCGAATCGCCCTTCCACTTCAACATCGACATTCGCATCGGGGCCGGCGCCTTCGTCTGCGGCGAGGAAACGGCGCTCATGGCGTCCGTGGAAGGACGTCGGGGCCAGCCCCGGCCGCGCCCGCCGTTCCCGGCCGAGAGCGGTTTGTTCGGCCACCCCACGCTCATCAACAACGTCGAGACCTTCGCCTGCATCGCCCCCATCCTTCGCCACGGCGCCGATTGGTTCGCCGGCATCGGTACCGAGAAGAGCAAGGGAACGAAGGTCTTCGCGTTGGCGGGCAAGGTGAAGAACACCGGGCTCATCGAAGTGCCCATGGGCATTCCGCTGCGGGAGATCGTGGAGGAAATGGGCGGCGGTGCGCCGGACGGTGGCCAGATCAAGGCGGTTCAAACCGGGGGCCCCTCGGGCGGCTGCATCCCGGCCGAGCACCTCGACACGCCCGTCGACTACGAGTCGCTGTCCCGGCTCGGCTCGATCATGGGTTCGGGAGGCATGATCGTGATGGACGACAAGGACAACATGGTCGACGTCGCCCGGTTCTTCATGGAGTTCTGCATGGACGAGTCGTGCGGCAAGTGCATTCCGTGCCGCGCCGGCACGGTTCAGATGCACGGGATTCTCAGCCGGATCATCGCGAAGAAGGCGACCGCCCGCGACCTCGCGCAACTCGAGGAGCTCTGCGACCTCGTCCGCAGCACGAGCCTGTGCGGTCTGGGCATGACGGCGCCCAACCCCGTCCTCAGCACCCTGCGCTTTTTCCGTCCGGAGTACCTCGCCTTGCTGCAGCCCGAGCCGTGGAAGGCGAACGGCGCTCCGGAAGGGCACTCCGCCACCGCAACCCGCTGACCCCAGGTTTCCCATGGCAGCCAAAGTCTTTACCATCGATGGCCAGGAGATCACCGCGGCCGAGGGGCAGAGTGTCCTCGAGGCGGCGCGGGAGGCGGGCATTTCGATTCCCACGCTCTGCCACCTTGAGGGCGTGATGGACGTCGGGGCGTGCCGCCTTTGCCTCGTGGAAGTGGCCGGCATCAACAAGTTGCTCCCCGCCTGTGTGACCCGGGTGGCGGACGGCATGGTGGTGACGACCAACAGCGAGCGGTTGCAGCGGTATCGCCGGATGATCCTCGAGTTGCTCTTTGCGGAGCGGAACCATGTCTGCGCCGTCTGCGTCTCGAATGGGCGCTGTGAATTGCAGGCGCTGGCCGTGCGCCTGGGCATGGACCACGTCCGGTTCGCGTACACCTTCCCCCAGTGCGACCTGGACCTGACGCACCGGCTCTTCGGCATGGACCACAACCGCTGCGTGCTGTGCGGCCGTTGCGTCCGGGTGTGCTGGTACGTGGAAGGCGCCGGCACCAAGAACTTCTCCGGACGCGGCACCAACTCGCGCATCATCAGCGACCTGAACCAGGCCTGGGGCGACACCCGCACCTGCACCTCCTGTGGCAAGTGCGTTCATTCGTGCCCGACGGGCGCGCTTTTCGAGAAGGGCGTGACCGTCGCCGAAATGGAGAAGGACCGCGGCAAGCTCGAATACATCGTCACCGCGAGGGAGAAAAAGCAATGGATCGTCTGAGATTTGCGACCGTCTGGCTCGGCGGCTGTTCCGGCTGCCACATGTCGTTCCTGGACCTGGACGAGTGGCTGTTCGATCTCGCCCAGGTGGCCGACGTCGTGTTCAGCCCCGTCGTGGACACCAAGGAATACCCGGAGAACGTCGATGTGTGTCTCGTGGAAGGCGCCGTCGCGAACCAGGACAACCTCGAGATGATCCTCCAGGTCCGGCGTCGGACCCGGATCCTCGTGGCCTTTGGGGATTGCGCCGTGACCGGGAATGTCACCGCGATGCGCAATCCGCTCGGGAGCCCGGACCACGTCCTCCAGCGCGCCTATCTCGACCCTTCCAATCTCCGTCCGCGCATTCCGCAGGAGGCCGGGATCGTGCCGCCCCTGCTGGAACGTGTGCTGCCGCTGCTGGAGGTGGTGCCCGTCGATTACTTCCTGCCGGGGTGCCCTCCCCCGGCCAGCCGCATCAAGGCGTTCCTCGAGGAACTGGTTGCGGGCAAGGCGCCGCGGACCGTCGGCGGGGACATTCGATTTGGCTGACCGCTCGAACTTCGAACTTTGCCCCCATTCGCATGCCTAAGTGGATCAAAATTGACCCGGTGACCCGCATCGAGGGGCACGCCAAGATCACGCTCCAACTGGACGACAACGGCCACGTCTCCGACGCCCGCTTCCATGTCGTCGAGTTCCGCGGCTTCGAGAAGTTCTGCGAGGGCCGGCCCTTCACGGAAATGCCCGGCATCACGCCGCGCGTGTGCGGCATCTGCCCGGTCAGCCATCTCCTGTCCTCGGCGAAGGCTTGCGACGCCTTGCTGGCCGTGGACATCCCGCCGACCGCCAAGAAGCTGCGCCGCCTGATGAACCTGGGGCAGATCGTGCAGTCGCACGCCCTCAGTTTCTTTCACCTGAGTGCTCCCGACTTCCTGCTCGGCTGGGAGGCGCCGGTCGAAAAGCGAAACGTGTTCGGCCTGATGGCCAGTGACGCCGACACGGCTCGCGGCGGCATCCGGCTCCGTCAGTTCGGCCAGGAAGTGATCGAAGTCCTCGGAGGCCGGAAGATTCACCCCGCCTGGGCCGTTCCCGGTGGCGTGCGCGAACCGCTTACCTCCGAGGGACGCGACCGGGTCCGGGCGAAGATCCCCGAGGCGAAGGCGACCACTTTGGGAGCCATCGAGTTGTTTCGTCGGCTGCTCAAGAAGTTCGAAACCGAAACTCAGGTGTTCGGCAATTTCCCAAGCCTCTTCATGGGGCTGATCGCCGCCGACGGCTCCTGGGAGCATTACGATGGCAAGCTGCGGTTCGTGGATGGCAGCGGGAACGTGATCGCCGACCAGATCGATCCTTCGCGCTACCAGGAGTTCATTGGCGAGGCGGTCGAAGGCTCCAGTTATCTCAAGTCGCCGTACTATCGGCCCATGGGCTACCCGGCGGGCATGTACCGCGTGGGGCCGCTGGCGCGCCTGAACATCTGCCGTCGCATGGGCACGCCCCTGGCCGACGAGGAACTGGAGCGGTTCAAGGCCCTGGGCTGGGGCGCGGTGACGTCGTCCTTCCTCTATCACTACGCCCGGTTGATCGAGGTCCTCGCCAGCATCGAGCACATCGAACGGTTGCTCGACGACCCGGAGATCCTGTCGGAACACCTGCGGGCCGACGCCGGCATCAACAAGCTGCGGGGTGTCGGCGTCAGCGAGGCGCCGCGCGGAACGCTGTTCCACGATTACGAGGTGGATCGGAACGGTGTGATCACGCGGGTGAACATGATCATCGCCACCGGCCAGAACAACCTGGCCATGAACCGCACCATCGCGCAGATCGCCCGGCATTACATCCAGGGGCCGACCATCCCCGAGCCGCTGCTGAACCGCGTCGAGGCGGGCATCCGGGCCTACGATCCGTGTTTGAGTTGCTCGACGCATGCCGACGGTCGGCCGGCCATGGAGATTGAGCTTCGATCCGCAGCCGGGGAGTTGCTGGACAGCCGGGCGCGTCATTGAGGCAGGGCGCGACGTCCCTTGGCCGGCGCGATCTCCTCGGCAGCCGATCGGCGCCCTCGGAGAGGTCGCCCTACCTTCCTGGATCCCTGCAGGAATGGGGAGTATGGGTAGCCACCTCGCCCTTTCGGACCTGCTCCGCGGCCATGAACCGGTGAGGAGCGCGGGCTTCAGCCCGCCGGGGCGTCCCTCGGCCGGCGTGGCTTCCTGCGGACGGAAGTCCGCGCTCCGGGGGAGATTCATGGGTAGGCTGACATCACGGACCTTTTCCTCATTGCAGTCCACCGGAGCGCGTACCTAGATTCGTTCTGTGCCTCGGAAGGAACCGACCAACGGCTCGCGTGGGGGCAGCGATATCCTTGGGATTGTGCTGCTGGCCGTGGCTTTGCTGGTCTTTGCGGCGCTCTTCTCGTTCGACAAGTACGACCTGCCCGAGGTGCGGACGCCGGCCAATGACCCGCCCCACAACTGGGTGGGCATGTTCGGAGCGCGGGTCGGACACGCGCTCTTCTTCACTGCGGGCGCCGGCGCCTACCTGTTGCCCGTGCTTCTCCTCGGCTTTGGTCTGGCCCAGTTCCTTGACTTTCTGGGCTATCTCCGGAGGAAGTGGCCGTGGGCGGTCCTGCTGCTCATCACGTGCGCCGGAGCGTTGGATCTGTTCACCGACCATGCTGCTTTGCGGCGCTTGGCCCATGGCGAGAAAGCCGCCGTGGGCTTCCTCGAGCAACTTGCCCACGCCCTGAACGCGCACGGTGCCGGAGGCGTCGTCGGCCACAGCCTGAACCACTACGCGTTTGGTTATTTCGGGACTGTAGGCGCGACGATCCTCTACGCCGTGCTCTACCTGATCAGTCTCTACGGCCTGACCAATTTCCAGCTCGGCGAGTGGATGCGGGCGCTCTGGGCCCGCTGGCGGGCTCCCACGGAGGTCGTGCCTGGGGACGAAAAGTCGCTCGAGAAGCGCACGCGCGAACTGGAAAAGGAGGCACGAAAGCTCCAGGCCCAGCTCGACCAGGCCGGTCGCCAGAACGGCCGCAGCGACAAGACGCCCGAGCCCGGCGAAGAGCGGGTTCCATCCGGCCTGGGAGCGGATTTGCAGCCGGTGCCCGAACCCACCGTGCGTGACCTCAGCGTTCCCCAACTTCGCGCTCTACCCGACAAGGCCAAGGCTGGAAAGGGCGTCCCGGCAACCCCGGTCCATCCTTCCGATTCGGAACCGCTGATCGAGGAGGTCATCCCCGCGCGGGAGGTGGCCGCCGCGAGCACTGCGGACATTTTGGGCAAGTCGTCGCCCTTGGGATCCGCGGCGGGCAAGGCCGCCAGTGACACCGGCAACGCCGCGGCTTCTCCCGAGCCCACACGCCCGGCGCCGGCGCTCGCACCGCCCGCCGCCCGCCCGCTTCCCGCGACCAAGCCCAAGCCCAAGCCGCTGACCGTGGCGCGCCCGCCGCAGATCGGGAATTATCAGCTTCCCTCGATGTCGATGCTGAGCCTGCCCGACCTGACGGTGAAGCCGACCGAGTCGAAGGAGTCGCTGATGGCCAACGCCCGGCTCATGCAGCAGACCTTGCAGCAGTTCGGGATCGACGTCTCGCTGGGCGACATCACCAAGGGCCCGACCATCACCCGGTACGAACTGCACCCGGCCCCGGGCGTCAAGCTCGAGAAGATCACCAATCTCTCGAACAACATCGCCGCCGCCCTCAAGGCCGAGCGCATTCACATCCTGGCGCCCGTTCCCGGCAAGAGCTCCGTGGGCGTCGAGGTGCCCAACCTCGTCAAGTCGAAGGTCATTCTCCGCGAGTTGCTGGAATCTGATGACTGGCGGCAGACCAAGGCCCGCATCCCGCTCGCCCTGGGCAAGGACGTCTATGGCAACCCCTTGATCGGCGACCTGGCCGACATGCCGCACCTGCTCATCGCGGGCAGCACCGGCTCCGGGAAGTCGGTCTGCATCAACTCCATCGTCGCCTCGCTGCTGTACCGCTTTCCTCCGGACCAACTCCGGTTCGTGATGATCGATCCCAAGGTGGTCGAGTTGCAGCAGTACAACGCGCTGCCACACCTCGTCGTGCCGGTCGTGACGGATCCCAAGAAGGTCATCCTCGCCTTGCGCTGGGTCGTGAGCGAGATGGAGAAGCGCTACCAGATCTTCGCCCGCGTCGGGGTTCGCAACATCAAGGCCTTCAACGAGCGCTCGAAGGACAAGCCGCTCCCGCAGCGGGATCCCGAACTGCCGCTTACCGCCAAGAAGGACAAGGTCGAGGCCACCGCCGACGGGTTCGCGGTGCAGGTGGACGAGGAGATCGTCGTGCCCGAGGACGAGGATATCGTCATTCCCGACAAGCTCAGCTACATCGTGGTGATCATTGACGAACTCGCCGACCTCATGCTCGTGGCTCCGGCGGACGTCGAGATGGCCATCGCGCGCATCACGCAAATGGCGCGGGCGGCGGGCATTCATTGCATCGTGGCCACGCAGCGTCCTTCGGTGGATGTCATCACCGGCGTGATCAAGGCAAATATTCCCTGCCGGATTGCGTTCCAGGTCGCTTCCCGGGTCGATTCCCGCACGATCCTGGACGCCATGGGTGCAGACAAGCTGCTCGGCAAGGGCGACATGCTCTACCTGCCGCCCGGGTCGGCGAAGCTGCATCGCGCCCAAGGCGCGCTGGTGACGGACCAGGAGATCCAGAGCGTCGTGGATTTCATCGCCCGCCAGGGCAAGCCGAGTTACGAGATGGAGATCCACCAGCAGTTGTCCGCTTCCACGGGAAGCTTTGGGGATGACAGCGGCTGCGACGAGGACGAGGCCCTGATCGAGCAGTGCATCGAAGTGATCCGAAGCGAGCAGAAAGCCAGCGTGTCGCTCCTGCAACGCCGCCTGCGCCTGGGTTATACCCGCGCGGCACGCATCATGGACGAACTCGAGAACCGCGGCATCGTCGGCCCCAGCAAGGGCGCCGAGCCCCGGGATATCCTCATCGATCTGGATGGCGGCGGCGCGGATGGAGGCGGGCAGCAGGTGGTGTAAGCAGCAGGGAGTGTCCGATCATCAGCCGGACGAGTCTGTGGTCCTGGCGGGGGCGGGACGGTCTCGGGGGAGCGAGACTGCGCCGAACCGCACATCACCCTTGACGGTACTGCGTCGAGCGCGATGCTCGGTTCGTATGGGTCAGGCCGGCATGGGAACTGGCTTCGCACAGGGAGCAAGCGCCGAAGGTCAACGCAGCACCTCAGCGAATCGGATGCCCCGCGGACGGCTCCTCCGCCGAGAGCCGCTCTTTCTCCCTCCGCTCCCGGGAATGCTCCTGCTGGGCCTGCTGGCTTCGCGCTCGTTGGCCCAGGCAGTCGTCACTTGGGGTGCCTTCACGAACGTTTCACCCGAGGTCGGTTCCTTGAGCACGATCGCTGCAGGGACAGCACACTTTGTGGGCACGACCGCCGGTGGCGACGTCGTGGCTTGGGGCGTTGATCAATGCGGACAGACCCGCCTCCCCGTGGGCCTTGGCGGTGTGATGGCTGTGGCCGCCGGCGAACTCCACAGCCTCGCCTTGCGGACCGACGGGCGGATCACGAGTTGGGGTTGCGAAGACCGATGGGGGTTGTCCCAAGTCCCGGAGGGCGCCGACCTTTATGTGGACCTGGCGTCCGGCCCGCGGCATTGCCTGGCCTTGCGCGCGGACCGTAGCGTCGTGGCGTGGGGAGAGAATTCCGAAGGCCAATGCGACGTCCCTCCCGATCTCCAGGGCGTCTCCCTGGCTGCGGGCGGCACCTTCTCGCTGGTGCTCAAGCCCACCGGCACGGTCGCGGCCTGGGGCAACAATGGTTGGGGACAGTGCCGTCCTCCGGCGGACTTGGTCGACGTGACGGCCCTTGCTGCCGGCGCGACGCACGCGTTGGCGCTTCGCGCCGACGGCACGATCGTCGCCTGGGGAGATAACCGGGGCGGGCAATGCGACGTTCCCGCTTCCCTGCGAGATGTCTCCGTCATCCGTGCCGGGCCGAACTACAGCCTCGCCTTGAAAGCGGACGGCACGCTCGTTGGCTGGGGAGCAGGCGCGCCATCCCAACCGCCGGCGGAGCTCCGTGGCGTGATTGGCATCGCGGCGGGTGGTGACTCGGCGGCGGCGCTGCTTGGGGGTGAACGCCCCGTGGTGGTGCGCCGTCCTTCTGACCGCGATGCCGTGCTCGACACCCGGGTCGTGCTTTCGGCGGCGGTGCACGGTCTTGCGCCGCTGAGTTACCAGTGGTGGAAGGACGGTCAGGCCTTGTCCGATGGGGATGGTCTCACGGGCGCGACGACGCCGCTCCTCGTCATCGCGCGGGCTCGGCTCGCGGATTCCGGCCGTTACGCATTGTCCGCCACGAACGCAGCCGGGGACATCACCACGCCCGCGGCCCGGCTTTGGGTGTTTGGCGAGCCGAGAGTGGACGTCGCGCCTGAGTCGCAGGTCCGCCCCCTCCATTCGAACGCGCGGCTGACCGTGGCCGTCCTGGGTGCCGAGCCGCTGAGCTATCACTGGCTCAAGGATGGCGTGCCGGTGGAGGACAACGAGCGGGTTTCGGGCGCCACGACTCCGGCGTTGAACCTGGGCAGCCTGCTCCCCGAGGACGCTGCCACGTACCGTGTGGCCGTCTCCAATGCGTTTGGATCCGTCACCAGCGAGGCGGCGGTGCTCACCGTGGGGCAGGCGGAGGCGCAGGGGGAGAACTGGTGCGGTGAGCTGGACCTGCCGCCAGGCCTGGAAAACGTGGTCATGCTCGCCGCCGGGGATCTCCATGCCCTGGCCCTGAGACGGGACGGGACCGTCGTGGCCTGGGGCGACAACCTGCACGGCCAATGCGATGTGCCGGATGGCTTGAAAGACATCCAGGCGATTGCCGCGGGCGGGGCGCACAGCCTGGCGTTGCGCCGCGACGGCACGGTGACCACGTGGGGCTATGACAAGCAGGGGTTGCTGAGTGTCCCTCCCGACCTCGACGACGTGATCGTGATCGCGGCCGGAACGAGCCACAGCCTGGCACTGCGCGCTGACGGGACCGTCGTCTTGTGGGGCGTGCGAGATTCCTTGGATTCCGAGGTCGCGGCCGGGTTGCGGGAGGTGGTCGCGATTGCCGCCGGCGGAGGCCAATCGCTGGCCCTCAAAGCCAATGGCACTGTGTTCAGTTGGGGCCAACCCGCCAATCCGGAGACCCCGGCTGACTTGCGGGATGTGGTGGCGATCGCTGCCGGTCGGTTCCACAGCCTGGCGTTGAAAGCGGACGGGACCGTGGCCGGCTGGGGTCCCAAGCACGCTCTCGCCGCCCAGGTTCCCGAGGGACTTTCGAACGTGGTGCAGATCGCCGCCGGCGCCCATTTCAGTCTCGCCCTCAAGCGGGACGGCTCGGTGATGGGGTGGGGGTTCAATCGCGCGGGTGAAGCGAATCCCCGGCCGGATCTGACGAACGTCGTCGCGATGGCCGGTGGCGGGCAGTACCGCGTGTTGCTGCGGGGTGATGGCCATCCGTTCCTCGTACGTCCCGTCCTCTCGCGCAAAGCGGTGCTCGGAGGCAGCCTGGTGTTTGGGGCCGAGGTGAACGGCAACCCACCCCTCGAGTTCCAATGGCGGAAGGATGGACAACTGCTCGTCGAGGGGAATGGGATTTCCGGCGTCCGCTCGCCGGTGCTTTCGCTGCGCGGAATCCGCGAGGAGCACGAGGGGACATATGAACTGAGCGTGAGCAACTCGCTTGGTCTTGTCCGGACGGGGCCGGTGTGGATGAGCGTCAACCAGGTTCTCGGTTGGGGAGAGGATGCGTTTGGCCAGGCGGAGGTGCCTGGGGGGACGCGTGAAGTTGTCTCAGTCGCCGCCGGCGATTCGCACACGCTGGCGCTGCACGCCGACGGCAGTGTTTCCGCCTGGGGCGAAGGCGGAGACGGCCAGACCGAACCACCTGCCGGCCGGTTTGTTGGCATCAGCGCCGGCCGGTTCCATAACCTGGCGCTGCGGCAGGACGGCACTGTGGTCGCGTGGGGACGGAACAACTCCGGCCAGTGCGACGTGCCCAGCGGTTTGACCAACGTCGTGCGAGTGGCGGCCGGAGGCGCCTTCAGTCTGGCGCTGCGGACCGATGGAACGGTGATCGCTTGGGGACAAACCGTGCCGCCGCCGGGCTTGGAAGACGTGGCGGACCTCGCTGCCGGTTCCTTCCACGCGGTGGCATTGCGCCGCGATGGAACCGTGGTGGTCTGGGGAAGCAATCGGGTTGGGCAGGGCGCGGTTCCAGGGGGACTTTCCGAGGTGACGCGCGTTGCCGCGGGTGCCTACCACACCGTGGCGTTGCGCACGGACGGCACCGTGGTGGCGTGGGGCCTGGATCGGTCGGGCCAAGGCACCGTGCCCGCGGACCTGACGGAGGTCGTGGACATCGTCGCGGGTGGCTATCACAGCCTGGCTCTGAAGGCGGATGGTTCGATCGTTGCCTGGGGACTCGATCAAGCCGGGCAATGCAGCCTGCCGGGTGACGTGGGGCGTACCCGCGCTCTCGCAGCCGGTCGGGGTCACAGTCTTGCGGTCATCGGTGAGGGGACCCCCGGACTGTTGCGACCCGTTCGGGTGGAAGGGCTCGATGATGGTGCCGTCAGGCTGTCCGTGTCACCGGTCGGAGACCTGCCGATGGAGCTGCGGTGGTTTCGAGATGGACAACCGCTCGAAGACGGCGCTGGCGTGGGAGGCGTCACGACGACAAACCTGACGCTGCAAGCGGACGCCGCGCTCTCCGGACAGTATCAGGTCCGACTGGTAAATGCGTCCGGGGAGGGTTGGAGCCTGCCGACGGACCTGAGCGCCGCGCTCGGTCCGCGGATCCGGATCGAGCCCGCCGGGATCGAGGTCCTGCAGGGCACGCGCGTTCGTCTCGCGGCGGAGGTCGAGGGCGCTGGTCCCATCGTGGTGCAGTGGTTGTGGAACGGCGAGCCTTTGGGGGAGGACGCCGGCGTGAGTGGCGTGAACACGACGGCGCTTGAGTTCGAGGCGATCGTGCCCTCGCAGGCCGGGAGCTACGAGCTGGTGGCGCGAAACCCGCATGGCTTCGCGGTGAGCCGGACCGTGGATCTCATGGTCAGCAATGTCCGCGGCTGGGGACGCGCGGATCACGGCGAGAGCCTGCTCCCCAGCACCTTGGTCGGGATCCGCGCCATTTCCCTGTTGGCTGATCACACTCTGGTGTTGCGCTGGGACGGGACGGTGGCCGCCTTCGGAGACAATGCCTGGAAGCAGTGCGATGTTCCTCCGGGCCTGACCGGAGTTGTGTCCATCTCGGCCGGTGAGACCCACTCGATGGCGCTGCGGTTGGATGGCGAAGTCACCGTCTGGGGCGGGCCCAGTCGAGGGCAGCACCTCCTGCCTCCAGAGATCGTCAACATCCGTGCCATCGCCGCCGACGCGAGGGGCTGCTACGCCCTTGACTCATCCGGGCGTCTCTTCTGGTGGGCGGCCGGTAGCCGGACGACCGTGACCTCGGTCCCTGAGTTGTGGTCCGCCGCGGCAATGAGTCCCGGGGTGATTCGCTCGATGCTCGCCGGCCAGCAGGCAAGGTACACGAGTTTGCGTACGCTTGGCCCGACCCTGGACATCGCTCCCGGTCCTTCCTACAACCACACGCTCAGCTCGGACGGCCGCGTGCAATCCTGGAGTGCCGGGAGTCCGGTTCGTCCCCCAACGGCCCTTACGTTGTTGGACGTTTTTGCGATTGCAGGTGGAGTGGATGGTTCGTGCATCGCGCTCACCAGCCGAGGCCGAGCCGTCACGTGGCAGGCTGGAGCGCCGACCAACCTGGTGGAGGCGGGGCTTGGCGTCAGGGCCGTGTCGGTCGCGGCCGGACGAGGTCAGTTTGCAGCGCTCACCCAGAGAGAGGAGCTGCTCGCCTGGGGAAACACCTTGCTGCCGCCGCGGGGTTTGGCGGGTGTCACGGCGCTGGCGGGGGGCGGCAGTCACGTTCTGGCACTGGGCAGCGATGGGCGCGTCCAGGCTTGGGGTGACAATGCCGCTGCCCAATGCGTTGTGCCCGCCGGTCTCTCCCAGGCCGTGGCGGTTGCCGCGGGGGATACGGATCCCTCGGGAGGGGCGCACAGCCTTGCCCTGCGGCGCGACGGTCACGTGGTTGCCTGGGGCGACAACAGCCGACAACAAACGAACGTTCCCAAGACGCTGGCGGGCGTCGTGGCGATCGCGGCAGGCCGCGCGCACAGTCTTGCCCTGGACAGCGAGGGCTCGGTCGTCGCCTGGGGCGACAACAGCGTGGGCGCGTGTAGCGTGCCGTTGGAGTTGGGTCCGGTGGTCGCCATTGCTGCGGGTGCCTCCCACAGCGTGGCCCTCACGTCCGCGGGCAAGGTGGTGTGCTGGGGAGCGAACGTGTCATTGCAGGCCCAGGTGCCAGAAGGCCTCGACGACGTTATCGCGGTCTCCGCCGGGAGCGCGCACAGCGTGGCGTTGCGGCGCGATGGATCGGTGGTCGCATGGGGCCGCTTCCAGGCAGGGACGGCTGCGGTGGCCACGTGGTCCAACATCGTGGCCATCGCGGGTGGAGGCGACAACATCGTCGGACTTCGGGGTGACGGCACAGTTCTTGTAGCGGGCGACACCAGCTCGGGACAGGACGACGTACCCACCGAATTACGGAACGTCGATGTTATCAACGCCGGGGACGGCTATGTCCTGGCCGCCGTGGGCAGGGGTCCGCTCGCGCGTGCCCTGGACGAAGAGGGTCTTCAATGGCGGACCAGCCCCGAGCATCCGTGGCTCGCCCAGTGGCGCGTGAGTACGGACGGCGGGATGGCCGCCCAAAGCGCCCTGTTGGCCCCGGCGGAGGAGTCCTGGGTTGAAACCGAAGTGCACGGCCCCGGCGTGCTGCAGTTCTGGTGGCGCACGGCGTCCGCGGAGAGCGCCGATGCCCTCGAGGTGCTCGTAAACGGAGCGCTTCGCGCTCGTCGGGAAGGCCGTGCCGATTGGGAACTGCGGCGGCTCGGCGTTCCCTCGGGGGAAGCCGTGGTCCGGTGGCGTTACATCCGGTCCGCGCAGAGCTCCGGGGGCGACGCCCTGGGCTGGCTTGACCGGGTATCGTTCGAGCCGCTGCTGCCTCCCGGGCTCTCGGTCCGCCTCGTCGACGACAGTCACCTTGTCGTCGAGTTCGATGGCATCGCGGGCTTGACCTACGTCCTCCAACGCTCCACCACGCTGGGAGACCCAGGGACGGAGTGGGTCTCACTCGACCCGGTTCTCGGCACGGGGCAGCGGGTTGCCTTCGTGCGGTCTTTGGGCGACGGGGAGCACGAGTTCTACCGTGTCGTCATCGAGTGAACCTGGCCTCGATCTTCCGGCAGCCTCGCTCCCGTCACTGAGCGAAAGGCCGCTCCAAAAGCAGCAGCCAGCCGGGACATGCTTCAAGCCCCGCGCTGGCTGCACGTCGGGAAGCACCGCCCGTCGCGGAGGACTTCCCGCCTTGTGGTCCGAGTTACAGCGCCTTGAGCGTGTCCTCAGCCTTCTTCTTCGTGGCCGCGTTCTGCGACTTTTCGAGCACAACCTGGAGCGCCTTTTGACGCTGTTCCTTCGTCGCGTTCTTGAGGTTCTTGCTTGGAGCCACGGCCACGATGGCCAGGCAGGCTTCCTCGGCGATGGCGGGATCGCCGGCGAGTGTGCCCAAGAGTTCCAGGGTCGGAACGCTTGGAATCGAGCCCAGCGCCGCGATGGCGAGGCGCTTCTCCTCCGGACGCTGGATCAACGCGAGCAGGTCCTTGACCTTGGCGACCTTCTCCCCGTCGTTCAGCTTCGGGGTCTCCTGGACATACTGCAGGTAACCGCGGACTCCCTGGACCTGGTGCGCCGGTTTCTTCCCGGACCTGGCGAGGTCAAGCAACGGCTGGGCCACGGCGATGTCCTCGGGCCAGTTGTTGGGCCAGGTCGCGAGCAGGCCGACGGCGTCGTCCTGAACGGTTTCATCGCGATCGCCCACCGCCTTGGTCACCGCGGCGAGGGCGTCCGGGCCGCCGACGGAGGCCAGCAAGTGCAGCCCCATCATGCGCAAGGCGCTGTCGGACTGGCCGACCAGAGGCATGAGTGCGCCCACGCAGGCCACGCCCGAACGTCCGCAGATCGCCGTCAGCGCTTTCCGAATGGACTCGCGTTCCGGGCCCTCGCCGGCTTTCTGCAGCAGCGCGACCAGATCGGCAACCTGGCGCTCGGTGCCAAGGGCCCCGAGACTCTCGACCGCGAGGCGACGCGTGGCGGGGTCGGTGTCTTGCGCCGCAGCCACCACGGTGGGAAGCGCCGCCTGGAGCCGCCGTTGACCGGCGACCTCGAGGAGCACCAGTCGGGAGTTGCCGCTCGCCTGGGAGAGGCACTGCAGCAGCTCCGCCTCGACGCCCGCCCCTTCCGTCTTCGCGAGGGCGAGTTTGCCGGCTTGCGCCACCTGGGCATCGCTGTCCGTGGCTGCCTGCAGCAGGACGGGCAGGGAGGCCTTGTCCCCGGCGCGTTCGAGAATGCCGACAGCCGTGATGCGCGGCGCTTTCGCGCCGGTCCTGGCCATCGCCGTCACCGTCTGCAGCGCCGCGGGATCATGGCGGTCGGCGAGCGCCAGCAACAGGAAGGGCTGCCGCGCTTCACTGGCCTTTGGGATTTCCGCGGCGATGGCCGTGGTCACGTCGGCTCCCGGCAATTCCCGGGCGGTCGAAAGTCCCAGTTCGAATGAGCTCCGGTCCGGCGATTTCAATTGTTCGAGCAGCAGCGGGATGCCGGCGGACTTTCGGGCGAGGATCGCCCCACGCGTAGCCTCGAGCTTGCGCTGCTTGCTCACGTCGGCCGTGCGGACGGCATCGTAGAGCTTCATCGCCTTGGCCGTATCGCCGGCCGCGAGGAAACCGGAGGCGCACATGACGCAGCCCTCGGCGATCTCCGAGCGAACCACGGGTGAGGCGCTGGGCAAGGCCTCTACCAGCGCCTTGGCCGCCTCGTCACCACCGATCCGACCCAGCGAATCCGCAGCCGCCGAGATCACCTCCGCGTCGCTGCCACGGAGCTTGCCGGCGAGCGCGCCTACCGCCTGGGGATCGCGTCGGACGCCGACGCTCTGAATGACGCCGACGAGTTGGCGGCCGCGGAGCTCGGCGAGCGCCTGGCGCAAGGCCGCGTCGACCTCCGGCCCTGGAATGGGCTCGAGCCCGATGCGCGCCCAGGCATTCAGTTGGGGATCAGCCAGCAGCGGCGCGAGGGCAGGGACGGCGTTCTTGCTGCCGAAGACCGCCAGCTTCTTGCACGTGATCGCCTTCTCGGCCGGCGTGGCCTGCGACTGCAACACGGCGATCAAATCGCTTTCTTTCGGCGGGGCACCAGCCGCCTGCACGCCCGACAGGAGCCAGGTGACAGCACCAAGTCCGCCGAGGGTTTTCGCGACCAGGGAGGTCAAGGATGGGAATGGAGATTTCATGGGCTTTCGAGGTAAAAGGTGGTCCTGGGTCTCGCTCGTTCACACCCGCCACGGGTCGCGATGAGCCTCGGAACGCAAACGATTGGCTTCCTCGTCTCCGATGAACTCGCATTTCTTGGGATCGAACACCACTTTTCGATTCAGGAAGAGCGCGACGTTCGCGGCGTGGCACGCGATGTGGGCCCAGCAGGCGGCATCGGCGCCGGCACGGGTTCGGCCCCGGGTCTTCACGTTGTCCAGGAAATCGCGCACGTGGAAGTCCGCGGGATAGCCGCCGATCTTGGCGCCGCGGCCGACGAGCAAATCGTCCGAACTCGCCACCAGGTCGCCGTTGTCGGCGGTCTCGACCCAGCCCTTGTCGCCTTCAAAGCGCACCGGGCAGGAACCGAGCGGCAGCCAGCCGTCGTTGCGGAGGACGAGGTTCACGCCGTTGCCGTACTTGGCGAACAGTTTGCCGTCCCGCGGCTCGTACTCGACGGGCGCGGTGTCGTCGGCGTCGTTGGCCCACTGGCAGAGGTCGACGCAATGTGAACCCCACTCGAGGCAACCGCCCCCGGTGAGACCGCCGCCTTTCTCGAAATTGAACCCGTCATTCAAGGTGCGACGGTTGAACGGTCTCCACGCCGCCGGCCCGAGGTACAAGTCCCAATCCGCCTCCTCCTTCGACGGCTCGGGCTCGGGTTGCAGCCAGCCGCTGGTCGAGGTCCCGAGGCCGCCGGGATGCGCATGAAGCGTGTGGAGCTTGCCGAGCTTGCCCCGACGCGCCAGATCGATGGCGAACATGAAGTTCGGCAGGCTGCGACGCTGTGTCCCCGCCTGGAACACCCGCGCGGTGCGGCGGAAGACGTCCGCCAAGGCGAGACTTTCGGCGATGTTCTTGGTGCAGGGCTTCTCGCAGTAAACGTCCTTGCCCGCGCGGGCCGAGACGCTCGAGGCCGCCGCGTGCCAGTTGGGGCCCGTGGCAATCAGGACGGCATCAATGTCCGGACGCGCGAGCATCTCGCGAAGGTCGCGGTACGTGGCGCAATCGGTGTTGCCGTACTTGGTGTCGGCCATCTTCTTCACCGCGTTGCGTCGCACGGCCTTCACATCCGCGATGGCGACGAATTGCACATCCGGCTCCTGCAGGAAGCAACCGAGCACATAGGACCCGCGGTTGCCGATGCCAATGGCCCCCAGCACGACGCGCTGGCTCGGCGCAATGCCGCCGTCCTTCCCGAGCACGCGGCCCGGGACGATCTGGGGCAGGGCGAGCAACGCGCCGGCCTGCGCGGCCCGGCTGAGGAACCGGCGGCGGCTCAGAGCGGCCGGGCTCGATTGGGATTCGGGAGGAACGGCCGCCGAGGGCGGCACGGTGCAACGTGAGTTTGTCATGACTTGTCTCGTGTTACTCAAATTCTTCCTGCGGGCTGGTGCGGCCATTGTTGCCAACTCTCCGTGGCCTGTCCATTCGAAGCAGTGGCTTCCGCGGCAGTCGAACGGCGCCCTCGGAGAGGTCGCCCTACCTGGCTGCCAGGCCGAGCGGCGCCCTCGGAGAGGTCGCCCTACCTGGCTGTGAGGCCGAGCGGCGCCCTCGGAGAGGTCGCCCTACCTGGCTGTGAGGCCGAGCGGCGCCATCCGAGAGGTCGCCCTACCGAACTTTCAAATGGAGGACCGCTGGCGAGGTCAGGCAGCCGCAGCGTGTGGCTCCGCATCCACCGCTTCGTCGTATCGGCTGAAAATCAGCACGCAATTCTGTCCGCCGAACGCGAAGGAGTTGGACATCGCCGCCCCGACGTCACGGCGCCTCGCCTCTCGAGGGACGTAATCCAGATCGCAGGCGGGGTCAGGATGCTCCAGGTTGACCGTGGGCGGAATCACGCCGCGGTTGATCACATTCACGCAGGTGGCGGCCTCGAGCGCTCCCGCGGCACCGATCGAATGGCCGATCATGGATTTGATCGAACTGACCGGGACCCGGTAGGCCAGGGCGCCAAACGTGGCTTTGATCGCGAGGGTTTCGATCGGATCGTTCAGGTCCGTGGCGGTTCCATGGGCGTTGATGTAGTCGATCCGGCCCGGGTCCATGCCGGCCGATCGGAGAGCCTGATCCATGGCCTGGGAGGCCCCGCGGCCATCCGGATGGGCGCTGGTGATGTGGTAGGCATCGCACGACATGCCAATGCCGGCCAGTTCCGCCAGGATGGTGGCGCCGCGTCGCCGCGCGTGGGTGAGGGTTTCCAACACCAGCACCGCCGCGCCTTCAGCCATCACGAAGCCGTCGCGCATCTGGTCGAACGGGCGGCTGGCCTTCTCGGGTTCGTCGTTGCGCGTCGAAAGGGCGCGGAGAGCGCAGAAGGACTCCAGGTAGGCTTCGGAGATCGCCGACTCCGCCCCGCCGGCCAGGGCCACGTCAGCGAACCCGGCGCGGAGCAGCAGCCAGGCCGTCGCCAGCGCGTGGCTGCCGGTGGCGCAGGCGGAGGAAACGCTGAAGCCCGGACCGGTCAGACCGAAATGGAGCGCCACGTTGCCCGCCGCCATGCTCGTGCTGATCCGGGGAACGGCGAAAGGGTTCGTCTTGCCGGGTCCCCGCTGGGCCCACTGCGTCATTTGGGCCTCGAGAAACGGAAAGTCGGCGATCGCAGAGGCGACCAGGGTCGCCACCCTCGAGGGCTCCACCTGGGTCAGTTCCAGGCGGGCTTCCCGGATGGCCTCTGTCGCCGCCGCGATGGCAAAGTGCGCGTAGCGCCCGATGCGGCGCGCCGATTTTCGGTCGAGGTAATCTTCCGCATGGAAGCCCTTGACCTCGCCCGCGATACGTGACGGGAGGCGCGCGGGGTCGAACTGGGTGATGCGGCCGATGCCCGATTGGCCGGCGACCAGGCGGTCGAAAGTCTCCCGGTTACCGATCGCCACCGGCGACACGGCACCCATGCCGGTGACCACGATTCGGTCGGTGGTGGGCCCACTCATCGACCGGATCCGGTGGCTCGGTGGGAAGTCCCAGCGTTACGCGGTGAGGTTCGATGGGATGCCGTCACCGGGCGGCCCCTCGACCACGAGGGCACCGGCGGATCCACCACGCCCCGCGACTCCTCCTTCGTAGACAGAGACTTCGGAGGAGTCCATGGGAGGGTGATGCTCATCATGGTGCGAAGAAGAGCAGTGGGGTCAAGGACTGTCAATTCGCCGCCCGTTCATTTCTTGGCCCGCACCGGGAGGCCATGGCCAGCGGACGATGAGCGGTTTGTGGTTCGCAACTCGCTACCGGACAGACTGGACTCCGCCGCGGCGCAGCGTCATAACGACTCCATGTACTCCTGGTTGGCCGCGGGCGGAATCCGGCTTCTCGCCTTGGGGTTGCTCGCAACCCCGGCACTCGCTGAGTGGCAGCGTGACGAGCACACCCTCGCGTGGGGTCACGACACGAACGTCTTCTGGCGATTCAGCTACGACCCCGCCAAAGGCAAGCCGTTCTTTCACCCCCTGGCGCCGGGCGGCGGGACGCCGCTGACCAATTTTCGACCGGCAGACCATCCGTGGCACTACGCCCTTTGGTTCTCCTGGAAGTACATCAACCATCCCAACGACAACACCCGTGTCAATTATTGGGAGGAGAACAGCGCCGGCCATGCCCAAGGCAAGACGCGTTGGGATCCGCCAGCCATCGAGACCCAGGCCGACGGGAAGGCGACGATCCGCCTGAAGCTCCGTTACGTGAATCCGGCCGGTGCCACCGATCTGACCGAGCTGCGGGAACTGCGAGTCTCCGCTCCGGCAGTCGACGGCGGTTTCACGATTGACTGGCAGGCGCGCTTCACGGCCGGAGAAAAGGACCTGGTGCTCGATCGCACGCCGATGCCCGGGGAACCGGGGGGCCAGGTGAACGGAGGCTACGCCGGACTGAGCGTGCGCATGGCGCCCCTCCCGCTCACCATGTCCGTGGTCACCACTTCCGGACCTGTGGAGCGGTTTGTCCGGAATCGCGCCCGACCCAACGCCGCGGCGATCGCCTGCAATTTCAGCGACGGTTCGCGAGACCTCGGCAGCCTGGCGGTTTTCTCCGATCCTGCCAACAGCACCGGCGACGCGGCCTGGTACATCATCGATTCCACCCAAATGCCGGTTGTTTGCCAGGCCCTGCTCGCCCCGCAACCCCGGTCGGTGCCGGCGCATGGCGAGTTCACGCTCCGTTACCGCATCAGCGTGAGCCCGACCGCCAGGACCCAGGCCAGCCTGGACGCGGCTCAGCGGTCATGGCTCGACCCCCGCGGGAGTCCTTGACGAGCCAACGAAAAAACTGGAAGACGAACGCGATCGCACCCACTTGAAGAGCTGACCAGACCACCATGAAGACCATCACTATCCACGGCGCAGCCGATCGGATCCACGCGCCGTCAACGCGGAAGATCTCCCGGCGACGGGCGCTCAAATTCCTGGCGCAAGCCGGTGCCGCGGGCGTCGCCAGCGTCGCCATTGTGCCCAGACGCGTGTTGGGGGGCGAAGCCGCGCCCAGCAACAAGGTCATCATGGCCGCGATCGGGACCGGCGGCCGGTCCTCGGCCGACACCGGGGCGCTGGCCCGCTTCGCGGATGTCCAGTTCGCCGCGGTCTGCGATGTGGACCTGGTCCGGGCGCGTCAGAATGCGAAGCCATTGGGCTTGGACGAAAAGAGCGTTTACCAGGACTACCGTCCGCTGCTCGAGCGCAAGGACATTGATGCCGTGGTCATCGCCAGCCCCGACCACTGGCACGCCCTGCACTCCATCCAGGCCGCGCTCGCCGGCAAGGATATCTATGTCGAGAAGTGCATGACGCTGACGGTGGTGGAAGGGCGGGCGATGGTGAAAGCCGTTCGTGCCCACAAGCGCGTGCTGCAGGTGGGCAGCCAGCAACGCTCCCAGGCGAGCTTTCACCGCGCCTGCATGCTCGTTCGCAACGGCTACATCGGGAAAGTGACCCAGGTGATTGGCGTCAACTTCGCTGGGGCCTGGGAGTGCAACCTGCCCGCCCAACCTGTGCCCGAGAGTCTGAACTGGGATCAGTGGATGGGGCCGGTGGCGCCGAAGCCCTTCAACGAGAACATCCGCACCAGCCGTTCGCGGCCGGGGTGGCTTTCCCTCAAGGATTTTTGCGGCGGCGAGATCTGCGGCTGGGGTTCGCATGACCTGGACCAGGTGCAATGGGCGTTGGGCATGGACGAGACCGGGCCCACCGAGGTGTGGGTGGAAGGACAGCCCTACAAGCCCTGGATCGCCGATGCGAACTCGCAATACGGCCGGTTCTTCGGTGCCAAGGAGACCGTCATTCACATGACCTATCCCGGGGGCATCCACCTCGAGCTCTCGGAGGATGCCAACCCCAACGGCGGCGCCCTCTTCATCGGGGAAAAGGGGAAGGTCCGCATCGATCGCGGCCGCTTCGAGGTCAGCGAACCGGGCTGGAAAACCGTTCCGCTGGAGAGCATGCCCGTCCAGTTGTACACCGCGCGCGACCATTACCGGAATTTCGTGGACGGTATCAAGGAACGGAAAAGGTGCGTGTGCGACGTGGAGACCGGTCATCGGTCGGCCACCGTGTGTCACTTGGGCAACATTGCCCGGTGGGTCAGCCAGCAGACGCAGTCGGTTGGCACCCGGCTGGTTTGGGACCCGGTCAAGGAACAGTTCAAGGACAACGCCCTGGCCAACTCGATGTTGGACCGGCCGCGTCGACCGGGATACGAACTGCCGGCCGTGTGAGTTGGCTTCAGGACTTCCGCGGCCGCTGGAAGTCATCGAGGCCGACCTTGGGAGCGGGCATTTCTCGCGGAAGGTGGCCTGCGCGAGTGCATGACCCGAGCCCGGTCCGATGCCTGGCCGGCGCGCGGGGCGTCGGATGTTTGCCCTCTTGGAGCGATTGGGAAGCGGAACGAAAAGCCGCCACCGCGAAAGGGACGGAACGCGAGTCCGGCTTGTGGCTGTCCGACTAGGATTCGAACCTAGACTAAAGGCTCCAAAGACCTCTGTGCTACCCTTACACCATCGGACAGTCCGAGAGGCCATGACGGTACCCGGATTGCCGCGGCGGGCCAAGGCAAAAGTCCACCGCGCGGCAAGGCGCAAGGTCGGCGGCGGATCCGAGGGTTGCCCGGTTGGTCGGTCGGCCTGATGGTCAAACGCTCAACCCTCATCCCTCAACCCTCATCCGAGAGCTGCGTACCACTCAGGACTTCAGCCGCCGGACGAAGCGTGCCATTCGTTCCATCGCTTCTTCGATGCGGTCCAGAGCCGTCGCGAAGCAGCAACGGAGATACCCCTCCCCCGGAGCACCGAAGGCTCCGCCCGGAACACATGCGACCTTTTCCTCCTCGAGCAACCGCACGGCGAAGGTTTTGGAATCGAGCCCCGTTGAGGCAATGTTCGGGAAGGCGTAGAACGCGCCGCGGGGAAGATGGCAGGTAAGCCCCATGGCGTTCAGCGCGTTGACAATGACGTTCCGGCGGACGCGGTACGCTTCGCGCATTTCCTCCATCGCGGCATCGCCGTTGCGGAGCGCTTCGGTGGCGGCTTCCTGACTGATGATGCTCGCGCACAGCATCGAGTACTGGTGGATCTTCATCATGGCTTCGACCAGGTGGGCGGGACCGCAGGCGTACCCGATCCGAAAGCCGGTCATGGCGTATGCCTTGGAGAAGCCGTGCAGGAAGATGGTGCGCTCCCGCATTCCCGGGAGCGACGCAATGCTCACGTGCTCGCCCTCGTAGGTGAGCTCGGAGTAGATCTCGTCGGTGATCACCAACAGGTCGTGCCGGTGGGCGAGTTCGGCAATTTGCTCGAGCTCAGCCCGCTGCATGGTGCCGCCGGTGGGGTTCGTGGGGAAGTTGAGGACAAGCACCTTGCTCCGGGGCGTGATCCGTGCGGCGATGGCGTCGGCCCGCACCGCGAAACCCTCCGCGGCACTGCTGGCCACCGGGACGGCGATGCCGTGCGTGAGGGCCACGCTCGGCGAGTAGCTCACGTAGCATGGTTCGTGATAGAGGACCTCGTCGCCCGGGTTCACCACCGCGCGCAGGGCGATGTCCAGCGCCTCACTCACGCCCACCGTCACCAGGACTTCGGTCTTGGGGTGGTACGTGACCCCAAACCGGCGTGAGACGGTGGCCGAGATCGCTTCCCGCAGCTTGATCAGGCCCAGGTTCGATGTGTAACTCGTGCGCCCACGCTCCAGGGCGTAAATGGCGGCCTCGCGGATGTGCCAGGGCGTGGCGAAGTCCGGTTCGCCGACGCCAAGAGAGATAACATCCGGCACGCCGAGCACGAGGTCGAAGAATTCGCGGATTCCCGACCGTGGCAGGTCCAGGACATGCCGGGCCACGAATCCCGTCGTGTTTGTTGGGCCACTCATGAGCCGCATAGGCAACGGGATTGGCGGCGGCGGTGAAAGAAAAAAGTGGACGGGCCGGCGGGCGCCCCGAAGGTTAAACTGTTTGAAACCGTGTCGCCCCGTGGGGTGTAAGAGACATAACAGGACCGGTCGCCCGTCGGGAACCGGGTCCGGGTTTATTGCCACGCGCCTGATACCATGAAGCGTTCAACACCGATCTCCCGCGTCACCGCGTTCGCCCTTGCCTGCGCGGTTCCCCTGAGCCTGCTCGCCTTGTTGGGCAGCCTGACCGGTTGCAGCAGCGGGGAAGCGGCTGCGGCGGAGGATATCGTGGGCAGTGAAGCCTTCAACCTGAGCAAGACCTTCGCCGTGGTTCCCGGCGGGCGGCTGGTGATCGATGCCGACCGCGGTGCGATCGAACTTGCGACCGGCGACGACGACACGCTCGAGGTGAAGGTGCTGCGGGAAGTGCGACGGACCTCGGAAAAGAAGGCCACGCAAATAGTCCAGGCCCACCACGTCACCTTCGCTCAGGAGGATGGGGTCGTGGTGGTGCGTGCCCGGTTGGAGAAGGGGATTCGGAGCTGGGCAAGATGGGGATCGGGCCTGCAGGTTCGCTATCTGGTCAGGCTGCCGAAGCGCTTTGACGTGGATCTCAAGACGTCGGGTGGTTCAATCCGGGTCCCGGAGCGCATCGGGCGGGTGTTGGCCGCCACCTCCGGTGGGAACCTGTATCTGGGCTTCATGGATGGGCCGGTGAGCTGCCGCACGTCCGGGGGCGACGTCGAGGTTCGGAATGTCAGCCAGGCTCTCGAGGCGCGTACTTCGGGCGGGAGCATCGAGATTGGGGTGGCGATGGCCGAGGCGAGGCTCAGCACTTCCGGGGGCAGGATCCGGGTGGACGAGGCGCGGGGACCCTTGGACGCCGGGACGTCGGGGGGGAGCATCCGGATCAAGCAGGCGTACGCCACCGTGAATGCGGAAACCTCGGGCGGGTCGATCGACGTCGGACTGGCGAGCACGTTCCACGGCGACTGTCTGCTCTCAACCTCCGGCGGCAACGTCGACGTCACGATTCCTGAACGGACCAACGCGCTGCTGGATGCCCGGACCAGCGGAGGAAGCGTCCATTCCGATCTGCCGGTGACGGTGCAAGGCGAGTTCAAGCGCAGCGCCATCGTCGGGAAGCTGGGCGAGGGCGGGAGGTTGATCAAGCTGCGCACCAGCGGCGGCAACATCCACGTGGTCAAGGGCTGACGCAAGGGTCAGGGGCTGCGGCGCTTTTCGTGCATGGCCGTTTGGATGGCCACGTACTCGCTGATGTTCTCGACGGTCAGCAGGCCGACCAGGTTCTGGTCTCGGACCACGGGCAGCAGGTGCAGTTCCTGAACCCGCCCACGCGCGAGGGCGTCTTCGACCAGTTCGTCGGGTCGAGCGGCCTCGACGTGCGTTGTCATGGCCTTGCCCACGGGTGTTGTGGGCCCCCCTTGAGCCAGGCCCTCCAGGAGGGCGCGCCGGGTGAGGACCCCAACGACCCCTCCTTGGGAAACCACAGGGAAATCCTGCTGAGATCCGGCGAGGATGAGTTGCACGGCCCGGCCAAGGCTGTCCTCGGGTTGGAGCACCTGGAAGTCTGTCATCATGGCGTGTTCGACCCTGACGCCGCGCAGCGAGGACTTGAACTCGGCCGCGCCCGCCTCCTGGGCCGCGCCGATCCACACGAAGAAGGCGATCAGCAGGAGCATGGGCTGCGGGGCGAGGAGCCCGATGAGCGCGAAGAGGAAGGCCATGCCCTGACCGAGGCTCGCAGCGATTCGGGTGGCCCGGGCAAAACCGAGTCGCATCGCGAGGAGCGAACGGAGGACTCGACCGCCATCCATGGGAAAGGCGGGGAGCATGTTGAAGACGACCAGAAAGACGTTCAGGACGAGCAGGCGCTCCGCGAATCCGCCCGCGGTGGGACTGAGGTGTTCCAGCGGTTGCCAGGACTTGGCGGCGGTGAGCATCAGGGCGAGCAAGCCGGCGATGACGACGTTCACGGCGGGACCGGCGAGGGCGATCCAGAGCTCTTGCACGGGTTCATTGGGCAGTCGTTCAAGGCGTGCGAGTCCGCCGATGGGGAGCAGGGTGATGTCCTTCGTCTTCACCCCGTAACGGCGGGCCATGAGCGCATGGCCGAACTCGTGCATCAGGACGCACGCGAAGATGGCCAGGAAGAAGAGCACCCCTTCGGCCACACCCCGGATATCCCGTCCCTCGAGCCAATAGGCGACCGCCAGAAAGCCGAGGACAAGGATGAAGGTGAAGTGGATGTAGACAGCGATGCCGAACAATCTGCCGAGGCGCAGGGACCAGGTCATGTCTTGGATGGGTTACAGGGTACGCGCGTGGTGAAGCGCGACGGGTTAAGCTTGGTCGGGATCCGCTCGAACGCAAGTCCCGGCCGGAGCCGATGGGCGACGGAACGCCCGCACTTTCCGTCAACCGCAGCCAGGTAGGGCGGGCACTCCGTTGCCCGCCGGGGTTCGGCGCGCCGAGGACTGCGCGCCCCACGCTGGATGAGGGCACCGGGCCTACAACCTGTAGGCCGGGTCCCCGACCCGGCGGGAGGGGTTCATGGCCATTGCGCATGGCCTTGGGGTCAAGGCGGCTCTCCATGAAACGCCCCCCGGAGCGCGGACTTCAGTCCGCAGGCGGCCACGCCGGCCATAGGACGTCCCTGCGGGCTGAAGCCCGCGCTCCTCAACGGTCTCTGGTCAATGACAGGTCCCAGAGGAACAGGTCGCTGCCTGCGATCGCCCGACTTCCCAATCTCGGAATGACGCTGCCGAGTTCGCCCCGCGTCGCGAGCCAAGCATTGGCGGCGCCGTTTGACAGGGCGAACGTTCGGGTCACTTTGCCGGGTACTAACTGCGGGTAACCTTGCTCCGCCGCCGGACCGGCCGACGCGGGTGCCCCGTCGGAGTCGGCCGAACGAAGGATTCCTATGGACCCACAAGAACGGCTCAAGTTGCTCGCCAGAGATCTGACGCGAGAATACCCACGCAGCCCGCGCGAAATGCTCGCGGGTTATGTGATCGCCGCGCGCGCGGTGGACAAGTGTCGAGCCGCGCTCGTCGGCACGGCGGGGGATTACCATTCCGGCTGTCCAGTGGACGCGCTGTGGCTCGATTTCGCCGAGATCCCCTACGACAAGTTCAAGGACTTCGTCGCGACCGGGGCCACGGACGCGGAGATCGAGGGGTGGATCGAGAAGACGGCGAAGTCGCGGCCGCGCCTGGAGATCATCCGCTGGAACAATGAACTCCGGGGCAAGCGGCTGTGCGAATTGCCGGATGGGATCCAGGAGTACCTGGAGGATTACGTTCCCAAGTTTGTGCCCAGGAATCGTCCGGTGTATGTCTTCTTCGACGTCTACGACCTGGAGGAGGAGCGAATCTGACATGACGCGCATTCTCGTTCTTTACTACTCGACCTACGGCCATGTGGAGACGCTGGCGGGCGCGGTGGCGGAAGGCGCCCGGGCGGCGGGGGACGTCGAGGTGATCATCAAGCGCGTGCCCGAGTTGATGCCCGAGGAAACCCTCAAACGCATCGGTGCGAAGCTCGACCAACCTGCGCCGGTCGCCGACCCCAAGGAACTGCCGGACTACGATGCCATCCTGTTCGGCACCCCGACGCGTTTTGGCAACATGGCTGCCCAAATGCGGAACTTTCTGGACCAGACGGGCAGCCTTTGGATGAAAGGAGCGTTGGTTGGCAAAGTGGCCGGGGTCTTCACAAGCACCGGGACCGGCGGTGGCAACGAAAGCACGATCATCAGCTTCGTGCCCACGCTGGTTCACCACGGGATGATCTTCGTGGGATTACCGTATGCCTGTCCCGAGTTGTCCGACATCAGCGAGTTGAAGGGCGGGTCGCCGTGGGGTGCAGCCACAATCGCTGGCGCGGATGGCTCCAGGCAGCCGTCGGCAAAGGAGCTGGCCCAAGCCCGTTTCCAGGGTGGGCATGTGGCCGGTATCGCCAAGCGGCTCTCTGGCCAGCGCTGATGCCGGACCGCCGTTGGCGGCGGCATCCCCGGCCACCTGTTCATCATCGAGCTCCGCGCGAGCTTGGAGTTGCAGCGACGCCAAGGCGCGGGACCGAGCACCAGGTCCCAGTCAAGGGGAAGAAGATCAGGCCAGGGGAAACTCCCCGAAATGAACGGCGATTCGATCCGCCCCGGCGTCGAGGAATGTTCGCGCCGCCGCGGCGTCGCGAATACCCCCGGCCACGGCGAGTCCAAATCCGGCGCCAACGACCTGGCGAATAAGGCGAACGTCATCCGGGGTCGGCGCCGGGGGGAGCAGGCCCGCCGACAGCATGACCGACTGGGCCTCCGCTTCGACGACGAGCCGGCAGGCGCGGACTTGCTCCTCGGCGGAGAGCAGGGGCGACTCGATGATGACGTTGACGGGGAGGTCATCGGCCGCTTCGACGATGTCGCGCAGTTCACGCAGCACCTGCCGGTCAGCGCCGTCTCTGAGCCAGCCGAGATTCAAGACGACGTTGAGCTCGTTGGCGCCGGCGTCGACGGCGGCCTCGGTCTCAAAGCGTTTGGCATCGGGGTCCATCGCCCCGAGCGGAAACCCGACCGCGGCAACCACGAGGGTGGGTTTGTCCTCCAGGAGATGCCGTGCCAGCTCGACACGCGAGCCGTTGACCCAGACGGATCGCAGCTGGTGCTGCCACGCCTGAGCGCAAAGCGCCTCGACCTCCTGCCGGGTCGCGTCCGCGCGCAGCAGGGCATGTTCAATCCGGTTGGACAGGGTCGCATCCATGGTCGGGAAAGTATCGGACAGCATGGGGACGTTCCACAAGGATGGACCCCGCAAGGGAGCAAGGGCTCGGGGCCGCGGAAGGGGCTTGAAGACTCATGGTGAGCTCAAGCCGCGAGACCCTTCGCCTCCCGGCAGCATGAACCCCCTCCACGCAACGCGGGCACTCCGGTGCCCGCCGAGTCCGGCGCGCCGAGGACGGTCCCTCCTTCGGCAGGGTTTCAGGTCCACAACAGCCGCCAGACGCCTTGAAGGTCGGACCAAATCGTGCGGGGAAGATGGACGCGACTGTCCGCATCGTCGGTCCAGCGGACGGGCAATTCCTGGATCCTCCAACCTTCCCACTGTGCCAGCACCAGCAGTTCGGTATCGAAGAAAAAGCCGGTGTCGCGAATTCGCGGCAAGAGTGCCCTGGCGGCCGCCCGCGAAATCGCTTTGAAGCCGCACTGGGCATCGTCGACCTTGAGACCGAGCACGGATTGAAGCAGGCGATTGTAGCCACGTGAAAGCGCCTCGCGCTTCCAGCCGCGAGTGACTCGCGCCGAGGGGCTGAGCCGGGAGCCGATCGCCATGTCGGCGCGTCCTTCCGCGACCGTGGCGACCAGTTCAGGCAGGTGCGCGAGGTCGGTGGAGAGGTCGATGTCCATGTAGGTGAGCACGTCGGCGGTCGAGGTGAGCCACGCGCCCTGCAAGGCGCGGCCGCGACCGGGCTCATCCCAGTGAAGGACCTTGACCTGGAGGGGTCCTGCCGTCGAGAGGGCGCGATGCAGCCATGAGTGAGGTGTGCGGGCGTTGCCGAGGGGCGGGCCAAGGTGGGTCAGGCCGCCAGCCGCGGTTCCATGGAGATCCGTCCTCGAGGCAAGCCATGGCCCGGTTTCGCACTCTCGAGCGATCGCTTGCGCCGCCTCGAGCGTGTGGTCCCGGGAGCCGTTGTCCGCGATGATGAACTCCCACGAGTACTGCGACATTCCGGAGACAAACCGGGCCACCTGCCGGACGCTGTCGACGAGCTGTGCCTCCTCGTTGAACACCGGGAACGTGACGTTGATGTGCATGGCTGGCTCGGGATCAGGCGGCTCCGGCGAGGTGCCCCGGTCCGGGTTTAACTTTCGAGAGCGGTCGGGCGAAGCGCTGGTGCCTGTCGTCCACGCCTATGCGTAACATCCCCGCAATCGCGAGGAGGATACAGCCGCCGAACGCGAGCAGACCAGCGAGCGGGGGTACACCCAGAACCTGGGTGGCGAGATTGGGAGAGAAGGCTCGCTCCAGCAGCCGGGACGCGTGAAGTTCGGTGAGTGGGTTTCGAATGTCGTAGACCGGGCAGGCGTCCGTCACGGTGGCAAGGCCGATGAGGAGGATCGAGACCGTGGCGAGCACGCGTGCCAGGCGGGGCAGACGTTCCGCACCGAGCGCGCAGGGCAACGCCAGCAGCGGCAGCACGGGAGCCAGATACCGCGCGCTGAGAGTGTAGCCCGCCTGCCAGTCCCACGTCCGGCCGGAGATGAGTACGACGTGAAGAAGGGGAACGGCATACGTAAGCCAGAGCTGCTGCGGGTGGCGCCGATAGCTGATCCACCAGCCGAGCGGCGCCAGGAGCAGGAACGGGGTCCAGTAGACCAGGCCCCGGGTCGGACCGAACAGGAGCCTTGCGAGATTCGCGGGGTCGGGCCACTGGATGGCGTAGAGCCCGCGCGACATCTCCGGAAAGCTTGCCTGGTGACTGTAAGGCAGGCCCAGCGGAGTACCGATGGTGAGCCAGCTGTAGCCGGGTATCAGCAGGACGGGAGGCACAAACCCCAGAAAGAAGGCCGCAAGGCTCCGGGAATGCCGGGTTGTGAGGGCGTGGAACCCCAGGGCGAGCACCACCAGGCCGGCCGTGTATTCGCTGGCGCTGGCCAGTCCGAGGCACACCCCGGCCAGTGCGTACCGTGGGCGGCCGAGGAACTGAGCCGGGGGGGGCCGCGGAGTGTCCGCCCTCCCTGGCAGCGGATCAGGGCTAACGACCCGTTCCTTTCGGACCTCCTCAGGGGCCATGAACCGCTGGGGAGCGCGGGCTTGAGCCCACAGGGACATCCCCTGGCCGGTACGGACTCCTGCGGACTGAAGTCCGCGCTCCTGGGGCGATTCGGGAAGGGTCCCGCCTTGGCTTGGGGTTAGCGCGAGCTTTCCGCCCGCGGGGCGCCTGGAATCGGCAAAGAGGTCGAGGGCCCAGATTGCGATGCTGAGGAGTCCCACCACCTGCGCGTGGCTGAAGAGCATCGTGGAGTAGGGAAGCGGCAGTGAGCCGAGCCAGAGGCCAAGCACCGAGATGACGGCGGCCTCACCGGTCGCATGGCGCTGCAGCCACGCCAGGAGCAGCATGCCCCCCACCGCCGCCGGCAGGGCTTGCGAGAAGGCGCAGGCGGCCCAACTGCACGCCAGCCACGTGGGCCGGTCGGCCTCACTTCGCCCGAGCTGGCGCTCGATGGCGTAAGCCAGGCCAAACGCCGGCAGGGCGAGGAGCACGGTCCCGGGTGCCTTGTCCGAGTAATACACCCCGCGGTGAATCGCCTTGTCCGGGGTGTTTTCGTGGTAGCGATCAATGGCGAGGGTTCCATCCACCACGATCGCGAACAGCAGGTCGAGGCGCGATGCGGGTGTGGCGCCATCGAAGCGGCTCTGGTGGACGAAGGAAAGGCACAGCCAGAGCGCCACGAAACTGCAGAACCAGCGTGTCACGTCACGGATCCTGTGGTTCGCTTCGGGGGCGGATGGCCGCCGCCGGGTTCCGGCATGACTCCAGCATGCCCCGATGCCGCCATAGCAGGAGCCCGTACGCTCCCACCAGGAAATAGGCCACGAGGCCGAGGGTCAGCCCGTCATAGGCGCGCCGCGAGAGGTGCAGCCAGTCCGCGGGACCGCCCAGACAGGTGCAGGGCTCCCGGTAGCCGGTGGTAGCCAGGCCCAGGTGGTAGGACGCGAAGACCCCACCGACCCAGGCGATCAGAATGAGTCTCGAGTCCTCGGACTTGACGGCCGCGAGGACGACGAGCACGAGCACTTCGAAGCCAACACCCAGCCTCATCATGTCTTCGTTCGTCCAACCGGGGATGTAGGGAGCTTCGAGGCCCAGGTAGCCGGGGGTCGCGGCTTCGGAGCGGAGCGTGGGCTGGACCAACACCATCGTCTTGCCCGCGGCCGTGAGCAGGAGCAGCAGGACCACGGTGCCCGTGAACAGGCGGCGGAGCCGGCTGGCATTCATCGGCGACCTCTCAGGTGTTGCGCCGGGTGCGGAGCGCTCGCGCCAGCAGGATCGGCACCGTGATGAGCACTGCGCAGGTGAACAGCGGGAGGAATTGTGACCTGGCCGACCGCGGCGCCGGATGGGCGGTCGCGTCCATGACCTTCGATCCTCGAGGATTCTGGACCAGCTCGCCCACGCCGGAGCCGGAGCTCACCGACACGAGGTAGTGCTTGGGAAAGACCGCGCTAAACACCGTCGCGTCGTCGAAGTCATCGTCGATGCCTCCCACAATCTCGACGCGTTTGGTGACGATCTTGCCGTCAGCGTCGGTTTCCTGGGTCGTCCAGAGCCGTGGCCAGCCGGTCTCGTCGTGATCGGAGCGCGTCGAGACGAGCAGCGGTCCGCCCGGTTCCCGGAACTCGACGCGATGGAGTTTGCGATTGTCCCGGGCGTCGAGCCAGTAGGTGACGAGGTTCTTGAACCCACGGGTCGAGTGTTTCGCCTCCAGCCGGAACCGGCGGATCGGCGTGCCGGCCAGGTCGACGTCGTCGATGGCCAGGGTGAAGTTCGGGTGCTTGCCCTCGAGCAGTTGCCGGGACGCGACGGGGTCAAGCACGACGTCAAACCCGCCGAATTCGCGCAGCGGGGGAATCTCGGTGCGCGGCGGCAGGGTCCGGACGCGTGCGAAGGACATGATCGCCGGGGGCACCAGCACGGGCTCGATGGCGAAACCATTCCACAAACGGTCGACCGGCTCCGGCGAGTTAAGGTTCGTGAACACCGTGGCCGATTCGACGTCGAAGTTCGTTATGAAGGACAGGACATTGGTGAAGCGTGGCTCTCCCAGGTGGACATACGAGCGCCGGCTCGAGTTCGGGATGCTGGTCCATGACTCGTCCTTTCGGTAGAGCTCCCCGGAGACCCACATTTCGATGTCGTAAGTGTTGGTTCCCGAATGCGCCTGGCGGATGACTTCCCGACGCTTTTGTTCGACTTCCTTGCGATCTCCGGGGCTGAGGTGCTTGTCGTGATCGCGCATGATTCGCTCCTGGGCCCGGAGTTCCTTCTCGACCTCGCGCTCCGTCCATGCCGGCAACCAGACGGTCACGTTGGCCTTGAAGTGGAAACGATTGGGCACCGGTTGGAAGATGCGGGCCAGGAGTCGCTCCAGGTCCTCGGTACTCCCGGGACGCGTGGAGATTCCACCTGCCGCCGAGGAGGCTGAGACGAGGGAGGGGGAGCCGAGCACGGCTGAAACGGCGGCGCAGATGAGCGGCAACAGAGAAAGGCGACTGGTCGTGTGCATGGTGATTCAGGTTGGAGGTAATGCTCCTACGGCTTCGGCGTGCTTGGGCAGCCAGGCCCTGAAGGAGAGCCGGGGGCAAGCTTGTTACAGTAGAGCGGCGTCCGAGTCGCTTCGGCGCAGTACCGGATCGAGCAGCCGAAACAGCCGCGGCTGAGATTCATGAGGCACGACAGGCAACCGGGACTGGTCGGATAGATGGAGCAGCTCGCGATGCAGAGCAGGCCGGAAAGCGCGTAGCAGTAACTCCACTGCACCCAGTTCACCTTGGTGCTGCAAATGGCTGTCCACCCGATGTCCCGCCAGTTATTCTTACAGTACCAATACCCCGAACCCGAAGGCATGCAGAGTTCGTGGGTGTCCTCCTGGTAGCTCCGGTCATCGCAGTCGCCGTCAGTGCCCGTGACGTTACTGTGGCATTGGCACGTAAAGGCCTTGTTCGGGTGGCTGACGACCTGGAAACACGCACCCGAACCGACCAGCGCAGGCGGCCGGGTGAGCAGGACGGAGATGGTGACGCTGGCGATGAGCGTGAGGGGTTTGATCCGGATCTTCATGGTGCTGCGATTAGGTTTTGGTTTTGAGTTTGGGGTTTGGGACGAAATCCGGGCTGCGTTCTGTCAGACTCGCGGTGGAGGAACGCTGATGCCGAAGGTAGGTTCGTGGCCGTCTGCTCGTGGAGTCGGCCGGCAGCGAGGGCCCGCACTGTCTCCGATGCCTGGCGGTATCCAGGAAGACACTCGGGGCTGCCCCGGAGGTGAGGATGGGCATGACCGCGGACTCCGCACTGTGGACATTTTTTCACGGGAGGCTTGTAAGGTCCCGGAGGGGGAGTGAATGAGCCTGGAGCTTTCTGAGATCGCGGAGGTCGGCAGGGGAGGCCGCGGGTTGCCAGTAATTCCCGAGCGGGAGGAAGCGCTTGGGCGCCTGCCAGTGCCACCGTTCGGCATGGCCGTCGGCGAACGACAGCACACCCGTTCGGTCGTGGCGGCCGGCGGGGAGATTGACCCAGCGGAAATCGGGGGCGGGCCAGACGAGAAAGTGGCCGTCATCGATGGACTCCTCGGCCTCGTCCAGGAACGTGAACAACCGGGCGGGTTCGGGGATGGCGTCCAGGCGCTGGACCGTGACTTGGGTCTCGGCGGGTCTGCCGGCGAGGTTGCCGTTCAGGGCATAGGACCGGGTACGTTTCTGACGGAGCATGCCTCCGGTCCGATTCCGAACCGGTGCTTTGTCGGCAGGACATCGGTAGAGGCCCGGGGTGCGGTTGTAGTCGAGGCGATGGAAGAGGCCTTGCTCGATGGGCGCCAGGCTGGTATCGCGCGCGGCGTTGCTGAAGCCGATCCACGAATCCGGCGTGCTCCGCCAGACCTCGTCCAGCAAGACTGCCTGATTGGACGGGAGGTGCCCGTGGTAATCGTCGGTGTAGAGCTGCCAGGCCAGCTGGAGTTGCCGGAGATTGCCGAGACAGGAGACGGCGGTGGAACGGGCTTGGGCACCGGCGGCGGCGGGCAGCAGCAGGGCGACGAGCAAACCAAGGACCGCGGCGACGACGAGGACTTCGAGGAGAGTGAACCCCGGATGCGGGCGAGGCGGGATCTGGACGGCCGGGTTCACGATTGACAGCATGGGTTGCCGTCGTGGTGGCGACAACGGGAGGTTTCGGAAAGTGTGGGCAGGAAGAGGAAAAGGAGTCGGAAACGAGCGGGGAAGGGGCGCATTCCGGAAAGACCCGAGGGTGGGGCGGCCCGGCGCAGCCTCGCGGCACGGGGGAGCGGCGGGCAGCGGAGTACCCGCCCTACCGATCGGGGTTCCCGTGGATTCCTGCCGTTCGGCGTTGTCGTTGGCCTGAGGTCTCGGGCCTTTAATCCCCCCCGGGGTACTTGACCGCAACCCGGTGGTTCTTAGGATGGGGGCGTATTGGTTGATCGCCGGACAAACCCCCTGCGCACGGCGCTGTGCCTGCTCTGCCTGCTCACCCTCGGATGCACCGTGGGAATGCGCTCGCGTGCCGCGGAGGAACCGCTTTCAGCCGGCTTCCTGTACGACAGCTTTCCCCTGACGTTCGAGCCGGGCATCCGGACCGAGGCGGTGGGGCCGATCTACGCCACGGAGGAGCGCTGGCCGGATGACGCCGTGCCTCCCGGGACCGACCCGTTCGACGCGGAGCCGCCGGTGACGAAGATCGCGCGAACGTTTACCCTGGCGCCGCTGTTCAACTGGAATTGGGAGCCGACGGTCGAGAACGTCTCCTGGGACCTGGCCTACCCGGTGATAACCTATGATCGCTACGGGGGCGAATACCGGCTGCAGGTGTTCCAGATGCTGAGCTTTTCGGGGGGGCGGACGCAGGCCCGGGCCGAGGGCCACGCCTTCACCCTGGTGCCCTTTCTGTGGTTCCGGCGGTCCGAGGCGGATCCGTCGTTGAACTACACGGCGGTGTGGCCGTTCTACGGCTACCTGCAGAAACGGCTGTTCCGGGATGAGACCCGGTTCATCCTGTGGCCGCTTTACGCCCAGACGCGGAAGCGGGACGTGATCACGGACAATTACCTGGTGCCGATCGTGCATGTTCGTCGGGGGGACGGACTGAAGGGGTGGCAGGTGTGGCCGTTCTACGGCACGGAGCACAAGGACCTCACGACGCGGACGAACGGCCTGGGGCTGGTGGAGACGGTGCCGGGACGCGACATGCGGTTCGTGCTATGGCCTTTTTACGCCCACAACAACCTGGACATCGGTTCGACGAACCCGGTGCAACAACGGATGCTGCTCCCGTTCTACAGCCTCCAGCGATCGCCGGCGAAGGATCGCGACATCTACCTGTGGCCGTTTGGACCCACCTTCGTGCGGGATCGCGAGATGGGCTACGACCAGACTTCGTTTCTCTGGCCGGTCTTCGCGTTCGCGGACGGTGAAGGGAAGCAGGCGACCCGCATCTGGCCGTTGTACAGCGTGACCAGGTTCAAGGAGTCGCAATCGCAGACGTACCTCTGGCCCTTGTACTGGCACAAGGACGTGAACCGCGACCCGCTGGAGCGCCATACCACGCGCGTGGCGTTCTTCGTCTACACCGATGTCGAGACCCGGAATCGCCAGACCGGCAAGGTGAGCCGCCGCTCGGACCTTTGGCCGTTCTTCGTATCGCGTCAGGGCACGGACGGCAGCAAGCGGTTTCAGGCGCTGTCGCTGCTGAGCCCGATCCTGCCCGAGAACAAGACGATCCAGCGCGTCTACGAACCGCTCTGGGCCCTGTGGCGGTCGGAGCAGAATGGGCAGACCGGGGCGAAGAGCCACTCGCTGCTGTGGAATCTCTATCGCCGCGACAGTACGCTGGATACCCACAAGACGTCGGTGTTGTTCGGCTTGATTCAGCATCGGAGCAGTCCCGAAGGGAAGCGCTGGAGGTTCTTCTTCCTGCCGACCGGGAAGAAGAAATCGGGAAAGGATGATGGGGTTCTTGACGGCAAACGGGGGTAACGACACTTTCCGCGGTTTCGAATGGCGAGGTCCTGAGGCATGTTCGCTGACATTGGTGAAATCCTGATGTTGCTGGGCCGGACGTTGCGCGCGCTGCCGCGGACCGTCCGGCAGCAACGCAAGGTATTCGAACAGTTGTTCGAGATCGGCAACGCGAGCCTGCTGATGGCGTGTGTGTTGTCGTTGTTCATTGGCGGGGTGTTGGCGCTCCAGACGGGGCCGACGCTGGCCGAGCGCGGTTTGCAGAGCTTCATCGGTCAGATTGTGGGACTGGCGATCTGCCGGGAACTGGCCCCGGTGATGATGGCCGTCTTGATTGCGGGGAGGATTGGGTCGGCGATGGCGGCGGAGATCGGGTCGATGCGGGTTTACCAGGAGATCGACGCGTTGCGGACCATGAACATCGATCCGGTGCATTACCTGGTCCTGCCGCGCGTCATCGGGATCAGCCTGGCCCTGCCCTCGCTGGTGGTGTTTGCGATCCTGGTGGGCTGGCTGGGGGGCGCGGTGGTATCGAACCTGAACCGGAACATCGGGGTGTCGTTCGAGGCCTATTTCAACAGCCTGAGCCAGGGCATCGAAGCCTTGGACGTGATCAACGGCCTGCTGAAGAGTCTGGCGTTTGCCGTCGTGATCGGGGTCGTTTCGTGTCACCAGGGCCTGAGCACCCAAGGCGGCCCCCGGGGCATCGGGCGTTCGGTGACCAAGGCGGTGGTGAACTCGATCGTGCTGATCCTCCTGATGGACTACTTTCTGACCCGCGTGCTGATGTACATGCACACATGAGCGATCCGGCTTCCCATGGCGTCCGCCTCGAGGTGCGGAATCTGCGCAAGAGCCTGGGCGGCCAGGTCGTTCTCGATGGCCTCACCTTCGAGGTGCGGGCGGGCGAGATTTTCGTGCTGATGGGGCCCAGCGGCAGCGGCAAGACCGTGCTGTTGCGCCATTTGATCGGGCTCCTGACGCCGGACGAGGGGGAAATCCTGATCGAAGGCGAGCCGGTGAGCGATCCGGGCCTCATGACCCGGTACCGCATGGCGATGGTGTTCCAGTCCGGGGCGCTGCTCAACTCGCTGACGGTTGCCGAAAACGTCGGGCTTTACTTGAGCGAGCACCGGCTGAGACCTCCGGACGAGATTGCCCGCATCGTGCGGGAGAAGCTCGATTTGCTGGGGCTGGAAGGCAAGGAAGACGTGCTGCCAGGCGAGCTTTCGGGCGGCATGAAGAAGCGCGTGGCGATCGCCCGAGCCCTGGTGATCGAGCCGCAGCTGATCTTCTACGACGAGCCGACCAGCGAGTTGGACCCGCTGATCGCGGTCACGATTGGCCGCGAGATCCTGAACCTCAACAGCCGGTTGCACGTGACCAGCATGGTGGTGACGCACGACCGCGACCTCGCCTTCGGCATTGCCGACCGGATGGCCCTGCTGCACGAGGGCAAGATCCTCGCCCTCGGCACGCCGCAAGAGGTCCAGGCGCACCCGGACCCGCTCGTGCAACGGTTCCTGAAGGCTGATTTCCGTTTTACCCCCGAGAGCATTACGCATGAAAAACACGCTTGAGACTCGCGTTGGACTCTTTTTCGCGCTCGCGCTGGTGATCGGCGCGGTTCTGTTGGAGACCGTGGGTGGGCTGGACTTGCTGCGCCGTGGTCGCATCGTCCGGGCCCGGTTCAACAACGTGATGGAACTCCAGGAGGGCGATGCCGTGAAGATGGCCGGCAAGCAGGTCGGCCGCGTCGGGAGCATCAAGTTCGCCGACGACAAGGTGCTCGTGGAAATGCGCATCACCGAGAGGACGGCGGTGATCCGCGACGACAGCCGCGCGACGATCAAGTTCAGCGGTCTGATGGGGCAGAACTACGTCTCGATCGACTTCGGGAGCGGCCGCGGCGCGCCCATCGAGTCGGGCACGGAACTGGCCACCTACGAGCAGGCCGACATGAACGCTCTGATGGCGCGTCTCGAGGGTGTCACCACCGGCATCCAGAAGCTCACGGACAGCTTCAGCGAGCAGAACCTCGGCGATGTCCTGCTGCCCTTCACCGACTTCCTCAACGAGAGCAAGCCGCGCATCCTCAACATCCTGACCAACGCGGAACACATCACCGCCCAGGTGAAGGCCGGCGAGGGCACCGTCGGGCGCCTGATCTACGAAGGCGAGCTGTACGCGTCGGTGCTCGGCACCGTGACCAACGTCAGCATGACGGCGGACGACGCCAAGGAGTTGCTCGGGGACGCCAAGGCGCTCGTGGCCGATGTGCGGGCGGGCAAAGGCACGGTGGGCAAACTGATGACGGACGAGACCCTCCACGGCGAAGTGACCACGGCGGCGACCAATCTCCGGGAGATCATGCAGAAGATCAACCGCGGCGACGGCACGATCGGCAAGGCAATCAACGACACCGAGTTGCTCGACAACGCGAAGCTGACGCTCCAGAAACTGGACAAGGCGACCGAAGGCCTCGAGGACCAGGGGCCGCTCACCGTCCTGGGCATTCTCGTCAACCCGCTGTTCTGAGGCGTCCTGGCCTGGCGGTTACGCGCCGCGACCAGGAGCCGTTGAGGAGCGCGGGCTTCAGCCCGCAGGGACGTCCCTTGGCCGGCGTGGCTTCCTGTGGACTGAAGTCCGCGCTCCGGGGGAGGTTCATGGAGAGCCACCTGTTCCTTTTTGACCTGCTCCGTGACCATGAACCCAAAAGCGCCGGTAAACCGGACGCACTCCAAACGCTTCGCGCCGCTCCAAGGCACGTCCAGGGTCGCGAAGCGCCTGGAGTGCGGGGATTCATCCCCGCTTTCCGGGGCAGGTTCATGGAGAGTCCCCTCGGCCCCGAGGCCAGGCGCGATGGCCATGAACCCGGTAGGGCAGGCTTTCGAGCCTGCCGGTGGGCCGGACTTTCCAGTCCGGCGGGGCGGCGGGCGACGGGGACGTCGCCCCAACCGGCAGACAGGAATGTCTGCCCTACCTGACTGCGGTTCATGGAGAGACCCCACACTAAACCGCCAGCAACACCTTGCGAATCTCGGTCAACCGCGCCCGCACGTCGCGCTTGGTGAGCCGGGGGAATTTCCCGCCGACCTGCACGTAATCACCGGCCCGTTGCAGCTTGAGTTTGTCCTCCTCGACTTCGATGACGGTGACGCTTTTGGCGGCGGCCAGGAGCTTGAGGCCGGTCACCTGGAAGAGCAGTTCCACGTCAGGGGGAGGCGGGCCGAACCGGTCGCGCACCTCGCGCTGGAGCGACTCGAGCGCAGGCCGGTCCACGGTTTGTGCCAGCCGGCGGTAGAGTTCGACGCGGTGCTCGGGTTCGGGAACGTACGAAGCCGGGAACGCAGCCTTCGGGAGCGGGCGTTGAGCGGTAGTCGGCCTGCCCGTCGGCGCGGTCGGCGACTTGCGGAGGCTCGAGGTTTCGCGGCCATGACGAATCTCCGAGGTCCCGATCTCGAGGAAATCCAGGCGCACCGTGACCTGGGGCGGTGTCTTGGTCGCCTCGCCCTTGAGCGATTTGACGCTGTGTTCGAGGAGTTGGCAGTACAGTGCGAACCCGACCGCGGTCACATGGCCGCTTTGTTCGCGCCCCAGGAGATTGCCCGCGCCACGCAACTCGAGGTCGCGCATGGCGATTTTGAAACCACTGCCGGGGGTGGAATACTGCTTGATGGCGCTGATGCGCTTGCGGGCGTCGGCGAGCAGGCCGGCATGTCTTGGGATGAGGAGATACGCGTACGCCTGGTGCTTGTAGCGGCCCACGCGGCCGCGCAGTTGATAAAGGTCGCTCAACCCAAACCGGTCGGCCCGGTCGATGATGATCGTGTTCGCGTTGGGAATGTCGATGCCGCTCTCGATGATGGTCGTGGACAACAGGACATCGGCCTCGCCGTTGACAAACCGGGTCATCACCTCCTCGAGGTCGTCCGCGGCCATCTGTCCATGACCGAAGACGATCCGGGCGCCGGGCACCAGAGCGCGCAGTTTGATCGCCACGCTTTCGATGTCGAGAACCCGGTTGTGCAGGTAGAAGACCTGACCGCCGCGGTTCAGTTCGCGTCGGATGGCGTCCCGAATCAGGCGCTCGTCATAGGCGGAGACGATGGTCTGGACGGGAAGGCGGTCCTGGGGAGGGGTCTCGATGGTGCTCATGTCCCGCGCGCCGGTTAACGCCAGGTAGAGCGTGCGCGGGATGGGCGTGGCGGTGAGCGTCAGGACATCCACCAGGGCGCGCATCCGCTTCAAACGCTCCTTGTGGGTGACCCCGAACCGTTGTTCCTCGTCCACGACCACCAGTCCCAGGTCCTTGAAGACGACGTCCTCCTGCAGCAGTCGGTGGGTGCCGATCACGATATCCACCGCGCCCGCCCCCACGGCGGCCACGACCCGCTCCTGCTCGCGTCGGGTGCGAAAGCGGGAGAGCAGTTCGATGCGGACCGGGTAATCGGCCATCCGCTCGCGGAAGGTATTGAAGTGTTGCTGCGCCAGAACCGTCGTGGGCACCAGCACCGCGACCTGCTTGCCGCTCAACACGACCTTGAACGCCGCCCGGATCGCGACCTCGGTCTTGCCGAAGCCGACGTCCCCACAAATGAGGCGGTCCATGGGTTTGGGGGCTTCGAGATCGCGCTTGGTGTCCTGGATGGCGCGCAGTTGATCGGGCGTCTCTTCGTAGAGGAAGGCGCCCTCGAACTCACGCTGCCAGGGAGCGTCGAGGCTGAAGGCGTGGCCGGGTTGCGCCGCGCGCGCGGCCTGGACGCGCAGCAGTTCCGCCGCGAAATCCCGGATCGCCTGGGAGGCGTCGGCTTTGGCTTTGGCCCATCGCGTGCCGCCCAGGGTGCTCAAGGGCGGACGCGCCTTTCCGGCGCCGACGTATTTGGAAACGAGGTGGGCCTCGGTGATCGGGACGTAGAGCCGTGGGGGTGCCTGGTCGGAGTCCCGCGGCGCGTACTCGATGACGAGGCATTCCTGACCCGACACGGGTGGGGCAGGGGTGCCATCGGGTCGGAGGCCGGCAGGTCCGGCGAGCGAGCCGAGTCCCAGGTACCGGCCGATCCCGTGTTGCAGGTGAACGACGTAGTCGCCGTCCTCCAGTTGGCTGAAATCCACGTCCAGCAGCGACCGCGTCGCCGCGGCGTGCGGTGACTTCAGCCGTCGCGGACGCTGCACCCGGTAGCGGCCGAAGATCTCCGCGTCCGTCACCACGGCGAGTTGCGCTGCCTCCCAAAGGAAGCCCCGACTCATTGCTCCCAACTGCAACCTCGGCGTCAGGTCGCGATCGGCGCCAAGGCCGTAATCATGCCACACTTCGCGAAAGCGCTGGCGTTCGCCGTCATTATTGCAGAACACCTCGACCCGGTACGCTTGTCGCAGCCAACGGTGGATCTGGCTGAAGAACGCGCGACGCTGCACCTCGGCGGTCTCCGCTTCAGGCGCGTGCGCTGCCAAAGGCCGGAAGGCCTCGAGGTTTTCGAACCTCAGGCTTCGATCGTCAGGCAAGTGGGGCAGGGGATCGACCTCCAACTCCCAGGCGAGTTCGGGTGTCGACTCGCTGAGTTCCAGCGTGACGAAGCGGCGCTGCTGCAGTTGCGCCTCGAGGAGCGGCCATGCCGTGTGGAGCCGGTCTCCGGCTGGCAGCGATTCGGCGTGGGACTGCGCCCGGTCTTTCAGGATGTCGGGTTCGCCGAGGAGGACCAAGGTCCCCGCTGGCAGGTAATCGAGAAGGGTTCCAGAGACTGACGTGGGCGCGGGCTCTTTTCCGGACGGGTCATCCAACCTGCCGCCGGGCGGGGAATTCGGTGCGAGGAAGCCGAGTTCGCCCGCAGGCCCCAGCGTAACGTGGTCGGTCTCCTCACGGGACACCTGGGTGCCGGGATCAAAGAAGCGCAGCGACTCCAGGTCGTCTCCGAAGAACTCGAGTCGGACCGGCCAGGGACTGTTGAGCGGGAAGACGTCAAGGATGCCGCCGCGCATGGCGAGCTCTCCTTTCTGGGTGACCTGGGCTTCCGGTTCGTAGCCCTGGCCCTCGAGCCACTCGACCAGGTCCAAAGGATTCAGGGCATCACCACGCTTCAGCGAACGCAGGCGTCGCTCGAATTCGCGAGGGGCGAAGGTGTGCTGGGTGAGGGCAACGACATTGGTGACGATGGCGGGCGCCCGCGCTCCCGAGGCGGCTTGGGCCAGTGCGGCCAGGCACTCGAGCCGTTCGCTGATGACATCCGCATGAGGCAGGCGCGCCTCGTGAGGCAGGACTTCCCAGGCGGGAAAGAACAGTGGGTCCGGAGCCGTGGGGCGTTCGGAGGCGTTCCTGGACATGTCGCCATCGGGCCGGCCGGCGGTGGATGACCACGTTTGGAGATCCTGGTGAAAGCTCTCCTGTTGTTTCAGGTCGGCCACCACAGCCACCAGGACCCGCCGGGGGAAGCGCGCCTGGAGCAGGGCGACCAGGAATGGCCACGCGGGAGCGGCGATCCCCGGCAGCGACAACACTCCACCCTCCTCCACCCGCCGAAACAGGGCCTCGGCGGCCGGAGCTTTCAGCATCGCGGCCACCACACTCCGTGGTGCCGCCTCGGATGAGGCCTGCTGCAAAGCGACTTGCTACCCAGTTGACCCTGGCTCGCGCAGGTCGGGTCCCCCGACACGGTAGGGCGGGCACTCCGCTGCCCGCCGCATCCGGCGCGCAGGGGACTGCGAGCCCTACCTGGAAACCCTGCCCTACGGCAGCGCGCGGTCACCAGGACGGTGCCGGCGTGATCTTGAACGCAAAGGCGTGCTGGCATGGCGCCTGGTCTGGACCCAACTCCGGCATGTTGATGGTCAAGGTGCGTCCGGCCACGTCGTGTTTCAACCGGCCGGGCACGCCGAGCATCGTGACCTCCGCTCCCGCGGGCACGGTGAGATCGCGCAGCACGAGCTGCTTGCCCGGCCAGCCCGCGGAAATGGCGTACAGGGCTTCCGGCTTGCGGGTGAAAAACACCTGTTTGACCGCCATGCCGTCCTTGTTCGGACGCTGGCCCACCTGGTCCAAAACCTCGTACTTGACCATGAACTCGCCAAACTTCTGTTCCAGCGTCTTGCCCTCGGTCCATTGGCACGCGCGCCCGGCAAAACGCGTCCCGTAAATCGCCTCGCCGTTGACGCGCAGCCAGTCGCCGATCTCGACCAGACGTTGCTGCATGATGACGGGAATCCGGCCGTCGCCCGTCGGACCGATGTCGAGGAGGAAGTTGCCACCGCGGCTCACGAGGTCGCAAAGCACGAGGATGAGTTCCCGTCCGGACTTGTAATCATGGATGTTCTCGGCGCGGTTCCAGCCGTAGGAATGGCCCATGCCGCGATTCTCCTCCCAGGGATGGGAGTCGTCCTTCATCCCGGCCGCATACTCGGTGGTGTAGTAGGTGCCGTGGTGGTGGCGGCATTCCTTGCCCCAGCGGTCATTGACCACCACATAATCCTTGCAGGGGGATTCGTTGAAGAGCCAGGCGAGCAATTCCTCGCTCTTCCAGTCGCGACTCGGCATGTCCCATTCGCCGTCGCTGAAGATGAGCGCCGGGGCGTAGCGGCTGACGACGTCCTTGAACTGCGGGATCATGTGTTCGTCCACATAGCGCTTGCGATCCGCGCGCCAGAGCGGGTTGAACCACTCGTAGAGCGAGTAGTAGAACCCGAACTTGATGTCCCGCTTCTCCACGGCGGTCTTCAGTTCGCCCATGAGGTCGCGTCGGGGGCCGGTCTCAAGCGCATTCCAGGGACGCCCCCAGGTCTTGCTGGCCTCCGCGCTGGGCCAGAGGCAGAAGCCCTCGTGGTGCTTCGAGGTCGGTACGATATACTTCGCGCCCGACCGGGCGAACAGGTCCGCCCAGAACGCGGCGTCGAAGTTCTCGCAACGGAACAGCGGGGCAAACTGCGCGTAGTCGAAGTCCTTCCCCCAGACGCGCTGGTGATACTGCCACCAGGCGTTGTCCGGCTTCTTGTCCGCCATGTTGTTCCAGTACCACTCCGCGTATTGCTTGGGCGCGCCCCAGCCGGGAACGGAGTACGTCCCCCAATGGATGAAGATGCCGAACTTCGCATCCAGGAACCACTCCGGGGTGGGGCGTTTATCGAGCGACTCCCAGGCGGGTTCGTAACGTGACTCCGCGGCCTCGAGTCGCAGAGTCGGCCCGGCCAGCGCCACCAGGCCGGCAACGCCCCAGGCTGTGAGGATCAGGTTGCTTCGCATGGCGGGAGGTTCTAGTCCTGCAGCCAGCCCTCGTCGAGGTGAAAGCCGGCAGGTCGCGGGTAGGGCGGGCACTCCGCTGCCCCCCGCCCCGGCGAAGCAGAGCATAGGTAGGGCGGGCACTCCGCTGCCCGCCGGCCCAACAAAACGGCTCCGCTCCGGAGGACGGGCATTATCCGGCGATCTCCGCCCGTCAGGCGTGCGGACCCGTTCACGCCGCAGGCGTGCCTCGAAGCGCGTTCGCCTCGGACGGTGTCAGGTGACGCCACGCGCCTTTGGGCAGATCGCCCAACTTCAGAGGTCCCACGGCGACGCGCACCAACCGGAGCACTTCCAACCCCACTGCGGCCAGCAAGCGGCGGATATGGCGATTCCGCCCCTCATTCAGCACGAGCTCGAGCCAGGCATGGCGCGTTCCGCTCCGCAGCAGAGACGCCCGAGAGACCCGCAGGCATTCCCCTTCGACCGGTACGCCCGCCTCCAAACGGCGGAGCAAGGCCTCGTTCGGAACGGCGTTCACCTGGACGTGGTAAGTCTTGTCCACGTGAGCTTCGGGACTGGCGATGCCCGCCGCCCACGCGGTGTCATTGGTCAGCAGCAGCAGCCCTTCGCTGGCCATGTCGAGCCGGCCCACGGGAGACAAGAACGGAAGCCCGGATCCACGCAAGGCGTGGAACACCGTTTCGCGCCCCTGTTCGTCCGAAGCGGTGGTCACGAGGCCTCGGGGTTTGTTGAGCATGACGTAAACTCGCGTCTCCGGCCGCACGTCGAGTCCGTCCACGGCAATGTGGTCGTGACCGGGCAGGGTCGGGTGTTCCGGATCGCGCACGCATCGACCGTTCACCGCGACGCGTCCGGCGAGGACGAGGGCGAAGGCGTCCCGGCGTGAGCAGAAGCCGGCCTTGGACAGGGCCCGGGCAATCCCGGTCCGCGCGGGTTGGCCGTTGGCGACAGGGCGCGTCTGGCGGCCTGCAAGGCGCGCCGCAGGGTGACGGCTCCGTCGCTGTGGGCCGTGGGATGGGGGGCGTTCGGACATGCTTGGCGGCCTGCGATGGCCGTGACGCGGGGGCAGGGAGCTAAAGCGCCTTGGCGACGACGAGGGTGATGTCGTCCTGTTGGGCCGCGCCCCCGCAGAACGCGGTCACCTCCTGCCGAACGGCAGCGATAATCTCCTTTGCTGACTCGTGCCGGTGGGCGCGCACGATGTCCAGGAGTCGCGCGGCGCCGAAGCCTTCGCCAGCGGGAGACTCGGCTTCCTCGACGCCGTCGGTGGTCAGGAGCACCAGGTCGCCGGGCTGCAGGTCAACCGGAGCGCTCTCGGTGTACGACACCGCGGAATCGATTCCGAGCGGAGGGCCACCCCGTTTCAGGCTCTGTCGGACGGCGCCGGTGCCGTCGAGGATGTAACCGGCGGGATGGCCTGCGTTGGCGAAGGCCAGCTGGCTGGCGCCGGGGTCAAGCCGGACCAACAAGGAGGTCACGAACCGGCCGCTGTCCTCCAGGTCCTCGGCGAGCACCTGGCTGGCGCGCGTCAACACCAGTCCCGAGTCCCGGCGGACGAAGGCCACGATCCGGAGGTAGGCGCGGGTCTCGGCCATGATCAAGGCCGGGCCCATGCCATGGCCGCTGACGTCACTCACCACGAGCCCGATGTCGCCTTCGGGCATCGCGATGAAGTCGAAGGAATCCCCGCCGGTCTCCACCGCCGGGAACGAGGCCCCGGCGATGTCGAATCCGGGAACCTGCGGCGGCGTTTGCGGGAAGAGCCGTTGCTGGATTTCGCGGGCCAGGCCGAACTCCTTGGCGGCGGCGGCCAGCGCCTGTTCCGCTTCGCGTCGGGCCGTGATGTCGCGAATGAACGCGATGTGCCAGCGACGGTCCTGGAGTTCCATGTCACTGAACGCGACCTCCATGATGACCCGGCGGTCGTCGGCAGCGAGGCCGGTGAGTTCCAGGATCGGGGCGGATCCGGGGGAAGCCGGCTTGCCAGGCGTTTCCACCAGCGGGAGCAAGGGCTGGGGCGGGTCCTCGATCAGGAGCGAGCGGAATTCGCGCCCCACCAATTGCGGCGCGGGGAAGCGGAACACCTGTTCCGCGGCAGGGTTCACGAATGCGATCACGCCCTGGCTGTCCATCATGAGAATGGCGTCCGGCGAGGTCTCCCAGAGTCGCCGATAGCGCGCCTCGGCCGCGCGCTGTTCGGAGCGGTTGCGCGCTTCGCGCAGTTCCCGTTCGGTCGCCGGTATCAGGCGTCCGAGGTGGCCCTTCATGAGGAAGTCGTGAGCGCCGGATTTCATCAGGGCCACGGCGGTTTCCTCGCCGATGCCGCCGGACACGATGATGAACGGCAGGTCGAGGCCGGACTGCTGAAGGACACTCAAGGCCTGGGCGGCGTCGAACTCCGGCATCTGGTGATCGGAGAACACGATATCCCAGGGCTGGTTGGTGAGCGCCTCCCGCATGGCCGCCGCGGTTTCCACGCGCCGGCTGCTGACGGTGTAGCCGCCGCCGCGCAAGAGCGTCGTGATGACCCGGGCGTCGAACTCCGAGTCCTCGATCAACAAGACCCGCAGGGACTTTCGTTCCGCTGCGCCGGAGGCTTCCATACAGGGAGTCTAGAGGGGGACCGGGGGGTGACCAGCCTGAAAAGGCCCGACGCAGGTTTCGGTTCCCCAACGCGACTGCCCGGGGGCTGCTTTGTTCATGGGGGCGATCCTGGTTCTGTCCCGGCCGGCAACGCGTTCGGCGCGGGCGCGTCTCCGGTTCCGGATCCGAGCCGCGCGCGTCCCAGCGCGATCAATTCGGAGTAGGACACCAGTTCGGGAACGTCATGACGCCGGATCGTGCCGTCGCGTCCGGCGGTGAATGCCCGGAGGCCGTCGTCGCTGAACCAAACCGCGACCACGTCCCCCTGTCTGCTGTCCGAATGGCCGGGCAGATGGTACAAGGCCGCGTTGGGTTGCTGCGTGTCCCACACCGACGCTGCGCCCGCTTCGCCACCGATCAACAGGAAGCGTCCTCTGGGGGAGATCGCTGCGGAGAGGAACGCGCCGGAGCCGCTGTCCGACCTGACAAACGGCCCCTCCGGACGGCCGTCAGCCAATCTCCAGATCCAGCCTTCTCCCCGACCATCCACGGCGAGCACACGCGTTTGGTCCCGGGAAATGGCCAGGTACTTCACGATGGCCGTTCCGGGCGAGGGCCGTTTAGCGACAAGGCGGTTCGTAATCACCCCCCCGGACGCGGCGTTCGTGTCCACCGCCAGGACGACGGGATCGTTGCCGCTGGCCGCGACGAGTTGACGACCGGACGCGTCAAAGCTCAGATATCCGTCCTGGGCGCGGCTGAGTTTGAAAGTCAGAGGCGCCGCGGATGACTTCCATCGCCAGACCCTTACCTCGCCTCCGTCGTCCAGCGCGGCGAGGGTCTCGGCGTCCCGACTCAAGGCCAGGGCAATGACCCCGCCGGAGGTGGGTAATCCGACCGGAGGCCGCCCGGGTTCCACCAAATTCCAGACCTGCACGCGGTTGCTGCGGCCGGCCAGGGCCACCCATACGCCGTCGTCGCTGATGGCGGCCTCGGATATTCCGAAGATTACCGGGAGGACCTGGCGCGCCCCGTTTGTGGGCGAGCCGTCCCCGATGGAAACGCCGCCCGTTTGGGCCCGCGGATCCGTGGTTACCAGGACCACGCCGGGCCGGGTTGGCTTTGCGGTGACGATCTCGTTGGCGTCCGGGGCGCGAGCCACGATCTGTCCGACGCGCGTTGCCCAGAAGCCGCCCCTGCCGGACGTGTCCGCCGTCCACAAGGCTTCTCCATTCCCTGCGAACTGCAACCAGCGCACGGTCTCGGAATAGCCCCGCATCACGGTCACCTCACTGCCGCTCGCGATTTCCCAGATTCGCGCGGGCTGTTCCTCTCCGGCCGTCGCCAGGAAGCGGTCATCCGGGCTGATCGCCACGTCGTGGAGCCGGCCCAGCTTTTGCCGGGAGCTGCCGCGAAGCGTTCCATCGGCCAGGTTCCAAACGCGGTAAGCCCCGTCATCGCTGACTGTGACCAGGAAGGAAGCGTCCCCGCTGAACGCCGCGGCGCGCACGAGCGTGCCGGGGTGCGACAGGCGAAGCGGCGTGCGGTTGGTCAGTTCCGATAGCTTCCACACGCTTGCGGCGTCGGCTCCGCAAAACGCCACGTGAGAACCCGTCGCGCTGAACTCCGCCGCGAGTACTTCCGCCCCGAGTTGACTGTCGAAGCGCTCCGCGGCGTCCGGAGCCGTGGCGTCCGGGCGGGAGCGTTCGAGCCCGAGGACGCTGGTCTCGTCGGGCAGGCGACGGAAGCGCATGCGGCCGTCGGGTGAACTCCATTGCGCGTCATTCGCGGGGACCAGGTCCATGGGGGGAAGGTCGGTCGTCGGCCGTCGATGCGCAGCCAGCAGGCTCTCCCGAAGCAATTGCTCTGCCGCGAGCTTGGTGGCGGCAGGCTGCAGCCACGCGAGTCCGGCCGCCCGGAGCATCAGGCTGGCGCTTTCCTGCGGATCGTCGGCGAGGCGGAGCGTGGCGCGACTCACCAGGGCGTTGACGGTGGCCTCGCGCCACTTGAGCCAGGCGATGGTTCCCAGCGTTGCTGCGATCAGCAGGGCCAGGCCAAGGCCGGCGCTCAGGCGGATGAAAACGAGCTTTCGCCGCCGTTCCTCGGCCAGCTTCGCCTCGGCCTCGGCACGTTCCCGGGTGCGCCGGAAACGAGTCCCCCAATCCAGCACCGGTTTGGCGAGGGAATCGGTGTAGATCTCGAACCGGGGAGCTCCGGGTTGCGTCGGGGCCGGGGCGACCGGACGCAGGATCCGCAGTGCGCCGCCCAGGTGATCCAGCACGGGCCGGAGACGGTCCGAAGGGACCCGGGTGTAATCTGCGAGATCGCCCAGCGAGTGTGCCACCTTTGCGCCGGAAGGTGTGACCAGGTGGCGGAAGACGTCTGCGGCCATGCCTTGCTCCGCCAACGACAGGGAGCTCAAGGCCGTGTCCAGATGCGATCGCACGATCCGGTCCGCCCCGCCGAGTTCCTGGTAGGTGGCGAGGCGCATCAAGCCCGAGTGCAGCCCCGCTTCGGCTTCCCAGACGCGGGTCAGGACGAGCTGAAGGTACGGGGTTTGGATGCCGACGCGCTCGTCCGGCAGTTGGGCCTTGCCGATGCCGGCCTCACCAAGAACCACCTGTCCCGCCCGGACGTCGTTCAGGATGGCGTCGACGAGCTCCGGTTCGACCCGGTGCGGCAGCGTTGCCCCGGCACGCCTCAGCTCCGGATCGTCCAGCGGGCGCAGGATCGCGTCCCGCGCCGCCGCGAGCCCGAGATAGCGGAGCCGGAGGTAATTGCGATAGAGGCCCGGCATCCGCGGTTTGAAGCGATCCAGCCGCGCGTACTCGTCTTCGCGGATCGCCACGAGGAAGTTCGCCTTGAGCTCGGGATCGCTGACCGCCCGGGGGAATTCCGCCGCGAACGAGGTCTCGTCGGCATCGCCTTCATGGTAGCGCAAGTACTCCTCGAACTGGTCGAACACGAACAACAGCGGTCCGCCGAGGCGATCCGTCCACGCGGCGAGGTGCTCGACGAAACGGCCGGGTTCGCGGCCTGGAGGCGGGCCGATGCCTTTGGCGGCCGCGGTTTGCGCCAAGCGCCGGTCGATTTCGGCCAGCGGATCATCCTGCCAGCGCTCCACCGTTACGACCTGGAAGCGTGGCCGGCCCTGCCGGCGGAGACCGGCTTCGGCCACACGCTTCAGATGCGGAACCACGCCGGCGTGCAGAAGCGAGCTCTTGCCCACGCCGCTGTCGCCGTACAGCAGCGTGAGCCGGGCGGCCATGAGATTGGAGCTGACGACGCGAATCTCCGCGTCGCGTCCGAAGAAGCGGGCGGCGTCCTGTTCCGAGAACGGCACCAGCCCGCGATACGGGCAACGGCTGATCTCGGGAGGGTTCATCGCGGGTGCGGCTGCGTCCGTGGCTGCCCCGTGCGCTTACGCCGTGGGAGGCGGGGCTCCTGCGGCGGCGGGCAGATTCACGAACATTTGTTCAAGCTGGGCGAAATAGTCCTCGAGTCTGAGCTTCAGGATTTCCACGCCCCGCTTCTTCCAGATCTGCTGCTCGAGAAAACCTGCGTCCGCATTGACCGCCCAGCAGCTTGCGCTCAGTTCCCGCTCGAGCCAGATCCGTTGGAGCAGGACGCGCAGGTTCCAGTCGCTGAGACTGTATCCCAGGAACAGGATGCTGCTGATGGAGAGCTTGCTCAGGATTTCAGCCGGGATCAGGCCTGCGTCGCCGGCGCGCGCGAGGTAATCGATGTAGTGATCTTCCGTGATCACGAAGCTCTCGTCGCTGGAGGTGAGGCCGTGGCCGCCGGAGACGGGTTCCTTGCGTTCCACCGTCCCATGCAGTTTGAAGATGAGCGGTGCGTCGCGAAGCAACCCGGCGTCGTATTCGTTGGGGGATTGAATCACGATGCGTTCCCCGTTGACCCGCCGGTGAACGAAGCGTCCGCACAGCTTGCCTTCACAAATGTAGGTGACCACCTCGTACGGTTCGCCCGCCGCGCGAAACGCGCGCTCCATCACGTCATCGTAGTTCGTCGTGGCGATCAACATGGGGCGGTAGGGATGCCCGCCCGATCTCAGCAACGCGGGAAGGCCGGCCAGGAAGCGGTGGACCGGCGTGAAGGGATAATCGGCGTCGAAGCACCGGTGGAGATCGACGAAGAGCGGGCGGGTTCCGCGCACCGTGGCGATGAACTGGCAGACGCGCAGGAGGTCCCGGGGATTACCCCACTCGCTCCTGAAGTTGAAATCCGTGGCCAGGCGCAGCGAAAGCTCTCCACCGCTCGGGAGGAACGCTCCTTCCTTCCAGGCCGCGTTGGGAGGACGCCCGCAGAGGTTGACCCCCGCTCCGAGAAACGGCACCAGGTCGCCGTCCAGGATGGCGTCCCGGACCGCGGTGAAATGGACTTCTTGTTCGGTGGTCATGGGTCGTCCGGCTTGTTCCGCGAGGCGTGCCAAGCCTGCGGACCCGCTTCGTTCAGAGCTTCGGGACAATATCCGGCTCCTGAGCGTCAGCAATATGGATCTTCCGGCCTGGAGGCGAGTGCACGCGGGGCGGAGACGCCAGCTCTTGTAGGCGCCGACGTGAGGAGGCGAAGTAGCCCCCAACGCTGTAGGCGCCGACGTAAGGAGGCGAGGCCTCCTCCTCATCGCAACCAGCTCAGATCGAACTTTTCTGGCAGAGCCGGCCGGCGTGCGGTAGAACGCTCCCATGACCCGCCAGTCCCCCGCTCCCGGCCGCATGGGCTCTCGGCTTGTCTGTCCCCCGGCTTTTTGTGAACCGCCGCGAGGTAGGGCAGACGTTCCTGTCTGCCGGTTGAGGCGACTTCCAAGTCGCCCACCGCAGTGCCGGACTGGACAGTCCGGCGCACCGGCAGGCTCGAAAGCCTGCGCTACGGCGGGCAGGTCGGCCACTCCGTTGCCCGCCGAACCCGGCTGGCACCGAAGTATCCGCGGAGCCTCTCTGCCGCGTTGGTCGATTTTCCTCGGTGGGCCGAGGCGCGTGGCTCAGGGCCTGCCTGTCTCCATGGCGATCATCGCGGCCGGATGGGTGGTCGCCCTCTCCGTGCGCGCGGCCGCGCCGGCGCTGACGCATTCCGATGTCTATGTTTCCGGCCGCGACGGCTACCACACCTACCGCATCCCGGCGATCGAGTGTGCGCCGGACGGCACGCTTCTCGCCTTCGCAGAAGCACGCAAGTACAACGCCGGCGATCCCGGCTTCGGCCGCCAGGACATTGACCTGGTCCTGAAGCACAGCACCGATCAGGGTGCGACTTGGTCGCCCATGACCGTCATCGAGGATCCCGGCGAACTCTGGTCGGCGGCGAACCCCGCCACGGTCGTCGATCGGAGCAACGGCCGGGTCTGGTTGTTCTACCTGCGATCACGCCCGGAGCGCAGCACCGAGACCTCCCGGCCCGGAACCGATGATTTTCAAACCCTCGCCCGGTGGAGCGTGGACAACGGCCGGACGTGGTCGGCCCCCGTGGACCTCACGTCCGTGGCCCGCGACATGCAGGATTCGCAGTGGCGCGCGAGCGTCGCCGGCCCCGGTGGCGCGATCCAGACGCGGTCGGGCCGGCTCGTCGTCCCCATGTGGAAGGCGCCGTTTGCGGTGTTCACGCTGTATTCGGATGACCACGGGGAAACCTGGAAACGTGGGGCGCTCGTCCCCGGGGATTTCAGCGGCGATGAAAACCAGGTCGTGGAACTCCCGGACGGCCGGGTCCTGATGGAGATCCGGCAGAACCGCGGCTCGCACCGATGGTGGGCCGAGAGCCGTGACGGGGGAGCCACGTGGGCCGAGCCCAGGCCCGGATTCGAACTCAAGCCCGTGGCGTGTGCGGTGGAACGCCTTCCTGCAAAGGACGGGAGTGGCGAAGGTGATCGGGTGATTTGGACCGGACCCAAGGGGCCTGACCGCCAGCAACTCGTGCTGCGGGTGAGCGAAGACGACGCGAAGACCTTCCCCCGGGAACGCTTGATCTCGGACCAGTTCGCGGCTTACTCGGATCTGACGGTGCTCCGTGATGGGTCATTGGGCGTGCTCTGGGAGCGCGGCGTGGAGCAGGGGTACCAGTTCATCACCTTCACGCGAATCACCCGGGACTGGATGGCGGAGGCGGCGGTCACGGCGAATGCTGCCGCCGATGTCGCGCCCCGCGTCATTTCGCGCGGCGAGGCCGCGGGCAGTTACCAGGCCTTTCCGGATGTCTGCCGGCTGCAGAACGGCGATTTCCTGTGCGTCTTCTACGCGGGTTACGGCCACGTCTCCCTCCCCAAACCCGAATTCCCCAAAGGAGGCCGGATCTGCATGGTAAGGTCCCGCGACGAAGGCGCCACCTGGAGCGAACCGCGCATCCTCTTTGACGGTCCTGCCGATGACCGGGACCCCCACATCGCCCAGATGAAGGACGGCACGCTGGTCTGCACGTTCTTCACGTATCGTCCCCAGCCCGGCGGAGCCGTCATCTGTGACACCTCGGCGGTGACTTCGCGTGACGGCGGGGAATCCTGGGAAACCGAAGCCCGCGTCCTGGCTGCGGGTTGGCCCAGTTCCGCCCCGGTTCGCGAACTCCCGGATGGCACGCGTCTCCTGGGCGTCTACCGCGAGGAGGGCGACACGGCTTACGGCGGGCTCATCCGCTCCACAGACGCCGGCAGGACCTGGTCGCCGCCGATTCCCATTGGCAAGGGCAGCGGCGTCCGGCTGGATGCGGAAACCGACTTTGTCCTGCTGACGAACGGCACCCTCTACGCCGCGTTGCGCGGAGACCGCACGAACCTGCACTTCGCCGCCAGCAGCGACCTCGGCCTCACGTGGTCCGCGGTGAAGGACAGCGGATTTCCGGGCCACTGCCCGCACTTTACGCGCCTGCGCGGCGGGGAAATCCTGCTCACGCATCGCCTTCCCCACACGGCGCTCCATGTCAGCCGCGACGACGCGGCTTCCTGGCAGGGGCCCTACGCCATCGATTCGACCATTGGCGCCTATCCTTCGACGATCGAGTGTCGGGACGCGACGGTCATCGTGGTTTACTACGAGGAGGGTGAGCGAAGCGGAATTCGAGTGCGCCGCTTTCGATTGAAGCTGGACGGTGTTGAGTTCCTCCCGCTGACGGGACCGGCGCCTAGGGCCGGCGCAAGTCCCGAACCGCCGGCCTGGCGCCTCCACCAGTTCGAAGCCGCCAAACCGAACGTGATCGAGTTCCCTGCTCGCGCGGCCCGGTTCGTCCGTCTGGAGATAGCCGAGACTGAGGGGGGCGAACCTTGCCTGGACGAGTTCGAGATCTATGGCGGCGGAGCGGGGGAGGATCGCAATCTCGCGCTCGCTTCCCGCGGTGCACGGGCCACGGCCTCATCGTTACTCGCGGGGTACGCCATCCACCAGGTTGGCCATCTCAATGACGGGCGCTACGGCAATGCTCACAGTTGGATCGCGGCCAGCAGTCGCCGCGAATGGGCGCAGATCGAACTTCCGACGGTGACTCCCGTGAGCCGTGTGGTCTTCTCGCGCGATCGCGAGGCGCGCTTCGCCGACCGTGTGCCCGCGGCCGTCGAGGTCCGGGTTTCCAGCGACGGCACGAACTGGACCAGTGTCTCGCGCCTCACGAATCGGGTTCCCTTGCCTTCGCGATCCGACTTCGAGGGCCTGCTGCGTTATGCGTTCCTGTGCGAACAAGCGACCTGGTCCCGCGTTGACCCCGCGCCACCAGTTGCGCGCGTCCTGAAGCAAATGGAGGCGATGCTGAGCCGGATGGAAGGGCAGGGGATCGACGTGACCGCAGACCGGGCGGAATGGAAGAGACTTGCAGCCCGGCAGTCACAAGCAGCCGGCCCGGGCGGAGCCGCCAGTACTCCCGGCGATGACGAGGCTGCCTACCTCGAGGTCCGGGCGGCGAAACGCCGGCTCTTTCTGCGGGATCCCGCGTTGGCTCCGCTGCGGCGGGTCCTCTTCACCGCGCGCCAGCCCTACGAACCTTCCCACAATTACAGCGACATTCTCGACGCCCAGTGGCGTCCCGGCGGCGGCGTGCGGGTGCTGGAGATTCCCCAGCGTGAAGGGCGGCTGGATCCGGGGGCTGCGACCGTCCGCGACCTCTTCAACGCTGGAGAAGGTGTGGTGCGCGATGCCGTGGCGGACTTCGAAGCGCGTCGGGTCTACTTCGCTTACCGGGCCGGCGAATCGGATCATTTCCACCTGTTCGGAATGAACGCCGACGGCAGTGGGTGCCGCCAGCTCACCGAAGGCCCCTTCCACGACTACTATCCCTGCCCGTTGCCCGACGACGGCCTCGCGTTCATCTCCACCCGCTGCCGCGCGCGTTTCCTCTGCTGGCGACCGCAGGCGTTTGTCCTCTTCCGCATGGAGGCGGACGGCGGCTCGGTTCGGCCGCTCTCCCACGCCAACCTCAGCGAATGGGCGCCTTCCGTGATGAATGACGGACGTATTCTCTGGACGCGGTCCGAGTACCTCGACAAGGGCGCAGACTTCGGCCACACGCTCTGGGCGATTCGACCGGACGGTCGGTTTCCGGAGCTGATCTTCGGAAACAACACCCTCAATTGCTACGTCAACGCACGCGAAGTCCCCGGCACCGACGAACTGTGCTGCACCTTGATCTCGCACGGGGGCGACTTGAACGGCCCGATCGGGCTGGTCCGACCGGCTCGCGGCCGGTCCAATCCGGAGGCCATCACGAACCTGACTCCCGATTGCGCGCCGCACTACCACATGAGCTGGGCGCGCCAGGAGTGCTTCCGGGATCCGGTCCCAATTGGACGCGACCATTTCCTGGTGAGCCACGCGCCGCGGGATCGCTTTGGCCTGTACGTGATCGACCGTTACGGCAACCGCGAGTTGCTCTACCTGGATCCGGAGATGGGGAGCATGTCACCGGCCGTGCTCGCCCCGGTCCCACGTCCTCCGGTGCTCCCCCATGACACTGCTTCGGCGGTGCTGGCGGCAACGGCCGAAGCCGAGGAGGGCACGTTCGTGCTCCAGGATGTGTACCAGGGCTTGGAACCGGCCGTGGCGCGCGGTGCCGTGAAGTACCTGCGCGTCTGCCAGGAAGTGCGGGCGGAGCTCGAACGACTGCCGGATGGTACCTATCGCAACGACCACCCGCCGTTCGAGGATTTCTACGCCTCGCCCACGCACCTCGTGCGCGGCCCGAACGGCTGGCCGAGCTATGTCGCCAAGGCCTCGCTCGGCATCGTCCCTGTGGAAGCGGATGGCTCGGCCTCTTTCCAGGCCCCGGCCGGACGCGTGCTCTATTTCGAGGCCTTGGATGCGGACTTCAACGAGTTGCAGCGGATGCGGAGCGTGGTGCAGCTTCAACCGGGCGAGCAACGGGGTTGCATCGGTTGTCACGAGCACCGGGCTACCACCGGACCGGTCCGGCCGGCACTGGCCCTCCGGCAGCCGCCTCGGCGCCTGGAAACGCCTTCCTGGGGAGCGGTGCCGTTCGCGTACGAGAAAGTGGTGCAGCCCGTGTGGAACACGCGCTGTGTCGAGTGTCACGATGCGGGCGATCCGCAGGGACTCGATTTCACCGGCACGCTTGCGAAGGACAGGGTTCCCGCCTCCTATCGCACGCTGATCACGCAGGGATGGGTGCACTACTTCGATTACACCTGGGGCCAGGAACACCGGAAGGCCGAGCCGCTGACCTTCGGAACCCTCCGCAGCCCGCTGTGGAGCCTGCTGAAGAACGACCACTACGGCGTCCAGTTGACCCGGGACGAGTTGCACCGCGTGAAGTGCTGGATCGACCTCAACTGCCCGCTCTGGCCGGACTACATCCAGCGCGAGCTCCGTCCGGACTCGCTCCCCGCGGAGGCGTTGCAGACCGCGCACGCCGGGGCGGCCAAGGTGTTGGACGCGCCCGTCGGCGGGTTGCGTGAGCCTTGAACGGCCTGAGAGACGGCGATGCGAGTGTGAGAAAGGAGAGTCAGCAATACGCCGCGTCAGGGGACGCGGCCTACAACGCTTGCGCCCAAGCTGTAGGCCGGCTGCCCTCAGCCGGCGCCCCGCGACCACGCGGCCCGAGCGAGCCTTTCTCGCGTCGCCTCCGTCGTCTGCACCGCGTCTGGCCGGATCGTGACGGGAACATCTCCTACCTGCTCACGGTGTGTGTGGAAGGGCGCGCCCGCGTCTTGGACAACGAACCCACCTTCCAACGACTGGTGGGCTTCCTGTTGGACAGCCCGCAGCGTTACCATTGGTTCGGACGCCGGTTCGTCGTGATGCCGGACCACCTGCACCTGATCGCGCACCAAGGCGCGGAGGCCATCCTCCTCGGTCATTGGATCAAGGCGTTGAAGGCAGTGGTAGGTGGTTTGAAGCGCCGTGAAGACGGCCCGGGAGCATCGCGTGACCGCGCCTCAGGGGACGTGACGGGCAACGGTGCCGACCCTGCCGCGGCCTACGGTGGCGAGGAACCGGACGCGTTCGCGCCGGCTGAGGGCAGCCGGCCTACACGCAGCGAAGCAACCGAGGGCAGCCGGCCTGCAGGCGAGGAAGCAACTCGACCGGGCGCACCTCCTGGCGCGTACACCCGCCTCCCGCGTTCGTGGCGCTGGCAGAAGGGCTTTCACGATTTCAAGTTCCGCACGCCCGAGAGCGAGGCCCGCAAGTGGGAATATCTCTGCCTCAACCCGGTTCGGTACGGCCTGGTTGGACGCCCCGAGCAATGGCCCTTTGCCGGGGAAATATTCTACGAGGATCCGGATGGTCCACTATTGGTGCGCGGCACACCGGCGTTGTTCGAGGTGGGAATCCTGATGGAACCAGCAGTCGCCGATGGTGGGGCTCCGCGGCGTACGCTCGAACGGCCCGGACGATGAATCCGCTTCTTTCCTGTGCAGGCCGGCTGCCCTCAGCCGGCGACGACGAGGAGACCCAACGACGCGCCGCGTCAGGGGATGCGGCCTACAACGCTTGCGCCCAAGCTGTAGGCCGGCTGCCCTCAGCCGGCGATGAAGCGGAGAGCCGACAACACGCCGCGTCGAGGGACGCGGCCTACAACGCCTGCGCCCAACCTGTAGGCCGGCTGCCCTCAGCCGGCGATGCGCTGAAGCGGAGAGCCGACAACACGCCGCGTCGAGGGACGCGGTCTACAACGCTTGCGCCCAAGCTGTAGGCCCGCTGTCCTCAGCGGGCGCTGACCTGGAAGACCGACGACGCGCCGCGTCCGGGGACGCGGCCTACAACGCTTGCGTCCAACCTGTCTGCCGGCTGCCCTCAGCCGGGGACGATTACCGGCTCAGCATGGGCTCAACCCCACGCCTTGACACATTAGGGCTGGTTTGGAAGGTTCGCCCCGATGATGGGCACAGAGTTGGAAGCCAGGTTCCCCGGCCCAGCAACAGAGGCAGGACACTTGCATGGAGGCACGCCGAGGGGGAATCGGCCCTGGTGCAGGAGCCGGATCAAGGTGCTGATTTGTGCCGTTCTTGGCCTCTTGGTGCCATGCCGCGGCGTGAGCCGGGCAGACGGCATCGAGATCGCGGTAGATACCGCGACCCGGCTGGAAGGCTCCTGGCGCTTGTCCGCGGGCGGAGACGCTCAGGCGGAGGCCCGCCGGGGCCAGGGATGGATGATCTTCGACCTGGTGCCCGAAAACCTGCTCCGATGTCGTCGGTACTCCGACCCATCCGCTGCCTTTGTCGAGTTCAGGGATGGCTTCGGAATGTCCTGGGACCCGACCCCTGAACCGGACTGGGTCGGCAGAACTCCGGTGTATTACGCCACCGCTTGGGCGGTGTTCACTGCCTTGTCGGGAAGCTACTACCCCCGGCTCACCGGCGGTCCGGATGTCGCGTGGGAGTTCTGGGACGTGCGGTGGGATGGAGAAGGCTCCGAATTCAGCGGCCGCTTCCGCTTTGTCGCCGTGCCCGTCCCGTGGCGGGGAGAAGTGAAGTGGCGGCAACCGGTGGCGAACGCCGTGTTCTCGGCGCCCACGCCTATCGTGCTCGAAGCCAGCGTGTCCGTGCAGGTGGGCACCGTCGCCTTCGTCCGTTTCTTCAGCGGAACGACCCTTCTGGGTTCCGTGGAGGAGCCACCTTACCTGATCCGATGGAAGAACGCTCCGGAGGGTGAGCATGAGCTGGTTGCCTCGGTGGTTGACGACCGAAACCAGGAGCGAGCCTCCGATCGCGTCCACATCATGGTCGGCCCTTCGAACGGCGAGCCCGCCACCGAGGTGCGCGTCCTGGATGCGGTCGTGGGCGAAGCGCCCGGTGCCTCGACCAGCCTTCAGTTCGAAGTCTCCCTTTCGAAGACCTCGTCGGAGCCGGTGACGGTGAGGTATGAGACCGTCGCTGGCAGTGCCACGGCCGGCACGGATTACCTGGGCACTTCGGGAACCTTGGTCTTCGAGCCTGGCGTGACCAGCTTGACGGTCGAGGTGACGGTGCTCCCGGACGAGGCCTCGGAGCCGGACGAGGCGTTGGTGCTGAGCTTGAGCGAGCCCATCGGGGCGATCCTGGGCCGTGCACAGGCTGCGGGAGTGATCCAGGATGATCCTGGCGAAGTCGCCCGAACGGTGTCGTTGCCCATCTTGTCGGTCGCGGATACCTGGGTGACTGTCGAGGAGCCAGGAATCGCAGGCGCGGAAGCCCAGTTTCGCGCCCGGCTCTCGCTGGCAGGATCGAGGCCGGTCCGGGTAACCTACACCACGGTTGATGGCACGGCCGACGTGACGGATTACACGCCGGTGAGCGGCACGCTCTTGTTCCCGCCGGGGACGACTGAGCAGATCGTGTCCGTACCGGTCGCGCCCAACGCGCTTGGCGAGGCGGACGAATGGTTCGGGCTGGAGCTCTCCTATCCCGAGGAATGTCACCTGGCCACGCGGCGCGCCACCTGCCAGGTGTCCGACGAATACCCACCACCCACCGAGGTGATCACCATCGTGACTGACGGTCCGTTGCCCGCGCTCAGCGTCCGTGACGCGACGGTCCGGGAGCGGATCGGGGGTTCGACCAACCTGACGTTCAACGTGTGGCTGTCCAGACCAGCATCCGTACCCGTGGAGTTCTACTACGTCACCGAAGGGGACACGGCCCTTCCTGAAGCCGATTTCGTCGCCGACTCCGGCTGGATACGGATGGAGACCGGCGCCACCAACGCCCTGATCCCGGTGGCCGTCTTGGCGGATGACCGCTCCGAAACGGCGGAGACGCTTCGTTTACGACTGGCGGCTCCGGAAGAGGCGGTGCTCGCACGCAAGGCCGGCACGGGCACGATCCTGGACCGATATAACCTCACGCCCACGGTGCTCCTCCTTGGACCCGCCAACGGGAGCACCTTCAAGTACGGGGAGCCCGTCGCGTTCTCGGGTTTGGCGTATGACCCCGAGGGACGGATTGCGGGCGTGGAATTCCTCGTCGCAGGGACGGTAGTGGGCGCTGCTTCCGGATCGCCATTCACTGCAAGCAACGGCGCGCTGCCGCTCGGTCGACACCCCGTCTCGGCACGGGTGGTGGATGAGACCGGCGCAGCGTCTTCGAGCGACGACATCTGGATCGAAGTCGTGGAATCCTCACCCTTCACCTGGGTCGTTCCACCGCCGGGATCCACGCTGAGGGTAGGCGAAGCCACCCGGCTCGCCGTCCGTCTCGATCTCATCGACATCGAACTGCGCCAGGTCGAGTTCTTCGTGAATGGGCATTCCCTTGGCGCGGCCGATGCGCCCATTCTCGAGCTCAACTGGACACCGGAAGCCGCCGGCATTTACACCGTCCGGGCGGTGGGCTGGGATCTCGGAGGCAGCGTGTGGACGTCTGACCCGCTCGCGGTGTCGGTGATGGTAACTGCCCCCTTGAACGACAACTTTGCCGAAGCCGTATCGCTCGAAGGATTTCGGCCCCACGTCGAAGCCACGAACGAAGGCGCCGGCCGCGATCCAGGCGAACCGCTCCATCATGCGGTGGAGTCGGGTGGCTCCCTGTGGTACCGCTGGACCAGTCCCGGCGACGGCCTCGCCACCATCCGGGTGCTCGGTCCCGAGAGGAGACCCGGGATCGCCGGGTTCTATACCGGCACGCAAGACGGCCCGCTGGCACCGGTCAGGGTGATTACCGGGACCGGCACGCTCGCGGTCACCACGGGTCAAGGGTACTGGATCATGTTGGATACGTTCGGGGGAGACCGCGGCTCGATTCAGTTCGATATGGTGCTTGCCGACGCGCGCTGGAGTCAGCCGGCCGACGGGTCCATCCTGGACGCCCCGCTTGATCTCGTTCTGCAAGTCGCCATGAACGCACCGGCGGAGGCGATCGGAGAGGTCGCCTATTTCGCTGGCAACGAGCTGTTGGGGGTGGCCACGGAGGCCCCGTTTTCGTGGCCTTGGACCAACACGCCGTGCGGATATCACGAGCTGCGGGCTCGGGTCGTGGACGTGCTTGGCGGCCAGCGAATTTCCCCGTCGCGCCGCATCACGGTCCGGCCCGGAAACGACGATTTCGAACAGGCGACCGTGGTGAACGGGCATCGCGTGGTGATTCGCGCTTCCAACGAAGCGGCCACCTACCAGGGCGCCTACGTGCAGCAGCCGCCACCGCGGATGGATGCGATCTGGATCGGCGAACCGCGTTACGGCGACAACCAGGGCGGGCACTCCATCTGGTACCAGTGGAGGGCGCCGGAGGACGGCCTCTGCAAGGTCGAGGGCGATATCGCCGGCACCGGGGCGCTCCTGGCGGTGTACGTGGGCGCCCGCGTGGATCAGTTGCGGTTCGTGGGCAGCAATCCGTTCGAACCGCGCGGGACGTCCCTCCTCTTCCCGGTCACGGCTGGGACGAATTACTACATCGCGTTCGACGGCTTGTTCAGTGAGGAAGGGCCGATCGAAGGCGGCATCGAACTCCACCCGATGAACGACGACTTCGAAAGGCGGGTCAGGGTTGGCAGCGATCGGTTCGAGGCCATCGCTTCGCATCGGGGCGCTTCCCTCGAAGGGGCGGTTGAGGCGGCGCTACTTGGCAACCCCCAGGAGGTCTCGGTCTGGTGGGAGTGGACGCCACCGAACTCCAGCCTAGAGCAGTTTAAATAAAACTGTAGCCGCACGCGGCGAACCAGTTCCGGGCG
>CAZHUS010000028.1:0-91522 GCA_964535555.1 uncultured Verrucomicrobiota bacterium
TCAAACGACAGACCGCAGCCAACTTGGGATAATCCGGCACTTAGCATAAATCCTTGGGCGGCGGACGAACGAACGGCCGAGGGATTTCATTAGTTTGCGCGAGAGTGGTTATTTTACCGTGTAGTCCTTATGCCGAGCTCGGCGTAATGCTCTACGCCTGAATCGGCACCAACCTGCTGGGCAGGGGAGAATCACAACGCCGAGGGCTGGCGCTCCACCCGACGGGAGTCGAGCGCGCAGCGTGGACCCATGCTGCGAGTCACTCGAAGGGTTTGACCGGGACTCGACGCAACCAAAGGGTGGCCCGGGGCACCAACTCCAGGGCCGCAGCCTGGCGGCGCCGGTTGACGGCGCGCAGAACACCGAGCAGTTGGTCGCGCACGGCCGCGTAAGGTTCGTAGTCCAGGCCTCGCAGCTCGCGGTACAGGTCTTCGACCGGACGATGGACTGCCATTGCGGCATAGCGTGCCTTCAACTCGCGACACGCCTCGCGCGCGATGCGTACCGACGGGTGCCATTTCCGCCCGTCGCGTCCCTTGCGGCAGCCAATGCTGTAGCCCATGAAGCGCAACGGGTACCGGCGGATGTCCCGGACTTGATTCCCTTCCGCCGCGAAGAACGGGTGCTCACCGTGGGTGGCCAAGATGACGAAGAAGCGGTCGTAGCGGAGGTACTGGACCCGTGCCTGGCCGACCTTCTTGTGTCGTGCGCGTGACCATTTCGATACGTCGATACCATATTGGCGGATGATCTTTCGGTCCACGAGGGCCGGGTCTTTGTCCTCGGGCACCTGCCCCGTCACATAGAACCAGTAGCCGTGAGCCACGTAGGCCACAGCCAGTTGCTGGACGAAGCCGGCGACCGACGTCGCGACGCACCGATAGGCCATACCCCACCTCCAAACGGTGTTATGGCCCTTTCCCGTCCGGGTGTCGCATGGTCCTTGGAGCCCCCGGCCTCGCCGGCAGCTTGAGGCCAAGTGCAGGGAGCGCCCCCGACCTCTCCCACGTTGGCGCCACGGCACACGCGTCGTCCCACGCGCTCGCGCAGATCGCCCCCCTGCGGCGCGCCGAGATGGACTTACCAACGCACGGACGCATCAGTTTCCACGCGTGCTCTCGCAGTGAGCCGCCGAGTGATCGAGCGCAAGGGGCAGCAGGGGCCTGCGGTGGAGCGGCGCCGTCTCCAGGCACACGACACCCTCCCACGTTGTGGTTGAGGTGGAGGAGTTGTTTTGGGGCACAATTCCTCCGAAAGCCCAAATCCTTCTCGCAGCCTGGGGCTGGTGCCAACGGCGCCGTCGGTTCGTCGGTCTCGGAACCTCGGGTCCGCGCGAAGCGCAGGTTCCTCGACCTCCCCGTCGGCGCGCGCTGTATTCCAGCGTTGCCGTTGCCCATCTATGGCAGTAGCGGCTGCGCAAATCCTCTCCGTTCATCCGCTCATCGTCGTTTCCTCCAATGCTCAGGCTGCCGTCCGCGAATGGGTGCTTGTCCCCAGGCACCTCTCGCGAAACGCAGTTCTCGGTCGGTCAAGCAGCGGGCAGGTGGAGTTTCGCTCCACCTGCCCACCACATCGTTGTGACCGGTTCATCCCGTCACCCCTTTCGTGTGTGCTCTTGCCTGCCTGTCGGCAGACAGGCGCCCGGCACCACCCGTAGCGCGCACCCGTCGCTCCAACTGCCTTGCTGGAACGACACCCCAATCGCCCGACGCTATGCGCCGAAGGCGCGATGGGGTCGAGGCTTCGCCTCGTCCTACTTGGGGCACTCTCGTCAGAGTGCGGCTTTTGAAGCACCGGCTTGACTCGAAGCCGGCACCGGATACCACTCCGGCCGCCACACTCCTTGCGCGGTTATTCCTGTCCTTTACGGCAGCAGTCACGTTGGCTGGACGCGTGGGCGTCCACACTCACCAGGCATGTCCGAGGCTCCCGCCCCGGCACGGTTTCCAGTCCCACCGTGGGACCGATTTCAGGAGGCAGAATACAGAAGCGCCCCCTTACCCACCCTGGTCGAGCTTTCGCCGATTCGGCTTACGTCTCTGCTGTCGTTCACTGGCAAGGGCTTGACGCCCCTCTCGTCGTTGAGCTGTTCGCGGTCTGCTTTTCTCGGCAGAACCCCGGAAGTTGTCCGCCTCCGGTTGGTCCGTGTCGCCACGGCCAAGCTCCCGACGCCAGCGCGCGTTAATCGAACCTGTCGAGCCTTGCACCCGATTGGCCCCGTCTGTGCGGAGCTTTGGTCCGGTTCCCGCCGGGGGATTTGCCATGCTCCTTGGGCACGGCGCACCCGCTTTGGACAAGACCGACCGGAGGCATTGCAGCCACCGGCGTGTCCCGCTCGCCCGCATTCTCTGCTTTGCATGGGATAGAATTCGAAGATTAGTCCGCTGGTAAGGCGGGATTACTTTCGAAAGCCTCCCTCGAACGTGGCGGGCATCTCGCGATGCACCACGCTCTACGGGACACTGACCTGACGGGTGGTAAGACCGTCCCCTTATGCCGGCTGGTGAGGCCGGATTGGCGGGTGTCAGCGCCGGTCACAACGACGTCGGAGAGCGCGTTGGCAATCCTGACGTTTGCGGGAGAACAAAACCTCCCTCTGGTGGGATGCGTAGCACGTCCGGGCCGGTGCCGGTAGCGGGAAAGTCGAAACAAGGTTTGGTTTGCGGGGGAGGAGGTCAGGCCTCGGCTCTACGTCCGGCCGGCACTCTGTGACCGCGCAGGCAGACCAGATAGACCGGCGGCACGTAGAGGACATCGCAGATGGCCGAGTCCGGTATGGCATCGAGGTCAGCGCCCTGGCCCGCGGCGCTCGAAGCGCCGCCGACTCGCACCTCCCCGGTGTTGTACCACTGCGCCCATTGGCGGCGGCGAAAGACCCGATTGTTGCCTTCGTCCGCGATCAACGCGTTGCCAGCGCGCAGCAGCGTGTCGCGGTGTTGGACGAGCATGACGGTGGTGATGGGCGAGTGCGCCGCTTTGAGGTAACGGCGTACGGTGCCGAAGGTCGTGGCGTCGATCAGGTTGTTCAGGTCTTCCATACTTCCTCCTTTGCGTTCAAGACAGGTAGCCGTGTTGCTGGAGCCAGTGCGTCAGGGCCTCGGCGACGATTTCCTGCTGGGTCCAGGGCCGCTGCCGCTTGAGCTTGCGGTCCACGGAGGCCAGCAGAAGGCCCGGCGGCACAATGCGCGGCACCCGCACGGTCAGTGACACCAAACCGGCTTCTGCCTCAGGGTCGCCATCCTCGCTGTTCTGCAAACGCCGTTTCAGACTCCTCGCCACAGGGCGCGGTTCCTCGACAGCGGCCGGTTGAGGCGGCACAACGGCGCTGGCCACGGGTTCCAGGGCAGGCTTGGCAGTGCCGGCTTTCACGAAATCCAAGGCGGCTTCGGTGAGATTACTCGTTTGCAGCGCGGCGCTGAGTGTTCGGCGATTCATGAATGGCCAACTCCTCGAAAAGGTCTTTCAGTTCCGATGCGGCGGCTTCACCGCGCGGCCCCAGTCTCCAGACGACGGTGCCCTGGCCGGCGGCGTCGGCGTACGCCTGGCGCAAGCGCAGACCTGGCAGCGACGGAATACCGAGCGACTTCGCGGTTTCGAGCAATTCCTGGCTCAGCCGGTACTGGACCTGCAGCTTGTTCGGCACCAGCAGCGGGACCGGCGGCCCCTGCCGGATTTGCTGCGCTTGGCGCACCACCCGCAAAGCCTCGTGAACGGCGCGCAAGTCCAGCACCGACGGCCCGCACGGCAGCAGCGCGGTGTCGGCCACCAAGAGGATGGCCCGGGTGACTTCCGACAGTCCTGCCGGCCCGTCAACCACCACCCGGTCGAACTTGCCGGCGATCAGCGGCACCTGCTCCAGGACATCGTCGGGGGTCTGAAGCCGGAACACCGGCAAGTCCGGCGCCGCTTCGTGCACCCACACCGACGAGGAGCCTTGCACGTCGGCATCCACCAGCGCGACACGCCTCCCCTGTTCGTGCCACGATACGGCCAGGTGCACAGCCAACGTGGATTTGCCCACACCCCCTTTCGAATTGCTCAACGCGACGATCATCACTCCCTCCTTGGATGAAACCACCCGCGATTTCGCTTCGCGGGCATGATGACTTCGTAGCATGAAAGCTGACATGTAAGCAACATGGCTTGTGTGCGGGCATGCGGTCCTGCTGGCTTGCATGGTTGCTGACAAGCCAGCATGTATGCGGACAAGTTTGCGGATTCGGGGGCTACCCGCAGCCGGCGGGACATGCTAGACGTTGGGGAGTGGGATTTGAGACAGGAATTACCGGGAACCGAGACAGGCGCCTACCGGGATTTGAGACAGGTTTTACCGGGAACCGGGGCAGCCGCCTACTGGGAACTGAGACAGGTTTTACCGGGATTGGAGGCATAAAAATCGGCGCAAGCCCGTGAACCGCCTAGCGATTTCCGACCATAACCTTAAACAGTGTTCTCAAACTCTAAACTAACAGCAACACGGCCTGGGGTGTTGTTGACGGCCAGGGAGGCGACGGAATCTTGGAAGCGAAGGAGCGCATCGAAGAGGATTCGATGCCACAGAAGACCAGCGACGGACGAGACGAACTGAACCTGGCGGAGTTTCCGCTTTGCGCGTTGGCCCACCGGCTGCGGCCGGACCAGAAAACGCTGCGGTTCGAAGACCACGTTTGGGACGGGAACCGCGGTGAAACCATCACCCGCCAACTCACCATCACCGGCTCGGACGCCTACGGTTTGCCGACCGCCCTTGATGACGAGGTGTTGCTGGGCCTCATCCAGCTTTCCCGGCTCAGCCAGTTCGCCGAGCGCACGGTGCGTTTCACGCGCTACGAGTTGATCCAGTTGCTGGGCTGGCGCAACGAGAGCAAGAGCTACGAACGGATCGAGGCGTCGCTGAACCGCTGGACCGGGGTGACGCTCTACTACCAACGGGCGTGGTGGAACAAGGCGAAGCAGTGCTGGGTCGACGAGAAGTTCCACGTCCTGGACAACGTGCGCCTGTTTCAACGCGAGAGTGGCGGCGTGGTGGCGGACGACGCCGCCGGCAGCTCGGCGTTCGTCTGGAACGAGGTGATCTTTCGCAGCTTCCAGGCCGGCAACCTCAAGAGCATCGACTTCGATTTCTTCCGGGAGTTGCAGAGCGCGATTGCCCGGCGGCTCTACCGGTTTCTCGACAAGCGGTTCTTCCGCCGGGACCGCTGGGAGTTCGACCTGAAGGAGTTCGCCTGCGAGCACGCGGGGCTGGCGCGGACCTACGACAGCTCCAATCTCAAACGTAAACTGCGGGGCGGCATCACCGAACTGGAGGAGCGCGGCTACCTGCGGGCGCTGTCGGACGAGGAACGCTTTCTGAAAGTGAGTAGCGGTGAGTGGCGGGTGGTGTTCGAGAAGGGGAAAGGGGAGGCGAGCGAGCTGGCGCCTGGCGCTGGCGAACCGACGGAGGCGCTGGTGGCGGCGCTGATCGCGCGCGGGGTCTCCCCGTCAACGGCGCGGAGCACGGTGAAGCAGTTCCCGGCTGCGCGCATCCAACCTCAGCTTGAGGTCTTCGATTATCTGGTGGCGCAGAAGGACTCGAAGGTGTCACGCAATCCGCCCGGCTTCCTCCTGAGCGCCATCCGCAGTGAATACGCACCGCCCAAGGGTTTCCTGGATCGCACCGCCCAGGAACGACGCCGGCAGGAGACTGAGGAACGGCGTGCGCGGGAAGCCCGGCGTAAGGAACAACAACAAGCGGCAGCGCAGGCGAAGGAGGAGGCACGGGAACGGGCGATCCAGCAGTTCTGGCAATCGCTCTCGGTGGCGGAGCGGGAGCGGATGGAACAGTCGGCGTTGAGCCAGGCCACTTCGGCCCAGCGCAAAATGCTGGACCAGGGCGGGACGCTGGCGGCCGCCACGCGCAAGGCGTTGCTCGATGCCTACGCGCTGAAGGTCATGGGCGAGGGGAACTGACCGGAGGTCGGCTGGTTTCGCACCGGTGCCGACGCTCGGGCTCCTGCGAGTTTCCTCCTCGCAGGCGGTCGAATTCACACAAGAAGGTCGCACGAACGACGGCCCGCTGGGTTTCCCCTGTTCGGTTTACAGCGTCTGCCACGACTGAAGAGCTGACAGGCAAGCGGTTGCTGGAGCGCAGATGCGCGCCGCCGCCCCCCAGAACGGAACCCGACCTTGAATGACCGATGCCAGATTGTCGCCGCATGACCGAGCGAAGCCGGCGGCCTGGAAGTTCAGGCCGCCCCCCTTGGTTAGCGTTTCCAAACGTGGTATGACGCAGGCTGAAGGTCCATTCAGGGAGGTTCAACCAATGGAAGACACCATGCCTAAACAAAACGACAGACCCGTACAAGAGGTCCGGATCGGCGCCATCAAGGCAGCGATCTGGAAGAACGACACGGCCAACGGCGTCCGCTACAACGCCACCTTGAGCCGCATCTACAAAGACCGCGAAGACAACCAGTGGAAATCGACCGACTCGTTCGGGCGCGATGATCTGCTGGTGCTCGCCAAAGTCGCCGACCTGACCCACACCTGGATCGTGCAGCAGGGACAGGAGCGCGAAGAACCGGTAGCGTAGTGATGCTTCCGCGGTTCGCATGAAGGTTCACGGCTTTCGAGGATTGAGCCTTTAATCAACCCTCACCCTTCTCTGATCGCTTCAGCTCATCTGTCCTCAGCGCGTGGAACTCGCCGGATGAAAATGGCGAGCAACGCCGTGTGGGCCAGACCTTCGGCGAGGTCGATGAAGGCAATCCAATAGGCTTTCGTATGCCCGCCTGGCGGCACCGTGATCACCAATACGGCTAATGCCACGGGGACGGCGACAATGACGCACACGCAGAGATTCAGAATCAAAGGGCGATAGCGTTGTATGTCCGTTGACCAGATGAATGCTTGAATACCCATGAACGCGTACACCCCCATCAGGCAGCGGATGAGATAGCTACCCAGCAGCCCAACGGAGAATCCCGGCTCAATCCAGTTGAGCGCAAACACGAGCCATCGCTGAGGCATCACGGCTGCAACAAAAGCAGGCAAGGTCGTCAAGCTGATGAACCGTAGCAGCCATTTCGCGCCCGTTTCTGCCGTCATAATCTGTCTCCCTCGGACGGAGAACTCGGCTGCCGCCACCGGACGACTATCATTGTGCGTGAACGGCATTCAGACCTCCGCGCGATGCGGAACGTAGAAGCGGCGGGACGTTTCCTCGCCCCCCGGCTGCTCCCGAGAACACGAGCAATGCACGTCCGACCGAGTGAGCGCAAAAGAAGTCAGCGCGCATCACGTTCAACCAGGCTGCCAAGGAACGGAAGAACGTCCTTCGTGTAGAACGGTTCCTGGGTTCCCCAGAAGATGTGCGTCAGCCGCAGTCGGTCCTGCGCGAAGCGGTAGAGCTCTTCCACCGTCACGGGCTTCCCCGTGGTGGGATTCCTGTCTTCGAGGTTCCCGTCTTGCACGGCCACCCCAGCCGGGGTCTTTGGGCCACGTGCCGCGATGAGCGGATAGCTGTGTTGCTGCTGCGCCTTGCGATGCGGAAGCAGGTCCGGACCGCCCACCCCCATCCCGACGCGCTCGGCATGGGCGTAGATCGCTCGGAGATAGCCATGATCGGTCCACGGAAGCCACTCGCCGGGCATGAAGTTGGCATACTGGATAACGCAGGAGCGTGGGAAGGCCTGACGCGCCGCGGTCATGATCGCCTTGATGCCAACGACGTAATTCTCGTACGTAAATCCCGTCGGATGTCGCTTGCCGCTCTCGCCGAACCCGATGGCCGTTTCAGCGAGATTCAGCCCCTCGATCCGTCCATCAACCTCCTTGCCCAGCACCTCGATCAGTTTGATGAAGCGGGCGCGCACCGCCGGATCCCATCGCCGTGCTACCCAGCCGTCGAACTTCGCCTTCGATTCATCGTCCCCCTCGTACTCGTACTTGCGCGCAGCACCGCCGGCAAAGCTGGGGTCCGTCTGGAGGTAGGCGGGAACCGGAACCTCCTCTGAAAACGACACGTCCTGAAGTTGCACGAAGAGCCGCTTGCCGTGGCTCGCCAGGAACGCGACGTCACTGAGCAGTGCCCGGAACTCGTAACGGTCCCGCTCCGGCTCAAGCTCGCGCCAGGTGTACTTGAGCTGAGCCCCGGCGATCTGTGTGTTTTCGAGGAAGCTGGGCTCCGTGATCCGGTGGCGCTCATGGGCGAAGAAGACGAAGTTCTTGGGCGAAGCGCCACGCGTGCCCTCCGAGGCCGTGCACGCAACGACAAGGGCAACCAACAGCAGCACTCGCATGGCTCGGTCACCAGACGGCGATTACTTGCTCGCGAGACGCTCGAGTGCGCTCACCAGCGGCAGGTAGATGGCCGTGACAATGGGCAGGGAGACCAGAAAGAGTGATCCCGTGGCCGTCGCCAGAAAGCCCACCCAGGAAGGTCGGGTCTCTGCTTTCCTGAGCCAAACCCAGAGGCAGTAGCCCGTGCCAAGCGCTGCCAGCCCAAGGAGCACGAGCGGACCGACGGCCATGCAGAATCGTGTGAACGCCGGCAACTGAAGCTCTCTCCCGCCCAATCTCACCATCAAGGGCAGTTGCAGGAGCGCCCAGATTAGGCCACAAGCCACTCCGAAAAACCCGAGCACAATTCCGTGGGCAATTTTGTTCATAGGTTTCTTTGCCTCCCGTTAGACCACTCTGCAGGCGAAAGATCACCAGGGCGGGTGCAGCGGAGCGCAGCCACGTCCGGTTAGGATCATGGCGGCAGCAAAAACGACGAACGACGCGCTGATGGCTTTCACGTTTGCTTCGCAGAACGCCAGAACTGACCGGCACCGGCGGGCGGGCAAGCTGGCATCTCCTTTGAGCAGGTCAATGACTGTGTCCGTGATCGTGGGATTGAGATCGGCTCTTCGTCTTTGTCGAGCGAGACTGTCGAGTGGACTGCTCCTGGCTCGCCTGTGATTGCTTCGCCAAGCGTTGCGCCTGGGAGCGCGACTTCCCCCCATGCTCCTGCTCCCACTGCTTCGCGACGGCGGCGCGGACCGCAGCCAGATGTTTCTCGCTGACGGGGTGCAACTTGGCCCAGCCGGCCCGAACCCGTTCGCCCAGCTTCCGCAGCTTCGCCGCCGCTTTGGTGTTGTCGTCGCTCATAGGTTCAACCCTGCTTGGCGACCAGTTCGCGCGCCAGCGTCAGACACCGCGCGATGTGCATCCGGACTGCGTTGGCCGTCGATTTGTAGATTTCCGCAATGCCGCGGTAATCAAGGCCTTCGATGAAGTGCAACGTCAAGTAGCCCACGCAGGGCGGTTTGGATCGGCGGAGTTGTTCCATCACGACTTCCAGGTCCAGGCGATCACCCGGCGAGAGCGGGGACTCGACCAGTGTGGCCTCGAAGGCGCGCCGGATTTCCTCGTCGTCCAGGGAGGGCATCGGCTGGTTGCTCTTTCGCCGCAAGTGGCCGGCCAGCTTGTTGGACGCAATCCGGTAGCACCAGCTCCAGAACTGGCGATCCGTTGTGCCCCGGAACTTGGGCACGCTCTTCCCAATCCCGATCAGGACTTCCTGCAACACATCCTCGACGGCCGCCTCGGGGCAGTGGGCGGCCACAAACGCACCCAACATCGGCCCCACCCGCACCACAATCTCCTCGGCAAACCGAAGCCGCTCGTGCAGTTCGGCAGCGCTCCGGCAGGCTTGGGCTAATTGGACCAGTTCGTCGGCCACGGTGTCGGACCGTAGCGATTCCACTGCCGCCGCTCAACTCCCGACTTCGCGCAGATTCCCTGTTCGCCTTCCGCTTCGACCCGCGACTGAATGTTCTGGCAGGCCGGATCGGGACGTGCTCGGTCCAGCCCACGCCAGACGCATGAACGACGAGCAACACGAATCAGGCACCCGCGAAGCGAACACGCTGGCGTGGATCACCAATCCAACCCGCCCCAGTCCATGAAGCCCAACCGCCCATCCTCTTCCATTACCAGCTTCCGCCTCGAACCGGACGAAGCCCGGGTCCTGGCCGAGCGGGCTGCCCGTTTGGGCGTCAGCCCCCACGAACTGGCCCGTCACTACGTGGTCGAGGCCCTCGCCGCCTCCGGAGAACTGGCGGCCCTGAGTGCAGCCCTGGACGCCTTACACCTGGATGTGCGCGGGTTGCGGCAAGACCTCACGCTCAGCGTCGAGGCCCTGCTGGCTTCCGCCGGTGAAGTCAACGAGAAGCAGGCCCACGCTTGGGTGGAGGCGAGCCTCAACCGCCATTGACCATGCTCTCGATCTCGAACCCCATGAAGGGCGTGGGCGCCGCCGTCCAGTATTACCTGGACGAACGCAAGGAGGACTACTACCTCAACGGCCTCGACAAACAGGGCCGATGGTACGGCGGGGCGGCGGAGAAGTTGGGGCTCGCCGGGCGCCCGGTGACGCGAGAGGAGTTCCGCAACCTGCTCGACGGCTTCACGCCCGATGGCCGGGAGGCGCTGGTCCAGAACGCTGGCCAGCCCAACCGCGACGCCTGCTGGGACATGACCTTCAACGTCCCCAAGGAGCTTTCGGTGGTTTGGGCCATGTCGCCTCCGGCCACCCGCCAGTTGATCGAACAGGAAGTGCAGGAGGCGGTGAAGGTCACGCTCACGAAGGCCCAGGAGATTGGCGGCATCACCCGCAGCGGGCCGGGGGGCAAGATCAAGGAGCGTGCCGATCTGATGTGGGCCACGTTCCAAGAGGGCACATCCCGTGCCCAAGACCCGCATCTGCACATCCATGCTGTCCTGATCAACTTTGGCCGTCGCCAGAACGGCAGGTTCGGCTCGCTCTACACGCCCAACCTCTTTCGCTGGAAGATGCCGCTGGGCGCGATCTTCCAAGCCGAACTGGCGTCCCGGATCGCCAACCGATTCGGCCTGCAGATCGAGGCGCGGGAGGTTGGATTTGGGATTCGCGGTGTCCCCCAAGATTTGTGTCGGCACCTTTCGAAGCGCCGTCAGGTCATCGAGCAGACGATGCGCGAGCGCGGCGTGAGCGGTGCCATCGACGCCAAAACAGCGGCCAAGGACACGCGCCCCAAGAAGGAAGCAGTCTCACCGGGTCGGCTCTTCCCCCATTGGCAAGAAGTCGGGCTGAGCTTTGGATGGCGTCCTGAGCAGGTCATGAACCTCCGTCAGGTGGCTCGCGAGAAGCCCATCACGGCGAAGCAGTTGGACAAACGCGTGCAGGAGACGGTCCAGAAGATTCCTCCGCCGAAACAGTCGCGCTCGCGGTTGGTCCGCGCGGCAGCCCGGGTGGCCATCGAGCACGGAGCGGACGGTATAACGCTGTTCCAGACGTTCAACCAACTGCGCATGTACGACGATAGCCGCGTGCTTTGGCAACCACATTGGCAGGGCCAAACCACGGTGAAAGAGCCCGCGACGAAGGAGTTCGACTCCCGCCACGAACGCCAACAGTCCCGTCAGCCGACCAAGAAGACGAAAAGCCGCACCCACGCACCGAGGCACCCAGTGCAGGAGGAGGCGTCGGCGGTGCGCTCGCAGTCGCTTCCGCCGGAGGAGCGGCAGCACGAGACTCCGGGACAGCAGCCGCAACAACCACAACAAGGGCCTCACCACGTGCGACCCGATCAGGCACGTGCTGAACAGGATCAGCCCGACCCTCGGCAGCCGTTGTCCGGCGAGCAGAATGTCCCACCGCGGTCCGAATCGAATCAGACCGCCGGCCAAGACGAACGGCGAGAATCGCACCACCAGCATGACACCGAGGCGAACCAGACGCGCCGCTCTCAGGGGGGCAGGCGTAAAGGGAACGGGCGCACGCGCGCGGTCGGTCGGAAGGGGGCACCGAAGAACCAGGCACAAACCAAGAGGGCGAAGGCCTCCGAGCGCCGCAAACTCTTGCGCCTTCGCTGGAAGGCGTTATACGACAGGCGGCCGTGGATTCCCGAACGGGGACGGTTCCTGCACACGCACTGGAAGCAGCCCTTCAAGCACGCGCTGTGGGGTCCGGCCCGGAATCTGCAAATTCCGTCCATCGGGATCGAACTCCCCCGCCTTGGCCTGGGCGCGCCCAAGCCGTTCGTGCCCCGATGGCGGTCCATTCGCTGGAAGAAGGACCTCATCATCGGCGAGGTGCGCATCCAGAACCGGATGCTGTTCCGCAACGCCCCGAAATGGAGTCCGCTCCACGGCCTGACCCTTCCGGCGTTGCGTTTCACGTTCCAGAAGTCAAAATCGAAGGCCATGAAAGCGCCGATCAAATCGAGCAGGCCTTCCAAGCAAGAGGGAAAATCGAAGGACCACGGCCACACGCATTGAGGGCATGAAGTTCGCCTGCCCCAACCCCGGTTGCGGGGCTGCTGTGGGTCTGGGTGACCGTGCGTGTCCGCGGTGTGGCGTGACGTTCGGCCCCTTCACACTCCTCGCCCTCTTCTGGCGTGGTTTCCGCCTGTGGCTGGTCCGGATCACGTCTCTCCAGTGTCCGGCCTGCTACCGCGCCTCGCCTTTCCTGGCCCGAGCTTGCCCCCATTGCCGTCAGCCGATCACCTTCACGGTGGCGGTGGAGGTGGCCTTGACGCCGCTGCGCGACCGCTACGAGCAGGCGGTAGATAACGCCGGCCCCAAGGCGATGAGACGCATCCAGTGGCTCTGTTTCCAGCTCAGTCTGGTGCTGCTCTGGTATCTACTGGGGTACACCGCGAAGCACGCCGACGAGTGGATTGGGCAAGCGCTCTTGTCCGTAGTCTACCTGGCGGTTTTTGGGCTTCTGGCCGCCGTGCTGGTGCCACGCTCGGTCTGGGTGTCCTTTTTGTGGCGCACGTCGCGGCTGACGAAGCTGACGGTGGTGGTGAACTACTTTAGCGTCCTGCTGCTGGTGCAGAGTCTGATCGGGGCCTGGAAAGAGCGGGCGACGGTCCTTGCCGGCCTGTTCGCGGTCTCCTGGCTGGCGTCGTGGGTGTTGTGCCATCTGATCTGGCCCCAGTTCATTGGCACCGTCACGATCCTCACGGGTGGGGGTGCGGGCTTCGACACCTCCGATCGCCAGGGCCGGAGGGTCGAGTGACGATGAGCGAGCACCGGTCAGTCTGGGCTCTGTTTGGCGAGGTCCCCCGCGCGCCGCGCAAAGGGCGTTCGGTCCTGGACCTGTTCGCCGATCCCAATCGTCGTGGCGCTGACGGTGACGGTCACGGCGGTTCCGCCGACCCACCCCTCCCTTGCGCCCTGCGTTTCGACGAGCGCTACGTCTATTGGGCAATGCGGAATATGCCCATCAGGGAGGCGGCGAAGCATTTTATGATTCTGGGGGCGGTCGGTTCGGGCAAGACCACCGTGATCGATCTGTTCCTGCAGTCCATCGCGCCGCGATTCCGCCCGGATCGGCAGGTGCCCGAGCAACTGATCATCTTCGACGCCAAGCGCGATATCCTCCCCACGCTGGCCAGTTACGGTCTGGGCCCCGACCAGCAGAATGTCTGGATTCTCAATCCGTTCGACGACCGCTGCGCGGTGTGGAACCTGGCCGAAGCGGCTCAGGCCCCGGCCATGGCGCGCTACATCGCCACCTTGCTGGTGCCCCAGGAAGAGAAGTCCTCGGCGCCGTACTTCGCCAGCGCCGCCCGTGATCTGCTGGTTTACGTGATGTGGGGGCTCAACCGGGTGCAGGGGAAGCGCTGGACGCTGCGCGATCTGCTCTGTGCCGCCGACTCAAAGGAGCACATCGAGGCGGTGACCGCGCGACACCCGCGCGCCAAGCGCCTGGCCGCCTCCATTCTCAACGACGACAAACACGCGTTCGGCGTGCTCTCGACGCTCACCACCAAGCTCAGCCGCTTCGAGGAGGTGGCGGGGCTGTGGCATAGCCGCCCGACGGCAAGGCGCCTCTCGATTCCCGAGTTTCTCCGTCGTCCCGGCGTGCTCGTGCTGGGGTGGGACCCGGTGCTCAACGAGAGCCTCTGGCCGATCAATGCCATCATTCTCAAAGCCCTCGCCGACGAGATCCTGCGCGGCCCTCGGAAACTCCAACCGCGGCATTGGTTCGTGTTCGACGAGTTCCGGGCGATGCAGAACGTCGAGGCGATTCACCATCTCCTCAACCGCGGGCGCGACAAGGGCGCCTCGGTGTTGATCGCCATCCAAAGCATCGAGGGCCTGATCGACGTTTACGGCGGGCACAAGGCGGAAGACATCCTGAGCGCCTGCGCCCACAAAACCGTCCTGCGCGTGGGTGACCCCAAGTCGGCGGCCTGGGCTCAAGAGTACTTCGGGAAAATCCGTCGCACCGAGCAAAGCCTCACCGAGAATTTCGGTGGCAAGGGCGGCTCGGGCGGTTCGGTCCAGCACCGCATCGAGGATCGCCCGGTCCTGTTGGCGTCGTATTTCATGAGTCTGCCCTTCACCGGCCCCGGCTGCCCGTACAAGGCGGTCAATGATGTGCCCTGGTTGGATCGCACGATCATCACCGAGGGTTGGTTCGATGAGTTGAACGCCTGGCGCCCCCCGCCTCCCGAGAACGTCGACGCCTTCCAACCGCGGGCTGATCTGGAGGAGGAGACCCTCAAGGACTGGACAGCGGCCGAAGAGAAGCTCTTCGGCGTGAAGCCATCGAGGAACAGGAAGAAAACGGTGTCAGAGGATCCTCAGGCAACGAAGCCAGCACGACAGAAGCCAGACCGACACTTGCCTTCGCCGCCGCCCTCACCCAATTCGCCCGGTTTTGATTCCAGCGACCCCAACCCCTGAACTACCATGGAAAGCCTTCCTCCAGCCTCACCCGAACGCAAACGCGAGGGCACGCCACTCGGCGTCACCTTCTTCCTGATGTTGGGTGTAGCCGTCCTTGTGATCCTGGGTCTGATCGCCGCGCTCTATCACTTCCGCGGCGAGCAACGCAAGACCCAGGACAAGCTGACTGCCCTTGAACTCCAGACGCAGAAGAGTGATTTGGAGCAGAAGACCGGCGCGGAGAAGGCCCGACGCATCCGGGCAGAGAACAGCCAACAGGACCTGCTGCGCCAGGCCCGCGCGGCCACCAACGCGCTCGAGAACTTGCTGGCGGAGACCAAGGAACTGAACGCCGGGGCCGCGGCACTCCGCACCAACGAAGACGGCAAGCAAGTGGCCCTGCACCCGGACCTCGTCGAGCGGGCGCGCGTGTTCTACGACGTCCAATTGCGCGACGCTCCCGCCGCGGCGGATGTCATCACCCGCCTGGAGGCTGCCCGGCGTATCGAGCAACAGGTGTCTTCCCAGCAGGGCACAGCCTACGAACCGACGCCCGACATCTTCGAGAGCGCCCGCAACGCCGCCGTGTCCGCCGAGCAGGATCGCGGCAAGGTCACTCAGCTCCGCACTTACCTCGCGGCCCTGGTCCAGGAATCGAAGATCAAGTACACCGAGGCCAAGCTCGGCGCGGGCTCGCCTACCCTTGAAGACGCCATCAAGGTGAAGGCCACCGCGGCGGCCGCAGCCGCCCAGCAAACGCTCGTCAATCAAACGACTGATGCGCAGCAACAGGCGGCGAAGACCGTGGCGGACGCCGAGGCGAAACGTATCCTCGAAGAGGCGAATCAAAAGGCCGCCAAGATGGTGGCGGAGGCAGAGGAAAAGAAGGCAGCCCTCGAACGGGAAATCGCCCTCAAGAAGGCCGAACAGACGAAGGAAGACGCCAAAACGAAAGTGCAGGTCGAGACCGCTCAGGACGAGGCTCGTAAGATCGAGCTGCGGAAGAAGGCGGCCGACCCGACGCTCCAGGCCAAGCTCGCGCCGTTCCTGACCCCGGGTTACTGGCAGCTCACCGAGACCACCCTCGACAAGAAGCCGCTCTCCTTCACCAAACTCAAGAACGCGGGGGCCTTGGAGCCAACCCCTAAAGGTGGGGCTACTTTGGCGACCATTGTCTCCACCTCGACGGACAAGGTGAGGCCCCGCTGGAAGATCAACCCCCAGCTCTACACCCGCTATCCCGACGCTATCGACCGGATCAACGAAGCCCAGAAACTTCTCACTGAACTTGGTCCCGTTCTGGTCGAGATGAAGTTGCTCGAACCGTAGGCGGTTGCCCGCTGGCAGCCACCAGACGCGACTCGGTCCGCAGGGGAACTCACCCCCGGGCCACCTCTTCGGATTCCTGAGCTACTGCCGCCCCGGGAGCTGGCGTACCCCACTTCTGGAACCAGTAGTAGATCGATTTGCGCGAACGTTGGATGCCGTGCGCCTCCTCTAGCCACGCCGCCACCTGAGCGGCCGAGCGCCAACGCCCGGCTTTCAGACCGCTCCGCAACTGCCGCTGTAGCTTTCCTCCCGCGATGGGACTCACCAGCCCGGGCGCGGCGTCACGTTCCAGCAGTCCCGCCAGCCCCCCGCTGGCGAACTTCACCAGCCAGTTCTGCAGAGTCGAGCGTGACCGCCCCAGCCGGAGCGCCAGTTCCTCGAGGGTGTGCTTTCCAGTTGCCGCCTCCAACGCGAACCGCGCCCGTTCCCGTTCCCGCGCGTCCGCCGAACTCCGGCACAGCCGCCGGGCTTGCGCCTGTTCCGTCCCGGTCAACTCCAGCCGTGTTCGTCGCCGTCCCATGAACGCCCATCCTCTCACAGGTGGCGCGGTAACGCAACGGGCTATCTACCATTCTTCTTTCAGACCTTGAAGGCGAGGTCATTCGGTGCCCCTTTCCAGTCCGCCGATGCTCTGGCGGAACCGAGGGCATCCACACGGGCGATGGAGCGCGCGAGTGGCGGCGCTGCTGCCCCGTGAATTCCTGCTCGCGGGTTGGTTAGGGGGTGAGAGGTGGTGCGTTGGCGGCCGGCTCTGACAAATTGCGGCCGCGCTGCCCGCCGACCGTCCGGGTGGAAGCGGCACCGTGCTGAAATGCGGCGTCGGTTTGTCCGCGGCCCGTTCACCGCACGCGGCGCCTGGCTGCGACCTCGAGCGGCGGCGGCCTGGAGACCCAGAAGAATCTGCACTTTTTTGTGAAAAAGGGCGGAATATATCTACCATTTCTCTTTCAGACATGCTATGAATCATCCTGTTGTTCAACTCTTTTTCGGAGAAATTCCCATGACTGAAACACGCACCACCCAGAAACGCTTTCCCTTCGGCCGGCTCGTCATCACCTCCAATGCCCTGGACCGGATCAACCCGGATGACGCCACCGCTTGTCTGCGACGGCATGCCGACGGGGACTGGGGCGACCTCGACCCCCACGACATCGCCGAAAACAAGCGCTCCCTCAAAGAGGGTCGCCGCCTGCTCTCGGCCTACGCCGACCGTCACGGCACCCGCTTCTGGATCATCACCGAGGCCGACGTGACGACCATTCTGCTGCCCGAGGACTATTAGCCAACCGCCGCCGGGGGACACCCTGGCGGCCATTTCCAACTTGGAGAACATCATGACCATGAACCAGAAATCTCACTCCTTCCTCTTCGGGCGGTTCGTCATCACGGCGAGAGCCTTCAACTGCTTGAATCTGCTCGACGTGTACGTCGCCACGCTTCGCCACAGCTCCGGCCGTGGCGTCGCGCTTTGCCCGCTCGACGGATACGGCAAGAAACCTTCGTTCCAGGCGCGCTGCCGACACACGACCAGGCACCATGACCGCCACGGCACGGAGTTCTGGATCCTGACCGAAGGCGACCTTTCACGCACCACCATCCGGCTGGCCGATGAATCGTGAACGCACCCAAATCAACCAAGGAGACCCCATCATGACCACGAACATTTGCCAAACCGTTACCGACCGCATTCTCAAGCAGCTCGACGCGGGCGTGGTACCCTGGCGTAAGACCTGGACCACCGGCCTGCCCAAAAGCCTCACCTCGGGCCGCGACTACCGCGGGGTGAACATCCTCGTGCTGGGGACGACCGAATTCACTTCCCGGTATTGGGTAACTTATCGGGAAGCCCAGCGCCTCGGCGGACACGTCCGCAAAGGTGAACGGGCGAGCCCCGTCATTTACTGGAAATGGCGCACAGCGGAAGAACTCGCCAAGCGGCGGGAGGCGACCGGCCGTGATGACCTGGCACCCTGCGTCCCTTTCACCAGCGCCGTGTTCAACCTCGACCAGGTCGAAGGGGTGGCGCGGCCCGAGGATGATGTGCCCCACCAGGCGAACGAACGCCTTGAGCTCGCTGAGGGAATTCTGGCCGCCATGCCAGACAAACCGGAAATCGTTCACCAGGTTACCGCCCAACCGGCCTACAGCCCGCGCTTGGACCGCATCACCCTCCCCCACTTGAGCCAATTCGAGAGCGCCGCGGAATACTACTCCACCCTCTGGCATGAGCTGGTGCACTCGAGTGGCAGCCGCAAACGGCTGAACCGATTCGGCGAGGTCGAAGGCGACCGCTTCGAGCGGTATTCAGTCGAGGAGTTGGTAGCCGAATTCGGCGCTGCGTTTCTGTGCGCGCTCACCGGTGTGGCCAACGTCAGCACCGACGCCCTCCAGGCCAGTTACATCAACGGGTGGGCTGCGGCACTCCGGAAAGATGTCCGTTTGGTCCTCCGGGCGGCTTCGGCTGCCCAACGCGCTGTCGACTACATCCGCGGTCAAGTCGCCGTTCCCGAACACGCACCCGACCCTGTGGCCGTGAACGCCTGACCTCACGCCGCCGGTTACCACCCCGGCGGCTTTCCGCCAACCTGCACACCGCCTTTCTCGGGGAAAGCGCCCGCCTCATGACACTGTTTGCCGGGGGGGTGCCCCAGACCACCGATGGGCTGCCAGCGCTGATGTCCTGTGCCCGAACATGGGCGAGCGGAAACCGATCAACTGAGCGAAGCGGCACCGGGGACGGACGGCACAGGAACGGAGGCAGCGACGACCGCCCGGGCGAAATCCAGGCGGCACCGATCTCCTAGACCAATTCGATCCCGAGAGTCTGGCAAATGCCTGACGCGAGCGACTGTGCGGCATCATCCCCGGACTCTAGCAGCCTGCGGACCAAGACCGGCAAGGACTGGGGCGAAAGATCGCATTCCAGCCGCGGGCCGGAGACTCTCCCCTGGATTCCTGGCGGGTTCTGAAATCGGAAACTGTCGCCGCGGTCCGGGATGAAACAGGCTTCCAGGTGCGCGTCGATCCCCTGATTAACGGCGCTGACCACCCTCCGGCCATCCTCGCCGGTCAGACTCATGTGATAACCGCGTTTGGGGGTTGCCGCGGCAATGGCGGCACCGAGTTCGTCGGTCCAGCAAGCAGAGTAGGTCTTAACGGTCGGCGGAACGGTCTTTGGTGCTGACTGCGTGTGCATGTCTTCCTCCTCTTGAAAAGACTTACTCATTCTAACATGTCTGATTGATAATTGGTAGCTGCTTTGCTGCCCTTTCCAAAAAAAGTCAGAGGCGCGGCTACGATGGGACGGAGGCGGACCTGGCTTAAGTTGAGCGCGACGGAACGACAGACACGGCGGCGACTGTTTTGCCGCACGGCGGACGCGCGCGACCGGACCGGGTTGAAGCCGACGGGGGAAACGTCCGTCGCAGACCCGACAAACCGAGAGGGCCCGCGAGCGGAAGGGCGGCAACCCGACACCCGACTCACGCCCCCCGACAGGATAGCGTCCGGCCATTCTCCGCCACGACCGCCGGTTGCATTCTCCCCCGCATCCCGTTCCCAGCTCGCCCCCCCCGGTGCAATCCCAACTCGAGAATTCATGCCTCCCCAATACGGTCCGCGTTGCCTCAACCTCGTTCGCAGCTTCGAGATCGGTGTACTCCGCCCCCAACCTTGCTGTCGGCACCTCGAGTTCGGCTTGCGGACCGTTCTATTTGACGGCTCGGGTGACGGCTCCTTCGCTCGCCTCCGAAACCGTCCGCGCGAGCTTGGATGTACCTCCCAACACCCGCAGTCGTCGCGGAAACCAGGCGCCATCTCTTTCCGTGCTCTGGGAGCGGAATTCGCAACCCAGTCCCTCACCGTCACTGTTCAGCTTCCACGGAAAACGGTGCACGCGACACCAGTTCCAAAGGGGTCCCGAGTAACCACGAAGAGCGTACAGCGACGCCTTGCCAGGCCGACGAGTTGCCCACAGGCGGCGCTCGCTCTGCGGGGCCCTTTGGTCGGCCCACGCTCGCGCCGCCTATGGACAACTCTGCAACCGAGCCATACTGAATCCGCCCCCCTTTATAACCCCCACACCGGATGCACCTGCGGTGCACAAGAACCCCGAAAAATCCTGCTGAGTTGCTCATTTCCAGCGGGTTGCGTTGTTTACGTTTTGTAGACAAGAAGACGGCAGGAAGGCGTAACCGACAGGATAGCAAGGGGATGGTCTGTTTACCGCGGTGAGCAAAGCGCGGAATGGCGAGCCCAAGGAGATGCGTTGTTTACGGCAAGGGAGGCAAAAACGCCTGTTCGGCTGGCGGCCCCTTCCCCGACTGATCCTTCGACGGCAGCGCCGACATGTTGCCCGCCGCATGAACGTATGAACCACCAACACCGAAGATCATGAACGAACTCACGTTTGACTACGACGCGCTCCCGAAGAAGGACATCCAGTTTGTGAAGCAGACGACTCGGGAGGTCAACCTGCTCCTGGAACGTTCGACCGGCGACATCATCGCCATCGGCCAAAAGCTGATCGAGATGAAGAACCGCCTCGGTCACGGCCACTGGCGGGCCTGGCTCCTGACCCAATGGCCCCTCGACATCTCCCTGGCCAACCGCTGGATGAACGTCGCCCGCAAATGTGGACAGTTTCCACATTTGGAAATCCCCCGCTCGACCCTCTACCTGCTGGCCGCTAACTCCACCCCGGACACTCTCCGGGATGAATTCGTGCGCCGGGTCGAGGCCGGACAACCGCCCATGACGCACTCGGAACTCAAAGCCGAAATCGAGTCGCACCGCCCGGAACCTGCCTCCACCGCCAACAAGCCCGCGCTCAAGGCACCGGCCCCCAGCCTCCGCGAGGAAATTCTCGCTTGCCTCGATCAGGCAGCGAGCTTGCTCAACGGCAAGAACGCTGCAGCATTGAAAGCCCTGGAATCCGCACGGAATCTCGTGGTCAGTCTCAACGAGTGACGCTCGCGACATGAACCCATTGCATTGCGTCTTGGCAAGCCTCCAGCCGACCACGAGCGACACGCCCAATCAGGTGCCCGGCCATTCTCAGCTTCGAGGAGGAAAAGCGCCGGAAGTCGATGGCTGACTGCGCTCGGTGCCGGACCACGCTTCCCCCACCGTGTAAACGCCGATTTGGCCCGGCGCTTTTCGAGTCAGTTTCTCCTGCGCTCTGGAGGGGCCGCGCGGCCCCGTCGCGATTCCGTGCCCCCGATCTTGGACCCGCACGGAATCGCGGCATGCGACGCCGGTGCCTCAGTTCTTGAACGGCATCCCCCTGCGCACCGCTTCGATCAATCTGGGTGCTGTCGTTCTACATGACCATTGTCAGGATGGTGGTGGCGAGTCCTCGATCAGTAGGGCCTCCTGTTCAAGACCGGCGTTATGTCGGTCAACGAGGGTAACCACCTGGCGAACCTCCGGTGTGGTGCTCTGGCGTAGCTTGGCGAGCGATGCGCGGGCGATGCGGTTAGCGAGGAGTTCCCGGTTGGCGAACCGGGCAAAACGGGCGGCAAGGTCCGGGGGCAGGTAGAGGCGGACGCGGTTGCCAAGACGCTTGCGCAGGCGCTCGAATTCGGACAGGCCGACCGGATCGTAATCGGGGAGGTGCAGGAGGGTGAGGCGACAGGTGTCGTTGGCTGCAAGCCACTCCAAGAGCCGGAAGGAGACGCGGCCATGGCCGTAGATGGCAACGTCAACGGGTAAATGCAGATTCTCGAACTGGAGAAACACCAGCGGGTTCTCTACCAGGGCGGCGTTGCCGTGGATTCGGTAGCGCGGGTGAAGGAGGAAGGAAAACACGCCGTGCCGTGCGGTGGCGGTAGCAGCGCCAGCCGGCCGGCCATCGTCAAGAATGGCGGTGTCGAGCCAGGCGCGGACCGAGATGATCTCAGGGGTGTCGCTGGCGAACACTTTCGAGTTGCGGAAACTAGCGACGCCCGCAACGCGGGACGCAGCGGACTCGGAGCTCAGCGCTCCCGGGAAGTGAGTGCGAATGAACTCCTGCAAGGCAACCGCATCGCGAACGACTAGTCGGCGGCCGGTGCCGGAGCGTTCCTCGACCACCACGCCAGCGTGGAGGAGCGGGCGGAGTTTCCTGAGTAGCGAGCCGCTACAGGCGGACCGGGACATGGCCAGTTCGCCAAGCAGGTGCGTGAGTTGCGCCAATACGTTCTCCTCGCCGGTCATGATTTGGGCTGACGAACGCTGAGGCCGACACGGTGCTTGTTGCGGAGCACGATCTTGCCCCGCTTCGGCTGGAGGAAGTAGAGCGCGTCCACCTCACTAACAGCCTCGGGAGCAGCGGTGATGGGAAGGAAGCCCAGCTTGCGGGCAGTGGCGATGATGGCCTGGCGATTGGCCGGGTCGAGAATCTGGACTTCATCGAGGAAGAACGGGACCTGGCAGCCATCGCCTTTGAGCTGGCTCTTGAGCACGAGGAGGTTGAACAGGACCTTGATCGCGACGGTTGTGCCGTGGGATTCGATTTGGCGGAAGTCGTAGTAAGTATGCTTGCGGCCGTCGGGCCCCTCCACGGTAACGCCGAGCGTGAACAGGTCGGCAAAGCGGACGACCGGGTTTGCCTGTAGTTTGGTGCGGAAAGTGGCGAGGGCCGACTCCTGCTCCGGATCTCGATCGAACAGGCCGCCCGGGTCAAAGGAAGCGAGGCGTTTGATCGGGCTCACAAGGTCAGCCTGCTCGAGCACTTCCATCCTGACCGATTTGAGGTTGGAGACCGGGACTCTGGCGAAATGCCGATTGAGGCTGTCTTTCGCGCTCTGAACCTCAGCAAGTTCGCGGAGCACGCGGTCGAACGTGGCTTTCAGCCCGTGGATGTGCGCGTTCCAATCACGAGCCAACGCTTCCTCCTTGTCGGACAGCGCCTCCAGCTCTTCGCGGAGGAGGCGGATGGTTTGTTGTTCATCGTCGCCGCGGAACTCGTCGCCGAACCAGCGTTCGACTTCAACCAACTGCCGGGTGGTTTCGTCGGCAAGGGTGGCCTGTTTGGTTTGCTGGCGCAAGAAACAGGCGATAGCAGCGTCAAAGTCGTCGGGGATGTCTTCGACGATGCGCGCCTTGCCGGAGAACTCCGGGAAGACGCATTGGCCAAAGCGGCCCATAACCTGGTTGAACTCGTTCTCTTCGTTGAGCATCGCCGCTTTGGTGCGGTCCTCGGCCTTTTCTGCGGCGTGCCGTTGTTTCTCCAGGACGGCGATGCGCTCGTTGGCGGCGCCCGTCGCGTTCATGACCGCCTCCAACTCGGCCCTGAGCCGCGGCTCCAAGACTTTGGCCTTCTGATGTTCCTCGAACCGGAAGATGCGCTTGGCGATGCCCTCTTGGAGCTCTTCGCCGTTGGGGCCTTTCTTTCCATCCCGCTGCTCGCGCTTGGATTTCAATTGGCGTTGCAGGAATTCGCGCTGTTCGATGGCGGCGAGGATCGCCTGCCATCGCTGTAAGGCCTGACGATGCTCCTCAAGGTGTTCGCGCGCGGCTTCCACGCTGTCCAAGCCGGCGAGCGGGACCGTGTGGGTGGGGAGCTTGATGGTGACGCTGGCGTCATCGTAGGCGCCCGCGCCGATGCGCGACAGGAGGTCGCGAAGGGCGGCGAGGAGGTCCCGCTGGCGCTTCACCTGGACGCCGTCGGCCCCGACCGGGACTTGGAGAAGGTCCCGGCTGAGGACCCGGAAGATGCTGGTGAGTTCCTCGTCGTTGAAGTGTGTCCGAAGCGCGGTGATGGCGAGCTTGTCGAATCGAGCGATGGTTTGTTCGGCCTGTTTCACGAGGCCGGTGCATCCCTCAATTCGCTGTCTGGCTTTCTCTTTGGACTCGTTCTCCGCACTGGCGAGCTGGTTTTCCAGCCTTCGGATTTCCTTGTCCAGGTTGGCGAGGGCAGCCCGCTCGAAGTCCTCGACGAAGCTGGCGAATTCCCTATCGGAACGGGCGAGGCCGTCAAGTTGTGTCGTCAGAGCGCCTTCCTGTTTGGAGAGGCTTGCGACATCCTTCCGGCGGTCGGCAAGCTCGTTGATGAGGGCCTGTCTGGTGTCAGCTTGGGTTTGCGCGTCGGCCCGTAGCTTTTCGAGCGCGGCCTCGTGGGCTTTCTCGAATGCCTGGCTCTTGGTGCGGAGATCAGTCCAACGGTAGACAAGGTCGCCGCGGACGGTCTCGCGGTCGTCGAATGCCGTGATGAGCTGGCCCACTAAAGCCTGGTTCTGCTTAAAGCGCACGAGGCGGTCCCGCCGTTGGAGGATGCGGTCGTAGTCATCGCCGAACAGAGCGCGCGCATCAAGGGCGGTGCGGTCAGGCGGGATGTCCGCAAGCATGAGCAACCGGTCACGCATTTGATCCTGGGTGATGGCACTGAGAGTGAGGAGGCATTTTAACGTTTCGCGGAACTGGTGGTACTTGTCGCCGTCGCGCAGGGCTACCACGCCGAGGCCACGGTCTTCGCCACCCACCGGGGCGAGAAGCAGCTCCCGGTGTTCCTGCGCGCTCTTCAGGACGCGCAAGTGCTTTGTGGCGAGCCGGGCCTTTACTTCGCGAGGTTCGCGAACCTGCCCGCGTTCGTCGAGAAAATCAGACTCGGTGAACGGGCCGAGGTGGCAGAACCGTTCCGGCTCGCCGCCGCTGGCTTTGCTCTGGCCGTGCCAACCGATGACGCATTGACCCTGGAGGCCGAGACATTCAAAGAGAACGTAGCTGTACTGATTGGGAAAATAGAATTGGCGCGTCTGGTCGGGCGTGTAAGACCCGAAGTCCATGTGGCGCCGGTCGTCGACGTAGAGGAATTGGAGAGTGTTGATGAGCGTGGTCTTGCCGGTGTTATTCGGGCCGACGATCTGCAGCGCGCCGCTGATTTCGACCTCAGCGTAGTCATAGAGGCCAGAGCGGATGAGGATGACCTTCTGAGGGCCGGTAGGCATGAATTAAGGCGGAGTGGTGGCCGGAGTGGACTGCGCGGATGCGGGCGTATTGGCCGCCTGGGCCAGCTCGATGCACTTAGAGAAGACCCGATGGAAGGGGCGAAGGAACTGGAACTCGTCGGGGCCAAGCATCCTTACCCAGCCGATACGTTCCATGTGCCTGAGGATGGTTTCGAGGCCCTTCACGTCATGCACGTCCACTTGGCGCAGCAAGGCCGTGTAGCGGTCGAGCGTGAAATGCGGCAGGGTGGTGACGAGAAAATGCTGGCCAAAAATGAACTCCTCGACGGAGCGGCCCTGGTTGGCGGCATGGTCAACGAGGATGTAGGAGAACACCGCGATGCGTGGCATCGTGTCCGGCACGTTTTCGGAATCCTCGGGGGCGAAGTAGAAGAAATCTCTCTCGTGATGGATGAGCTGCAGACCGAGAGGGGCAAAGTAGCTGGTATAGGCCTCGGGGTCAGCGGTCAGCGCGGAATAGAGCGGCTCGTCATCGGGGCCGAGGTGGGAGCCGCGTTTCAGGCGGTCGAATATGTCACCGAGGTGAGGGAGGTCATTCATGGGGACTTGAGCTGAACGGCGCGGGCTTGGATGGAGCCATTGGCCGTGGGGTAGACGTTGGGGGCCGCCTCGGAAAAGCGGGCTTCAAATTGGTCGTGGAACACCAGCGCGGTGAAGCCGGCCAAGACGGCGGCGACGTCCTTTTCCGGGTGGCGCTTCACTATCCAACCGAGTAGGTCGCCAAGCGGCAGTTCCGGGAGGACCTGATAGGGGAGGGAATCGAGCCACAGGAGGCGAGCGAGCTCTTCGGGCGTTGGCTGCTCGGTGGCGATGTCAAGGACTGGCGGCGCCTCGGGTGGGTGTTCGATCACGCGCCGTAGGGCGAGGACAATGGCGGCATCGCCGGGCACGTTTTGAACCCGCAGCGAACAGATGCCGATCAGGGGCGATGTGCCCCAGTTGGCGATGCCCTCGGTTTGGAGCTTTTCCAGGGCGCGCGAAGCTCCCTCGGCGATGAAGGTGGAGCGCCGCAGGGTTTCGTAGAGCGGTTGGATTTCCTTCCGGCATTGGACGAATACCCTGAGAGCGTGCGCCGCGACCAAGCGCAGAAAGCGGAGGTTGCGCTCAAGAGCGGGGTGGTCGTTGAACAAAGCCTGTTCGCGGGCCGAGCGAAGGAGCCGGCTGATTTCGTCGAAACTCTCCCTGAGGGGCCCGTCGGCGCGCACGATCTCGATCATGGGCTCGACGTAGCGTTCCATCCAATATACGATGCGCCGGAACTTCTCCCGGACCGGCACGGACTGGCGCTCCGTCTTGTAGCGGCCCACTTCGACAAGGATCGCCTGATGGGTCTCATCCAAGTCGGCGTGGATCCGGCGGAGGGTGAGGGCGATCTCGTTGAAAGCCAGGCCAACAACGGTAACGTTCTCCGTCTGAAGCGCATTTGCGATCTGCTTGGCAAGCGTGTCGAGCGACTGGACGTACCCGCGGATTATCTCCGGCGTGGCGGGATTTGCGTTGTTTTGGAGGTAGGTAAGCAGGCGGGCGACCGGTTCGGCGAGGAGGTAGGAGTCGCCGCCCGGTTCGGATGGTACGAGGATCTGATATTCACGCAGGCGGCGCCAAGCGGTCTCCGGCAATTCGTCCTGGAGTTCGGCTTGGTCGCGGATGATTCGCATGACCTCGGCGGCGGACAGTTCACCGGTACGTTCGGCGAGTTGCCGCATCAGCGGCACGTGCGCAGCGCAGAAATTGAAGAACGCTTGAACGTTGACCTTCATACTGCCGGACACTCACCGCATGGAGCGCATCTCATCGGTCGGTTGCTGTTCGAAACGCAAAAACGCGACAGTGATGCTAACTAAGAATGGGGGGCAAGGCCAACGTGGAAGTTCGGTCTGTGGGTGTGGGCGGAGCAGTCCAAGTGCTCCCCCGTGGTTCCTCGGTGAAGCGGCCTGCCGTGACGCGAGGCGAGACGCAGAAGGGGGACGTTGACGGCGACGGCTTCCCTGCGGACGGCATGGGGAGAAATGGCCTCGCCGCGGTACTCGAGTCGGACACAAAACAGCAGCAGGCGGCCCAGTTGGCCGAGCAGCGCTCAGTTCCTTCTGTCTCATCTGAGCTCCAGTTCCTCGTTACGATCGTTCTTTCTTGAACTTGCCGCCTGGTCGGTCATAACCCGTTGCAGTCCACGGGACAACAACAAGAGCGCCTGCTTCAAAGCCGGCTGGGGGTCAACGGCCTCTGTCGACCAAACCAGCACCATCTCGCGGTTCAACCTCTGGATGTTCTCCACCTTCACAACCGCGAACCGGTCTTGGGGAAGGTCGGTCACCGCCGGCAATGGCAGGAACGCGGCTGCGTCCCCGTGCTCGACCGCCGCCAACATCAACGACAGCGTTTCAGCACTGAGTACCCGGTTGAGCTGAATTCCCGCCTCCCTCGCCGTCTCGCGCGCCAAGGTCGCCAATTGTCCTCCACCAGACAGTTCTGCGTACGCCAAGGCCCTGCCCTCGAAAACCACTTCGGCACTCCGGCCTCGCAACAGAACACGCGGCACAACCAAGGCAAACTCCAAGGAGCCGATCACCTCGTAGGCCAATCCTTCGCTGACCGCATCGCGCCGCACTAACCCGAAATGCAGCCGCCCCAACTCGACCTCACGGACGACTTCGGCAGTCGGCAGACTCCGGACCTGACAATAGATCGGCGGGTTCAAATCACGAAGTGCCGGAAGACACGGGAGCAACACCCACCGTAGCGCCGCCTCGCCTCCCCCGATCACGATAGTCCCCGGCTTCCCCACCTCTTGCGCCGCCAACTCGGCCACCGCACCGAAAAACGTCCGGCTCATCCGCGCCAGTTGCTCGCCAAACAGCGTTGGCCGGAGGGTCTTCCCCACCCGGTCGAAGAGCCTCGCCCCCAGGGCCTCCTCCAGTTCCTTGATCTGGCGGCTGAACTGGCTCTGCCGGCTCGCGCTCGGTCCCGCCGCCGCCGTGATCGACCCGCATTCGATCACGGCACACAACGTCGCCAACCGCTCCAGCGAGAAGCCGTTCTTCGCAACAATTTCAGGAAGCATACCTGACTACGCAGGCAGGATATCTACAGTATCCGAGCTTCACAATAAGAAAACCAAGGAGTACAACGTCGCCGTGGTCAAACTTGAAGACATCGCCGTCGGGATGGTTCTGGAGGGTTTGGTGGCTCACCAACAGGCCACCATCCGGCAGGTGCAGCGTTTTGGTGATGATGTTCTCTCCGTCACCTTCGCTGATGCCGAGGGGCGCGTGGGCGAAGAACTCGTCTTCCGCGATCGCGAATCCTCGCTGTCGGTCGTCCAACAGAGCCGCCCGTTGAGCTTCACCGCCGACTCCGGCGTTTTCCGCCTCGTCTCCGAAGCCCAACGGCTCCGCTACGCCTTCTTGTTCGACCCCCTCATCGCCGTCAACACCTCGGACATTCGGCCACTGCCCCACCAAATCACCGCGGTCTACGAAACGATGCTCAACCGGCAGCCCCTCCGGTTTCTGCTCGCCGATGATCCCGGCGCGGGGAAGACCATTATGGCCGGTTTGCTGATCAAGGAGTTGATCATCCGCGGTGACGTGGACCGTTGCCTGATTGTGGCTCCCGGCAGCTTGGTCGAACAGTGGCAGGACGAACTGGACGAGAAGTTCAACCTGCCCTTTGAAATCCTCACCAACGAGGGCCTCACCGCTGCCCGTACCGGCAACTGGTTCCAGGAGCACAACCTCTGCATCGCACGCCTCGACAAGCTCAGCCGCAACGAGGATATCCAGGCCAAACTCACCGTCGTGGACTGGGACCTGGTCATCGTGGACGAAGCCCACAAGATGTCCGCCACCTACTTCGGCTCGGAGATCAAGTACACCAAGCGCTTCAAGCTCGGCCAACTACTCTCCCAGCACGCCCGCCAGCTCACGCTGCTCACCGCGACCCCGCACAACGGCAAGGACGAGGATTTCCACCTATTCCTCTCTCTCCTCGACGGCGACCGGTTCGAGGGCCGGCCCCGCGATGGCGTCCACGTCGCCGACAACGCGGACGTGATGCGGCGCATGGTGAAGGAGAGTTTGGTCACCATGGAGGGCAAGCCATTGTTCCCTGAGCGTCGCGCCTCGACGCTCGAATACACGCTCAGCTCCGAGGAAGCCGCCCTCTACCGCTCCGTGACCGAATACGTCCAGCGCGAGTTCAACCGGGCTGACCGCCTGGCAAACGACAAACGGAAGGGCACCGTCGGCTTCGCCTTGACCATCCTGCAACGGCGGCTGGCCTCCTCGCCCGAAGCCATCTTCCAATCGCTTCGTCGGCGACTCGAACGACTCGAAGACCGCCTGCGCGAGGAGCGGTTGCTCCGACGCGGCGCCGCCACCCCCGCGGCCGCCCTGGCCGACACCGAAGCGTTGTCGGAGGAGGAACTCGAAGACCTCGAAGACAGCCCCGAGCCCGAGGCGGAACAGACCGAAGCGCAAGTCATCGACCAGTCCACGGCGGCGCAAACGCTCGCGGAACTGGAGGCAGAGATCGCCACGCTCAAAGACCTCGCCCAACAGGCGCTCCGGCTTCGACGCTCCCAGCGCGACACGAAGTGGCAGCGGCTCTCCGAGACACTGGACCTGCCGGACATGTTCGATGCCAACCAATGCCGTCGGAAACTGGTCATCTTCACCGAGCATCGGGACACGCTGAACTACCTGGGCGAGCGTCTCGGCACCCGGCTGGGGAATCCGAGCAGCGTCGTCACCATCCACGGTGGCACACCCCGTGAGAAGCGTCGCCAGGCTCAGGAGGCCTTCGAGAACGACCCGGAAGTGCTCGTGCTCCTGGCCACCGACGCGGCCGGCGAAGGCATTAACCTCCACCGGCGGGCGCACCTCATGGTGAACTACGATTTGCCCTGGAATCCCAACCGCATCGAGCAGCGCTTCGGCCGCATCCACCGCATCGGCCAGACGGAGGTGTGTCACCTTTGGAACCTCGTCGCCCACGAGACGCGCGAGGGCGAGGTGTGGTACCGGCTCCTGAAGAAGATCGAAGCGCAGGCCAAACAACTGCATGGTGCGGTCTTCGATGTGTTGGGGGAGGTCTTTCGCGATCAACCGCTCAAGGACCTGCTCGTGGCGGCCATCCGGTACGGTGAACGGCCGGACGTGAAGGCCAAACTCGACCAGATCGTGCAGCGACTGGATACCCAACACTTGCAGGAACTCGTGTATCATCGCTCCCTGGTTCACGAGAGCCTCGATCCCGGTCGGGTCCGCGAGATTCGCGACCAGATGGAGCGCGCGCAGGCCCGGCGCCTTCAGCCACACTACATCGGTTCGTTCTTCCTGCGGGCCTTCCCGTTCCTGGGCGGCTCCCTCCACCGCCGCGAGACCAATCGCTACGAAATCCGCCATGTCCCCGCCGACATTCGCCACCGGGACCGGGTCATCGGCCAGCGGGCCCCGGTGCTGAAGGCGTACGAGCGGATCACCTTTCACCAGGAGCGCATCCGCGAACCCGGCAAGCCGCCCGCCGCGTTGGTGGCGCCCGGTCATCCGCTGCTCGACTCCGTGGTGGATCTGCTGCTGGAACGTCACCGCAGCGTGCTCCGCGAGGGCGCCGTGCTCGTGGATGTCCAGGACCAGGGGACCGAACCGCGCCTGCTGTTCTACTTCGAACACAGCCTCTGCGACGGCCGACGCGGCGCCGGCGACAATCCCCACGTCATCTCGCGTCGGCTGCAGTTCGTCGAAATCACGCGTGATGGTCGTCTCGTGAATGCGGGCAGTGCGCCGTATCTGGACTATGCGCCGCCCACCGAGGAGCAGCGACACGCCATCGAACCTTTGCTGCACGAAGCCTGGCTCACGGACGGCGTGGAACGTAAGTCCATCGCCCATGCGATCCAGCACTTGGTCCCCGATCATCTTCGCGAGGTGAGGTGCCGGCGGGAGGCGCTGGTGGACAAGACGCTGCAGCAGGTGCAAAAGCGCTTGGTTGCCGAAATCCGCTACTGGGACCAGCGTGCCAACGACCTCCGCGCCCGTGAGGACGCTGGGCGAGGAGGCTCGCCCACCGAAGCCTTGGCGAAGGCGGGCGACAAACTGAACTCCGCCAACGCCCGCAAACGCGCCGACGATCTAAAAGAACGACTGCAAAAGCGTCAGGCCGAACTCGCTCAAGAACGTCAGATCAGCGCCCGACCTCCGACGGTCCTTGGCGGCGCCCTGATCGTGCCGGCAGGTTGGTTCTCCAGGCCTGCGGACGGACAGGATGTTCGCGGCTTCGCCGAGCTTCGCGAAATCCCGCCTCCCTACGGCGCAGGCGACTGCGAAGTCGAACGCCTCGCCATGGAGGCCGTCTTGGCTCACGAGCGTCGCTCGGGCTTCGATCCACGCGACGTCTCCAAAGAAAACCGTGGCTACGACATCGAATCCCGCTACCCTGCCGGGCATCCCAAGGCCGGGCAATTGCGGTTCATCGAGGTAAAAGGGCGCGTCGTGGGAGCAGAAACGGTCACGGTAACGAAGAACGAGATCCTGACGGCGTTGAACAAGCCCGAGGATTACACCCTGGCGATCGTGTTCGTCGGCCCCGACGGCGCGCAGCCGCCCCGCTACCTCGAATCCCCGTTCGAACAGGAACCCGACTTCGCCACGGCAAGCGTGACCTTCCGCCTCCACGAATTGGTAACGCGGGAGTTGAATCCTGCAACCCCTGCCTAGTCTATGCTCGTTTACGCAAATGCCTTATACGTCCCCGCCCCAACCGGGTCCCCTAACAGTATCCTGGCCGCGGTTGACTCTTGGCTGCTATTCAAGACATGCAAAGCGCTGACCGCCAACGCCCAGGTCAACAAGCCTAGCGTTAGGCTCAGGGACGGGAAGGAGTTGGAGGTGATCCTGGCCGGGGATTCCGCGCTAGGCCAGGATGCGCTCGGGTGCGTGATCTTCAGCCATCCTGACAGCATCGTCTCCGGGCGTAAATGGTTCACAAGGATCGGCTTTCGCCACTCACCAACAGCCAAGGCGAACATGGTGACCGTTGTCCTCGAAACCAGCGACATCAGTGTGCACGCCGGCTCTTCAAGAGTATTTGCGACGCGTCCGGGTGTCGTGCGTGCATTGGTCCAAAACTGCGGCCTAGTCGCTCCTAGCCCAGAGGCTCTCGTGCATGAACTCAACGCAGATAACGTAAGCGCATTCGCCGATGACGTGTACCGTTCGGACCGTCAATACGCCATCATACTGATTAGCCGCGAACCCTTCTCTGAGAGGTACTTCGTCCAACCATCCGCTGTTCTTGATCACGTCTGTGGCTTGGCACGCGTGGTGGCGATTCCAAACAAGGCGCACACCAAAACCATTAGCGACGAGATCGGCCGCCGCTTCTCGGCGTGGGGTGGGGCGATCAATGTCATCATGCCGCCCCTGCGCAATGGCTTTGTGCCGAGCCAGCTTGTCACGGCGGAGCAACTACAGTTTGAGACGGGCAGGGACAAGTCGCCGGCTGATTACCTGTTGTACGTGTTGACGCACGTTCTGAACCTTCCTAATTACAGACGTGAAATCACAGCCGCCTCAGTGCGACAACACGCGCTCGGTCTCCGATTGGCGGACCTGGACCGGCAGCAAGAAGGTGCCAAACAACTAGCGGTTCGGCTCTCCGTCCTCCAACAGCAACTTGACCAGAAACAGGCCGAAATTGACCGCCTGTACGATGAGAACGCCAAGGTTTGGGCGGAATATGAATCCTCCGAACAGCGTGCGTCAGTGATTCCGGGCCTCCAAGCTCAGATTCTGTCCTATCGTCAGGCATTCGAGAAGTTGAAGAAGGAGGGCCGACTGGAAGGAGAGGTCCCGGCCCCGGTCAGCAGTGTTGCACAGGCAATCGAGCTTGCGCAGGGGGTTTTCGCAGCGCAGTTGACGTTCTCCTTCAACAGTAAGTCGGAAGACGTGGAGAGCCCGTATGATGAACCCGAAGAAGTCTTCGCGGCTCTTCGGTGGCTTGCCACCACCTACTACGAATCCAAGATAAGCACGAGGGAATGCCCGGACTTGGACAAGAACCTCGCGGAGACTGTTCCCGGTTGGCATTACTCACAACACCAAAAGAAGGCGACAATGCAGGCGCATAAGGAATGGTACCAATGTCCGTGGGCCGATGCTCCTAACGGCAAGTTGTGGATTCCTGAGCACCTGAAGGGCGGAGCAGCACGTTCCCGCCGCCCAGAGGAGACGATTCGCATAGCTTTTGCCTGGGAACCTGCCGTGCGGAAGGTCGTCATCGGCTTCATCGGCCAGCACCAGGAGAACACAAAATCCTGATCACTCCCCCCAACCGGCACATGAGCACAATCACCACATCGAAAGAAATCGCCGAGGCAACGGATCGGCTGGAGTTCATTATCAACTCCATCGCGGCCGGCGCGATCAAGGATCAGCGTGATGCCCGATTGCGCTCGTGGCGGGGGAGCTTGAAACACACCCGCGAACTGCTGGATGATCATGGCAAGATCCAGATCGCAATGGTCGGGACCACCGGTGCTGGCAAGTCGACCCTCCTGAACGCGGTTCTTGAACATGAGCTTCTGCCGACCGGCGTGATGGAGCCCTGCACGTCGTTTGTGACAACAGTCACAACTCATCGGTCGTCGTCCTGGACAGTGGAGGTGCTCTACATTTCGCGGCAGGATTGGATGGCTGAGATGGATGCTCTGCAGCAGGCATTCAAAGGAGCCGACGACGACGCGTCGCCCGAAGATCGGACCGAATCGAACAGGCTGGCTCGTGCGGCAAGGTCCAAGATCGCGGCCGTTTTTGGCATTCCCAAAGAAGAGGTGAGCGAGACCTTCAATTCGCGCGACCATGCCCTTCCAGTCGTTGTGGAGCGCGTGTTCGCCCGCGGGGACGCACCAGAGGAGCGCAGTTTCCAGGATTTCGTGGGACTCCACGATCACTTGAAAAGTCTGGTGCGAGGCGAAAGCGCCGTTTGGCCCCTCATCGACCGCGTCAACGTCGCGGGTCCGCTTCCGCAGCTCCCTGACGGCGTCGAACTGATTGATCTCCCAGGGCTGAATGACCCGAATCGAATGCGGGTGGAGGCCACACGCCGTCTCCTGTCCGAGTCGCCGCACATCTGGGTTGTGTTCAACATGAAGCGTGGCCTGACTGAGGATATACACAATATCCTGCATGAACGGGGTTTGCTCCGGCGGCTCATCCTGGGTGGCAACTACTCGGCGCTGGCCTTGGTAGGAACGCACGCCGACGACGTGGATGCCGATAATGCTGAGAGCCTTGGCCTGTCTGAGGAGTCCGATTTCGAGGCGATTTACAGGGAATATCGCAGGCAAACCCGCGAGAAAGCACGCGAGCAGGTTGCCGAACTGGTGGGGGACATGCGTCGACCAGACGATCACGTGACAACTGTCCAACGGCTTGTCTCCACCGCAAAGAGCCTCCCCGTAATCCCGACTTCGGCCCGAGCCTACTTGCGCCTCAAGGGCATCACGAAGGCGCGGAAGGATTACGGCATATCGGCACAAGGCGACACCGGCATCCCCGAACTCCAGCACCATCTAGCGTCTGTCGCGACAGAAGGCGGGCCAGCCGGACGCCTTAAGGAGGCACAGGAACGACTGGGAATGCTCTGCGACGAACTGGAGTTTTTTTTTCGCAGTCCGGGCAGTGGCGTTTCCAGCGGCCAAAGGCAGCAGGCCCGCGTCGAGCTCGACCACGCCATCGCTGACTTCAGGAAGGAAGTCGAGGCCGACCACGGCCAAGCGCGTAGCCAGTACGAAGGATACCGTACAGCATTCCTACACTCGTTGACCTCCCTGGTCCCCCAGGCAAAGGCCGGCGTCGAGCGCAGCGCGATCAACTGGTCGGGAATTCACCACAAGACCCTGCAGGCTATCGTCCGCCGGAACGGCTGTTTCGTCAGTCCATCAACAGGCCGCGAATTCGATTTCAACGATGATGTAGCGAGCCCCCTCCTCAACCTGCTCCCGGTGAAGTGGGAGCATTTCTTCACCGACCAGATCGATCGGGTGGTGGGTGACGCCACCACGCGCCTTGAGACCCAGGCGAAGGCCCTCGCCGACAAGATTGGCCTGATATTGCGGTTCGGTACTGGGTCCACAATTCCACCGGTAGGTGAGCAGCACCTCAAGTGGTTCCAGGCCAAGATGACGTTCCTCCGTGACAAGTGCCGCGAGGTGCTCGCCCAGCAAATCCGGGAACGACGAGGCCGGCTTTCCGGTGACGTCTACGTTACTGCAAAAAGCCGGATGGCACCGGCGTACGCTGCCACTAGAAGCGAGGAAGGAACCGGCATGAAAGCCAGGATCCTCAGCCGCCTCCACTCCCACGCCGGCTCCATTTCCGGCCCGCTCCACGAGTCCATTGAATCGGACCTTACCAACGGGCTCGGCGAAGTTTGGCTGCAGGTGGAAATCCACCTTCAACGCCTCTTTGACGAGGTTCGCGACAAGGCTCAGCAGATCGCTGCTAACGCCACAGGGGGACTAGAACCCTCGACGACTGAAGCCGGTCTCCTCCAGACCCGTGATGAAGTCCTGACCCTGGGCGAGCAACTCCGTGCAAACCGCGTCGGCGAGTCTCCGCCTCTCGCCGCATCATAACGCAAGCACTCAGGACCAACCCAGTTCATGAAGCCCGACCAGACTGCTGCGACCATGCCCTTTCGGGTCCTTTCCCTAGATGGCGGCGGCATGCGCGGCCTTTACACTGCAACGGTCCTGGAAACGCTCGCGTGCCATTTCGCATCCCGTCGCGGGGCCAAAGCACTGGACGTTGGTAAAGGCTTCGATCTCATCGTAGGCACAAGCACCGGGGGCATTCTCGCGACGGCCATTGCACACGGGCAGGCTTTGACTCGGGTGATGGATCTTTATCGCCTCGAAGGACCGATGATCTTCACTGATCCAATGCCGGACACAGCGGAGCGATGGAAGCTAGCAGGCTGGCTATGGCGGAATAGGCGCAAGGCATCGAACCGTAACGACTGCTTGAGAAGGGTGCTCTGCGGCTTCTTCGGCGAGGAGACGTTGGGCCGGCTTTACCAACGCCGCGGCATCCGCCTCTGCATCCCGGCGGTGAAGGCCGAGCACCAAACGACTAAGGTTTTCAAAACGCCGCATGCGAGTCGCCTCACTTTTGATGCCGGCTATCGGCTGGTTGATGTCTGTATGGCGACCAGCGCGGCGCCGATCTTCCTCCCAATGGTTAACCTCGCAGACCCCGGCGGAAACGGATGCAGCTTCGTTTATGCTGACGGGGGCCTCTGGGCTAACAATCCAGTTCTCATCGGAATCCTCGAGGCACTCGAACTGACGGCTTCAACCGCACGACCCATTCAAGTGCTTTCGGTGGGCACATGTGCGGCACCCGAGGGCGAGTTGATCGCGCCCGGCAGCGAGGATTTCGGCTTCGTCCAATGGCGCGCGGGAACGAAAATCGTCTCGCTATCCCTGAATGCCCAAGCGGCTGGTTGCGCCTATATGGCCGGGCTTCTCCAAGACCGTCTCCGTGAGCTCGGTCGTCCAATCACGGTGGCCCGGTTGCCGTCGTCCTCGCTTTCCGCCGATAAGATGCGGTGGATGCGCTTAGACGCAGCGTCTCCGGAGGCGATCCGCGCGCTCTCACAACTTGGCAGCCATGACGGTCAGGCCGCGATACGAATGTGCGACGGCGGTGGGAAACAAGCCGGCGCCGATGGTCAACTGCTGCAAGAGGTATTCGACAACATGCCAACCCAGAACGGACAGGAGTGAAACATGATCGATTGTGCCCAAGATATCCGCAACTACCACGACGACGCTGTAAAGCTGTCCGAGGAGACGCGAAAGAAACTGCGTGCCAACCGCAACGCGAATCGAGATCGGCTCAAAGCCAACCTCACGGCGAGCGAAAAGCCATCGCCTGTTCGTTTTCAGAAGCAGGGCTCCTACGCGATGCGCACGACCATCCAAGAGGCGGACAACGCCTACGACATCGACGACGGTGTCGTCTTCAAGAAGGACGATCTCAACGGCGCGCGGGGCGGCGAGATGTCTTCCTTGGACGCCCGCCAGATGGTTTGCGACGCGCTCCAGGACAGACGATTTAGTAGAAAGCCGGAGGTGCTGAAGAACTGTGTGCGTGTTCACTACAACGAGGGCTATCACGTTGACATCCCCGTTTACCGGGAAATCGGCGAGGAGCAGACGGGATTCACGTGCGAAATCGCCTCGTCTGAATGGCGGGAATCTGACCCAGCCGAAATCAACGACTGGTTTGACCGTCAACTGGCAACGAAGCGAGCAACCCAGGAGGACGACGACCATCAAATGCGTCGCATGATTCGGCTGCTGAAGCGCTATGCAAAGAGCAGGCCAAGCTGGAATCTGCCAAGCGGGTTTATCCTCACCATCCTCGCCGACGAGCAATATCTCGCATTTGACGAGCGGGACGACCGTGCGTTCTACAACGTGATTGTCGCCATCAGGGCACGCGTCCGTGCAAACAAGGAGGTACGAAATCCCGTGCAAGATGAGCTGCTAACGAAAGGAACGCCCGATCCCCAAATGGTTGCCTTGGAAGACAAACTCGGGGAGGCCATCGGAACACTACACGTTCTGTTCGACGCAAAATGCACTCGGACGCAAGCTCTCAAGGCGTGGGCCAAGGTGTTCAATACCGACTTTTTCGACGGGGCGATCAGCGACGCCGGCTCAAGCGCGTCAATCGTCGTCGGAACGGAAACTCCCACGGCCCCGGTGCAGAAGTCCGGAGGAGGCCGCTTTGGCTGAGCGACAAACAAGAATTGGCCGCCTCCGACTGGAGAAGCTGGCTGAGGTTGACGCTGCACTAACCACGGATTGCGGCGCGCAGCGGATCAGTGAATCCGAACTGCGGAAGTTCGGCCACTATCTCGGAGGCTGGACGATGAACCTCGATGCCGGTGGTGAGAGCTTCTCGGTTCGCATCCTCGCCGGGCGCAACTTCCCTTTCGAACCACCCAGCATTTGGCTGGAAGACACCACTCGTTTCTTGAGATTCCCCCACGTCGAGAAAAGCGGTAAGCTCTGCTTGCTCGACGGGGCCTCGACCGCATCACCGCAACAAGCTGCGGCTGTCACGCTTCACCTCGTGGAGGATGCCCGGCGACTGCTGGCGGAATCGTTGCATGGAACCAATCGCGACGACTTTCTCCGGGAGTTCCAGAGCTATTGGCGGAATTCGGGGCAAGCCCATGCGCGTCCGTTCTGGACCACGTTGAAGCCAGAAGGACCCAGTCGGCCAGTTTTCTTGTGGTCTGCCCGAGGTTTGGTGTTGTTCGCGGAATCGGCTGAGGATTGCCGGCGCTGGGTGCAGTGCTCTTGCGGAGGCAAAGTCCCCGACGGATACATGCCACAGCCGACCGTGCTCGCCTGGCTCAACGCGCCACTATTCCCCGATGAGTATCCAAAGACCGCTGCTGCCGTGCTGCGCTTGATCGAAGCGCGCGCACCTGAGGCCAAAGCAATTCTGACTTCGGTAACCCCTCGGGAGCCGGGGGCATTGCCTCTGCTCCTGGGATTTGGATTCGAGGGTTCGCCCATATTTGCAGGCCTCGAAATCCGAGAACCGACTGGAATGTCCAGCAGTCCTGGCGGACGGGCGATGGATATTCGCACGCAGGGCTTCCGGGCTGGCAAGATCCCACCTGACGTACTCGTCTCGAGGTATTTCGGCTCAAATCAAATTGAGTTGGCTGAGGTGACGCGCGTGGATGAATCGTGGCTCCTTGCGCGAGGCGGAAATGCACTGGACCCACTTTGCGCGAACTGGAGCGTCGCATTGGTTGGCTGTGGTTCGATTGGCGCCGACGTAGCCTTTCTTTTGGCCAAATCAGGCGTGCGCCGCCTGGTGCTGATAGACCCCGATGCGCTATCGTGGTCGAACGTTGGCCGTCACCTTCTCGGCGGCGACCATGTTCCACAGCCGAAGGCAGCGGCACTTGCGGATTTCCTTAAGCGGCAGATGCCGTGGATGGAAATCTCGACTGTGACCTGCAGCCTCGGCGAGGTGCTTAGTGAACGGCCTCAAGTCCTCAAGAACTGCGACTTGATCATCTCGACGGCCGGCGATTGGCCATGCGACTGCCAATTGAACTGCGCTCACCGTAGTTCGGGACGGTTTCCGCCTGTCGTCTTCGGCTGGACCGAGGCCTACGGAATGGCCGGGCAGGCGCTTGCCGTCTTGGATTCTGGAGGGTGCCTGGCGTGCGGCATGAACGAACTCGGCGTCTTCGATCATCGCGTGACCGATTGGCCCAGGGCGTCGGGAACTCTCCGCCGGGCGGTCGGTTGCAGCGAAGTGTATCAGCCATACGGCGTGATGGATGTGGCCCCGACAAAGGCGATGATAGCTGAACTTGCATTGGACGTGCTCCATGGGCGCGTGTTGCGTTCAGAGCACCGCACTTGGATCGGTGGCCTTGATCGACTGACTCAGTTGGAGGGCACTGTTCGCCCCGGATGGCAAAGCCGAGGCTCGAGCAGCGAATTATCGAAGCGCTTCTTTCGCAGCGCATGGTTGTCCAACCCCCACTGCCCTTTGTGCCTTCCATGACTGCGAGCCCACCAGCATCGACCCTCTCGTTCCGCGCCCCACGCGAGGGCTTTATCGTCCGGTTACTCCCCGAAGTCGTTGCCCATTTCAGCCAACATCGCCAGATTCGTTCCCGCGCTCCGGAGGTCGGTGGCCAACTCTTTGCGGAGTTCAGGAACGGCGAAGTGATCGTACAGAAAGCAACTGGTCCGAACCGTTCTGACCGGCATGGTTGGGCTTGGTTCGTGCCCAATCAGCGTCGCCAAAACGCGGAGATTAGACAACTCTTTGACTCGGGTCTCCATTTCATAGGCGACTGGCACACGCACCCCGAAGCTCGTCCGAAGCCATCGCAACTCGATCTCGACAGCATGGCCGACTGTTTCCGCCGTTCGAAGCACCAACTCCGAGCCTTCTTGATGGCCATAGTTGGAACTGATTCGTTCCCCGAAGGGCTGTGGCTCAGTCTGCACCCGCGAGAAGGCTTCGAGCGGCTGACCGTCTTTCCCGATCAAGCTGATCCAACACCTGCAAAGACCAAGTGAACACTGTCCCACCCAAGAAGCTCATCGAAGTCGCCCTCCCGCTGGAGGACATCAATCGCGAGGCGGCGAGGGAGAAGTCCATCCGGCATGGGCATCCGTCCACGCTGCATTTGTGGTGGGCGCGGCGGCCGTTGGCGGCGTGCCGGGCGGTGCTGTTTGCGTCGCTGGTGGATGATCCGTCGGAGTGCGTGGCGGAGTTGATGGCGGATGCGGCCAAGCGCACGGCGGCGGAGAAGGTGCTCGCGGCGCAGTGCAAGGCTTGGGAAGCGCGCAAGGCGGTGTTCGACCAGGCGGCGGCGTCCGGCGTGCCGGCCAGCAGCAATCCGCCACCCGGCCCGGAACCAATGTTGGAGGACATCCTCGTCGAGACGGAACGGGAGCGGTTGTTCGACATCATTCGCGAGTTGGTGAAGTGGGAGAACTCGAACGACGAGCGCGTGCTCAACCAGGCGCGGGCGGAGATCATGCGCTCCTGCAACGGCCAGCCGCCTCCGGTGTATGACCCGTTTTGCGGCGGTGGTTCGATTCCGCTGGAGGCGCAGCGGCTCGGACTGGAGGCGCACGCCAGCGATTTGAATCCGGTGCCGGTGCTCATCAACAAGGCGCTCATCGAGATTCCGCCCCGGTTCGCGGGCAAGCCGCCGGTCAACCCGGAGTCGCGGCGCAAGCTTGGCGCGTCCGGTTCGTGGAAGGGCGCGGCGGGGCTGGCCGAGGACATTCGTTACTACGGCCAATGGATGCGCGACGAGGCGGAGAAACGCATCGGCCATCTCTATCCCAAGGTGAAGTTGCCCAAGGAACACGGCGGCGGGGAAGCGACGGTGATTGCGTGGCTGTGGGCGCGCACGGTGGCCAGCCCCAACCCGGCGGCCAAAGGCGCGCATGTGCCGCTGGTGCGGTCGTTCTGGCTCTCGACCAAGGCGGGCAAGAAGACGTGGGTCGAGCCCGTGGTGGACCAGAGCAGGATGACCTATCGTTTTGAAGTCCGCACGGGCAACGGTGAACCGCGCGCGGGCACTGTGAGTCGAAACGGCGGCGTCTGTCTGCTTACCGGCAGCCCGATGCCTCTGGACTACGTCCGCGCCGAGGGCAGAGCCGGGCGACTCGGAGCACGGCTTCTAGGCATCGTTGCTCTCGGAGACAGGCGTCGGGTTTATCTCCCACCTTCCCCGGAGCACGAATCGCTTGGAACTGAATCGAAGCCTCTTGACATCCCCGACACAGATTTGCCGGACCAGGCACTTGGCTTTCGAGTGCAGAACTACGGCATGACCAAGCACCGGCACCTGTTCACGGCGAAGCAACTTCAAACACTCGCTGCGTTCTGCGATTTGGTGACTGAATCGCGGCGCAGGGTTTTGAACGATGCCCCGGATCAAGAGAATTGCGCTGACGCCGTTGCGACGTACCTGGCAATGGCTGTGGATCGCGTCGCTATGACGTGCAACAGCCTTGGGCGGTGGAATCCAGTCGGCGAGAAAGTCCAACACGCGTTTGGACGGCAGACGCTCTCGATGGTGTGGGACTACCCGGAAGCGAACGTCCTCGCTGACGCAACCGGAAGCCTCGGAGCCGCAATCGAGCTTGTTGCTGACCCGCTTGCACTTCTCGGAACGGGAATCGAAGGGCACGTTAAGCAGATGGCTGCTCAGGAGCATCGTCCAAATGCGCCTCCGCTGTATTCGACGGACCCGCCTTACTACGACAATGTACCTTACGCGGACTTAGCTGATTTCTTCTATGTCTGGCTCAGAAAAATTCTGTCACCAGTTTATCCAAGCCTGCTCGGAACCGTGCTTGTCCCCAAGGCCGAAGAATTGGTCGCAGACCCATTCCGCTTGGGCGGGAAAGAGGCGTCCCGAAGTTTCTTCGAGAAGGGAATGACGGAGGTATTCGCTCGAATGCGTGTGAACAGCAACGCTAGTTTCCCCACAACGGTTTACTACGCCTTCAAGCAGACCGAGGAAGACGCGGACGAGGATGATGATTCCAACGAGCAGGTTGCTCAGGCTTCGACAGGTTGGGAGACGATGCTTGAGGCGATGGTCCAGACTGGTTGGCAAATTGATGGCACTTGGCCTATGCGGACCGAGATGAAGACGCGAATGCGTGGCATGGCAAGCAACGCCCTTGCTTCCTCGATTGTTCTGGTTTGCCGGCCGCGCGCGAAAGACGCGGGCGTGGCGTCGCGCCGCGATTTCTTGGCCGCGTTGAAGCGGGAGTTGCCCGAGGCGCTGCGGAATTTGCAGAAGGGCAACATCGCGCCGGTGGACCTGGCCCAGGCCGCCATCGGGCCGGGCATGGCCGTGTTCTCCCGTTACGCGCGCGTGCTCGAAACGGATGGCTCGCCGATGGGCGTGCGCACCGCGCTGGCGCTCATCAACCAGTCGCTCGACGAGGTGCTGGCCGAACAGGAAGGCGAGTTCGACGCGGACACGCGCTGGGCGCTGGCGTGGTTCGACCAATACGGCTTCACGGAAGGTCCGTATGGCGCGGCGGAGACGCTCTGCACCGCCAAGAACACAAGCGTGTCGGGCATGGTGGAGGCCGGCATCCTCGCCGCCAAAGGCGGCAAGGTGCGACTGCTAAAGAAGGAGGAACTCCCGGCAGACTGGGACCCGGCCACGGACGCGCGGCTGACGATTTGGGAGGCGACGCATCACCTGATCCGCGCGCTCGACCAGGGCGAGCAAGCCGCCGCCGAGTTGCTGCGGAAGCTCGGTCCCATTTTCGAAACCGCCCGCGACCTGAGCTATCGGCTCTACACCGTCTGCGAGCGCCGCAAATGGTCCCAAGACGCCATCGGCTACAACGCGCTGGTGCTGGCCTGGCCGGATCTCACGCGCCTGGCACAGGAGCAGAAGGCCGCGGGGCCGAGCCAGGGGGAGATGCAACTGTGAACGAACGCAAGCGCGATCTCAAACGGGCGCATCAGAGGCCGGGGCGGCGAGACACCCCATGGGACTACACCGCCCAGTCCCAAGACGAACTCCTCGACATCGGCTCGCGGCTATTCCGGGGGCCTGACCAGAACCGGCTCGATGAGCAAGTCCAGATCACGCACCTGCTGGGAGCATTCGCGAGGACAGCATTCGCCCGGTTTCCTGTACGCGTGTCGCACGTACCCGATTCGGTACCGGACTTCCAACTCCAAGTCGGCGGCCGCCGGATCGGTGTTGAGGTCACCAAGATCGCTGTGCCGGATGTCGAACACGCCCGCTCGTTGCAGAACAGGGGACTGAAGCGGACACTCGGTATCTCCAGTCTCCTGCGGCGAAATGCCAAGCGCCGATCCAAGGCCGAGGTGGTGGCGGAGGGTTTCGGAATGCAGCAATTCGTCTTCTCGGTCTCCCCGCAAGAGCACCGGGAAATCTGGATCGGCGAGACCGCTGCCAGACTCGACGACAAGTCTCGCGTGTTAAGGAGCGCCCAATTCCAGCACGGTCAGGAAGATTGGTTGCTTCTTTGGGACAGGATTGGCACGGCAGACTGGGAGGTCCAGGCGCGTATTCAGACTTTTGGCGAACCGCTGTCGGCCCGGTGGAATCGTGACTGGTATTCGCGCGTCATCCTCCAAGCCGGGCACTTCGAGTGGCACTTTGCGTTCGATGCGACTGGACCGGTACGGCTGCCGCAGTGGCGCCACTGACTGTGCGTGCGATCTGCTTCAGAACCGTCTTGTCGAATCGGCCGCGGCCTGTCACAAAAGGTGGGTAGTTTTTGTTACAGGATTCCGGTGGCTAGAGACGTGCAAACCATTGATAGCAAAATAAAAAGCCGTATCTACGGCAACGGCAGGGGTTGGGTGTTCTCCCCAAGCCAGTTCCTGGACCTTGGGAATCGCTCAGCCGTGGGAGTGGCTTTGCACCGGCTGGAGAAGAACGGGACGATTCGCCGGTTGACCCGCGGCCTGTATGATTATCCGAAGCAGCACGCAACCTTTGGTCTGCTGGCACCCAGCCCGGATGCGGTAGCCAAGGCACTGGCCGGCAAGCACGCCGTCCGCCTCCAACCCTCCGGCGCGTATGCGGCGAACTTGCTGGGGCTTTCGGATCAGGTTCCGGCGAAGGTCGTGTTCCTGACGGACGGAGCGGCGCGCCGGGTGAAGATCGGGCGGCAGGAAATCAGCCTCAAGCAGACCTCCCCCCGCAACATGGCGACGGCTGGTCGGCTGAGCGGGTTGATCATCCAGGCGCTGCGGTATCTGGGGCGGGAGCATGTGGATGACAAGACGCTGGCCCGGCTGAGACAAAAGCTGGGCGACGCTGACACTCGAACGTTGCTCAAAGACCTGGCCTACGCTCCGGCGTGGATCGGAGACATCCTGCGACGGCTGGCTCAACCCAAATGACACATGGATAAATTCGTCCAGTTGAAGCCGGAGGATCGCCGCACAGCGTTCGTGCAGGCGGCGGCGGCGCGGCAGTTGAGCCCGGAAATCGTGGAGAAGGACTTCTGGGTTTGCTGGACGCTGAAGGAACTGTTCCGGCTGCCGGCCATCGGCGACCATCTGATTTTCAAGGGCGGGACGTCCCTGTCGAAGGTGTTCAAAGTCATCGAGCGGTTCTCGGAAGACATTGATGTTTCGATTGACCGGGCGTTTCTCGGCTTTGGAGGCGCGAACGAACCAGAAGCGGGTGGAAGCAACAAGGAGAAGCAGCGGCGCATCGAGGCGCTGAAGTTGGCGTGCCAGCAGAAGATCGCGACCGAGTTGAAACCAGCGTTGGAGCGGGTCATCGGCAAGAAGCTGCACAAGGACGACTCGTGGCGACTGCGTTCGGATGCGACGGACCCGGACCAGCAAACGCTGTTGTTCGATTATCCCTCGGCAATGCCAGCGGCGGGGGCCGGCTACGTCCGACAGACGGTGAAGATCGAGATGGGGGCCAGGGCGGATCACTGGCCGTGCGAGGCGAAGTCGGTGACGCCCTATGTGGCGGAGGAATTGCCCCAGGCTTTCCAGGAGTCGCAGTGCGCGGTGAAGGTGTTGTCGGTGGAGCGGACCTTCTGGGAGAAGGCGACGATTCTGCACGCGGAGTACCACCGGCCTGCGGACAAAGCGATGCCGGAGCGATTCTCCCGGCACTACTGCGATTTCTACGAGATGGTTCGGCGGGGCGTAGGCACGTCTGCCGTCGCAAAGCTCGACTTGCTGGCGCGTGTGGCCCAGCACAAAGGGCTGTTTTTCAGGACGAGTTGGGCACACTACGCCGAGGCGGTCAAAGGTTCTCTGCGAGTGATGCCGCCGGAGCATCGGGTGAAGGCGCTGAGGGCTGATTACGCGAAGATGCAGCAGATGTTCTTCGGGCAACCGCCGGTTTTCGACGACATCCTCGCTCTCCTGCGACAGTGGGAGTCCGAGTTCAACCAGCAATGACTTATGGCACTGACCAACCATGACCGTGTCGGCAAGGCGCTGGAGGTGTTCAACGCGGGGCTGCTCCCGTTCGTCGAGCGGGAGTTCAAGGCGGCGCACGGCGACGCGTGGTTCGAGAAGGCCAACGCGATTCTGGGACGCAACCAGCTCGGCAGGTCGTCGGCATCGCCGCAATGGGACAGCGCTTCGCTGCTGCGGGTCATGTGGGACACCTGGACCGAGGTGTTCGGCCAGACGCTGGGGCGGGCCGAGCGGAGCCTGGTGAGCGAGCTGATTGAAGTTCGCAACAAGTGGGCCCACCAGAAGCCGTTCAGCGGCGACGACGCGTACCGGGCACTGGACAGCATGCAGCGACTGCTGAACGCGGTCGCGGCTCCCAAGGAGGTCGAGGAACTCGAACGCCAGAAGATGGAGCTGATGCGGCTGCGGTTCGATGAGCAGGTGCGTCACGAGAAGCGCAAGGCGGCGGTGACAGCAACCGAGGGGCAGCCGGTGGCGGGGCTCAAACCATGGCGGGAGGTGATTGTGCCGCACCCGGATGTCGCTTCCGGGAAATACCAGCAGGCCGAGTTTGCCGCCGACCTGTGGCAGGTTTACCTGGGAGAGGGCTCGGCGGAGTATCGTGATCCCGCCGAGTTCTTCCGGCGAACGTATCTGACTACCGGCCTCAAGGACTTGCTGGCGCGCGCGCTGCTTCGGCTGGGCGGCAAAGGGGGCGACCCGGTTGTGGAGTTGCAGACGAACTTCGGCGGCGGGAAGACGCACTCGATGCTGGCGTTGTTCCACCTGTTCTCGGGAGTGGCGGCGCAGGAGCTGGTCGGGCTGGAGCCGGTGTTCGAGCAGGCCAAACCAGAGATTCCCACAGGCGTACGCCGGGCGGTCATCGTCGGCAACAAGCTCTCGCCCGGCCAACCGCATCGGAAGAAGGATGGCACGGTCGTCCACACGCTCTGGGGCGAGTTGGCGTGGCAGCTTGGCGGCAAGGAGGGCTACGCCATGCTGAAGCAGGCCGACGAGACGGCCACCAATCCTGGCGACGTGCTCCGTGCCTTGTTCAACAAGTACGCGCCGTGTCTGGTGCTGATTGACGAATGGGTGGCGTACGCGCGCCAGTTGCACGATGCCAGCGATCTGCCGGGCGGCAGCTTCGAGACGCATTTCACGTTTGCACAGACGTTGAGCGAGGCGGCCAAGGCGGCGAAGCAGACGCTGCTGGTCGTCAGTATTCCGGCATCGACCTCGCCAGGGGGTGTTTCGCCGGATGCCGGCGTTTCCGACGAGGAAGTGGGTGGCAAACGGGGACGGGAAGCGCTGGTCGCCCTGCGCAATGCGTTGGGACGGGTCGAAGCGCCGTGGAAGCCGGCGAACGCCGAGGAGAGCTTCGAGATTGTGCGGCGGCGGTTGTTTCAGCCGATCGCCGACCCGCAGTTGTACGTGGCTCGCGACGCGGTGGCGAAGGCGTTCTGCGATCTGTACCGGACCCAGCACCAGGAGTTCCCGCCGGAGTGTCGGGAGGGCGATTACGAGCGGAGGATGAAGACGGCCTACCCGATTCATCCGGAGATTTTCGAGCGGTTGTATCAGGACTGGTCGAGTTTGGTGAAGTTCCAGCGCACGCGTGGCGTGTTGCGCCTGATGGCGTCGGTCATCCACACGCTTTGGGAGCGGGAAGATAAGAGCGTGCTCATCATGCCGGGCAGCCTGCCGCTCGACGAACCGCGGGTGCAGTCCGAAATGACCCGCTACCTGCCGGACGGCTGGGACACGGTGATCGAGAAGGACGTGGACGGTGAGACATCGCTGCCGCTTAAGATGGACCGCGAGAAACTGAATCTCGGTCGGGTGTCGGCCTGTCGGCGCGTGGCGCGCACCGTTTTCCTCGGCTCGGCGCCGACCGCGCAAGCCGCCAACCGCGGAGTCGAGGATCGCCGCATCAAGCTCGGTTGTGTCCAACCCGGCGAAGCGCCCGCGGTGTTCGGCGACGCGCTGCGGCATTTGAGCCAGGCGGCGACGTACCTCTACCTCGATGCCGGGCGTTACTGGTATTCGACCCAGCCTACGGTTACCAAGCTGGCGGATGACCGGGCGGAGCAGTTGAAACGTGACCCGGACAAGGTGAACGACGAGATCAAGCGCCGCGTGCGTCTGGACCTCCAGAGCCGCGGTGAGTTCGCGAAGATTCATGCCTTCCCGGCCAGCAGCGGGGAGGTGTCCGACGAACTTGAAGTCCGGTTGGTCGTTCTGGGTGTCGAGCACCCGCATTCGCGCGAGGGGGACAGTCCGGCCGTCGAGCAGGCGCAGAAAGTCCTTGATACGCGAGGTAACAGCCCGCGGTTGTACAAGAACACGGTGGTGTTCCTGGCGGCCGACCGCGCGCGCCTGCTCGAACTCGACGAGGCGGTTCGTTACTTCCTGGCGTGGCAGTCCATCGAGTTGGACGCGCAGAGCGATCCGCCGTCGCTGAACCTCGACAACTTCCAGAAACGCCAGACGGCGACGCAGAAGGCGAATGCCGATGCCACCGCGAAGGCGCGCATTCCCGAGACGTTCCATTGGCTGCTGGTGCCGACCCAGCCGGACCCGAAGGTCTCGAAGGTGGAGTGGCAGGCGACGCGTCTGCAGGGCCAGGACCCGCTGGCCGTCCGGGTCTCCAAGAAGCTGAGGAATGACGGGGCCCTGGCGCTGCAATACGGCTCGACATTGCTGCGGCAGGACCTTGACCGGATCCCACTGTGGCGCCTGCCTGCCTCCGGCGGCCAGACCGGCGGCAGCCACGTCGCGGTGAAGCAGATCATCGAGGATTTCGCACAGTATCTCTATCTGCAACGGTTGAAGGACCCGGATGTCCTGCTGAATGCCGTCCGTGACGGGGTGAACCTTGTGACTTGGGCGACGGACTCCTTTGCGTACGCGGAGGGATGGGATGAGGGGAAGAAGCGATACGTTGGTTTGCAGGCGGGACGATTGGTCGCCATCGGCCGGGACAGCACCGGGCTCTTGGTCAAGCCCGACGTCGCGGAGGCCCAGATGAAGGCCGAAGTTCCGCCTCCGCTCCAGGTTCCTGCGGCCAGCGGTGGGCAAGCGCCGCCTGCGATACCTGGCGGGAAGACTACCGTCTCCCCCTCCCCGGCACCTGCGGCGCCCAAGCCGCCTACACGCTTCTACGGGTCGGTGAAAGTTGATGCTTTGCGCTTGGTACGCGACGCTGGCACGCTCTCGAAGGAAGTGGTGGAGCACCTGACCAGCCAACTCGGCGCGGAGGTCGAGATCACCCTCGAAATCCAGGCACAAGTCCCGAGCGGCATTCCTGAAAAGACCGTTCGTGATGTGAGCGAGAATTGCCGCACGCTCAAGTTCAAGACCTTCGAGTTCGAAAGGGACTAGATCCACAGAAGGGAACATGGCTGCTACTTTGCGCATTCCGTCCCAGATACTACCGCCTCTCGGCTACCCGCACGCCCCATTCACTCAACTTCAGCGATGAAGGTCGTAATTCCAACGGAAGGCTCCTACAACAAGACCATCCGCGAGTTCCTCCGCTATGGAGGCGCAAACGAACGTGCCGCCAAGAAGGCCGCCGAAATCGAGGTGAAGTTACGGACGGGCTTTGATATCCAGAGCATGACCACCGATCACGGCGAAAGCCGCATCAAGAACTGCGTCAAGTATGATCTGGGCAACGGCTTCCGGTTAGTTACGGTTCAGCAAGGCAAGGTCGTCGTGTTCCTGCATATAGGGGATCATGACAATACACAACGTTGGCTGGATAAGAACACCGGATTGGAGGCTGTGGTAGATCAGCGAGACTGGCGCGTTGAGTTCACCGTGCCACACTCCGAACCACCCTGGCGTGTTCGGCAGACTCAAACACACGCAATCACGCCTTCGAATATTCCCTTCCTCCAACGTGTGTCGGGGGTGGACTGGCAGGTTCTCATTCCATCCAAAGCAATGCGTGCGTTCTTGCTCAAGTTCGCCGAAGACGGCGATGATCAAGAGTTACTTGAAATCCTTGAAGAACTGAGCGGCGACCATCCGCGTGAAGCGAACCTGTGCCTCACGGTCGTCAATCACCTGAAAGAAGGTGAACTCGGCGCAGCCCAAGCTGCGGTAGACGTGTATCTTGGCAATGCTACACCAGCGTCCGAGTCCTTGCCGTTGACCGAGGATGTGTTCAGAGCGGAGCCAAACCAGGGCCGGTTTGTCATTCTGAATGATCTCGATGACGCCGCCTTGGAGCGTTTCTACGACCCTCTCCGTTTTCAAGAGTGGATGCTCTGCCTGCACGCCGGACAGAACAGAGTCGTCGTCGAGGATTACCCCGGCCCAGTGTTGCTCACGGGGGTTTCGGGGAGTGGAAAGACCTGTGTTCTCGTCCACCGCGCCCGCCGCCTCGCTGAGCGGAGCAACGGGGAACGCGTTTTGATCCTCACCATGAACCAGACGCTCGCGCGCCTCCTCCAAAATCTCGTACAGAGGCTTTGCCTTTCAGGCGAGGAGCGACGGATTGATGTGAGGTCTGTTCAGGAGTACCTCACCGAGGTCTTGAGCCATCTGGAATGCGAATCCTTTTTGCGGCAACTTGGGGATTTTACTGGAATGGCTGCAGAAGTCGACTCGTTCTTGACACGAACCCCGCGTGCGGAGCGGCTACAGATCTTCCGAGCCGTTTCCGAACGCGATCAAATGCAGGCTTTTGAGGACTTTCTTTCCGAGCCTGGAAACCCCATCAAAGCCGATTTTGATCGCCTCGAAGTCTTTGTGTACAGCCAGGACCAGAAGTTGGATCTTCGGCGCTATTTGTTCGATGAACTGGAGTTGGTCCGAAGCGCTTTCACGTGCTACGACAAATATGCCGGTTATCTTGGCTACAACCGGTACGGCCGCTGTATTCCCTTCCAGGAGAACCGTCGCAACGCAATTCTCGGCATTCTCCGCGAGTGGGAGCGCTTTCAACTTCGTCGTGGCTTTCTCGATCATATGGGCTTGACCCAGGCAACACTTTTCGCAGCGGACGAGAGTGGTGCGATCCCTGACGCCTTCAGATACCGCTGGGTCCTGGTTGACGAGTTCCAGGACATTTCAACCCTGGGCCTCGATCTGATTCGAAGAGTACCAACAGCGGAGGCGAACGGCCTGTTCCTAACCGGAGATTTCGCTCAGAAGATCTACGCAAGAGATCTCGATCTGGCGGCCGCCAAGCTCGACCGAACTCGGCGCACGGACCGTGTCATCCGTCGCAACTACCGAAATACACGTCAGATTCTACGCGCGGCCTTTGCCCTCATCGAAAAGTACCCACCGCAGATCGGCTCCGAGGAAGCCGAGATCAGCGTTCTTGAACCCGAATACGCACATCGCGAGTCTGCCGTTCCGATTGCCACGCAGGCCGCCACCCCGATAGAGGCTGCGTGGCATTATGCCCGGCAGTGGCTCGCAGCGGGGAACGTCCCTTTTTCTGTCTGCATTGCCACGGCTAATCCACAGGTTATCTCAGTCCGGGATATCCTTAAGGCCAAGCCTAAGGGGATAGAGGCGGATGAGTTGACGGGCGATTACTTTCTCAACACCCAACGGGTTGTCGTCTCAGACATCCTGTCCGTCAAGGGGTTCGAATTCAGCCTAATCATCGTATGCGGCTTAGATGCCGGCGACTTCCCACCCAAAGGGGCTCCGGTGGCCGAGCATTGGCGTGAGGCAATGCGGCTGTACGTCGCAATTACGCGTGGCCGTGATGAGGTGCGCTTTGTTTTTCGCGCGTGGCCGTCTCCTTTTCTCATTGCGATGGGCGATCATGTGCAGTTCCAAAAGTATGACGCCCCGCCCGAAACAGAGACTGTAATTGAACCTGCGACTCGTAGCGGGGTCGTCCGCGCAGAACCAGTTCTCCCTGAAGGTGCAGCAACCGAACCGGTTGCTGGGCAAACGCACGGAAATGAGCCCTTGCGCGCCGCTGAACTCCTCCATTCGATTGACGATCCCACAGCTCAGGGCGTGCCCACCAAGGAGCCGGGCGTCCCCATCGGAGAGGATCTCCAAGACCAGGCTGTGTGCGAGCGCGGCGCGACCAACATCCCAGCCGCACCACCTGAGGAACCTTTCGTCGAAGCAGTCGGCAGTAAACACGTAACTGACACTACTCCATCGAAGGAACGCGATCTTCAACGCTCAGAGAGCCTCCCTGAGAAGGCCCCTACTCTTTGCGATAGGCTAGGCACTTCCATTCCGTCGGCGCAGTCCAAGGCCGCGAGTGTTGCAGGAATCATAAGGCTACCGGGGCGGGCCGAGCCGGATCAACCATCCCCCTCTTCGGGAAGGCTCGGGCAGATTGGCCCAGGTGGGAGCGGGCTTGTGTCCGACAGTGACGACCCGATGGACGAGTTTTTGAAGCGCCACACGCCCACGGTGCTGAACGGCCTACTCATCGTTCCTGTTCCGTCGGGGGCAAGTGAACGGCAACTAACGCGGGCTTTAGGTAAATCACAGGTCGAAGTCGCCCTCCAGTGCCAGAGCCAAGGTCATTTCGTTCCCCCTAATCGCCCCCTGCCAGACCACATTATCCACGGAGTCTGCGAGTACTTCCGGTGTATTGCGAACATCGTTCATTCTCCATTTGCGGGAAGGACAAGAGCCCCGACGGATAGCCACTTCGGCTCATAGGCGGCTCTGCTACCGTCCGCAACAACCTCGCGGACGCTTTTCACTTCCGCGGCGATCCCGAGGTGCAGGCAAAGAATGACCGGATCGTGACCGCGGCGGACCTCCAACAGCGGTTGGCCAAACTGGCGGCTGTCTTCGATGGCAGATTCGGCAAACGCCATCCCGTAGCGAAGTGCGCCCGCTTGAAGCCGCGGCGAGTCCGTTCGTACCCTCATCGTTTACGCTGATTGTATACTGCGATTGTATACTGTTTGCCCGAAATTGAGCCTCAACGGGTCCAGGTGGTTCCGCGGCTGCGTGACAGCAAGGCGCTCATAGTCAACGATTTGTCCTTGTCAGTGTCGGTCAGTCCAAATGGGCCGAAACCGCCATAAAGAACTTCGGATCAGAAGGTTGCAGGTTCGAGTCCTGCCGGACGCGCCACTGATAAAGTCATTCAAATACAGGAGCTTACAGATACATCTTTCGGCGGAGTTCTGGCTCCGAGATTTGTTGCTTGGCCACTTCTTGGCCACTTTGCGGCTTCTGAAGCCCGCTCCAGGATGCCCGCAGCACACGGCGAGGTTTACCCAGAGCTCCACATCGGTTACCTCCCCGGGCCTCGCCAGCGTTGAGGCCCTACCTGAGTCCGCCAACGACGGCGAAGGTGGCCGGTCGGCCATCTCGATCCGAAGTGGCCGGTCGTCTTCGCCCCATGGGCCCTTTACGGCGTCGGGCCGGCAATCCTGATCAGTGCGAACCTTAGCGCACTCCGAAGGCGACGCGCCACACCCCATGGCACCGCAGATTGAAATCGATTACGCTGGATCCTCCGAGCGGGGGAGGCGCCTCCGTTTCGGACCATGAACATGTACGCCGTTCGCACGAGCATCCTCCTCGGCCTGAGCTTCGCCTTGCTCACCGGCTGTTCCGGGGACCGCCGGGGCAGGTCGTCACGCGACATCCCGAGCGCCGCCACCCGGCCGCCAGCCACCAACGAAATGGCTGCACCCGGGGTCCCCGGTGCTTACCCTTACGATCTGTGGATCGGGAGCTCGCTCTATCGCGTGGAGCAGGAGCCCGAGCGTGAGCGCCTGAGGGTCGAACTGGTCCAATGGTCGAATGGCCCCTATGGCGGGAGAGACGCCGTGTTCCGCGTGACGAATCCGGGAGGCCCGTCGGTCCTGGTGTGGAACGTGCGACAGCAGGTGCGACTGCCGGGGTCTGCCCAGACGCCGCGAGCCTGGGAAACGCAGCGGAGCGACTATCCGGGCCGCGGATGGCAGGACGCGGTGCTTCCGCCAGGCGGTTCAGCGGAGTTCCCGTTGCCCGCGTCTTTTGATGGCGACTGGCGGGTGTGCCTCTTGTACAGCCGGGAGATGCCAGGATCGGAGGCTCCGAACCGGCGCTTCGATGGCACGTATGAGGCGATTGGCCCGAGTGTTCGAGAACCTGAATGACCGGGGGACTGCAAACGGTCCGCTCGTGGTCCTCACGATTGGGACCGGAGCATCGTTCACAGCGGGCTCACTGCAGAGTCGCCGACGGGGCCGCGGTCCGCGCATGCTGCGGCCATGAAAGTGCTCCGCTTCCTCCTCGTTTGACTGGCGTTGAACCGGGCCATCGGGCGGCACACGGCGGACAGCGACTCTGGGCCGTTCCAAGGTTTGCGTTGGTTCAGTCCCAGAACGAGAAGCGGCAGGGGGAGGCTGCGCCGCATCAAGCCCTCGTAGGCTCCCGGCAAGGTGGACATGGGCCGCCGCCTCGGACTGCTCCTCTGACGCAGACCTCATCTTGACAGCAAGATCTTATGGCATCATGATGCTATCATGCGAACCACGGTCACTCTGGACAAAGACGTGGAGCGGATGCTGCGCGAAGCCATGCACCGCTCCCGCACCAGCTTCAAGCAGGCGCTCAACACGGCCATCCGCGCCGGCTTGGGGCAGAAAGCCGCCTGCGCCGCAACTCGTCCGTTCGTCCTCAAGGCCCGAGCCCTGGGCTTGCGACCTGGGCTGGACCCGGTCGGGTTCAACAAGCTCGCGGACGACCTGGAAGTGGAGGCCGTGCTCGAAAGAAGCCGAAGCCGGGGGCGCAAGTGATCATTCCCGACATCAACCTGCTGCTCTACGCCTACGACTCCAACTCCCCCTTTCACGGCAAAGCGGCGGGCTGGTGGCAGGGCTGCCTTTCCGCGACGGAGCCGGTCGGATTGCTTCATGTCGTGGTGTTGGGGTTTGTCCGCATTGCCACCAACGCCCGCGCCTTCCAGCATCCCATGACGCCGGTGGAAGCGGCGGGGCACGTGCGCTCGTGGCTCGAACAGCCGCCGGTGCAGGTGCTCGACCCTGGCCCCGACCACCTTCGGCACACGCTCGAGCTGCTGGAAACCCTCGGCACCGCCGGAAACCTGGTGAGTGACGCCCAGATGGCGGTCCTGGCCATGGACCATGATGCGGTTCTGCACACGGCAGACACTGACTTCGTACGATTCCAGGGGTTGCGTTGGTTCAATCCCATCACCGGAACCGGCAGTGCCAGCCTGCGCCGCACGAAGTCGTCGTAATCCTCGTGAGCCTGCAGCAACGGGGAAGGGTAGCGGCGTCCCAGCCAAGACGCTGACCATCACCCCGCCGCAAGTCGCAGTTGCACCCCTGGTGTGGTCAATACGGCTTTGAGACGGTTCAAGCTGAGATTGCCCCGGCGGGCAAGCTGACGGTAAAGACTCTCACGGTTCAGACGGGCGAGGCGCGCGGTGCAGCTCATGCCGCCTATGCCCGGAAGGAGACCTTTGCCATCGTCAAGCTCGGCATCCCTCACGCGCTGCTCGTCCCAGCCTCGCCAACGGGCTGCAACAGCCATGAACTGGCCGACGATCTCGCCGCCGCCGCCAGCAGCAGTTCGCCGGGCAGTCTCTCGGGCGGAAGCTTGAGTGCCAAGCCCGCCTGGTCCGGAAGAGAAAGGACCACTTGCGTCGTGCTCGCCAGAATTCTCGGCTTCGGGGCGGGGTCAACTGCGTCGCTCGGTCGGGAAAGAACGGTCGGGGAAGCACACAATGCCGCTGGTCGGCACGTGGTTGGGACGGTCGGACATAAGTCCACACTGCGTTTCTTGTAAGTTCGACTGTCCCGCGTGCGTTTCGTTATCCATGTGGCCGCTCCTGCCCTTGCTGACCGATCAAGCCCTGAGTCTACCAGGCCCGGCGCGAGCAGACGGCTCCAGCCCGGCAAACGCCGGTCGATGCAACAACCATCATCCCTGACCCCTACCATGAACACATGCACCCTCATCCTCCCCCCTGCGCAACAGCGAGCATCCAGCGCGGATGGCCAGCCTGTCCGGCTTGGACGGGGCGCTGGACGGCACCGCGTCCAAGCCGCCTCGGCCTGCCGGTGCCTCCGTTCGGCGCGATCCACGCGGTAGAAACGTCACTTGACACATGAAGATCGCCACCGATAATACGCACCATCAGCCTACGCGATATATGCAGGAGGCGCGTGCTCCGCTCGCACCCGGCACTTCCCAAGCTATGAACAACCAGAGAACGAGACCCTCGGATACCGCGAGTCGATACGACTGTGGTCTATTCCAACGGCTTCTGCCGGTTCTACTCGCGGTGTTCATCGGAGTGCCGACGGCCGCTGCTGCCGATCAAAGCAGGGAATCCGAGTATGTGCCGAAGACGGTTACAAAGGCACTGAAGGAGGCCGGGCGGCATCTGGACCATATCGAGCAGCATCTGTCCGAATGGGGCCACGCGTCCATTTCGAGCTTTGTGCTCGTCCCGCATCGCACGAACTTCTTCGACCTCAACTACCAACGTCCGATGGACGAGTACGTCGCGGCGATCCGGACGAACCTGCAGGGCAAGGCTGCGTTCCTTGAACAAACCGAGTCGGCCGTGGAGCTGAAGGCGCGCGCCGCCAACGCCTTGGCCGGGGTCAATGTCGCCGCACCGCCCGTCGCGTCCACGGCTGCTCAGACGGCGGCCACCCAGCGTCAGGAGGAACTCGATGCCATCGCCCATCAGATCCGCATGGCGCAGCTCCAGCGAGACCTGGCCCGAATCACGAACTCCGCCGACGGCTGGCAGACGAACCTGGTGGCTTTGCCCTCCGCAACGAATAGTGCTGCAGGCAGTGCCGCGACCGCATCCGGCTCCCCCACGAACCGTGAGCCGGCGCTGCCCAGTTTCACCATCAGCCCCTCGCCAGGCCCGCTGAATTCAACAAACGGTTTCACGGCCGCCCAGAAGCTCCTGGCGGACGCCTCGGGCCTTCAGCTCTCCGAGACGGCGATCCTCAAGCTGGCGGCGACGGCCAAGGAGACCGAGCGGGTGCTCAACTTCATCAGTCATCCGGTGGATCTCCCAGGCGACAAGCAGGCCTTTTTCGCCATCGGCCAGGTAAGCGTCATGCCCGGCTGGCGCACCAAGCGCGATTACATCTGCGAGGTCAGCGCGCGGTTTACCTATGCGAGCCGCAAGAAGGCCTTCCTCGACGAGCTCAAGGTCCGTAACCCCGCAGGTTATTCGAACGTGGTGGGCGTGCTCTCGATCTCTCGCCCCAACGACTCGGGCGAACCCGCGGCGGAGGCGCTGTCCAACGAGGCGGAGGCCTTGACCTCGACGCTCTCAGGTCTGGCAGCTTCAAGCGGGTTGAAGGGGGAATCGGCCGAGGCAAAGCAGACCCGATCGACCCTGGGCGAACTGGAATCGAGGTTTCGGTCGTTGGTCGGTCAACACGCTCCCGGAGCCTATCTGCGCCTCGCCCAGGAGACGACCGCAGCACTCCTCTCGGCACCGTCCCAGGTGCGAGAGGCGCCCGAGGCGCGTGACGCCCGCGCCAGGAGCGAGAGGATCCGGGAGCTCGCCAGCGAGTTCGTCGGGGAGTACCGCGATTTCGTCTACGCCAACGACGACTTGGCAGCGTTTGCCGGCTGGAACGATCACTCCCTCTCCCTCGTCTCCGCCTTCCCGCTCGTGGAGTCTCAGGTGTTCGACCTGCAGAACAGCTATCGAAGTCAGACCAGCTTCCTGCTGAACCTCGCAGCGACCTACGCCCAGGCCGGGTACAAGCTGGATGGGGAGATCCTCTACAAGTTCGTGAAGCGTCTCGAGAAGGACCTCGCCACTCGAACCTCCCTGCCCACCGTGATTCCCGGTGTCGATTCCAGCACCCTGACGTACCGCTTTGACCCGGAGTCCTCGGCCATGCTGGAACCCACCGCCAAGAAGCCGAAGGCGGGAACCCAACTCCTGCCCACGAGCATTCCGATCCTTGTGATCGCGGTCGCCGAAAAGCGCGACATCGCCCGATGGGAGGAACTCGCCGTCGAGGTCGAAACCCGTTGGATACCCCGGGCCAACACGCCTTGGGCCAAGGTACCCATCGACTGGGTCGCCCATGGTCGGCAGCGCGATACGTACCTGTCGCATGCTCAAGGACTGGACCTGGCAACCTGTCTCGACGTCGTTCGCGCGAACCTCGGTATGTTTGCGTCGGGTCCCGCACGACAAGAAGGACTTGCCTACCAGGAACTGCGCCGGCGCCTGACAGTGCTCCAACAAGTCGGATTTGGTCGCACCACGCGGACGCTGCTGCCAGGCCGCGAACCGGTGATCAGCCACGTCACCTCGACTCCGCCCAAGGCCGTCGCCAGCCAGGCCGCAGCGTTCACGATCCACGGCTACAACCTGGGGACGGACGCCCGCGCCTCGCTCGGCGGCATTCCGCTGAAGATCACCGCCACCGATCCGGATACCCAGCGTTTGGTCGCGCAGTTCGGGGCGGATGGCATGGTGCCTGTGAAGCCGGGAGCGTACGACCTCGAGGTGACCACAACGCGAGGCTCGGCGCGGTACCCCGCTGCCGTCCAAGTCATCGCCGCCGAGGACCGGGATCCCAACTGCGAGGGCCGTCCCGCGCTGCGCATCTGCCAGGTGCTTCCGGAGCGGGGCATTGCCAACGGTCGCACCGTCTTCTTCGTGCGGGGCGAGCACTTCCTCGCCGAGAAGTGGAACGACCCGGTGACTCGCGTCATCGTCGGCGGACGCGAGGCGGAAAACGTCAAGGCGTTGAGCGACCATCTGCTGCGCTTTGAAGTCGGGCCGTGGAGCGATGGCCTGCCCTACACCTCCTCCTGCCAGCGCGCCGATGTCGCCGTGGCCTCCGCCTGCACCGCGGACGTGCTGTCGGACGCCGTATACTTCGACGTGAAGGTGCCGGTCGCCAGAAAGGAGACACCGCCGACGGAACTCGAGAAGCAGGTGGAACTCCTCAAGAAGCTCCAGGAGGCAGGAGGCGAGGACGCCCGGTTCTCCGGCTCCCTCCGACTCGAAGTCGGGGCCGAAGCGGCCCCGGCCGCAGGAAGCAGCTCGACCGTCATCAACGTCCAGACGGGCCAAAACACGAACAACTCAGCCGATCAACCCTGATCGACCTTGCCGCCGCCGCTTTGAAACCTGAATCGCCCGGGAGCCGGTGGACCTTCCAGGGAACCCGGCTCCTACTCATCCCCACAACCACGACCTCGACCGACCATAACCATGAACACCACCACTGACTTCCGCAGCATCTTCGGCGTTGACACCGGGTCACCCACGCCTGGCTCGGACAGCACCGGGCGCTTCGTCCGCATCTACCTTGAAAGCGAGCCGCTCACGCCCGATGGGGCCACGGTCCGACGCTACCTCATGGCCATCAACCCGGGCTCATACAAAGTGTTCGGCGCGTGGAAGGCGGAGCTTCTGGCTCTTGCTGGAGGAGGTTCACTCCAATTCCATGACCCCACGGACCAACCGGTCGGTGATCCATTCCCACTCGTAACCGGTGAGGCAATCTCGACCCTGGGCGCTGCCGGACCGACCGGACGCCTCGACGTCGATCCGGGCGGGCTGGTGCTGGTTCTGAACGCCCCAGAATCCGACCTCCAGCTACTCGGCTGCCCGACGAAGCCTTGCGACAAACCCAACGCGGTGCCGGAAATCGCTCCGCTCCCCCTCTGAACTGGAGCGCAACGGAACGCACGCCACGGAGCCGTTCGCGGTCGGGACACCGGGCCGACCGGCGCAACCAAGAGAAGTCAACCGGTACGGAGCGCGGGCTTTGGCCCGCAGGGACGTCCGTGGCCGACCTGAGTTCCTGCGGACTGAAGTCCGCGCTCCTGGGGAGGTTCATGGAATGAGGGTCAGGCGCCCTCAGGGAGACCCGCCCGAAGCCGTTGAAACCGTCGTTTCCGCCCGCAACACGGACACCACGCCGCTCTGTTGGAGCGCGGCGAGATAAGCGCCGTCGTCCGAAATGGCCAGATCCACCACCTCCCGCGAGCCCTGGGGTCCGCCCGGAACGTGGAGGCGCATGGAAATCGCCTCGCTCCAGTCTGAAGTCCGCCAGAAGCGCAGCTCGCCGCCACCGTCCCCGCTGACCAACCGCTCGCCGTCAGGGGTGAAGACCAGCGCCCCCACCTCGGGGGCGGCGTTTTGCCAGTGAACGTGCGGCGAGGTGCCAGACAGTGCGAACACCGCGATTTCGCCCGCCAGACTTCCCACGGCGAGCCGCGAGGCCGTAGGTTCCCAGGCGAGGGATCGGACTTCCGACCGCACCCGACCCTCCCACTCGGGGCCGCTTCCTGGCGGGGTCCTCCACACCTGGATGTGTCCCGAAGCAAGGCCAACGGCAACACGATCATCGCGCGGATGGGCCTCCAGAGCGGTGATCTCCTCGTGCAGCGGCTGGCGGCGCTCCAGATGACCATCCTCGAGGCTCAGGAACGAAAGCGTGCCCGCGTAGGACCCCGACACCAGCCATCTTCCGAGTCGCCCGAGGGCGGCGTGGCCGCCTTGTTCCCCTTCCGGCAGCAATCGGTCCTGGGTGCTTGCGATTTCGAAAGTCTTGGGGTCGCGGAGCTGAAGAACCCAATCGTGGCTGCTCGTAACCAGCCTGCCCCGTGTATCCTGGCCCAGAACTCGGAAGGCATTTGTGATGGTCGCAGTGGGGCTGAGGGAATCGGGATCGAGGACCCGGGCGTGGCGATGAGGCCCCGGCACCACCGGTTGCCGAGTGCCTGGCAACAGGGAGATGCTCCCACCGAAGTCGCTCCAGAACCCGGAGGCGGCACGCGCGCGATGAACGAAAGGCCGTTCCCAGATGCGCACTTCTCCCCCCCAGCCTGCGGAAACGAGCCGGGATGCGTCCGGAGTCCAGGCCACGCGTCGCACCTCCGCAGCGTGTCCCGCGAGGGTCGCCAGTGTGTCCCCGGTCCTGGCTTGGAAGACCCGAACGAGCCGGTCGTGGCTGGCGGTGGCCAGTTCGGACGAGTCGGCCGTGAACGCCAGGCCGAACACCATGCCTTCATGCGGTGGGGATTCCCACAGCGGGCGCCAGGTGGTGGTGTCGAGCACCCGGACCACCCCGGACTCGCTATGACTGTAGGCGAGCAACCGGCCATCGGGCGAGAAGCGGAAGTGGCGGATGGTATGCTGGGGCGTCTCCTCGTGGACCAGTTGGCCCGACTTCAGATGCCACACCTGGAGTCGGCGGCGCTGCTCCTGTCCGCCGCCCTGGATCCGCTGGCAGGCGAAGAGGAGGTCCGGGCTCACCGACCAGAACCAGATCTCGTGGAAGCGCGGGTCAGGCGGGACGGCAAACGCCGCCAGCCGGCGCCCCGAGGTCAGATCGCAACCTTCGACACGGTAGCGCGGAACCGCGTTCGTCCCTTCGTCCACGAGCCCCCACGCCTGGCGTCGGTCCGCCGAGAGCTGGGTGAGCCGGAACGGAGAAACGAGCGCGGCGTCACCGGTTCCATCCAACGAGAGCCGGAGCGTGGTATTGCTTTGACTGACAACGATCACCGACCCCGAGTCAGCCGTGAACCCGGCGAGGACATCGGTTCCCGGATGACGCAGCGCGAGTTGGTTGCCCTTCCGATCCCACATGGCCAGGCCTTCGTTCCAGCCGGCCGCCGCAATCCAGCGTGCATCGGGTGAGATGTCCACCTGGTACAGGTCGAAATCGACGCCCTCGATCCGTTCGGAGGGATCGCCCTGCGCCGTCTGGCGAAGCGCGTGCCATTCGAAGCCTGCCAGGTCCGCCCGCGCGGCGACAAGATTCGTCACTCCGTCCAGCCGTTGGCGGGCGCGCCGGAGATCGCCCGCGAGCAAGTCGAGCTGGGCCAGGCTCAGATCGCTGGCATAGCGAAGGAGGCTCTCATGCTCGGCCCGCTGGCGTTCGCGGGCGGTCGCACGCCGCTGCCAGCCGTACCCGGCCGTCACCAGCAGGAGCATTCCCAAGGCGGCAAGAGAGAGCCGGTGGAACCGGCGGAGGCTCCGTTCTGCGCGGCGGAGCCTGCTGACGGACCGGCCCGCCTGCAGCAAGCGCAGTTCTTCCAGAAGCGCCGCGGCGGAGGGGAAACGGCGCGCCCGGTCGTGTTCACAAGCGCGCATCACCACCTCGTTCAACTCGAAGAGCGCCTCCCGATCCGGCCGTTCGTTCAAGTCGATCGGAAGCCGCGGGTAGTCGTGGCGATCCAGTCCGGTGGCGAGTTCGTAGAGGACCTTGCCGAGTGCGTAGACATCCGCACCCGGAGTCCCGGGACCTTCGGGGGCGAGGTAACCCGCCGTTCCCACGTGCGAACAGTCCCCGTCCGCGTCGGTAATGAGGCCGATGTCGGCGAGCTTGGGGACGCCGCCCACCAGGATGACGTTCGAGGGTTTGATGTCCCGGTGAACCAGCCCGTGACGGTGTAGTTCGTCAAGCGCGACCGCCAGGTCAACGCCGAGGTCCACAACCTCGGCCACCGGGAGCGACGTCCGGACGTCGCGCAGTTCTTTGAGTGTGCAAGGTCGGTAGGTTCCCGGCTCGAAATCCCGGCGCCGGACGACGTCGTCGGCCAGCTCCATCACGTAATAGAACAACCGCTGGGAGTCGTTGCGACCGATGTGGAGGAGGGCTAACTGGCGTGGGGCATCCAGCGAGATGGCCGCGAACCGCTTCAGGCCGGCGAACTCGCGTTCGTAGGGCGCGTCGCTGCTGAAACGGTCACGCCACACGACCTTCACGGCCCGAAACAAGCCGGTGGCGCCCCGGGCGAGCCAGACCTCCCCGTAAGCGCCCTGACCGACACGCTTGAGCAGCTCGTAATCTGGAACTGCGGGGGCGTGGGGGAGCGGCTGACTCACACGGCGACTTAAGCAGCACATCCGGCGCCCTACAAGCCGGTTGAACGCGCCCGTGCCGTGCCTCGAACGCCGGCGGGCACGACCACCGCCTGTTTCCATGACGCCCGCGGCCGGTGCCTCCGTCAGCCCAACCGCTCTTGAAGCCGCTCGACGTGAGCTTGGAGACGGCGCGTGAGGCGGTGGCAGATCACGTGCAACTGCTGAATCGTTAGACCGAGGCTGGTGGTCACGCGCGCAGCGTCCCAGTTCTGCTGTTTGTAGAGCTGAAAGGCCTGCAAGTGACGCGCGTCCACCTCCCGCGCGAGCCGGTCGAACGCCAGTTCCAGCAGATGCTGCTGCCACTCCTGCTCCTCCCTCGCCACGAGGTCGTTCTCGACCGGAACACGTTCGGCCGTGGCGGTCTGCGAGTCGTCCGTCCGGTGCAACGGTGCCAGCTCCTGGCGCGGCCGGCGACGAACCCGGTCGCTGATCCGCCAGCGCGTCAGGTTCATCAGCCAGCCACGGAACCGGCCGCGGGTCGGATCATGCTCGAAACCCGCGATGCGTTGGGCCACTTCCCGTAACACGTCCTGAGTGACTTCCTCGGCCTCCTCAGGGGTCAAACCACGGCTCCGAGCCAGGCCGAAGATAAGTTTGCGATACCGGCGATGGAACTCGTTCCACGCACCGGCGTCCTCCCAGTCATGCAGCCGGGCAAGCAGTCCCGGTTCGGTCCGAAGCGAGCCTGAGGAATCGGTCATCGTGAAACGTAACGCCTGTCGTCCTGCAATTCTTACAACCAATCACTTGCCGACGCGCCGCCTGCCACCGTGCCACCCGCCCGGCGCCGGACATCACCGCGACTCCGGTACTCCGGAGGTGCAGCTCCAGGTCCCAACTCCCGCCCACGCCGGGTCCGCCGCCTGCTGCGGCATAACGCCGTCCTCGGCCGCGCATCGCGTGCGCCCCGTTGGCAGAACACGACCTGGTCTGCGCCAGCTCCCGAAACGACGTGCCATTCAGGCTCTGACCAAAACTACACCAGCGCCACCATCCGTACGTCCATCCAGTCCACGGCAGCGTCCAGCTCGATCAGCGGTCCCAACTGCCGCACCTCCAGCCTAGCTGGAAGGCCGCCGCGGTCAAAGGGCGCCAGGCGCGGCTGGTCCCGGAACCGGCTCGTGAACTTGAGCGCCTCGAATCCTGCCGGGAGCTGCTGAACCGCCAGGCCCCAGGCCGGCGGGATCCGCAGGTCCGCTGCCATCAGGCTGGCGTTGTCCACCCCCATGGCAGCGCAAGTCCGCTCCAGGCTCACCGCACACACGCGCAGTTCCGGCCCCGTGATCTGGCTGGCCGAGCACCCGGCCCATTTCGCAGCCGAAATCACGCTCGCTGCGGTTGCCGGCTGATGGGAATCGCCCGTTGCGCGAAATCTCCGGCCGGCGTTCGCCGCACCCGCGCTGCGTCCGGATGGTAGCGATGGAGGCAGAAATCTTCACGAACGTCGCTTTTTCTGAAAGAACAGCGCGGGCGGATGCGGTAGTGATGGTGGCGGCGTGGCGCACCAGCGGGGTCTCGTCGAGGCTGACGCGGAGGACGTTGCCCAGGAGACAATCCTCTCCGTCGCGAAGGCCATGCCTCGCTTCGAGTACGACCCGGAGCGATGCGCCTTCAAGACCTGGCTCCGCCGTGAAACCCGGGATACGCCACTGGCAGGGGAAGCGGCCCGGCATGAAGTCTGCTATTCTGGTGTCCGCACATGTTCAACGGTTCCTCGCGACGGCCTTGCCGCCCGCTCCTGCTGCTGACCCTCGTCCTGACGCTCCGGCTCGCCGCCACGCCGTCGGGCGCCGCTGGCCTGATCGTGAATGAGATCATGTACCACCCGGCCGGCACCGACCGGCTGGAGGAGTGGTTCGAGCTTCACAACACCGACGAGCGGGCGATCGACCTGTCCGGCTGGAGAGTGACGCGCGGCGTGGAGTTCACCTTTCCCACCAACACCTCGCTGGCCCCCGACGCCTTCCTGGTTGTGGCGGCCGACGTCGCGACGTTCACCGCCATGCACCCGGAGATCACCAACGTCGTGGGAGGATGGCGCGGGGTGCTCAGTCATGATGGCGAGGAAATCCAGATTGAAGACGCCGAAGACCGCCTGGTGAACAGCGTCTCGTTCGCTCCGCAGGGAGACTGGGCGGTGCGACGCCTCGGGGCGCCGGACCGCCTGAACCGGCAGGGCTGGGAGTGGTTTGCCGAACACGACGGCTTGGGCAAGTCGCTGGAGCTGGTCAATCGGGTTCTGCCAAATACGTGCGGACAGAACTGGGGCTCGAGTCGCGAGCCGGGCGGCACGCCGGGCCGGGCCAACTCGATTGCCCAGGGGGACGTCGCTCCGTTGATTCTGGACGTGGCACACTCTCCCCTTCTGCCGCGTTCTTCAGACCCGGTGACGGTCACGGCACGACTGCGGGACGAGCCGTTGGACGCCGCCACCCTGAGCCTCCAATGGCGGGTGGACGGCATGACCACCTTCACTGCCGTACCGATGCTGGACGACGGAGCCCACGGAGACGGCGTGGCGCGCGACGGCTTGTACGGCGCGATCCTGCCCCCGCACGCCGAGGGCACGATCATTGAGTTCAGCCTCCTGGCCCGCGATGCGGCGGGCAACACGAGGATCTTCCCGAACGTGCAGCCGTCCGGAGGCGCGCGCACCGCCAATCTGGCCTTCCAGGTTGATGACTCGGTCTACGCCGGTGATCAACCCGTGTTCCGGCTCGTCATGACCCAGGCCGAGCACGATTACCTGGCGAAGGAGATCTGGGAGGGCGAGGCCGACAGCGACGCCGCGGTGAACGGGACCTTCATCAGCACGGATGGTGTGCTGGACGGCGGCAGCACGACACACGTGCGCTACCAATGCAGCTTCCGCAACCGCGGCCACGGCACCCGAACCGCGGTTCCTCACAATTTCCATATCGGTTTCCCCCAGGACCGGCCGTGGAAGGACCGCACCGGGATCAATCTGAACACGCACTACCCCCATTCGCAGCAACTTGGGAGCGCCTTGTTCCGCCGCCTGGGCGTGCCGATGCCCGACTCGCGTCCGGTGCAAGTGCGGGTCAACGGAGCGCAACTCGCCAGGGCCGGTCAGCCGCAGTTTGGCGCCTACGCTGCCAACGAAGTTGTGGACGACCTATGGGTGCAACGGCAGTTCCCGGGGGACGCCGGTGGAAACCTGTATCGCGGCGTCCGGGACATGATCCCGGGCGTCGACGCCGATGCTGACCTGGCGTGGCACGGCCCTTCCTACACGAGCTACACCAACGCCTACGCCAAGGAGAACCATGCCGCCGCGAACGATTGGTCGGACCTGCTGCAGCTCATCGAAGTGCTGAACCACGCACCGGACGACACCTACGTGAGCACCATCGAGCGCGTGGCCAACGTGGATGAATGGATGAAGTACTTCGCCCTGAACACGCTTCTGGACAACCAGGAGAACAGCCTGGGCATCGGTGAAGGCGACGACTTCGCTCTCTATCGCGGCACGATCGACCCGCGCTTTCTGCTGCTGCCTTACGACCTGGACAGCGTGATGGGGCGCGGCACGCGCAAGACCAGCTATGCCGACGGGCTCTGGCGGATGACCAACATCGCCGTCATTGACCGGTTGATGAAGCGCCCGGAGTTCGTGCCCGGGTACTTTCGACACCTTCACCAACTGGCCCGGACGACGTTCAGCCCCGCGCAGATGGACCCGTTTCTGGACCACTTGCTGGGCAGCTACGTCGACGCGGAGACGATCGCCAACTACAAGGCCTTCAACTCCAACCATGTCGCCTATGTGCTGTCCCGGTTCCCGACTACCCTCTCCGTGGAGCACGCCCTGCCCGTCGTCAATGGCTATCCCAGGACCACCAACGCGTCGGTGGCGCTGTGGGGCCAGGCAAATGCCGTCGAGACCCGCCAGGTGCTCGTGAACGGCAACCCCGCACCATGGACTGCCTGGCAGGCCGCGTGGACGAACCCCGGCGTCATCCTTGACCCCGGCCTGAACCGGGTGCTGGTGCAGGCGCTGGGCGAAGGTGGCCGCGAAGTCGAGCGCGCGACGTTCGAGATCTGGTACGACGACGGTTCCGTGCTGAATGTGAGCGGCTCCTTGTCGACGAATGCGACCTGGGACGCGGCCAGCGGTCCCTATCACGTTTCCAGTGATCTCACGGTGAGCGCCGGAGCCACGCTCACCATCGAGCCGGGCACGACGGTGTATCTGGGCGCCGGCGCGGATCTGGTGGTGGCTGACGGCGCCCGATTGCTCGCGGAGGGTACGGAGTCGGCCCCGATTCGCTTCGGATCGCTGCCCGGGGCCACGGCCAGTTGGGGCGGCCTGGTCATCAACGGCGCGGAGGGCTCGCCGGACACCCGCATTGCGTACGCCCATTTCGACGGGAACGGCCAGACGTGCCTCGAGGTGGTTGGTGGCACCCTGGTCCTTGACCATGCGTCCTTCGGCACCACCACCCAACCGTACCTCTCACTGGATGAGAGCTCGTTCGTGATCAGCCACTGTCACTTCCCGGCCACGACCGCCGCCTTCGAGCCTCTGCACGGTACGGGCGGCATCAAAGCAGGCGGCCACGGCATCATCCGCGACTGTTTCTTCGGTTCGAGCCTCGGCTATAGCGACATCATGGACTTCACGGGCGGGAACCGTCCCGACCAGGCCATCATCCAGTTCTACAACAATGTCTTCGTCGGCTCGACCGACGACATCCTGGACCTCGACGGCACGGACGCGTGGATCGAGGGGAACATCTTCCTCCATGTCCACCGGAACGGGGCGCCCGACAGTTCGGCCGCGGTGTCTGGAGGCAGCAGCGGCGGCCGCACCTCGGAAGTCACGATCGTGGGGAATCTGTTCTTTGATTGCGACAACGCGGTTACGGCGAAGCAGGGCAATTTCTACAGCCTCCTCCACAACACCATCGTCCGCACCACCAAGACCGGCGGCGTGGATTTCGCTTCGGGCGTCGTCAACCTGCGCGATACCACCCCGGACCTCACCACGTATGCCCGTGGCGCCTATCTCGAGGGCAACCTCATCGTGGACGCCGAAGCGCTGGTGCGTAACTACGATCCCCAGGAGTCGACGGTGACGTTCGTCAACAACCTGCTTCCCTCGCCGTGGGCGGGCTTGGGCAGCGGCAACTCGGTTGCCGATCCGCTCCTGGTGCACGTCCCCGACCTGGACGAGACCTCCTTCAACACCTGGACGGAGGCGCAGGTCATGCGCGAGTGGCTTCGGTTGCGCCCCGGTTCCCCCGCCCGCGGTGCGGGTCCAAACGGCCGCGACTTGGGCGGCGTTGTTCCACGCGGCGTCTCGCTCGCCGGCGAGCCGGCGGAACTGACCAGCCAAACGTCCGCGACTCTGGTGGTGGGGAGCAACCGCACCGGCGCCGGCATCCCCGCCGCGGGATTCCCCAACGGCTCCGGCTTCACCCACTACCGATGGCGCCTGGATGGCACGGCGTGGAGTGCCGAGAGCGAGATCACGGTGCCGATCACTCTGGCCGGGCTACCGAACGGGCCGCATTTCGTGGAGGTGGTGGGCAGGAACGACGCCGGCCTTTACCAGGACGATCCGCGGTTGGGCACCAATGCCATGGTCACTGTCTCGCGGGTCTGGACGGTGGATACCAACCACGTCGAACCGCCCGTGTCGCCGACGATCCGGCTCAACGAAGTGCTGGCCGCCAACACGAGCATCCAGAGTTCGCAGGGCAGCACGCCGGATCTGATCGAGTTGCACAACCCTGGATTCCAGCCGGTGGACCTCGGAGGCATGACACTCACCGATGAGGCCGACAAGCCGGACAAGTTCACTTTCCCTGCGAATACCATGGTCCCGGCCGGAGGCTACCTCGTGTTGTGGGCGGATGATCCCGTGCCGGGGCCTGAGTTGTGCACCGGCTTCAAACTGGCGCAGGACGGCGACGCCCTGTTCCTGTTCGACGCCGCGTCGCGCGGTGGCGCGTTGCTGGACAGCGTTCCCTTCGGCCTGCAGGTCCCGGACCTCTCGTTGGGCCGGCTCACCGAAGGCGTCTGGGGTCTCTGCCAACCGAGTTTCGGCGGGGAGAACCTGCCCCAACCGACTGGAGACCCGCACCCGTTGCGGATCAACGAATGGCTGGCCGATGCGCAGTTTGTGGCGCGGAACGATTTCCTCGAACTCTACAACCCCGATCCGCTCCCGGTGCCGCTGGGTGGCCTGTTCCTCTCTGACGCCAGCGGAACCCCGACGCGCCATCCCATCGCGCCGCTGAGTTTCATCGCCGGCAAAGGCTACGCCCGGTTCATCGCGGACAACGATCCACAGCAAGGCGCGGCTCATCTCACTTTCAAGCTGTCACCCGATGTCGGGCTCTTGTTGCTGTCGTCACCCGAACGGGAGCTGATCGATGCGGTGAACTACGGACCCCAGCGCACCGACGTCTCTGAGGGCCGCTCTCCGAATGGCGCCGAAACCTTCTCCGCGTTCGCACAGCCGACGCCGGGGAGCGCCAATCCAGGTTCTGCGTTCGTCGATTGCACGCCGGTGACGACGACGGTGAACCTTCTGTCCCTGGGCGCTGACTGGAAATACGAGCAGACAGCCAACCTGGACGGCACCGGTTGGCACCTGCCCGACTACGACGACTCGGCGTGGCCGTCGGGTCCGGCGCTGCTCGCCGTGGAAACCAGTTCGTTGCCGGCCCCGGGCAAGCTCACCTCGCTCGCGCTGGGTCGAACGACCTACTACTTCCGCACGCGCTTCCTGGTGGATACCAACCTCGAGGGATTCAGCCTCAACCTGAAGGTGGTGGTGGACGATGGCGCCCTGGTCTATCTGAACGGCACGCCTATGCTCACCAACGGCCTGAACACCGGCACGCCCGGCTATGCGACGTTCGCCTCACGCAATGTCGGCAACGCAACCGCCGAGGTATTCACCGTGCCCAGCAGCGCCCTGGTAACGGGAACGAACGTTCTTGCGGCGGAGGTCCACCAGGTCAACGCCGGCAGCAGCGACGTGGTGTGGGGTCTCGAATTGGAGGCAACCCGTACCCACTCGGACTGCGCCCCCGAGGACGTGAGGAGCCTGACCCTGAATGAAGTCCTCGCCGCCAACCTGACGCTCACCAACTTCCACGCCGCGACGGCGGACTTCGTCGAGCTTTTCAACACCGGCTCGAACATGGTCGACCTGGCGGGCCTCAGCCTCACCGATGACGCGTCGGTTCCGGGGAAGTGGCAGTTCCCGGCGGGCATCTCGATTGAACCGCGTGGGTACCGCGTGGTGTTTTGTGACGCCAGCCAGCCGGCCTCTGGAGACAACACGGGCTTCAGCCTGAGTGCGCGCGGTGGCGCCCTGTTCCTGTTCACCCAGAACGACCGCGGCGGGAACCTGATTGACGCGGTCCATTACGGCCTGCAAACGCCTGACTTCTCCATCGCCCGGGTACCCGAAGGCACCGGCAACTGGAGCCTGGCCCTCCCGACCCCCGGCGCCGCCAATCGTGCCGCCGCTTTGGCCAGCGTGTCCGCCTTGAGCCTCAACGAATGGATGGCCGACCCGCTCAGCGGCAGCGACTGGCTGGAACTTCACAACCGCGCCAGCCAACCCGTCGCGCTCGGCGGCTTGTATCTGACCGACGACCTGGCGGACCCCACCCAGTCCCCGATCGCCCCGCTCTCCTTTCTCGGCACCGGCGCTCACAGCTGCGCCCAGTTCGTCGCCGGAGGAGACGCGAGTGCAGGGGGAGACCAGGTCACTTTCTCACTCAAGAAGTCAGGGGAAGCGCTGGGCCTCTTCTCGCCGTCCGGCGTGATGCTCGACGGGTTGACGTTTGGAGCCCAGCTTGCCGGCGTGTCGCAAGGCCGTTTCCCGGATGGTGCCACCGCCTTCGCCTCGTTCTCGCTGACCGCCTCCCCTGGCGAACCGAACCACCTTCCTCTGCGGGAGGTGGTCATCAATGAAGTGCTGACACACACCGATCCACCGCTCGAGGATGCCATCGAGTTGCACAACCTCACCGCCGAACCGGTGAGTGTTGGGGGCTGGTTCCTCAGCAACCAGAGCGACGATCTCAAGAAGTTCCGGATCCCGGACGGCACAGTCCTCGCGCCCGATGGTCGCGTGGTGTTCTACGAAGCCCAGTTCAACCTCGGCCCGCCGGGGTTTGCGTTCAGCGCCGCCCGGGGCGACGACGCGGTGCTCTCGCAAGCGGACGCCAGTGGGAATCTCACCGGTTATCGGGACGAAGTGACGTTCGGGGCGGCGGAGAACGGCGTGCCCTTCGGACGCGTCGTCACCAGTGTCGGGGATGACTTCACCACGCTCAGCGGCCGTACCTTTGGCCAGGACCACCCGCTGACTCTCGAACAGTTTCGCTCCGGCACCGGTTTGCCGAACGCCGGACCGAAGATCGGTCCGCTGGTGGTCAGCGAGATCATGTTCGCCCCCGCGACGGATGGGGTCGATCACCCCGAGGACGAGTTCCTCGAACTGCAAAACACGACCGGAGCTCCCGTGCCGCTCCATGACCCGGAACACGCCACCAACACCTGGCGTTTGCGCAACGCCGTGGAATTCACGTTTCCTCCCGGCCTCACCATCCCCGCCGGCGGCCGGCTGCTGGTGGTGAGCTTCGCGCCCTCCGATGAGGTGGTGCTTACGGCCTTCCGGGCCCGGTTCGGCGTTCCCGTCGAGGTTCCCGTGGTCGGTCCATGGACGGGGCACCTGGCCAACGACGGCGACCGTATCGAACTGACAAAGCCCGACGCTCCACCACTGACGCCTCACCCCGACGCCGGGCTTGTGCCGCAGGTCCTCGTGGACAAAGTCGATTACCGGGCCGCGGCTCCATGGCCGACGGTGTGGGGGACCCAATCTCTGCAACGCCGCTCGCCCATGGCCTACGGCAATGATCCCGTCAACTGGCAGGCGGCCCCGCCCACGCCCGGACAAACGAACGCCGGCGAAGACGGCGACCGGGATGACGACGGGATGGAGGATGCCTGGGAGCAGTCCCACTTCGGCGACTTGACGCGCCCCGGCACCGGGGACTTCGACCGCGATGGGATGGTTGACCGCGACGAGTTCCTCGCCGGCACCCACCCGACCGACCCTTCAGACCGGTTGGTCATCCTCTCCATACATCCGGGGAGCCCGTCCACCGTGGAATTCCGTGCCGTTGCCGGCCGGACATACACGCTCCAATACCGGGATTCCCTGGCGGACGCCGGATGGCAGAGTGCGATCCATGTCCCAGCCCAGGCAGGTTCCGGACCCGTTACGGTAACCGACCCCATCTCGAGCAACTCGACTCGCTTCTATCGAGTGATCACCCCGGCCCAGCCCTGAGGCCCGTTGCTGCCCTTAAAAACCGCCCAGCAAGCGCCCAGGTTTTTGGCGGCAAATGATGAGCCCGCCCGGCGGAACCGGCACTCGGGTGACGCCGTTTGTCCCGACCGCCAGGTTTCTTTGCCCGCGTGCGGTCGACCAGGTCTTGTTCTCGGCCACGAGCCCGATGGTGGCGCGCCGCCTCAGGTGGAGGATCCCTCCGCCGGCGGCAGGAAGTGGATCCCGTGCTCTGCCGCAATCCGGATCACCCGCGGCATGTCCGGCCCCTCCGGCCGGGCAAACTCGTCGGCGCAGCGGGCGAAAAAGGTCTCGAATCCTGCGGGAGAAGTGCTGATAAGCATGCGCAAGGGATGGTCACCAACGTTGCGGAACGAATGGGGAACGCCCCGAGGCATGAAGGCGCTCGTGCCGGGTCCCACCTCGGTCCATCGCCCTTCGCTGAGGAACGCGACGCGGCCCTCGACGACAAAGAACTGTTCATCCTCGTGGAGGTGGTAGTGCGGGGGAGGCCCGCCGCCCGGGGGAGTGATCTCGGTCCAGAGCGCGGAGCGTCCCCCGGTGTGTTCGCCGGTCAGGTGCAGGTGGATCTCCTCGCCAAAAGCCCGCAGGACAGGGCCTGCTCCTGGTGGAACGATGGAGGCGGTCAGATGGGTTGATTCAGTCACGCGCGAATGGTGGCTTCAAAAGCCTGCGCGCGCCAATCGGGCGCGAACGAAGCCGTTGACGTCACCGCGCCAGCCGCAGACCCCGTCCGGCAGACGCCAGAGGTTTCAGGTTGAAATCCGCCCGGGGACTCCTAGTGTCTGCACGTCGCCGCCACCTCGCGGCGGAGGTCGGGACGTAGCGTAGCTTGGTAGCGCGTCTGAATGGGGTTCAGAAGGTCGTGAGTTCGAATCTCACCGTCCCGACCATTTTCTCTCCTGGCATTCTCGATCCTTTGGGAGTCCGCACGGGGCGGCCCTGGCGAGGCCCGGAAGCCCGGCCGCCGAGACCGTCCCGTGAGGGCACGGGCGGCTGAACCCGGCTGCCGGCACCGGGAAATATTGGGGACGGTGCTTGCCATCGACCGGAAACCTGTCCTACTGTCCAGGTCTGTTAGATAGCTTGTCTCCTCCCTAGGCATGGTGGGTCCTCAGGTGAACATGGTTCATTGATGATTCTAAGCCCGACGTTCGGGAACAGTCTGTGGAAGGCGCCAGATTGTCGGACAGTAGAACATTGATGAGCACCAAATTGTACGTCGGCAATCTCTCCTTCAACGTCACGGAGAACGACCTCCAGGACGCGTTCGCCGTTCACGGGAGCGTGGTTGAAGCCAATCTCCTTCTGGATCGCCTTACGAACCGTCCCCGCGGGTTCGCGTTCGTGACCATGAGCACCCCCGAGGAGGCACAGAAAGCGATCGATGCCCTCAACGGTCAGGAACTGGATGGGCGCGCGCTCACGGTGAATCTCGCCCGGCCGCGTCCTGCGCGTTCGGGCGGTGGCGGTTGGGAACGGCGGGATTCCGGTGGTGGCGGGGGCCGCTATTAAACGGAGCCACGTCACTCGCCAACCGCACCTGCTGATCGCGTCTTGTTCCCCGGACTGCTGGCATGAAGGAAGAACCCATCGAAGTTGAGGGCCGAGTTGTCGCCGTGCTGCCCAGCACGATGTTTCGCGTGGAGATCGCGGCCAACCACCTGGTACTTGCCACCATTTCGGGCAAGATGCGCAAGCGCTTCATCCGGCTCCTGGTGGGGGACCGCGTGAAAATGGAGATGTCCCCCTACGACGTGAACAAGGCGCGCATCACCTGGCGGCTCAAGTGAGGCTGATTCGGGAGGAACCCTGGTGACCGGGGAGGCCCAAGGCAGTTCGCGTGCCTCCGGCGCAGAGGCCCCGGGCCTTCCGCTCTCATCGCCGCCGAGCCGGGCTAGCCGGGTGACGCGTTGGGAGCGGCGAGGAACTGGCCGACCCGCCGGTTGCCTTCGGCCACCTCTTCCGCGGACATGGCCAGCGCCATCTGCTCCCAGGCCGAGCCGGCGTCGGTGCTTCCGTGACGCGCCGCCAGGCGCAACCACTTGTACGATTCGATGCGGGCTTCGGCCGGCTCCAGGCTGCGCTCGGCGGTGGGGCTCCTTCGGCGCATCCCCAGCTGGTATTGAGCGGCGGCATGCCCCTGCTGCGCCGCCTTGGAAAGCCAGTGAAGCCCCTCGGATCGATCGCAGGGCACGCCCCGGCCGTGATAGCAAAGCATCCCCAGCTCGAATTGGGCGCGGGGATCATTCTGCTCGGCGGCCCGACGGTACCAGCCCGCCGCGCCCAGGGGATCGGAGGCGGCGGTTGTGTCCCGCTCACACGTTTCCGCCATGTCCACCTGCGCCTGGGCGTCACCGCCCTCGGCACGCGCGCGGATCGCGTCCAAGCCGAGCTGCGGAGTACGACGGAAAAGCCCGCGCAACCAACCGCTGCTCATCATGCATGCACCCTCCTCGAATACCGGGGGAACACAAGTTCTTTCGCGCCCCGAATCGAGGAATCCCGGAGGTCGCATGATCACGCCGCATCAACCGCGGCGGAGCCAGCGCGCCCTGGCCGCGTTGGGCTTCCTGGTGGAGAGAATCCTCACCACCACGCTGCGCTATCAATGGAAGGATGATTCGGGGCTCCCCGGTGCCCCCGCCCTGCCGCCGGTGATCTTCTGCATCTGGCACAACCGCCTGGCCCTCTCCATGGTGGTGCATCGGCGATACCCCCGAAAACTCGCGGCGCTCGTGAGCGCCAGCCGTGACGGCGCACTGCTCACCGCGGTGTTGAGCCGGTTCGGAGTGAGCGCCGTCCGGGGTTCCAGCAGCCGGCGGGGAGCCCAGGCCCTCCTGGAATTGAAGCGCCGCGCCGAAGCAGGCTACGATCTGGCGATCACCCCGGACGGTCCGCGCGGTCCACGGTACATCGTCCAGGACGGGGTGATTTCTCTGGCTCAGGTGACCGGCTTGGCGATCGTGCCTGTCACCTGCAATCTCAGCCGAAAGCTGACCGTCAAGAGCTGGGATGGATTCCAGGTACCGCTGCCGTTCTCGCGCTGCGAGATCACCCTGTACCGCCCGATGCTCGTACCGCACACCGCCTCGGCGGAGGTTCGGGAGCAACTGCGGTTGAGCCTGGAAAGGACCATGAAGACCAATTCGCAGGACTAAACGGAACGGCGAGCCACGCGCGACTCGCTCACCCGGCCGGGTCCTGGGGAAAAAACAGGTCGTCCTCGGCAATGTCGGGAATCCCCACCACCAGCACTTTCACGCGGCCTTTGGCACTGTGCACGACTCCAGGGGGTATCTGGACGACCGTGCCTTGATGGACCTCGTGCTCCACGCCGTCGAGGGTGATCGAGCCGTCGCCCTCGAGCACATAATACAACTCGGTGCTTCGGCGGTGATAGTGCCGTCGCGAGCCGTCGATATCGACGACATGAACCCACGCGGCCAGGCCGAGCCCGCTGTCCTGGCGACTCAGCAGGAGATGGCGCCAGCCGCACGTGCTGCGCTCCTTCGGCGTGCTGCCCTCGTGGCGAACGAGCGTCGCGAGGCCCCGCGGTGGGACGACTTTGGTTTCCATGAACCCGCGAAATCAGGGCGTGAAGAGGCGCGGCAGGAAGTCTCCCAGGTACGTGCGCCAGACGGGCCAGCTATGATTTCCTTCGGTGAGCAGCCACTCGTAGCGCACGCCCTTCTCCTTCAGCGAAGCGATGAACTCCTGGTTGCGCTGCAGCAGGAAATCCTCCTTGCCACAGGCAATCCACAGGAGTTTCAGCTTCTGGTTCAGGGCCGCCGGGTCGCCCAGGGCATCCGCGACGGTGTCGCGGGAAGGGATGGCCGAACTGAACCCGCCGACCCAGGCGAACCGGTCGGCGTGGTTGAGACCGATCGTCAGCGATTGCCCACCCCCCATGCTCAAACCCACGATGCCCCGGTGGGCCGCGTCCGCCTGCACCCGGTAGCTGGATTCGATGCGCGGCAGGACGTCTTCCAGCAGGTCGCGCTCGAACAAGGCCGTGTTGTTCTGGGGGCCCGGGCCGCCGCCGGAAGTCGCCGCGTGCCCGTCCATCATGACCACAATCATCGGCTGCGCCCGACCGGCCGCCAGGAGGTTATCGAGGATCCAGTGCGCCTTGCCATGAACCGTCCATGTGGCCTGGTTGTCTCCTGATCCGTGCTGGAGATAAAGCACCGGGTAACGGAGCTCCGGATGCTGGTCGTATCCCGGCGGCGTGTAGACCTGGAAGTCACGGAGCCTCCCCAGCGACTTCGAGAAGTAGGCGTGCGTGCGCACCGTCCCGTGCGGGACATCCTGGAAATCGTGGAGGCGGGGCGGTTTGCCGGGCAAATGCAGAATGCTGGTCCGCGGCTCGCGCATGGGTTTGAGGGCCGGATTGCCCGGGTCGACCATCGCGAGTCCGTCGAGCTGGAAGCTGTACTCCCAAACGCCCGGCTCGATCGGCCCCGCGGTCACACTCCACACGCCATTCGTGTCTTTCACCATCGCTTTGCGGCCGTCCGGCCATTGCCCGGCCAGCCAAACCTCGCCCGCCTTCGGCGCGCGCAGGCGAAAGGTGACAGTGCCGTCGGCGTTCACTTCCGGTGACCGGACCGGGGCAGGCCGCGCCGGACGGCGGTCCGCCGGCGGAGCCGCGGGCGCGGGTGATTGGGCGGCCGCGGAAAAACTCGCAGAGCCGCACCAGAGAACAGCAAGCAGCAGGCGGGAGTTCATTGACGGCCAGTGTGATTATGACGGCGGCCTTCGTCCAACACCAAAACGGCAGCGAAGGCCTCTCAGTGGTCGACCAGCGTGGGCTGCAGGGTTGAAGCGAGGTCGCCGCGGATGGCCCGAAGCTCGCCGCCCTTCAGCACCCGGTACCGCTCTCCGCGCCATTCGACCGTGTTGCCCACGAAGGCCAGCAGCCAAAGGCCGCACTGGAGCAGATCCTTCAACGGCGCGAGCCAAATCCACCCGAGATGCCTCCAGCTTTGGGTGAGGCGGTGCTGACAATCAGCGGCCATGGCCATCCGGAGGACAAGACAGGCGCCAAAGCCAAGGAGCGCCGGCGTCCGGGGCGCGGAGAGCAACCACAGGAGCGCCCAGAGGGTGGGGTTGCTCAGCAGGCTGAAAGCGTAAGGCAGCGGTTGGCAATGGCGGATCGTCCGGGCCCACCGAAGTTGATGACGCCACACGGCCTGCCACCCGCGCGCCGATTCACGGCAGGAAACGACGACCGGGCACAGGGCGATTTGCCGACGGTCGGAACCAGGGGCCGCGGCACGCTTGGCCGGGCCCGGGTCTTCAGGGGATGTGGCGGCGCGGTGCAGCGGCATCGAGCTGAGGCGCCGGCCGAGTTCGTAATCGTCCGCGAGGTGATTCACCAGCGCGGCGAAGCCTCCCAGGCCTTGCAGAGCCTCCTGTCGAACCGCCATGACCGCACCCAAGGCAAAGCGCAGGCCGCCAAGCCGGCGGGCCTGCAACACGCTGCTCCAGAAGTCGGCATTGACGGACAGCGCCTCCCAATGCATGGCCGGGGTCGTGGCGCAGGCCAGTTCATAGAAGGGATTCACCAAGGCCACGCGTTCGTCGCGGAAGGGCATCACAAGTTCGCGCAGAAAATCCGGCGGCACCCACACGTCGGCATCGCTGACAACCACCAGCCCGTGGCGGCTCCGTGATTCGATCTGCGCCAGCTTCGAGACCTTCGAATTGGGACCCAGGCGCTGCGGACACACGATCAACTCGGCGTCCGATGCCGGGTATTCACGCCGGAGCCGGCGAATCAGGGGCACCACCGGATCGGCTTCGTCCGCGACCGCGAACAGGATCTGCACGGGCCCGCGATACTCCTGGCAGAGCCAGCTTCGCAGACACGTTTCCGTTTCGGCATCGCAGCCCTTGAGCGGCTTCAACAAGGTGACGCCAGGGGCGAATCCAAGATCGCCCCGCCTGCGGTGCAAAGGCTGGAGCACGGCCTCGAGCCACTGCCAGAGCAGCAGCGCCAGAGCCAGCGCCGCGAGAACAAGGAACACCAGGTTCACAGGTCAGAAGCGAGCACCCGCAGGATCTCGTCCATGGTCGTTTCGCCGCGCAACACGCGCCTGACACCGTTCTGCCACAGCGTGTGCATCCCCTGCTGAATCGCGACCTGTTGAAGGGCCCGTGTCGGCATCTTCTGCAGGACCGCATCCCGGAGGACCTCGTCCACGACCAGGAGCTCCGTGAGCGCGCTCCTCCCGATGTAGCCGGTCTCCAGGCAGTGGACGCAACCCGTGCCGCGACGCAACCTGGCCTCCGCCAGGGCGTCCGCAGGAATGAACTTCTCCAGCGTGTGATCCGGCGCGCACGGTTCTGCGCAATGGGGACAATTGATCCGGATGAGCCGCAGTCCCAGAACCCCGCTCAGGGCGGAGGAGAGCAGGAAGGGCTCGATCTCCATGTTGATCAACCGGGCAAACACCCCCGCCGTGCTGCCGGCGTGGGTGGTGCTGATGACGAGGTGACCGGTCAGTCCGGCCTGCACGGCGATCGCGGCCGTCTCGGCGTCGCGGATTTCGCCGATCATGATCACCTGCGGGTCCTGGCGCATCAGCGAGCGCAGGGCGCGCGGATAGGTGAACTCCTTGGCCGGGTGAATCTGGGCCTGGCTCACCATCGGGAGGTGAAATTCCACCGGGTCCTCCACCGTGCTGATGGAAATGGTGGGGCCGTGGAGGTTCACCAGGTGGGTGAGCGCGGCGTAGATGGCCGTGGTCTTTCCCGACCCCGTCGGCCCCGTCAGGAGGATCAACCCATTGGGACGGGCCAGGAGCTTCACGAGGTTCTGCAGCGTGTCCTCCTCGAACCCGAGCTGGGCCAGGTCGAAGCTGCGGTTCTGCGGATCGAAGATCCGGACCACGATCTTCTCGCCACGAACCGTGGGGAAGAACGAGACCCGCAGCTCGACGCCTCCGTACTCGGGGCTGGCCGGGACGTGGCCTTCCTGGGGCAGATCGGTCTGGTACGAGATGAGGTTCGCCATCACCTTGAGCCGACCGGCCAGCTTCTCCATCACCTCGTGGGGCAGATGCACCAGTTCCTGGAGGACGCCCGCCAGCCGGACGCGGACGACAATGGTGCTCTCCCAGGGTTCGACGTGGATGTCACTGGCGTTGGCGCGAACGGCGTCGACGAGGATGCAGTTGACCAGCGTGGCGACTTCGATGCCGCGCTCGCCCGACACCGACTGGAGATAACGGGTCGTTTCGTTCATCGGACTCCATGGTTCATTTTTGCGGGCGTGACGCGAGCCGGACTCGCAAGGACCTGTGCCCGCTCCCCGGTCCCGAGCACCCGCCATGTTCCTGGCGGCAGGTCTCCCAATCGCAACTCGCCGATGGCCACGCGGAGCAAACGCAGTGTCGGGTGCCCCACGGCCGCGGTCATCCGCCGGACCTGCCGGTTCCGACCCTCGCCCAACACGAGCGCGATCCACGCCTCCGGGACATTCTTCCGGAACCGGATGGGCGGGTCGCGCGGGGCCACCTCGGGAGGAGGCTCAAGCCGTTGGGCCTGGCACGGTTGGGTGCGCTTCCCCTGCAACCACACGCCCCGGGCCAGTTCCGCCAGCGCGAGATCGCTGGGAACGCGTTCCACCTGGACCCAGTAGGTCCGCGGATGGGCATGACGGGGATCGAGCAAGCGGCCGTTCCACGCCGGCTCATCACTGAGCAGGAGCAGACCTTCGCTGTCGGCGTCCAATCGGCCTATGGGGTAAACAGCCGGCGGAAAGCCGAACCTGGTCAGCGTCCCGTGGGAAGAGCCATCCTCGGTGAATTGCGAGAGGATACCATACGGTTTGTGGAAGGCGATCAGCATCCCAGGTCGTGTTGGCTGAAATGTGCCGAACGTCATGACGAGGAACAAGTTCTCCGGTGCACGTAGCGCCCAGGCCCACGGCACCGGCTCGATCGAACCGGCGCCTCGCCGGCTGGGTCGCGGGATCCCGTCGACACGACCCGGCTTCGCGCTCGCGGCCGTGGGCCTGGGCCGTTAGGCTGCGCCGCGCGCGCGTTATCTGCTCTCGTCCACCATGCCTGAACTGACCACCATCGGGGCACTCTGCGTCTTCGCCTTCCTGGCAGGCTTTGTCGATGCCGTGGTGGGCGGCGGTGGCCTGATTCAGTTGCCGGCGTTGTTCATCCTCTTGCCAGCCGATGTCGCGGCGCAGACGGCTGCCGTGCTTGGCACCAACAAGCTCTCTTCGATTTGTGGAACGGGCATGGCCGTGCTGCAGTATTCGCGCCGGGTGCGCTTGAATTGGAGCTCGATCCTCCCGGCAGCGGTGGTGGCGTTCGGGGCCTCCTTCCTGGGTGCCCGTTTTGTCACCTGGATGAACCCAAGCCATCTGCGGCCGCTGATCCTGGCGCTCATGATCGCCGTCGCCCTGTACACAGCCTTGCAGCGGGACTTCGGTCACCTGCATGCGCCGCGCTTCACGGCCCGTCACGAACGCCTGTTCGGAGCCCTGGTCGGGGCCGTAATTGGGTTTTACGACGGGTTCTTCGGGCCGGGCACCGGCAGTTTTCTGATCTTTGCCTTCATCGGGCTGTTCGGGTTTGATTTTCTGACCGCCTCGGCGAGCGCGAAGGTGATCAATTTCGCCACGAACCTCTCGGCGCTGGGCTACTTTGCCGCAACGAACAACCTGCTCTTTCAGTATGGGCTGCCGATGGGTGTGTGCAATGTCGCCGGATCCATCTGCGGAGCGCGGCTGGCAATTCTCAAGGGCAACCGGTTTGTCCGGGCGTTCTTCCTCGTGGTGGTGGCGATCATGGTGCTGCGCTTTGGATGGCAGGTGATCTTCCCCTGAGCCGCAGCCAGGTAGGGCAGACATTCCTGTCTGCCGGTCGGGGCGACGTCCCCGTCGCCCACCGCCCCGCCGGACTGGAAAGTCCGGCCCACCGGCAGGCTCGAAAGCCTGCCCTACCGGATTCATGGCCAAGGCGCGGGGCCGTCCCTGCGGGCTGAAGCCCGCGCTCCTCACCGGCGCACGCCGATGAGCAGGCCCGTCTAGACCGCGGGAAGGACTTCGACCGTCACCGAGAAACGGTGCGGGCTCTCGGGGGTGCCTAACCGCACTTCGTTGGTCCCGGCAATCAACTCGGCCTCGGTGACCAGGAACCGCACCCCGATCGGCTTGCCGTTCACCACCGTCCCCACCGTACTGCCGCGATCGCGCACGACCATCCGTTCGCCGTGCTGTTCCAGGGCGCAGTGGTTGCGCGAGACTTGGTAAGGCATCTGGTCCGCCAGGCTCAGGTCATTGAACGTAAACGGCCCGCTCGCCATCCCGGCGTCGCGTCCGATCAGGAAAGGCAGCTTCGAAACCGTGAGGTTGACCGAAGTCCCGGCAAAGCCGGTTTCCTCGTAGCAGGAAGTGATCTGGACGCGGAACTGGGGGCTGCGGGCAGGGGCGGTCTCGCCGGCGGGGGCGTCCGCAGCGGGCGCATTTCGTCGCACCCGCACGAGCGCCGAGGCGTGGCGCAGACGTTCGAAAAGCGTGGCGAGGTAGCGACTCAGTCGCTCCGGGCGCCCCATGATGGTCTCGGCGAAGTCCATTTCGTTGATCACCTCGACCTCCGTTCGTTCCAGCGCCTCGGCGGTCGCGGAACGCGGGGCGTCGTCGATCATCCCCATTTCGCCAAAGACCTCGCCCGGCCCGAGCTCCGCCAGCACGCAAGGCCCTTCCGGCGTGCGCACCCGGATGCGGACCCGGCCGGAGAGCACAAAGTACGCATCGGTCGATTCCTCGCCTTCGCGAAAGACGAGACTGCCCTTTTCAAAGACCCGCTTAGTCATGCGTGTGGATGCTAGGTGCAGGCAGGTTCGAGTCAAGGCACGCGGCACCGGGAAGTCCCTGCACCCACGCCCGGCGGGAACCCGCCGCCGCACCCGAAGCCCGCGCCCGGCCGGACCCTGGCGAATGGGGACGTTTCAACCGATGAGCTCGGGCCGCTGGGGCTGACCCGAATCGGCCGCGCGAAGCGCCGCGAGACAAATGGCGAGGCTGTGCAAATTGCCCGCAGCGGAATTCGACGGCTCCCGGTCTTCCTCGATCGCGCACAACAGTTCCCCCATCGCGCCACGAAAGCCGTCATTGAACCAGCGGCCGCTCAAGCGGGGGTGGCAGACACCTTCAGCGGTCCAGAGGGTCATGGATTCGCACTCCAGCACCCGGCCTTGCGCCCGCAACGTCCCGCGGCTGCCGGTGACTTCCAGAGATTCGCCCGCGCCGAATCGCACGTGCCCATCCAAGCTGAGTGTGGCCAGGCCGCCGGCATACTGGACCGCAGCCTGAGCCAGGAGCGGCGGCTTGACCTCCTGGGACCCGGCGCGGGCCACGGCCGCGGTGACCTGGACCGGCTCGCGCCCGCCGAAAAGCTGGGCCACAAAGTCAAACCAGTGGATGCCGAAATCGAAGAGAATGAGATGGGGCACCTGCTCGAACGGGGTGCCGCGCGTCCAGGTGTGATCCCACTGCACGCGCAAGTTCACGGTCTGCAAATCCCCCAGCAGGCCGGCCGACACGGCGTGTCGCGTCCAGCTCATGTACGGGGCCCAGCGTCCGTTTTGGTTCACGGCGAGTCGCACGCCCTGCGCGCGGGCGAGATCCACCAAACGTTGTCCGGCGGCCAGGTCGGTCACGAACGGCTTCTGACTCAGCACATGTTTCCGGGCGAGCAGAGCGTCCTCGATCACCCGGAGACGCGGTTCGGGATGCAGCGCCACGTCGACAACCGCCACGTCTTCAAGTCGCAGCACGTCGCGGTAGTCGGTGAACACCGGCGCCCCCGGAGCGAAGGCATCCCGGCGCGCCGTCGCGCGCGACTCGTCGACATCGCAGAAGGCGACCACGTCCCATCCGGCGTCCTTGTAGGCCGCCAGGTGATTGGCGGTGATCCCCCCGCAGCCGATGAGGCCGATGCGCGGCCGGTATGCCCGGGGGGCACTGGGCTCGTAGGGCAGCCGCGGAGGATCGAGGATGGTCGCACGACTCTCCCGGGTGAGGTCGTAATCCTTCTCCGCGGCGGTTGCTTCCGGGGCGTCTGGCTTCACAGGCTTGGATGGTCAGGAAATCAACGGAAGGCAGCGACCCTCCTGCGCGCTACGGCAGGCGGTGTCGACAATTTGTTGGCCGATCCGGGAGATGGCGGGACTGAGCGGCCCCACCACCGGAGAACCGGTTTGCATGCAGTGCAACATGTACTCCACCGGGTTCCTGAGTGGCGCAGCGGCCGGGTCCACCGGCAAATTGAAGCCTTCAGGGCGGGCCCGCGTCTGAACGCGGATGGTCGCAGCGTAGTCCCAACTGCCGATGGTGCCCTCCGTACCGACAATCACAAAGCCGCAGTGCGGCTGGGGCTGATGCGTCCACGGATCTGTAAAGGTGCCCCAACGGGTTTCGAATTTCGAGAGCCCTCGTTCGTAGCGCGCCACCGTCACACTGTGCTGGTCCACCTCCAAACCCGGCGTGTGGTCCGTCATACACATCACCTCGAGGGGTGTGGCCCCGTTCAGAAACCAGGTGCCCAGCGTGGTGCCATAGCCAAGGTAATCCAGGAGCGAGCCACCACCGCGCCCGCGGCGGTAGAACCAACTCGACGCCTTCTCCTCCACGGCCGGTTCGCGCTCACGTTTGTCCGCCCCGTGAAACAAGGGTCCGCGGTTGCCATCGTAGAAGTGGACTTCGACCACGTCGCCCACGATGCCGTCGTCCAGCACGCGCTTGGTGGTGGCATGCGCCGGCACCCAGCGGAGCGGCCAGTTGATGGCGAGCGGCTTTCCGGCGCGTACCATCGCCTCGATCATCCGGTCGGCCTCGCCCAGCGACGCCGCGAAGGGCTTTTCGATAAGCACCGGCACCCGGTATTCCGCGACCCGTTCCGTCCAGTCCCCATGCTCGGCGGCGGCCGGACACAGAATCACCAGGTCGGGCCGCGTCGATTCAAGGCACGCCCGGTAGTCCGTGAAAACGCACTTCGCCTCGAGGCCGAACTGTGCGGCCACAGGTCGAGTCCGTTCCACGTCCTGATCGCAGACCGCCACCAACTCCGCCTCGGGGTGGTCCACCACCATCCGGAGGAGGTCGCCCATGTGGAAATGGTCGAAGTTGATGCCAGCCACCCGCCAGCGCTTTGGGTTATTCATGCTCGCCTGTCGGCAGGAAACACCTATTTGCGATGGACGCAAGCAGGGGGCGGGATTTTGGCCGACGGAGGCGTCCCGACCGAGGTGCTGACCTAGGGTGGCGCTCCCACCACTTTCCGGGCCGGCTCCCGGGCGGGAAACTCGAACGTCACCTGGCCCTTCGCATCCATGACCAGGTAGGCGCTGAAGGTCCGGCCCGACTTGCGCGAGACAAAACCCGTCAACAAGTCGCTCCGGCCCTGGTTCAAGATGCGGGCCATCTGCTCCGGCGAAAGGGATTGTTCGAGAATCACCCGGGCGGCCCGGAACCCACATGGCTGGTCCTCCCGTTGGGAGTGCTCGCACAGAAACTCCCTGGCCGAGGCCACCACGCGCCCGCCGCACCGGGGGCACTTTCCCAGCGTGTCCAGTTTCCCTGGCCCAACCTGCGGTCCCGGCGTGGGTGGCACGGCCGCATCCCCGCTCACCGGCCGCGGCTCGGCGCCTCGTCCGGGCTCCTTCGAGGCGGGAAATGCGAAGGCGACGTTGCCATCCCGGACGGTGAGGTACGCGTCAAACGTGCGTCCGTTCTTTCGAGAAACGAAGCCGTTCAGCAGGCCGGTGCTCCCGTCCTTGAGCAACCGGGCCACGTCGCCAGGCTGGATTTCCTTTTTCAGGATCACCTTGGCCACGCGCAGGCGGCAGGTCGCGGGAGTGCCCGCGGCTCGTTCACAGTGGTACTCAGCCGCGGTTTCAAAGACCCGGCCCCCGCAGGCCGGGCAGGTGCCCAACGCGGTTAGTCCACTGAAATCAGGCGGCGCTGCCGTGCCGTCCCTTCCGGGCGAGGTTCCGCTGCCTGCCGGAGGTGCGAACTCAAACCCGACTTTGAACTCCGGGGCGGCCCCCAGCTTGAGGCACGCTTCAAAGGCCCGTCCCTGCTTGCTGCGAAAACCCGCCAGGCGCGCCGTCTTGCCGCGGGCGAACAGTTCCTCGGCCTCCGCCACGGCGATATCGCGGCCGAGGATGGTCTTGGAGAGTTTCCACGGACAACGGTGGCACGAGAACGCACGTTCCTCCTCGTGGATCTCCCCACCGCAACGGGGGCAACGCCCCTCGAGGTGCATGGTGTTCATGCCGCCATCCTTCGCGGTCGGCGGGCTCCCGTCCACGGCAGGTTCCGGCATTCCCGGTGAGGAACCGTCAAGAAGCGTCAGGGACGGGAAGCCGGGTGGTCGGGCGAGGCCTTGGGCGAGCTGAGGACCTCCAAGGCCCGCAGGCTCGCGGCCGTCCGCGTCTCCACTCCGAGCGCGGCGAAGATCTCGAGCACGTGCTTTTTGACGGTGGCTTCCGAGATGCCGAGGATGGTGGCGATCTCCGGGTTGGTCTTGCCCTGCGCGATCCAGAGCAACGTCTCCGCGACGCGCGGGGTGAGGTCCAAGGCGGTTTCCAGGGGCCGGGACGAATCGAAATTGGGCTGGAACGCCGGGGTGGCCTGTTGGGCCTGGCGCTTCAGGCGGGAGTGGATGGCGGTCAGCAGGTCCGCCTTGGCGACCGGCTTGGTCAGGTAGTCGTCCGCACCGAGGTTCATCCCGGTGCGCACGTCCGGTTTTTCCCCCCGCGCGGTGAGAAAAATGAACGGGACCCGCGCCGTGTCGGGGTCGGCCCGCAAGGCAGCGAGCACGCCGTGGCCGTCCAGGCCCGGCATCATGACGTCGCAGAGGATCAGGTCCGGGCGTTCCCGGCGGGCCAGTTCCAGGCCGCGCTGTCCGTTCTCGGCGCCTTCGACGGCGAACTGCTCGAAGCGCAGGATCGTGAGCAGGTTGCGCCGCATCTCGGCTTCATCTTCGATGACCAGGATCTTTTTCATGAACGAGCGAACAGAGGCAGGCGCACGGTGAAGGTGGATCCCTGCCCGATAGTGCTTTGTACAGCGATCTGGCCGCCGTGGAGTTCCAGGCAACGCTTGACGATGACCAGCCCCAGGCCGGTTCCCGGGCGGTCTCCCACATTGCGACCTCGGTGGAACGCGCGGAACAACCACTCGCGGTCCTCCGCGGGGATCCCGACGCCCCGGTCCCTGAACTCACACACGGCTTCGTCGTCCTGGCGCCGCACTTTGAACAGCACCGGGTCGCCGGGACGGGAGTACTTGATCGCGTTGGAGAGCAGGTTGGTGAAGATGTGGCGCAAGAGGCGCTCGTCCGCCAGGGCACCCCCGACCGCCTCATCGCACTCGAACCGGATCGGGCACACCCGTTCCGTGGCGGTGGCCACCTCGTCCACAAGGCGGCGGCAAAGCGTGCCGAGGTCGAGCGGTTGCGGTTGGAATTCCATTCGCCCCGCTTCAAACCTCCCCAGCAGCAGCACCTCCTCCATCAACTCCGCCATGCGCCGCGTGCTCTTCTGGATCGAATCCAGGTGCTGCCGGCGTTCGTCCGGAGCGAGCTGGTCCAGATAGTCGCGGAGGATCTCCGCAGACGACATGATGATTCCCAGCGGCGTGCGGAACTCGTGGGAAACCAGCGAGACGAAGTTGCTCTTGAGTTCGCCCAACTCCTTCTCGCGGGCCAGGGCGCGGAGGAGTTCGGCTTCCGCTTGTTTGCGCGGGCCGATGTCGTTCACGACCGCCTGGATGATGTGGCGCCCTCCCATCGGGATGCGGGTGAGAATCACCTCCATCTGCACCGTCCCGCCGCTGGGCGTCCGATTCGTCCATTCGAAGCGCGCCACACCGTGCTCGAGGCACTCGACGATATGACGGCGCGCCGCGGTTTCCGACGCTTCACCATCCGGCTGGAAGGGCGTGGCAAAATCGCGCGGATGCCGGCCGATGATGTCCTCCGCGCGTTGCTGTCCGGTCAGTCGGACGGCGGCAGGATTCACCTCGAGGAAACGCTCCTCGTCGTGGAGCATCACCCCCTGGCTGGACGCCTCGAAAAGCGCGCGGAACTTCTCCTCGGACTCGCGCAGGGCGCGTTCGGCGCGCTTGCGCTCGATGGCCAGCGCGGTCTGCTCGGCCACGAAACCCAGGATCTGCTGCTCCTCGGGTCCGTAAGCCTGTTCGTCCTCGTAGTCCTGGACGGCCATGACCCCGATGGTCTCGCCCCGCACCAGCAACGGCACCCCCAGCCAGACGGCCGAGGGCGACCCCTTCTCGACATAGTCGACCGCGCCCCGCTCGTCCTGGAGCCGGGCCAATCCCGGCCGCGGGCGTTCGATGGAGGAAGCCCGGTTCACGAGCAGGGGCTTGCCCGTCCGCATGACGTATCCCGTCAGCCCGGAGTCCATGTTCGTCGGCGGCGGCTGGCGGTCGCGTTCGTCCACAAAGTAGGGGAAGTCGTACACCCCGCGCTGCCGGTCCAGGAGCGCGAAATAGAAGTTGGGGGCGCGCAGGAGCGTCCGCACAATCTCGTGGACCCGGCGGTACAGGCTGTCCAGATCCTCGGTGGTATGCACGGCCTCCGAGATCTCGAACGTCGCCTGCTGAATCCGCTCGCGCCGCCGACGCTGGGTCGTGTCCGTGACGCTGCCGCGAACCAGCCAGCGGCCATTTTCATCCGGCAGGCGCACCAACCGCACCTCGCAGGGGACGAGCGTGCCGTCGCGACGCCGGTGGGTCCATTCGAACACGGGCGCCTCGCCCGCCACCGCCTGCTCAATGAACCGTCGTGCGGCCTCGGCCGAAGACCGTCCATCCGGCTGGAGCTCCGGGCTGACATCCGCCGGACCGACCGTCACCAACTCCGCATGCGTCAGGCCGTACAGCCGAAGGGCGTGTTCGTTGCCATCCTCGAACCGCCCCGTTTGGCCGTCAAAGACCACGATCGCCTCCGGGGCGTGTTCCACCAGCGTCCGAAAGCGGGCTTCACTCGCCTGAAGCGCGGCGGTCCGTTCGGCCACGCGCTGTTCCAGCGTCGCGTTCAGGGCCCGGACCGCGTCCGCGGACTGTTTGCGCTCGGTGATGTCCGTGATGGAGCCGACATGGTACAGCAGCTTGCCCGTGCGGGTATCGCGGATCACCACGGCGTTGGCCAAGCCCCAGAAGCAGGAGCCGTCCTTGCGTCGGTACTCGACCTCTTCGTTCTCGAAAAACCCCTCGCGAGCCAGTTTCTCCAGCAGCACCGGCCGCCGGCCCGGATCGGCATAAAGCCGCTCCCGGGGGATGCTTTGCAGTTCCTCGAAGCTGCCGTAGCCGAACAGTTGCCGGTAAGCGCGATTGACGAACGTGAGCCGGTGATCGGGCGCGCTTCGATAGATGGCCTCCCGGATATTGTCCGCAACCGAGGCCAACAACTGCTCCTGGTCCTGCAGCGCGGCTTCGGCCAGCCGCCGTTGCCGGATGTCGCGCGAGACCACGAAAAAGACAGGCTTCCCGCCCACGGCGATGCGGGTGGAAACGACTTCGACAGGCACGCGCTCACCGTCGAAACGCAACAACTCCCACTCGAACCGGGCCGCACCCCGCACCTGCGCCAGGGCGGTGATTACCGCCGCCCGCTCCGCCGACCGGCTGCCGTCTGCCTGCCAGGCCGGCGAAACGTCCACCGGATGCCGGCCGAGCAGCGCCTCCTTGGAGCCTGCCCCAAGCAAATGGACCGCCGCCTGGTTGCAGTCGATCACATAACTCGAGTCATGATCCAGGATCCAGATGGGATCCGCGCTGAGTTCGTAGAAAAGCCGAAACGCCTGCTCACCCACCGCATCCGCAGCGGGCGCTTCGTTACACCTTTGGTTCCATTTACCCGGGGGTTCAGGAGACCTATTCATGCACGCGTCACGGCGAGTCTACATCAAGCCGCGGTTCGGGGCGAGTGCGCCGAAAGCGTAGCCCCAGGCTGAAATCGCTGTGCCGAGAATACTGCCGCCTATGCCAACTCTGATGCATGCGATACCAGTCCGAGCGAAACGCCTCCGGGGCACTTCGCCCGCGGGGACGAAGTCACAACCCTCGATGCGCATTCCGCCCCGGCCGGAGAACCGCGCCCTCCTCCGTCAGCTCCGCGCCGCGGAGGCCGCACGCTGGGAAACCGACCGCGCGCCCCTTCCGACACGCCGCACCTTCCGGAGTTCGCCCGCGCCAACCGCGCCTGGTGTCCGGTCTCCCAGTGCCCCTGCCGCAATGCCGGCGGCGCAGCCAACGCCGCGTCTCCCACGCTCGAGTGAGGAAAGCGCCGTGGAAACCCGCTGGCATGCGGTCCTGGCCCTCGCGGCCGCGCTCGGCCTGGGCCTGGCCATCTGGACCTCGGGCGCCATGGTTCAGAACTGGGACCAGTACACGGCCTTCGTGCAGCGCCTGGTCGTCCGGGATTGACCGGCCGCTCGGAAACCACTCGCCACCAAACACGGACGTTTGATCCCCCATGAACCTCAACACGCATTACACCGTTCCGCTCATGACGATCTCCGGCCTGGCCATGGTCCTCGTCCTCACCGCCGCCCGGCAGGACGCGACCGATCCGGTCGAACGCGGACGCTATCTGGTCGGCATCGGCGCCTGCGCCGACTGCCATACCCCACAACGCCTGGGGCCCAACGGACCCGAGATTGACCAGGCTTACTGGCTCGCCGGTCATCCGGAACACACCCGGTTGCCGGCCCCACCCACGTTGCCTCCGGGACCATGGGTTGCCATCACTGCCGGCCAGACCGCCTGGGCGGGACCGTGGGGCGTGACTTTCGCCGCCAACCTGACCCCGGACGAGAACACGGGCCTCGGCCTCTGGACCGAGGACATGTTCCTGCAGGCGATGCGTACCGGCAAACACATGGGCAGCGGCCGGGACATCCTGCCGCCCATGCCGTGGCAAAGCCTGGCCGGGCTCACGGACCCGGACCTCAAGGCCATTTATGCCTATCTGCGCTCCCTGCCTCCCGTCTCCAATCACGTCCCCGATCCGCTCGGGCCGGACGCCCGCCCGCTCTACGAATAGCCCCGCGCCTTGACCGCCCTATGTGCGACGCCAACCGCAAACTCGTCTGGGAGCACTACGAACAGCTCATCAATCGCAAGAACCTCGCGGCGGCCGAGCTTCACCTCGCTTCGGACTTTATTGACCACGCCGCGCCCCCCGGGACGCCGCGCGGACCCGACGCCGCTCGCCAGGCCCTGACCCGCCTTCACAACGCCCTGCCTGACGTGTGGGTCCGGCTCGAGGACATCGTGTCCGACGGAGACCGTGTCGCCGTACGCGTGGTCTGGCGCGGCACACACCTCGGTTCGTTCCTCGGACGACCGCCGACGGGCCGCAAAGTCACCATCCACGGCATGGTCTTCTGGCGGGTGGCCAACGGTCGACTTGCCGAGCGCTGGGCCAATATCGATCTTCGCGAACTCGGCCCCGAACCCGCTGACCACAGCGCCCACACGAGCGCGAGCCCTGCTTGAGGCACGGGAAACCTGTGGCCCCCCTCGTCCGGCGCGCGGCGGAGTGCGCGCCCTACCCGACCCAGCGACCATCCACCAACCCCGGCAGGTCGGGGATTCTCAGAAGCGTGTCTCCGGCCGCACGCGTGCCCGCAGCCGGTTGAAGTCCAGGCGATCGACTTCGTTGGCGACGGGCATGCCGGGACCACTGCAGATCTTCGGCGAGGCCCAACGCCAACGCTCGGCGTGGCCGTCCGCAAACGCCAGGTTGCAGCCCTGCATGTGGCGGTCAGCCGGCGTGTCCCACCAGGTCAGGTCGACGACGTTCTCCCAGCCGGGCGGCGGGATGCCAAACAGCGAGTCCAGGATGCCGTTCTCGTGGACCTCGATGAACGTGAACAGCTCCGAAGGCATCGGCCCGTTGATGTCCACCTCCCTGGCAAAGCTCGGCGGGCCGTAGCCATCCAACTCGTTGATCAGGGGCGCCCCATTGACCGCCTGGCTCAGGTTGTAGCTCCGGGTCCGCAACAAACCACGGGCGGCACCCTCGGGGGTCTCGACCGTCGAGCGGTCGGCCGGACAATGGTAGATGGCGGCCGAACGGTTGTACGGAAAGAGCAACCCGCGCTCGATGTTCGCCGGTGTGGTGTCGAGTCGCGTGTTCCCCGGGCACCAGGTCATGTTGGTGTCGAACATCAAGGGGTCCGGGGATTCCGTCTCGATGACGTACACAAAGTTGTTGGGGGGCATGATGCCCCGGTGATCCACCGCGTAGAGCTGAAAGCAGACCTGCAGCTGCTTGAGGTGGTTCAGACACGCGATGCTCAGGGCGCGCTGTTTGGCCCGGCTGAGCGCCGGAAGCAGCAAGCCGGCCAGGATCGCGATCACGGCGATGACCACCAGCAGCTCGATCAGGGTGAATCCCGCCGCGCGCCGCGTTTGAGCTCGCGGGCAAATGCGTTCTTCCGGCTTGGGAGCCATCGGCGGGTTGCCTTGCCGACCCAGCATGCGCCCAAGCTTAGCCGCAGGACGCGAGATGACAAGCCGGAGGAGACAGCCTGGGAAGCGACCTGTTCCTTGTGGACCTGCTCAGTGGCCATGAACCGGTGAGGAGCGCGGGCTTCAGCCCGCAGGGACGTCCGTGCGCCGGCGCGGGTTCCTGCGGACTGAAGTCCGCGCTCCTGAGACGGCTCATGGAGAGCCACATGTTCCTTGCGGACCTGCTCCGTGACCATGAACCACAAAGCGCCGCTAAAGCGGACGCACTCCAAACGCTTCGCGCCGCTCCAAGGCACG
>CAZHUS010000029.1:0-88761 GCA_964535555.1 uncultured Verrucomicrobiota bacterium
AACGTACCACCGGAAACCCGCATCCGGGCTTCTGCGTGACGGGTTGCGGAAAGCGGTTCCGGTTGGCTGCCGTGTCGGGGGCCTGGGCGCTGGAGCCGTCGGCGACCTTGACCGGACGACCCTGCAACGAACCCCCGGTCCTGACCCGTCGATCCGCGGCCGAGGCCGTCCCGCTAAGCAGCCCGGTCATCCGTTCCCAGGGCAAACGCTGACGGGCCTGAACATAGGCTGAATTAGCCTCGTCGACCGTTCCCTGGCGGGCGAGTCGGTAAAGGGTTTGGACCTGTCGGACCACTTCCCGACAGGAGGTGTTGAGCTGGAGGATTTGCCACAGGAAACACGGCAGCGTCAGCCCCAGGGGATAGTCCCGATCGCGACTGCTGGCCCAGTTGCGCCAGGGTCCATTGCCGCACGGTTTGGAGGAGCGCTGACCGCAGGCGGCCAGACGAGCCCGGAAGGCGGGAAAGAAAGGAGTTTCCATCTGGGGCGGTATATACACCGCCTTGTTGACATCCGGTCTGTACTCCTTTCCATGCCGGTCGATCTCGCCCTCCTCCAAACCGAATACGACCGACTCCGCCAACGCCTCGGCCGGGTCAAGTGGATCAGCCAAGGCTACGTACAGGATCGGGGACCCGGCGCCGGCGGCCCTTGCTACCAGTGGACGCGCAAGGTGCGCGGCAAAACCGTCTCGGTGGTACGATCCAAGGAACAGTTTGAAGCTCTCCACCAAGCCATCGGAAACTGGCGACAGATTCAGAGGATCCTGGAGCGCATGCAGGCCATCAGCCGCCAGGTCATCTTCGGAACTCTCCCCGACACCCGACACCCGACGCCGCAAGCGGTTAACCAAGGAGGTTTTGGGCACCATCTAAGTGCCATTCGAACCTGTCACTTTGTCTTTGTCTGTCAGTCTCCGGGGGCCATTCAGCCTCGACCCCAGGGGCTGGACTGCCGCCGAGAATCGCAGTCACCTCAAAACCGAGGCAAGGCAGGGGCAAACGCTCATCTGCGGCCGGACGCGGAATCTTCCACCCGGCCGGCGCGGAACAGCGACCATCCAATCCAACCACCGCCCTCCTCGACGCGAATGTCCTCCCCACGCTGCTCCCGCACCTTCACCGGGTAGGTGTTGCCAAAGGAGATCTCCCGCACCCCGGCGGCGCTCAGGAACGCGTCGCGGACGTCGAACGCCGGCCGTCGGTCGTTCGCCGCGACGTCGGGCGCATAGTTGAAGACCCCGAGAACCTCCGTCTGGCCGCCGCGATCGGTCAGGAACCGTACTCCGCGCCCTTCGTGCTTTACGCCAAGCGCCCAGAGTCTCCCCCCGTGGTTGACGACCAACCCGGTGTCGCTGTCGCCTTCCGGATTGAGTTGCCGGGCCCAGCAGGACTGGCCCGGGGAGCGGAGTTCGATGCGGCTCGGACAATCCGTGACGAAGATGTCGCCGCCACCGGCGCCGACCACCCGAAGATCACAGTTCTCAATCACCAGAGTGTTGGTGGCCGAGCGGTTCTCGACCACCGGCGGCCGGCCTCCGAACGCCTGGAGATGCATGAACTTCACCACCGGCGCCGAACGGTCGTCCACGATGAACCGGCCACTCTCGCCACCGATCACGCGCCCGAATCCCAGGCCGATGACCAACCGCACACTGCCATGCACGCGCACGTCGCCCTTGACGTCGTACCAGTTCGGATCACCGCCGCCGATGCCGCGCAGATAGACGACCGTCGCCCCTGCCGCCGCGGCGGCGTCGATGGCCGATTGCAGCGCCTTCGTATCGTCCCGGTTGTCCCCAAACGCGGCGCCATGGTCATTCGCGCAGACCCACTTGGCCGTGTCGAGCTCCCACGGAACCCGGGGCTCGGCCTGGATCGGCAGTTCGAGCGCGCGGTCCGGAGTTTCGGGGAAGAGCCGCTTGACCGGGTGCGAAACGTATTCGCGCACGGTTTCACCGCTGACGCTTCCGCCGGGCGTGGTGCTCTGGAGGATCTGCCGAAATCCGGATGCCGTGAGGTTGCGCGCGTAGAGCACGCTGGTGTTCGTGATTGCCGGCTGGGAGGGATCGCTGCCGGTGAAACGACCGCCAACGAGCGCCACCACCCCGCCCCACCACCTCCAGTCGTTCGGAAACTCGTTGCGCAACGCCACGGGGGTGTTCTCCACGACCAGATCCTCAATACCTACCGCCGTGGCATTGACGTAGACGCCTTCTTTCCGGGCATTCCGGACCGTGACCCGCGAGAGCGTTTGCCCCCAGTTCCAGGCCGACCGCACGCCGGTCTCGAACGATCCTTCGATCAGGACGTCCTGCACCAGGTTGGGACCGTTTTGGCCGAGGAAGCCTGAGTTCACCGCCACCTTGCCCGTCCCCCGGATGCACACCTCCTTCAGCGAACCACTGTTGTTTCCAAACCAGCGGATGCCGTCGGCATGCGGATTGGCGCCGGTGTCCACGGTGAAGTTGCGCAAGTACCGCATGAACCAGTCCGCGGAGCCCGCCTCCTGGTCGCTGGGATGCGTGCGAATCACCGCCGTCACGTTCGTGGGGGCTCCGTCCGCCAGTCGGATCACGACGCCTTCGAGGGACTCGCCATACAGCCAGGGTCCGACGCGGGCTTTGACGACCAGGGTGTTGGTGACGCGATAAGTGCCGTTGGGAAGAAACAGGACGCGCGTGGTGCCGCCCCCGCCACGCTCGGAGGACGCCTCCAGTCCGGCTTGCAGCGCTGCGGTATCGTCGGTCGTTCCATCCCCCTTGGCGCCGAAGTCGCGTTGGGCATCCAGCACACCCGGATCTCGCGGGAACGCGATGCGTTCACCCGCACGCGAGGGAGGGATCAGGGCCGCGATGAGACCAAAGGCGAGCAAAGCCGCGAGCGCCCGGACGGGCAGGTTCGAGGGTTGAGGCGGGTGCGGCGTGGGGTCCTGGATTGTCATCGGCGCGAGGGGTTGTCGTGGGAACGTCGCTGGCAGCGTCATAGCGTCCCCGGAATCCGAACGTCGTAAGGGACCGAGGTCAAGCTTCGTGGCGGTTCAACAAGTCCCGGCGCGTCCCCAATTCTGGAACCATCCGCTGGCTTGGCTCGGCAACCAAAGGCCAGTAACATTCCAGGCCATCCCGACGTATGGGAAGGTGCCATGCAAACATCAAACTGGTTGCTGAAACTGACGGCCGCCGCCCTCCTGGTGAGCGGGTCGAACCTCTTGGGAACAACGGCCGCCGCGGCCGAACGGCGCGGGCCCGAGCGTCGCGCTGCCATTCGCGCCCGGGTGGCCAACGCCCTGGAGCTCACGCCCCAACAACGGCAGCAGATTCGGTCCGTCCTCCAAGGAGAACGGGAGACGCTCGCAGCCTTGGTGCGCGACCTGCGCGAGGCCCGCAAGGCGTTGCGCGCGACGATCCGTGACACCGCGGCCACGGAAGAGGACGTCCTTGCCGCCGCTGCCGACGTGGCCGCCGTCGAGGCCGACCTGGCCCTCGAACGCCAGAAACTGCATCGCCTGATCAAGCCCATTTTGACCCCGGCCCAAGTCGAGGAACTGGGCGCCATCGAAGAACGGCTCGATGCGTTCATCGAGACGGCGATTGAACGGCTCGCCGAACGGCAGAATCCGTAGCTTGAGCCTTCGCCGCTTCCTCGCGAGGGCGACGGTCCGGTGCTTCTCCGGATCGCCGCTCTCGCGGGCCACCCGCGTCAGGGGCGAACGCGCGAGGACGTGTGAAGGATGAAACCGAGCTCCTGGCGGCGATTCGCGACGGAGCGGTGGACGAGTATGCCGAACTGGTTCGCCGCCATCAGGACTCGGTCTTTGCCATCTTGAGCCGCTACGAATACAACGCGCACACCGTCGAGGACCTGGCCCAGGAGAGCTTTCTCAAGGCTTGGCAGGCGCTTGGGCGTTTTGATGGGCGGGTGCCTTTCGCTCACTGGCTGGCTCGCATTACCACGCGGGTGGCCTTGGATCACCTGCGTCGCCGCCGCCGGCAGCCGCCGCAGGTCGGACTCGAGGCTCTGGGTGACGAGGCCCTCGATTGGCTCCGGGTCGAAGCCCCCGCCGACGCACCCTCGGCCGCATCCGCTCGCGAGTTGCTGGATCGGGCGATGCGGCGACTCTCCGCCGACGAACAACTCGTGTTGACTCTGCTCGAAATCGAGGACCGGACCGTGCAGGAGACCGCCCGACTCACCGGCTGGTCTTCGGTCTGGGTGCGTGTGCGCGCGCATCGGGCCCGTCGCAAACTGGCGCGCACCTTGACTCAAATCCGCCAGGAATCGCGATGAACCCGGCAACCCTCCGAGCCCTGTGCCGCGCCGCCCGCGCGGTGCCCGCCCCCCGGCCGCCCGCGGCGTTCGCGGAACAGGTCTGCCAAGCCATCCGGCGGCAACCCCAAGACGAGGCCCTGTTCGACCAGCTGGCTGCGCTCTTCCCCCGGTTGGCGGTGCTCACGGCGTGCCTGGCGGTGCTCGCGTTGGGCGCTGATTGGTGGTGGTCCGAGGGCGCCCTCACCGATCTCGTGGCCGAGGCCGCCCTCACCCAGCCGGAGGGCTGGTTTGAACCCGTGCTCCCATGAGGAAATGGCAGGCGGTTTGGTTGCTGGTCCTGATCTTCGGCCTCGGGGTGCTCTGTGGCGTCGTCGGCACACGCGCCGTGATGCGTTTCGCCGTCCGAGCCGCCCTTCAGCAGCCGGACCGCGTCTGGACACGCTTCGAGCAGCGGGTGGCCGCGCACTTGAATCTCACCCCGAAACAGCGGCTGGAGGTTGCCCGGGTGTTGGCGACCGCCCGGCGCGACCTCCAGCAACTCCGCGTGGAAACCCGGCCCCGTTCCGCCGCCATCATGGACCGGCTCGAATCCGACCTCGCCGCTGTCCTCACGCCCGCACAGCAAGATCAACTGCGAATCCTGCGTGCCCGTCGCCCCCTGTTCCTGCCCCGCGAGGCCTCCGGACCCTCGGCAGAGTGAAATCGCCGGCCCCCGCGGGCAGCACGAAGGAGAAACCGCTGCCGCGCCCGCACGGCCTGGCGGGGCTCTGTTCCTGACCGACCAGCCCGGCGCGCAGACCGCGTCCCTTCAGGGCGGCAACCGCAGCGGGCCCTACTCGACGAGCGACACGCGATAGAACCGGTTGATGGAGGTGGCGGTCGCATCCACGACTTTCGCGGGTTGTCCGTCACCGCGGATGACCCCGTTGGGCAAGGCCTGCCATGGCGCGCCCAGCACCTCCGTGAACTCGATCACATAGAGCCGGCCCGCCACCGTGGGCACGGAGAGCTCCACCCCGCCGGGGGCGAACGCCACGGCCGTGATGCCCGGAGCCAGCGCCGCGAGGTTCACGATGCGGCGGTCGCTGAAGAGGTCCCCATCCTCCATGGCATACGGGGTCGCCGCGTAGTTGGCCTTCAGGAACTCAGCCAACGCGTCCTGCTCGGAACCCGGCGCCGCAAACGACGCCAGGCCGGGATCGGTAAGCACCTTCGTGAGATCCACGAGGTTCTCCGCGTAAGCCGGGAAAGGATACCCGTCACCCCCGAGCCCGGGGCTGGCCACTTGCGCCGTCGCCAGGAAGTTCAAGGTAACAACCCGGATCGGGCGGTTCGGGTCGCCGACCACCTGACCCTGCTCGACGAGCAGGTCCGTCTCCAGGCCGGCGGCGTTCACGAGGGCGAGGCGGCGCACACGCTCGCCCGGCAGGGTGACCTGGCCGTTGGTGTCGAACTTGATGGCCGTGCGCGTCAGGTCAAAACTGAACGCCAGACCGCCCACCTGCGGGAATTGGCCGGGGGTCGCACCCGGTCGGGAAGCCGCAACACCATGTTCGAGGAGGTTCCGGAGCTCGGCAGCACTCACGGTCAGCAACGCCAGGGTGTTGTTGAAGCGCAGCGAGTTCTCGACATCAAGCTGGGAGAGTTCGCCGGCTTGCTTGCCCGAGAGCGGATTCGCGGCCGTGGGGAGGAGTTCGCCGGTATAACCGTCCACGACTCCGATCTCGGCCCGAATGCCACCGCCGTTCTTGATCGAGACCGCCGCGGTCGGGTCGTAGCCCCGAGCCAGTGCGAGATTCGCGTCAGCCGAGAGATCGCCCAGGTTGGTTTGTTCAGTGCGGACGGCCAAGCGCCGGCCTTCGAGGAAGACACTGGCTTTGCCGAGGACGTTCGCGTCCTTCGCCGTGACGATGCCGAGCACGGCGTCCGTCACCTGCTTGACGAGGCCACCTCGGGTGCCGGGGGTGAAAGCCAGCGCGGGGTCACCCCACACCACACGCACGCCCTCCGCGTCGGTCTTCCAGGGTCCGCTGGCGTCCGTATCAATGGAAGCCGGGAGCACCTTGCCGGCCGGATCGAACTCGAAGACCAGGCGACCCACGTACTTGTACTGGCCGTCGGTGCTCACGATCAGGGCCGGCTCTCCATCCGCGTTTTGAGTCACGATGGGGTAAGGTCCCACAGCGGTGTCGCCGGCGCGCAAGGGGGTGCCCGGGTTGGCGAGGATCGAGTCTGAGCCGCCGGCGACGCACAGATCCACACCGCGCAGCAACGGCACCAACTCCTGTTCGAGCGCGAGTTGCTGGAGGTGCGTGACGAGAACGATCTTGTTGGCGCCGTCAGCCCGCAGCACATCAATCACCGGCTGGAGGATGGCGGCAAGCTTGGGCATGTCGTTCGACCCGGCGCCCGGCCCCTTGACCGTGCTCGCTCCGGGCGAGGAAATCTGGGCCAACAGCGGGGTGACCGCGCCCACGATTCCGATCTTCTGGCCGTTGCGGATGACGATGGCGGACGGCGCGAGCTTGGGTGCTTTGCCGGCGCTGACCAGGTCGTCGGCCCGGGACTGGAAACTGGTGGTGGGGAGGGTGCCGACGGCGGTGTAGATCGGCGACAGGTTGCTGTCCTGGGTGAAGTCCAGGTTCGCGCTGAGGTAGGGGAACTGGGTTCCGAGCCAGCGCACCGTGCCGGGGGTGGTGCCGCGGATGTCGGTGCCGATGATCTCGCGGATGACGGGCGTGCCGGCATCGAATTCATGGTTGCCCAACGCGCTGGCGTCGAACCCGATCAAGTTCATGATCGTGATGTCGGCGCGCCCGGCCGCCTCACGGATGTCGAGCCCGGACACCCCGGTGTAGGCCTCGGCCACCGCGTCCAACGGGCCGCGCAGCGCCGCGTCGCCCGCGGCGGAGAAGAAGGGGCCCGGGATGTAGCCATCGCCGGCGCCGAGGATCAGCGTGGGGATGTCGCTCTGCGTGAACCGGTCCACCACAGCAGCGAAGTTCGGCGCGTCTTCGATGGCGTCCACGCCCCCCTCGAGGTCGGATGCGTGGAGCAGTTGGAGCCGGAAGTTGGCGTTGGCCGAGGGCATCTCCGCGACGCCCAGACCGCCGCCGGTGCTGGCCGTGGCGGCATAGCGCGATTCACTCATGGCCGCGTCCAGCCGGCCGGCGTCCGCGAGCGCGGTCAAGTCCTGCTCGACCAGGGTGCCGGGGAGGTGGCGATACACGGTGTTCAACGCGTCGGGACCGGCTTCCATGATCACATAACCGTTCGCGTCGGTGACCGAGCTCAGAAGGTCTGACTCGGGCAGGCGGGTGGAAGCGTCCAGGAGCAAGAAATCGGTCGCGGCCAGCAGTTGCTCGACGCCCGGCAAGTCATCCAGCGCGGGATTGTCGTTCACTTCGTTTTGCAGCTCCTCGCGGAAGGTCTCGGATGACACCGAAGTGCCGGTGAACTCGGGGACGGTCCGACCGCTGGTGGCGACGTGACGGCTGACAAAGGAGGCGTGAATGTCGCCGGAGATGATCGCGGCGTTGTGCTGCGCCAGCAGGTCCACCACCGCCTGACGTCCGTTCGGGAAGCCGTCCCAGTCATCGGCGTTGAGCTGGAGCTGCGTGCGGAGCTGCGTGGGGAACTCGGGCGGCAGCGGCAGGGGCGGGTTGGCGAAGTCGAACACCAGGGGTGCGAAGGACACCGAGTTGCCCACGACCTTCCATTGCGCGGTGCTCGCGCCGAGAGTGCTGGCGAGCCAGGCGGACTGGGCCGGGCCGTAGGCGTCCTGGCTGGCCGAGTTTTGCATGGCCCGGTAGGCGGCGTAGAGCTGGTAGGTCGGGCGTGGCACGAGATAGCGCGCGCCGAAGGAGGTGAAGAGTGATTGTTTGCCGATCAGGAGATACGACAGCCCGCGCGGTAATGTCGCCACGAATTCAGGCGGCAGTGGCACCGGTTGGCCAGCCGCCTGAAAGAGCCCGTTGATGTAGGTGGCGCTCAGATTGCCTCTCACGGCCTGCGTGGCTCGGGTCGCTGCAGCGGCGGCGTCGAGACCCTCGGCGACATAGGCGCCCGTGACGATCTGGACCAGGCCGGCCTTCAACGCGGCATTGGATGGCTCGTCCATGTTGACGTAGGGGTCAAAGCTGGCCCGGGCACCCGCCCAACCCGCCCCGAGCATTCCCGATGCGATGGCCTCATCCAACACCACCTCCCCGGGGAAGGCGTCTTCGGCCACCAGATGGTCCGGACGGTAGGTGCGAAAATCCGTCACCACGAGGTGCAGGCGTTGGCCGAACTGGAAGTCGCGATAGATGCGCGTGTTCGGGAACAGGACCGTGTCGTCCACTTGAACGCCGCGCTCATCGAGACCCACCGCGATCGGGAGGTATTCGTAGAAGGCCTGCTCGGCATTGCGTTTGCGGTTGACGCTGGCCTCGTTCTGGCGACCGTCCAGATAAGTGGCGGTTTCCTGCCAATGGTCGTTCGAATACTCGTGGTCGTCCCAGATGGCGATGACCGGGAAGAGCTCATGCACCCGCTGCAGCAGGCGGTCCGAACGATAGGTGCGGTAGAGTTGCCGGTAGTTGTCCAGGCTGGCGGCAGCGAAATACGGCGCTGCGGCCGAACCCAGTTCGATCGCGCCCGCCTCGTCCGCGAATTCGATCTGGCGCTGGCCACCTGCCGTCTGGAAGGAAGGATCGCCGGTGGTCTCGTACACGTAGTCGCCCAGGTACACCACGAAATCGAGGTTGTCGGGCTCGTGCGTCACCAGGTGCGACAGGGTGTTGTAGTACCGCCCGACATAATCCTGGCAGTTGAGAAAGGCGAAACGGACCGCGGGTGACTGGTTGGGGGCAGGCGCGGTCTTGGTACGCCCGATGGCGCTGCGGTTGGCTTCGTTGTAGGTGAAGCGATACCAGTAGTGTGTGCCGGGCTGCAACCCGTCCACGCGCACCTTCACGCAACCGTCGTGCACAGTCCGCGCGAGGAGATCGGTGCGCTGGACCAGGATCTGGCTGAAATCGGGGACGGGGGCCACCTCGAGCGTCACCGGCAGATCGCTGCCGGGCCGGGCCGCGTCCACCACCCGGGTCCACACCACCACGCTGTCGGGGCGCGGGTCACCGGAGGCGACGGATTGCGGAAAGCTGGGGGTCGGCTGGGCAGTCAGGGATGCGGCCGCCGCGAACAAGATCAGGCCGGCAAGCGCGTATGGCTTCGTCAGGTCGAATGTGAACATGGTCGGGTTAAGTGGCGTTCCAAGGCGTCGCGAGCTGGGCCGGGGATGCCTGAGAACCGATCAGCCCGTCCGCCCGATCCGCAGCCCGCGCGCCGGCAGGCAAGATGGCACCTCGTAGTTACGACCGCGTGGGCGCCAGGTGACGATTCGGAAGAAAGCAGTCGGGGACGGCCTCAACCCACCGGCACCTCGAGGCAGCCTACCTGGACCCGAGTCCGGCTGTCGCGGAGGACAAAGCGCTGCAACCGCGCCGGCGCCGGCCGCTCCTCAAGGTGACAACCCGGGGCCTGTCGCCAGGCGAGATCCTCCAATCCCAACTCGAACTCCTCGCGGTTCAGCAAGCCAAGCCCGCGCATGCGACAGAGCTCCCGGACACCTTGGATCAGCGGCCCGCCTTCGGCAGTCCTTGCGCCACCGCGCTTCCGGCTTGGCGGAATTCGTCGAGACCGGGTCTGGGTTTTCATAGATGAGGGAGGAGACTTTGGAGGAGGGGGGTGACGGCGCGACGACAACAGTGTCAAAAGCGCGCAACACGCCGGCTCGTCGCCTCGTCCGAGAGCTCGGTTACCGCACCCGACCGTTACGGGCGGTGAAACTGGCGTGTTCGGTTCAAGGCGGGGCCGGCACATCCGGAGGCAGGCCGGCGTCCTCCAGGGCGCGACCGAGCAGGTCGGTCACCTTCAGCCGCGCGGCCCAGTCGCGCAGGTAGCCGCGGTCGAGTCTCTCGGCCTGCACCTTGAGCACGCCGAGAACGTCACGCCACTGTCGGTCCGACGTGCCGCCCCCCTGCCGGTACCAGTCCAGCTTGGCCAGAATGGTGTCCTCGGGGGAGGCCAGGTAGAGCTCCAGCGGAACCCCTGGGGATCAGATTGAAGGAGGACTGTGCGGCGATGGCCCTTCGCATCATCGGTGCGTCCACGTAGTACCGGTCCTGCAGACGTTCGGCCAGCGGGTCAACGTGCGCCCCGAGAACGGCGGCCACGAGGTCGGCATCCAGGGTCTGACGCGGCTCCCCGAACACGCCACTGGCGATGGAGCCGCCCACGCAATACGGGATGTCCAACGCCTCGAAGGCCGTCACCACAGGGCGCAGCGCCGCCACCAGTTCGGGTTCATCGGCGGTCATCCCCGTGGGTCGTGACCGTACGCCCGCTCGGCCAGTTCCTCGCCCAGCCAGAGGTCGGCGAGCCGGCGGCGGTGCCGTTCGGGGGATTCGGAAGGATGTCGCATCTCGATCCCGGCGAGCGCTAGATCATGCGACAGCCGAATGGCGGAAGAGATCAACTCGATCTTCCGCGCCGGCGACGCCTGGCGCCAGAGCTCGATCAGCACCCGCTCGGCTTCGGGGCTCGTGTCGTCGGCCAAGGTCCGCATCCCGGCACCCTACGCCCGCCGCCTCGACACGGGAAGCGGGAATCCCGGGGACGCGGGGAGTGGATCCGCGGGGGGGCCGCCTCCTGACGTCGGCGCCTACAATGTCCTGTGGCTGCGGACGGAAGTCCGCGGGGGTTCTGACGCCAGCGCCTCACGCCGTCACCGAATCGTCACGACCCGAGGCTGGACGGTTGCGGCGGTTGCGCCAACGGTTCCACGCAACCGGACGTTGCCTGCATGCATGCCTCATTCCTTGGTGTCACGCTGGTCCTCGCGACCCTCGTCGCGGCCGATCTCCGCGCGCCGGCGGCCGAAAGCCGGACTCCCGACCCTTCGATTCGCCTCGTCGCCTGGATCACCATTGACCAATTGCCCGCCGCGACGTTGGGCGAGTTCCTGGACAGCTTCGAACCGGGCGGCTTTCGGGAGCTGGCGCAGCGCGGCGTCTTTTACCGTCGCGCGACGTACGACCACGCGGTGACCTTCACGGCAACCGGCCACGCCACGCTCTTCACCGGCCAACATCCGTGCGTGCACGGCGTGATCGCGAACGAATGGGCCAGGCGCGAAAACGGCGAAGAGGTCGCCTGCGTCGAAGATCCGACCGAGACCCTTCTGGGCGAACCCACCAAGCCGCACCAGGGCACGAGCCCGCGCAACCTGCTGGCGCCGACGGTGGGCGATTTCCTCGGCCGCGCTTCCGAGGGACGCTCCCGTGTGTTCTCAGTTTCCTTCAAAGACCGGGGAGCCATTCTGCCCGGAGGACATCTGGGCAAGGCGTTCTGGTTCTCGACGGGCAGCGGACACTTCGTTTCCAGCACCTACTACTATTCCCAGCTTCCGGGCTGGGTCGAGGCCTGGAACGCGAAGCGGCCAATCGAGGCTTGGCGGGGCCGGGAGTGGCCGTTGCTCCAGGATCGGGGCAGCTATCGCCGGGCCAACCAGGATGATCGTCCCTATGAGCGTGACCACTACGGCCTCGGCCGCACCTTTCCGCATCCCTTCCCGGGACCGGAGCGGAAGGACCTGGCCGCGGCCCTCGCATGTACGCCCATGGGAGATGAATTTACCCTCCAGTTCGTCGCGGAACTCCTGCGACAGGAACGCCTCGGCCTCGGCAACACGCCGGATCTCCTCGCGATCAGCTTCTCGAGCACGGACATGGTCGGACATATTTATGGCCCGGACAGTCTCGAGGCCGAGGACAACCTGTACCGGATCGACCGGGTCCTGGCACAGTTGCTCGAGCTGCTTCGTAGCCACGTCGGCGCGGAACACCTCCTGTGGGTGTTGAGTTCGGATCATGGAATGGGCCCGATTCCTGAGACGGTTGCGGCCCAGCATGGGGCGTCACCTGATCCGGGATGCTGTGGGCGTCATGACCGGGACGCGATCGTGGCACGCGCGCAAGCGGAACTGACCCGGCAGTTCAAGTTCAGCGAGCCGGTCCTGGCGGCATTTTGGACGCCCTGGCTGTATCTGAACGAGACCTCGGTGCGTCGCCAGGGCGCGCGTCTTGTCGAGGTGGAGCGGGCGCTCGCGGACTTCGTGGGGAGCCTCCCGGGGGTGGACTCGGTTTGGAGCCGCAGCGACCTCGCCGCGGGTCGAGTGCCTGACGGCCCCTTGGGGATCTGGCTCGAGCACGCCTTCCACGCCGACCGCGCCGGTCACGTGCTGGTTCTGCCCAAACCGGACTGGTACCTGTACAACGAGACCCAGAAGTACGCCGCGACCCATGGCACGCATTACGACCATGATCGTACCGTACCCATCATGGTCATGGGACCGGGCCTCGCGCCGGCGGTGGTCGGCCGGGAAGTGCATCCCGACGCACTCGCCCATGCGGTCGCGGTGCGGCTTGGACTCCGCGAACCCCGTTGCGAACCGGCGCGGCAGCTGAAGGAATTGGTCGGCCCCTGACCGGGCGGGACGTGTGCTATCAGGGACCCCAGCAGGACCCCGGCACATTCCGACAGTCGGCCGATTTCGACTTCTTCTCGAGTGAACCGTTCGTTCCCGGTGAGTTACGCGAGGCGATGCGGGCGGGCATTTCGCTCGAACAAGCCATCGGCGCGGCGCGGGCGCTCTACCGGGAGCAGTTGAATCCGATGATCACCCTCAAAGCACTGACCTATTTCGCCGACGGAGACTTGCGGGCACTCCCTCCCGAGGTCCAGCGAATCCTGGTCGAACGCGCCGCCCGCTTCACACGGCCGGACTGCCTGCAACGTATTTCGGATTCCATCGCGCCGTGAATCGCACCGTCCCCAGGGGCTCTAGGAGCGCGGGCTTCAGCCCGCAGGGACGTCCCTGCGCCGGCGCGGGTTCCTGCGGACTGAAGTCCGCGCTCCTGGGACGGTTCGTGGAAAGCCACCTGTTCCTTGCGGACCTGCTCCGTGACCATGAACCAAAAAGCGCCGGTAAACCGGACGCACTCCAAACGCTTCGCACCGATTCAACGCAGATTCGTGTTGAGCGCCTCCGTCAGCCGGCTCCACACCGCCAGGCTGGGCATCGGCAACACCGCGTCAATCGTGGGCGGGACGCCGGCCACCGGGAGGTTCGCGACCTGGGCGGCGCCCATGAGCCCGGAACGAAACCCGTGACGCTCCCAGGCGAGGCGTTGGAGTTGCGGGTCCTTGAAAGCGGCAATCAGCCGTTTGCCATTCGGCGTGAGCGCGATCAGCGGGTGACTGGCCCAGACCGTGGGACGCGGATAGCAGACGCGGAGTTTCTGGCGCACCGGCCCGACCAATTCCGGGTGCTCGGCCGCGAACTCCAACAACTGACTCTCGTAGGCGACGATGATGGGAAAGGCCCCCACGCCCTGCTTGAGGAACTTGTCAAAGAGCGTGCCGCTGCTCGATTCCATGAAGCCCATTCGGTCGAAGAGCGCCTTCACTTTCGGGAGGATGGCCGGGGCGCTTTCCGCCGTGAGGACCTCACCCTCATGGTAGGCGCTGGCCAGCAACGTGGCCCAGGTGTTACCGGAGTTGCTGCGTGCCGGATCGGTCGTGTGAATCAGGATCGAACCCGGGAATTGTGACAGTCCGAGGTCGGACCACTTTTTCCTCTGATCCATCAGTCCGACGAGCTTCGACAGGTCGGTCACGTAGTAGGTCTCCCCCTCCTTCTGGACGATGCCGTTCGTGACGAGCGCGTCCGTGATCACGTCCCAGGAGTAGAAGACCAGCGGCGAATGAAACACCTCCTCGGTCTGCACCGGGCTTCCGCCGCCGGCACGAAAGTCCTCGAGGTTCACCTGGCTCGCCGGCCAGAGGAAGTCCAGGTCGGCGGTGGACTCGCGCGTCATCTCCACCGAGCCCGCCTTCTGGACGTTGAGCGTGAGGCCGTACCGGGCCAGCGCAGCCACCACTTGCGGATTCTCCGAGAATCCGGCTTTCTCGCCGCCAATCCGACCTCGCAGCGTCACCGGCTCGCCGGCCGCCGCCGACGCTTCCTGGGGAGGCCGGTGCAGGAGCTTCCAGCCGACCGCCACGCCGACCACCGCGAGGAAGATGAGCAGACCAAGAACTCGTCCCAGAGCTTTCATGTGGGTTTCTCCATTTGTTGTTGCCCCCGCGGCGTCGGATCCAGCGAGGGTTGACTGAGAGCAGCCAGTTGATCGAGCGATTCCTCACGGTGAGCGCGTTCCAGATCCGGTTGAACGCCGAGCAGATAATCGAGGGAAGCGGCTGAAGCCCGCAGGGCGGAGACATCATTCTCGAGCAACTGGCGGTACATCCCGTCGAACGCGAGCGCGGCGTTCTCGACGGTTTCCTCGACCTTCCTTAAGGCCGCGGCCACGGCGGAGCCGACTGGGAAGGTCCCGCTCCGGCTCAATTCCACATACTGCCCGAGCATCGTGACCAGGTGCTCGAGGTTCAAGGGCGTGCTGAGCGCCGCCAGAATCGACTCGGGCCGTTTGTGAAAGTACTCCACCAGCCGTCCCGCCGTCTGGGCAACCGCCTCGACACGAGACCGGAAGTCGCCGTCCTGAAGTTGCCGCGCCAGCTCACAGAGTCGCGTCGCGCTGGTCGCGCACCGGGCCACGAAAGCGTCGCGGTCAGAGCTGGTGAGCCCCGGGGCCAGGACCACCGGTTCGGACTCGGGCGGCCGGGCGGGCAGGAGCAGCGAGGTGGCCCAATAGACGCCACCGGCCAGGCCACCCGCCAGCCACCAAGGCATGGCGAGCGCCAGCCAAGCCGCCAGGAAACCAGCCCCGGCAGCCAGTCCGCGGACGATTTCGCGGATGACAGGGGGAAGGAACATGCGCCGGAATCAGTTGTAGCCTTTGGCCTCCCGGAAGGCCCTGGCCATGTCCGTGCGGCCGTCGAACATCTTGCCCGCCATGCCCTCGGCCAGTGCCTTCATATCGCGCTCCTTGGCCTGGCCGAAGAGCACCGTGTAGACCGGGATGTCCCGCCCGAGGTGTTGTTGATCAACCGTCCGGAAGAACTCCTCGACCCGGTCGCCGGCTTCGCCGTCACTCATCAGGATGATCGAGGTGTGGTACTTGCCGGTGCTGGCGTAGTTCTTGGCCTTGTCCAAGGCCTGCAGAACTGCCCTGTGGGTGTAGGTGCTGGACATGGGACCCTGCCCTTCAATCTTCGCCAGCAGGTCGTCGAGCGCGCGCGGATCGTTGCCCTGCACCTGCCATTCGCCAACGACGTTCTCGCTGTAGGGCATGACCACGGTGATGTCGTCGGGGGTGAGTTGCAGCAGGTTCCGCCTGGCGATCCCCGGGTCCAGCAGGATCTGCATGGCTTGCTTGACCTGCTCCTCGCCCTTCCCGCGCATCGACCCGGAGAAGTCGAGCACGAAGAACGTGCAGGAGGGTTTGCGGAACGCGATCTGATAGAGCTCGAGCGCGTCGCGGATCACGGGGGCGCCGGGCAGGCGGACGGGTGCCAACACCCGGTTCAGGTCAATGCCCCAGTCGGGATTGAAGACGCGGGGATCGGCGCTTTCGGTGGCCAAGCCCACCAACCCGGTGCGACGACCTTGGGCCTGGATCTGGCGCTGCACGTCGGGCGACAGCAGGTGTTGCTGAAGTTGCTTGAACGCCTGTTCCTTGGCCGCTTCGCCCTTGTTCACGAAAGCCAGCGGACTGTCGGCGATGGTCAGGCCGTCCACAGGGTAGATCGCGTACAACGGTTCGCGTCCTTGGGCCACGAGCGCCTGGTTGGCTTCAATCATCATGGCCTCGTAATTGACCATGGCATCAAGTCGGTCGTAGCGCTCGACCATCAGGTCTTTGAGGAAGCCCGAACTACCGGCCGAGCGGTTCACGGTGCCCAGAAATCGCTTGATCAGGCCCCGCAGTTCATTGCCCTGGAGATGCTCGCTCAGCAAAACCTCGGGATGACCTGCCAGCGCCGTGAGGAACCCCAGGTACGCGGAGGCACCGGAATTGGATTGCGTGGCCGAAGTCATGGCAAAACGAAGCTTCCGCGCCTCAGCCGCCTCGAGCAGATCCATCACCCGCACGTCCTTGCCGATCCAGCCCAGCGACTGCGCCACCGATTTCTTCACAGCGAACACCACCGGGGTGCGCATGATGCTCTCGGAGTCCCGGGTGATCTTCGCGGCATCGAACAACTCGATCCACAGTGAGGCCGCCGGCCAGACGGCGTCGAAGGGGCACTGTGGTCCCTTGGCCAGCTCCTGGCCGATCTCGACGCTCCCCATGTAGGTCATGGTGACGGCCAGGTTGTTGCGGCGCGCGAACTCCTGGACGATGGGCTCGATCGACTTGTTCTCGGAGCCGGCGACAATGGCCAGGCTGACGCCTCGGGGCACGCTCTCGCGCGGCGTGGCCGCGGTGCTTTCGGGCGGACTCTGGCGGTCGCATCCGGAGAGGGCCAGCATCGCCAGCGCACTGAACAGAGCGGGGATTGGAGATGGTTTCATACGTTGTCGAGGCGGTTCCGGCCGGTCCACACGGCGGCCAGGCACGCGTGAGTGATGCCTGGAGGTCGAGTGTCCGGCCATTCCTAACCCGCCCCGGTTTTCCAAGCTTTCACAAGCCATTCCGGCATGGGCAGGGTGGATCGCAAGGAGAATGGTTCTCGCCGTCGGAATGTTTCCAAGACGTCACGCAAACGTCACGTCACGATCACCCCGCACCGAGGCCACCACACCGCCGGGGCACAGCCGCGCCGGGTAGCGGCGGAGCAGTCGGAACGCGAGAGTTCCGGCCCCGGTGATCTTGCCCTGCACAATTCTGTCTGCCCCCTTTGCCGATGCCTGTCACCTTCCTGATCAGTGAAGGGTGGTCCAGACGGCTGACGGACCCGTTTCGTCCCCGACGAACCTCGAAAGCGGGTCGGTTCCGAGCAACGACCGCGGCCGGTGCTGCATCGCGTGCAGCAGTGAGGGCGAGATGCAGTTCAGGCTCACGGTGCGGGAGGCGCTGCCTCCCAGCGATTCAACCGGGCGGGTTCCTCGAGCACCTCCAGGATGCGCCGCGCGCAATACACGCGCCCGCGCTGCGCCTCGCCCTGCTGGTGCAGCACACCGATCTGTTCCAGCCGCTGGATGGCGCGCTGCGCCGTGGTGAAAGCCAGCCCGAGCTTCCCCGCCACGCCGGTGACTGTCACGAACGGGTTCTTCGCCAGCAAGTCCAGCAACCTCAGCGGCGCATCCGTCTTCCCGCTCGCCGCCTTGACGCGCCACTCGTCGAGCAACGCGACGATCCGCGCTGACCGTCCGATGGCATCGTCCGACGTCAGCGTGACCCCGTTCAGGAAGTAGAGAAGCCACTCGTTCCACGCGCCCCGTTGGCTGACCGCGAGGAGCAGTTCGTAATAGTCGCGCCGCGAGGCTTCGAAGAAGGCCGAGAGGTACAGCAACGGTGAGCTCAGAATCTTGCGCTCGATGAGGAACAGGGTCACCAAGAGGCGCCCCACCCGACCGTTCCCGTCCAGAAACGGATGAATCGCCTCGAACTGGTAGTGCATCAGCGCGGCCGTGACCAGCGGCGGGAGTTCCGACTCGTGCAGGAATCGTTCCCAGGCCGCGAGGCAGTTCTCCACCTCCTCCGGCGGCGGTGGCACAAACCTCGCCGTGGCGGGCGTGGAACCCGGCCTCCCGATCCAGTTCTGGATGGCCCGGAGTCTCCCCGGTGCCGCCTGTCCACCCCGCACCCCCATCATCAGCTTCTCATGCAGCTCCCGCACCAGCCTGATGCACAGCGGCAGTTCGGACAGCCGGGGGATGCCGTACTCCAGCGCCACCACGTAGTTGCCCACCTCGCGCAAGTCCTCCGGGCTGCGGTCCACCGAAGCCCCAGCCTCCGCCGCCAGCAATTCACCGAGCGTGGCCTGCGTCCCCTCGATACGACTGGACAGAACGGCTTCGCGTCGGACGAAAGGCCGGATGAGCAGGTGAGGATTGGGCAGCCGCCGTCCCTCTCCCGCCAGTTGGCCCAGCGTGCGGTCCGCCTCGGAGAGGGCCTGCAACAGGGGCGGCGTCCACTCCAGCGCCGGTGGCAACGGCGCTGGCAGGAATGCGGAAAAGCCGCCCTTGGGCACCAGTTGGCCCGGTGTCCGGCCTGCGCTCGACATGGGGGAATCTTGCCCTCAGGTGAAAACAAAGGCAATTGCTATTATCGGATGAACTCGATAACAAAAACAAGGTGGTTGCTGGACCGCTCGACCAAAAACAAAGCAGGCGCTGCTTTCTGGAAATCGCCTTCCCGCGAATCCATCCCAAGACGATAGCTTGACGCTTCTGGCCGGGCTTCACGGCTTCGTGTCCCCGGCGTTTGGAGTGAAGACGCTCTCGATGAACTGGCGTGCCTTGACCAACGCCAACCGGAGATCCGTCTCCACGGGAATCGCCGTCTCGGCGACCCGCCCTCCTTGCCGCACGGCTACCCGGACTTCCGCGGCCGGGCGATCATAAACGATCCGGACCGATGGCCGCCGTGCAGATGCTTCGCCCTGACCGAACCACGCCTGCAATTCCCGAAGTTCTGAGAACTCGTGCAGCGCCCCGGATGGCCACAGCTCCTGCACGATCGCCGCCTCGTTGGCGGATGCGCCGCGCGCGGGCCCGGCAGGCTCGAACATCGCGATCTCGATCACCGGTTCCCGGGGGCCAATGAGTTCCGGCAAGAAGACAACCGCCAGAACGGCCGTCGCGCCCACAAACCCGAGCACCCAACGCCAGCCGGCGAGAACCGAACTGGTGGGCCTGGCGCGCTCGTTCCCACCGGCGTCCGATGATCTGAGGGTCTGCCGCACCTTGGTCCGCAGACGTTCCCGGGCGTAACCGGGCAGTCCGGGCGATGATGCGTTGACGGCCTCCGCCAGAGGCAGGACCGTCCGGGCCAGGCGCGCCTGAGCCTCCAACTGGGCGAACTCCTCCCGACGCTCCGGTTCCCGTGCGAAGAGCGACTCCAACTCGCCTCGCTCGGACGGGCTGGCCTGACCGGCGATGGACTTCATGGCCAGTTCCAGGAACTTCTCGTCATGCACCGGGTTCATCGCAGAAACGCCTCCAGTTCTTTCAAGATCACGGGGTGACGGGTCGCGGCGTTTCGCATGGCCTCGAGACCGCGCTTAATGTAAACGCCGACGGAGCCCATCGCCAAGCCGTGCTTGCGGGCTATCTCGTCGTACCTGAGCCGGTGCAGGAAGAAATCGTCCAGCAAGGCGCGACGCCCCGGTTCCAAGTCGCGCGAGAGGTCGCGCAGCAGGCCCGCCAGTTCCGCCTGATGAAGTTCCACGAGCAAAGGCGCATTGCTCGGTGGGTCCATCGGCTCGCCTGCACCGTCCACCGGTTTGTCGATCGACTCCGTCTTGCTGGCGCCCCGCTTTCGGGCAAACCGCTCGCGCAGCAGACTGACCGCGCGATTATGCGCAATGCTCGCCACCAACGGCTTGAGCTCCTCAGTGGACTTCAGCTCCCGCACCTTCCCGACGACCTCCTCCAGCGCTTCGATGGCAACGTCCTCGACATCCTCCGGGAAGAACTGCTGGAGTTTGAGCCGTGCGACCGCGAAGGCCGTGGGCCAGAGCCAGTCGAACGCCTTGTCCCAGGCGATGTCATTGCCTTCCTGCAACGCGCTCAGTTCGGGCGGGTCCATCGCGTAGCTTGCCCTTCGCTGCGTTCAGAACCTCAGGAGCTCGGTTTCAGTACGCACCGAAAGCCTTCCTCCACACGGCTGCCTGCTCCTCCGCCGGGAGGAACGGCTTGGGATGCATACTGAGATCGCCCCCCCGGAACGGCTCGTGTTTCGCCACCAGTTCGGAGGTGGCGATCGCCTCGGCAATCGCTGCCTTCGACACCTTTCCCGACCACTCGGCGACGATTTCGTCCCGCGTCATCCCGGCCCCCAACTGCTCGAGAATCACCCACACCATGATGCGGGTGCCTTTGAACGTGGGTTGACCACCGCAGATCTGCGGATCGGCCACGATGTGCCGTCCCAGCTCGACGCGATGGCGAGGCCCGTCTGCCCTTGTCCTCATGACCCCGCCAGCATGCGCCGCCGGCTGGTCACCGGCAAGCGGCACCTCGGCAGCAGGCGCGCCTCCGACCCCCAGGCCCGCCGGCCCGGGTGAGAAAACCTGTAAGAAACCCTACGCGGTTTGCGATGCAGCGGCTGAAGGCCGTCGGACTGGCCGAACACGAAGGTGCCGAGCCCCGCACCCGCAGCCGACGGTCCGCAACCGAAAGACAGCAAACCATGAACCAGCTCAGCCCACTCCTCCTCGTGGCCGGTGTCCTGGCCATCTTCCTCGCGACACGAACCGACATGGTCCGGGGCCGTTTCCGGGAATTCCAGCAATGCCGCCGGTACAGACAATGGGCCAGGGAACACAGACGAAAACTCTCCCCGGAGGGCTGTGCGCATCGCTGCCGTCTTCATGTCCCGCTCCGGAACTCCTGATTACCAGCTTCCCGTCGCCAGTCTCGGTCACTGGGGCAATCCTTCGCAGCAGGACAACCCCGGCGCTGCGCGCGCCTCCGGACGCGTGCCACTCCAGCTCGGCACCGCCTGTGGCCGCGTCCCGTGAGACTCAGAATTGACTTCCAGATTCAGCTCTCGATACGCTCTCGACCATGAGCCAGGATGTCGCACCTGAACCCGAACTGCCGGCTGAAACGCCGCTCTGGCGTTACATGGACGTCGGCAAACTCATGTCGCTACTCGTCAACCACCGTGTCTTTATCCCAACATTGGCGACTCTGATGAAGGACCAAGACCCGAAGGAAGCCCTTCTCAACTGCTTTCCCGGGCTGCACCGCCTCCTCTCTGACCCTCCAGAGGGAACAGAACTCTCGGACTGGCTGAATCGGCAGCCTGCAAAACAGGCTTCGGCTCATGACGCCGATGGAGGAGTTTCCCTGAAGCGTGAGTGGTTACACGAATTGAGCTGTCGCCGAGTCGTATGGTGCTGGGCTTCGCCACAAGACTCCATGTCCCAGACATACGAGAGCCTTGCCATGTGGAAGTCATACGCCGCCTCGGGTGTCGCGATAAGGACCACCCTCCGCAGCCTCCGCAACGCGATCGGTTCGGCTCCCGACCTCCAGGACGTCGAATGGGTCACCATCCCCGTCAAGTACCGGCGCCAGGACTACGCCCAGACTGGCTGGACCGAGCAAGGGCGCCTAAGACGGCCGTTTCGCCCGTACGAATTCAAGAATCTGAGCTACGACTACGAAAACGAAGTGCGCATTGTTTTCCGCGTCAACGGCAGCCCCAAGCGGACCGGTGTTGTCGTGACGATTGACCCACATACGCTGCTGGAAGGAGGAGAGATTGTGGTTTCACCCTACTTGGCAACACACGAGGCGTACGATCTCACCAGCGTTGTCACACAACTGCTCGGCGCGCATGACAAGACCACCGTTAGCCACTGCTCAGAGCACAAGATTAGCGTTCGCCGTTCCTTAGAACGTCAGACCATACCGGAGGAAAGCCGGAGGCTGTTCCATGATTCCGCCGGCGAGGCGTTGCGACGGACACAATTCGCGAACGAACCCGATCTTCCGTTACTGATTCGAGAGCTTTGACCGGTTCCGCACCGCACGGTCCACGGAAGCAGACGACCGCGATGAACACATCGGCGACCTCCACCGCTGAGCAGTCAGGGGCCGTCCTTCTCACGACGCGAGTGGCACAAACGCTGCTCCATCTCCTTCTTGTGATGCGCCCTTTATCCGCGATCGGCTCGGACACTGCTCTGCAGGCACCGGCGGTACCGTCCGATGCCACTCCTCTGCCGACCCAAATGGAGTCGCTCCGAGCCACCGTTCTTGCGTTTGGGCAGCGAGGCGACTTCCTGAAGGCTAAACAAGTGGCGAGGGAGGTCGTGCAATTCAGTCTGCGCGAGCACGGAGGAAACTCTACGAATCATGCCTATTCGTTGGATCTGCTTGCGGCTGCGTGTAAGGGGGCAGGCCAACTGTCGGAAGCTGTAACGCTCTCTGAACAGAGCCTGGCGATCAAGAAAAGTCAGCTCCCGGAGAATCACCCTGCCATCGCATCAAGTTACTTCGCTCTTGCAGCGCTCCACCACGCGGCAGGCAACTTCAACCTCGCCTTGGACTTCGCCAAGCGGAGTCTGAAGCTCACTGAGGAGGTTTACGGAGCGGACCATCCCGAAGCTGCTCCTGTCCTTCTGGTCCTGGCGCGCATTCACTTTCACATTGGGGACTATCGGCAGGCGGTCGTGATCAGCGACCGGGCTATCGCCGTGTCTGCCAAACGTTTCGCCTCCGACCCTTCCTTCCTGATCGAGTGCTTGGCTGACCGTGCGCTTGCCACCGCCGACGCCGGGCTCCTCGAATCGGCGCTGCAACAGTATCAAGTTCTTGTGACGCTGTACGAGCGATGCTTCGGCCCGGATCACCCCAATTTCGCTGCCGGATTGCAGAATCTGGCCTCGATCCACGCAGACTTGGGGAACATCACCGAGGCCTTGGCGTTGTATGACCGTAGCCTCGAGATCAAGGAGAAGTTGCTGGGCAGGGACCATCCTGACTTGGCGATGACTCTGTGCAACATTGCCGGGCTCCAACAACGGCAAGGCAACTTGTCGCGGGCGCTGGAATTGTACCAGCGCGCGCGGTCTATCCTGGAGAGCGGGCTCGGTCCTCAGCATTACAGTGTCGTTGTCGCGCTGGTCGGAATGGCGTCCGTGCACCAGGAGCAAGCGGACTTCCAGGATGCGGAGCGATTGCTCGAACGCAGCTTGAAGATCCTGGAGGAGTCTTTTGGCAAGGAGCATCCAAAGACCGTGGTGGCATTGAACAATCTGGCGTCATTGTACGAGGCTCAAGGACGGACGCTAGAAGCGATTGACTTGTACGAACGAGGCCTTGCGGTTTGGGAGCGCTCGCCGGGGGCTGAATTCCAGCAACCCATTACCATGCTCTGGAACCTCGCTTTGTTGCACATGGATAAAGGTCAGGTCGCGGAGGCTCTCATACCTGCGGCGAAGGCGTTCCGTCTGCAACGAGCCTACCTCGTGCTCCGGTATAGGCAGGCGACCGATCCGGAAGCCTTGACCGCGGCGTGGCAGAACAGCATCAGTACCCACCTCTTCCACAGCATGTGTGCGCTGGCGACCGAGATGAATCATCGGTTGAGCAGAGTGTGGGGCGCCGAGCAGTTGGCTACGAACAAAGGCCTGATCGAGGAAGTTCGCACAATGGAGTCGGCTTGCGGCAGTGAGCGCGATCTCGTAACGCGTGAGCTGATCGAACAGCGACTGGCGCTTCTTGCTCAATTGGAGACGGTTACCGCGAGTCCCTTAGATAGCACGGACCGGAACTCGATCGTGAGGGATCTTGAGGAGCAGATTCGGCGAACCGAGGCGCGTCTCGGGGAGCAAGATACGCTCCCCGCACAGCGCTTGTTGGAGCGGGAACTGACACACGGCACGGTCGTCCAGAACATCCCACACGGTGCGGCTCTTCTGGATTTCGTTTATTACTACCGCTGCGACTTCTCTGCTGTATCCAACAGGGTCAAGGAAGCGCGCTACGCGGCCTACGTGACAGTACCGTTGCCTGCGGGTCCGATGGATGTGCTTGTGGATCGCGTTGACATAGGCCAAGCGGCACTCGTTGACGAAGCCATTGCCGTCGTCGTCAAGCGGATGTCGGCCGGTCAGTTCGCCGCGAAGGACTTGTCGGCAGCGCTTCAGCGCCTCAGCGATCTGGTCTATGGCCCTCTGGCCGGTTACCTCACCAACGTCTCGCACCTGATCATCTGTCCGGATGGCCAGTTGAGCCGGTTGCCGTTCGAAATGCTATCGCACGACGGTCGGTTCCTCATCGAGGACAAAACCATCACGTACGTCGGCAGCGGACGGGAGGTGGTGCGGTTGGCCCAACCTCCGGCCAGCGTGAAGACCAACGCCCCGCTGGTGATGGGCAACCCGGACTTTGACCTTGAACTGGGGAGCTCCACGACGGTCGAGGTTCAGGCCACCCCCGACACCAGCCCGCCCGCACAAGGCCGTGGCGAGGATGCGCCGGAACCGCGACTGTTCGGTGCCGTGAGCCCCGGGCTGCGCTCGCTCAGCCGCGACTACCGGGGCTTGCGCTTCGAAGCATTGCCGGGTGCCGAGACCGAGGCGCGCGAGACGGCGAAGTTGCTCGGCAGTGACGCCATGCTTCGCTTGGGCGCGCAGGCGCGGGAAGCGGAGTTGAAGGCGGTGGTCTCGCCACGGGTGCTGCATATCTCCACCCACGGCTTCTTCCTGTCGGATCAGGAATTCAAACTGACGAACAACCTGCGAGACGACCTTCTCTCCTTGGGCAGTTCGGTGCCGCACCGGCGGTTGGCAGGCGAGAGCTGGGAGAACCCCATGGTCCGTTGCGGGCTGGCGCTGGCTGGCGCCAATCACGCCGGCCAGATCACGAACGCCGTTGCCGAGGACGGCCTCCTGACCGGTCTGGAAGCCGCCCTGCTCAACCTGCAAGGCACCGAGCTCGTCGTCCTGAGCGCCTGCGACAGCGGGTCGGGCGACGTGAAGATCGGCGAGGGCGTGATGTCGCTGCGGCGCGCCTTCCGAATCGCTGGCGCCCAGACGGTGTTGGCCAGTCACTGGAAGGTGAATGACCGGGCGACGGCCCGGCTGATGACGGAGTTCATGCGGCGCTGGCAGGCGGGAGAACCGCGGGGCCAGGCGTGGCGGCAGGCGCAGTTGGCGTTGTTGCGGTCACCCGAATTCTCGAACCCGTATTTCTGGGCAGCCTTCACGCTCACGGGGCAGTGGCGGTAGCTGGCGCAGCGTGGCTAGTCCGGCCGGCACTCGGACAGCGTGAACGCTGTCTTGTACCCGTTTGGCTGCCTGCTACGCTGTACTGGCATGAGCACTCTGACTGAGATTCAGGCCGCCGCTGACTCGCTGCCGTCGGAGCAGCAGCAGGAGCTGTTCCTTTTCCTTGCGGCACGGTTGCGAGGCGCAGGGCAGTTGCCTTCACCGCGGGAGTTCAGCCGTGAGCAGATCGAAGCCTGGATCGCGGATGATGAGCAGGGGATGCGTCGCTTCCGGGAGGGGCGGTGAGACTATTCCTGGACGCGAGCGTGCTGCTGGCGGCAGCGGGCTCGCCCAGCGGAGCGTCACGAGCCGTTTTTGCTCTTGCGCCAGGACAAGGATGGGTGCTGGTCAGCAGCCCGTACGCCCTCAACGAGGTGTTGCGCAACCTTGGCAAACTGCCGGGGCCGGCGACATCCGAATGGCTGCGGCTCCGTCCGCAGGTGACGATGGGGGATGATGTAGTCTCGCTGGATCGCCCCGTCGTCTTCGGCGCGAGCAAGGACCGGCCCATCCTGTTCACTGCATTGGCGTGGGCGGAGGTGTTACTGACACTGGACAAGGCTGATTTTGGCGAACTGTTGGGGAGGACGTTCTACGGCTTGAGCGTGCTGCTCCCCTACAATTTTCTGGCGCGCGAACGCAGCGCGGGCAGGCTGAGCCTGTGGGGTCGGTAATTCCGCCTGAGTAAAATACAGGCCGCTCCGGATCTGCGCGTCCCGCTGGGGTTGGTGATCGTAGGAGTAGCCCAGCGCCGCGTGAATCTGGGCCAGCGACCGGCACGGCCCGGCCGCATGAACCTCACCCCGCGCCGCCGCCCGCCGGCACCAACGCCAGCCGCGTCCGGACGTCGTTGGTAGCGCTCACTTCCAGCCACTCGACGCGTTTGTCGCCGGCGCGCCGGAGCCGGATGCGACTGGACCAGGCGCCCGTGTTGGCGTACGTGGCGCCCGTCGCCGCCCGGACGAAGGTGTGAACCGGGCCACAGCCCACCGCCACCGCCTCGTGCGTGTGGCTGCAGATGATCGTGGGGCGTCGGGGCGAACCCCCAAGGCGAGTGAGCGCGGTCGCGACAGCCAATTGCCTTTCGGCGAACTGCCGGATCTGACGCACGGTGTCGAACGGGTGAATCCGCCGCACCAACCCGCCGAGCTTCTCCTCGAACCAGTGCTCGATCCGGCGCAACCCAATCCGCTTCCCCAAACCCGCCGCCAACCCCACGGCACGCCCCAGGCGGTTTCCGTGACACTCCGGGACGGCGAAGTGGCCATGTTCAAAATACAGGCCGCGCCCGGAATCCCAGTGGTACCGCAGAATCCGCAGGTGTTCCCCCCAGTCCCGGCGCAGGACGTCGTCCAGGTGCTGACGCCGGTCGGCCAGGAGTTTCTTGAGGTGGGCGACGCCCTCAGGGTGATCCAGCACGCTCTCGTCGAGGTACCATTGCGGCTGCTCGGCGTCGGTGTCGCGCGGCCCCAGGCGCCGGAATGCGACGCCTTCCGAGGCAAAGCCGCGACTCAGCCAGATCGAGCCGGCACGCTGCCAGACGATTTCCCGCAGGGTCGGCAGGAGGTCCGGATCGGAGAGAAACCGGGTCCAGTCCGCCGCTCTTCGGACCCCATCGCCCGGATAGAGCGGGGTTGGCTCGACCGCGTCGGGTGCGGCGAGGGCTACTTTGCCATAGCTATGGCGTGCCGCCAGGCTCCGGGTCCGACGCCGTGTCTGCTTGATGTTCTCCCGGAGGATGCTGTCGTCATGATTGCCCGCGAGGTACAGGAGTCGTCGAACACGCGGCAGCAGGTCGAAGACCTCGGGATACGCGCGGCGGATCTCCCCGTAACGCTCATGCAGCAGTTCGAGGAAATCACCGTTGAGCACGAGCGTCGAACGGTCCCGGATAGCCCGTCGGATGAGCGCGGCGAGGACATGCCCCTTCGCCGGGCCGAATGTGTCGCGCGGTGGCACGCCCAGGTGGAGATCCGAAACGACCACCAACCGGGTGAAGCGGCGCACGAACTGATGCAGTCGCCGCTCCGTCTCGGCATGCGGGCAGGCCAGCGCCAGTTCAAAATCGGCGGTGTCGAAATGGACATGAAGATGGCCATGGAGGGTGGGGACCCAGACTCCATTTCGGGCGAGTTCCTCCGCCAGCGCCGCGGCCTCCGGTTGATCCATCGCCCCGGTGATCAGGACCACTTTACCGTCCCTGCCGACCAGGGCACAGGCGACCAGGCCACCCACGCAATCGACGGCCTGATGGCGCGCGCGCAACCAGGGATTATCGGCAATCGTTGCGGCGGCGATGCGTTGTTGCCGGCGCTCGGTCTTGCGGCGGTGGGCGTGATCATGGGCGCGGGGCAGCACGTGACCGGTGGCAATCTCCGCCAGGTCGGCCGCGGGTCGGCAGAGGGGGCCTTCATAGGCCTGGACCCGTGTCGTGGTCACTTCGAACAACACGTCCCGGCAGCGCAGGGAATGCCAGCACCATCCCCCGCAGATCAGTTCGAGCGTGAACTCCCGGCCCAGTTCTTCCTCGGGGCAGATGACGCCAAGAAACGTGGGGCGCTTCCCGGCTTGCTGCACGTGAAAGAACTTCGCACCCGCAGCCCGGGTCTGCCAGCGCGCAAACACCCGGGAGTCCGCGGCCGGCTTCCGCCAATAGCGTGTCCGCAGATTCACGCGGTGCCCCTCGATATCAAAACTGCCCGTGTACTCCTCAGCGGCGGCGGTCGGCGGGAGACGCAGGGGAGTCAATTCGTCCTGGCAGTGTGGGCGGTGGTCAGCAACCGAGGATCTCACCAGGTTCATCGGATGGATTTCTGATGGTCACCGGCACCCGTGGCCATGGACTTGGCCCCGGCGGGGTCCGGTTCTCGATCGGGGGGAGCTTCCAACCCCCCGGAGGCACGGCCGAGGAACAGGAAGTAGCGCCATAGTCCACCGTAGGCCTGGGCCACGCGCACGGCCTCGGTGCGAAACCCTCCCTGCAGACGCGGCAGCAAATGGTCGTCCAGCCGGACATGGTTGCGGCCCATCCACCGCCGAAACCAGGTCCAGCGGCTGCCCCCGAAATCCACCACGGCAATCCGCCCACCCGGCGGCAACAGCTCCTTGGCCGCCGCGAGGGCCTGTTCCCATCCGGGGTTCATCATGGTCAAGGCATACGAGAACAACACCACGTCGCACGGCGGATCGAGAGGGATCGGGGCGGCGAAACGCCTGTGGAAACACCGAACCCGCGTCCCGTACCGCCGGAGCCTCCGCTCGGCCCGCGTCAGCATCGCCTCGGAAAGATCGACCCCCGTCAGGCGCGCTTCCGGGAATTGCCAGGCCAGTTGCTCGAGGTTCCGCCCGGTGCCACAGCCCACTTCGAGCAGGTGCTCCGGCGCGGGGCCAATCAAGAGCTGACGCAGGAGGGCGGAGCGTCCGAAGAGAAAGCTCCATCGCGTCAGATCATAGATCGGCGCGTGCCAGTGGTAGTAGCGTTCGAGGGAAGTCCTGGTCCCCGGGTGTAACGCTCCGGCAGGGGCGCTCATGCAACCTCCGCCAGGTGGAGGCTGCCATAGGTGCCCACGCGATCGAGAAGGTGAAGCGCCGAAGTGCGTTCCGGCGCGAACCGCAGACGCTCCTGCAACCAGGCCGGGAGAAAATCCAAGACCTGTCCCGCCGACCGCAAGAGGATGCGCGCCTGCGCCGCACTCCGCTCGAGCAGCGCGTGCCACTCCGCCTCGAGGGCCGCCGGATGATGCCACGCCAGCCAATCCTGGTGGTCCAGGAGCGTGACGTGCGTAAACCGGCCGGGGTCGGCACGGAGAAAATCGGTGAGCGAACCGGTGACGACGCGGACGCGGTCGACCCGTTCCCTGAGCACCGCGAAGTTCTCCGGCTTCAGATAATTGGGGCAGCAGCCGCGCGTGTAGGCGCCCTGCACGTACACACGCCAGAAATAGTTTTCCCGCATCGGTGTCCGGGTGAATACCCGACGGAGCTTCGCCGCCAGGTACTCCGGCACGCCCCCCGGATGCTCCTGTTCGATCAGCGCGAGCTGGGACCGGTGGATTCCGAGCATGGCCAGCACCAACGGTTGTCGCAGGATGCCTCCGTTCAGCAGCCGCATCAGCACCGGCTCGATCTGCCGGTACAAGGCGGACTGCTCCTCGAAGGAGCCCGCCTCGAAGAGGTCGTGCACCCACGAACGCACCCGCCGGTTCAGGCCGAGGAGGAGGTTGCGCACCAGCCAGGCCACTTCGCCGGCCGTCCCGTGGTAATAGAACGAGCGGCGCAACCAGCGGCCGCTGAAATAGCCCCGCTTCCCCTCCCAGTACGCCCGGGCGTAAGGCGGCAACTCGTGCCGGATCGCGGCGAGGAGTCCCGGGAAATCGGGATGCGCGCCCTGACCGAAGACGGCGAACAGGTCCTCGTAGCTCCCCCGCCGGAAGAGCGCCAGCTTCAGTTCGAGGAGCGCATTCTGGCGTGGGTTCACATCGACGGCCACCACTTCGGCCGGATCGTCCAGGAGATAGTCCAGCGCGTTGCATCCGGCGCTGGTGATCACCAGGACCCGGCTGTCGGGCTGGATTTGGAAGAGCTGACGGTCGAGGCGTGGGTCCTCCCAACAAGCGTTGTAAAGGAGCCGGTTCTGGTGCATCGCACCGAAACAGAACTGGTGAAAGCCCGAAAGCAGTCGACCAGGGAAACGAGTGGTCATGGCAGGAGGCGCGGCGCCTGAGCGGCACCTGGGATTCGCGGAGTCAGGGGTTCTTCAGGCATGGAGGTTGGTCGGTAGCGACGCAGCCGGCTCGGGAATGGATCCAGCCCAGGCAGGACGCGCCGTCCCTGGTGCGCCGCATCGGCGGGCAGCGGAGGGCCCGCCCTGCCTGGCTGCGGTTCATGGGTAGCCGGCAGGAACTGCTCGATGACGCGGAGCGTCGCGGGGAGGCCATCCAGACGCCTTCGTTCGATCCGGGCGGCGTAACGGTCCAGGTCCTGCTCGAACTGCTGGAGCGCCTCCGGCACCACCCGGTCAAGTCGCATCCAGCAACCCGCGCCTGTCTTCCCGAGAAAGTGGGCGTTCATGAACTGCTCGAAGTTCCCTGCCTCGGGCATGACAAAGCACGGCTTGCCCAGGAACAACGCCTCCCCCACGAGCTGGTTGCCGGCCGTCGCCACCAGCCCAGCGCAGCCCGCGAGATCCTCGATGAAACCCTGCTCGCTGACCGCGTGAAACGTGAGCCGACCCCGGGACGCACGCTCGCCCAGACCGTAGACGCGGACCGGATGCCGGCACGCCTCGAGGGCCGCGAGCGCTTGCGACGGCGCAAACCGACGCAGGTAGGCTACGAGGTAGTCACCCCGCTCCGGAACCGTGCGCCGCAGCTCCGGACGCAACAAGACCCCCACCTGCGTGACATCCCGGCAGCCAGGCCGCAAAGGCGGGAAGTAAAAGGACGAGACCACGGAATGGGCCTGGTTCGAGCCGTAGGCCCACACGATCCAACGCATGTAGGCGACGTGCCAGCGCAGGCTCCAGGGCAGGCAGCGCAGGTCATAGGCCAACAGGAAGTGCTGGTGCGAGACGCTGAGCACCGGTACCCCGCAACGCCACGCCGCGCGCGGGAGGGTGGGTTCGAAGTCCACGACCGCCAGCTCCGGTGCCTCCCGGGTCAGGATGGCCTCAACCTCACGGACAAGACCGGGGAGACGACGGCAATAGTGGGCCGCTCCCACCAGCGTTCCCCCGGTATCGAGCCGGCCACTCTCGCGATACCGAAAGCGCAGCCCGGTGATCTCCCGGACCCGGACGTCGCTCTCACGGTACAGCGGCGCAAGGAAGGCAAAGGCATCACCCGGGGCGAGCACCGTGATCTCGTGCTCTTCACGAAGGGCCTCGACGAGGGTGCGCACTCGCGTTGCGTGGCCGCGACCTTCGCCCGACAGACTGAATACGATTCCCGCCACAAGGCACTCGTTTCGAGTTGGGAGCGTGCTCCCAACCGGCGCCGCTCGCCTGGGATCGAGCGTGGACCCCATCTGCCACAATCGGATGGAGGAGAGGTAACAAGCGTGCAACTCCCGGGCGGCGTGGATCCCCGCCGGGACGGAACGGCGGGATCCGAAGGTCCGCCGGCGGACGTGGCGGGGACCGGGTCGAGACGCAGCCCCGGTGTGCCACACAATCGTAACAAATCGCGCCTTGAGGCAGCCGCCGGATTGCGGCATGTACGTCGCTTACTCTTCGCTCGCGGCCTGCAGCGAGCTCGAGGCACCTGAGCTATGGCTGACCTGATCACGGACATCCTCCTGCTCCTCGCTGTATTCTGGCTGATGGCGGTGTTCTTCTCGCTTCAACGAGGTTTCAACCAGGTGATCCGCGGCCTGGCGGCCATCCACAAACGGTTGGATGAAACCGGAGGAAAGCCCCCGCCCGCCAAACCCGAGGGCGGCGGATGAGTATGAGCTCGAACGACTCGAACGCGTCATCCGCCGCGGATCCCTTCCGCCTGCACTATCGCCAGGGCGAAGCGCGGTGCGTGACCAGCTACGACACCTTGGAAGCAGCCCTCGAAAGCGCCTGCCGCAAGCTGGCCAAGCGTCCCGACATGGAGTTGTGGATTTCCGACGCCGGCAGACAGGTCCTGCTGGACGGGACCGCGATCCGCGCCCGATTGGCCCAGGGCATTCCGGGTGAGAACTCCTCGGCGCCGTAGTGGCAGCCACCGACGACGGGGTTCAGCGGAATCGCCACCCGACGCTTCGCACGGGGCAGCTCAACTCACATCCGATGGCTTGATTTCCGTCGGCGCCCCGAGGCAGTAGCCGAAGCCGCGAACCGTCCGGATCCAGCCCCGCGCGTGTCCCAGCTTCCGCCGCACTCGGCGGACCAACGTGTCCACCACGCGAACACTCACGCTGTGGTCCCGCGTCCACAACTGCTGCAGGAGCTGCTCCCGGGAACACACCTTGCCGCCTTGCCGGGCCAGCTCCGTCAGGAAATTGAACTCGGCCGCGGTGAGGTGGATTTCCCGGTTCCCCACCGAGACCCGACACGCCTCGAGGTCGAGCCGCAGCAGGCCGGCACAGATGATGGGACGTGAGGCCGACGCGGCCAGGATCTGACGGAGCAGCGAGCGGACCCGGAGCAAGGCTTCTCGGGCGTTGAAGGAGGAGGTGATGGCGTCGTCGGCTCCGGCCTCGAGCCAGCGTTCGCGATCCTCCGCCGCCGAGGAGGGCCCGAGCACGAGCAGGGGCAAAGGCGATTCCGGAAACTGCAGTCGCAGTTGCCGGCAACGGTCCTCGACCGGACCATCGTCGAGCGAAGCGGCGGCGATCAAGACGTCGGGCCGACGAGAACGCAGCCGCGTAAACGCCTCCTGCCACGAGCCAACGGGTTCCAGGTGGTAGCCGGCTACGGTAAACTCGCGACGCAGGTACTGCTGCATTTCCGGTGCGGCGGCGAGCAGCACCCGCGGCCGCTGGACGGGGTGACTGATCAAGGTTGGGACTGGAACGGGCACCGGTCGTAGGACGTCCGCGGTTCGTCTCAGGATGAACCGCACGTCGCCAAGAGCGTCCCCGGCTCAAGTCACCGTGCCGCGTCGGTTCGGTGACGAATGCGTGACAAGCCAGAGTCCTTGGCGACTTTTCCCGTTGTCCCCGGCCTCGTACGGCTGAAGATGAACCACCAGCCCTGCCGTCCTCGAACGCCAGGCTCGGCGGTGGATTTGCGGTCACGCGCCAGGTCAAATCGCGGTGACGCCCTTCCTGATCCCGGCAGAGGTCCGAGCTGCTCGGACTCGCGGAGCGGCTCGACCACAGGAGGTTCGGCCATTGGATGCCACCGGTTGGATCAGGTCGCCTGGGTGTGAACCGGTGTCCGCTCGGTGAGAGCCGACGGCGTCAGGACTTCTCACAATGACCTTGAGATGATCCGTTCACGTTGTCCGAGGAAAGTCGGGACGCCGGGGAGCCCGGTTCGCACTCGGGCAAGGAACCTGCCAGTTACACAGTGATCTCGATCACGCACGACCGCGGCTACCGAAACCCCGGCTTGTTCAACCGCCTGTTCAAGCGCCGCTTCGAACCAACCCCTTCGGCGTCCCGGGCCAGAAATCGCGGCCCGCATGTCCGCCAGGGCGCAGCCCCGGAGCCGGGACGGCTGCTCACCACGCTGGGATTGTCGCTTGGCGCCGTCCTGCCCGCTTTCGCACAACCCGCCGGCGCGGCCCACGGCGCTGCCCCGGCAGCCAAGGCCGATTCGCCGCGCCGGTTCGACGTCCGCGGCTACCGCGTCGAAGGCAACACGCTGCTTTCCGACGAGGCGATGGCCACCAGTCTGCGGCCCTACATGACCTCGGAAGCGGAACTACCAACCCTGCGCCAGGCCGTCGCCGCGCTCACCACCGCTTATCGGGAACGGGGATACGTCACCGTGAAGGTCAGCCTGCCGCCGCAGCAGTTGACGAACGGCCTGGTCACGCTTCGCGTTCTTGAAGGCCTGCTGACGGAAGTCCAAATCACCGGCAACCGGTTCTTCAGCAGCAACAACGTCCGTCGCGCGTTGCCAGGACTCACCACGCCGTCGGTTCTCAACGGCAAGCTGCTCCAGGCCGAACTGGATCGCGCCAACGCGAATCGGGACCGCCAGATCTACCCCGAGATCCAACCCGGCGCGAACCCGGGCGAGAGCCGGATGGTGTTGAAGATCAAAGACCGACTGCCTTTGCACGGCCGCCTCGAACTCAACAACCAGAACACGCCGGGCACGCCGGACCTCCGGCTGAACTCCTCCATCCAGTATGACAACCTCTGGCAGCGCGAGCACTCGGCGGGGCTCCAGTACAGCTTCGCCCCGGCCGCTTACAAGCTCGACGAGCCTGATTGGGCGCTCGACTGGCCCCTCATCGCCAGCTACAGCGCCTTCTACCGGATGCCCCTCGGCCAACTCACGTCGCTTCCCGACCAACTCGGCGCGCAGCCGGGCGCGTTCGGTTACGACGAAGCCACGCGCCAATTCCGGCTCCCGCCCCCCGGCAGGCGTCCCGTCCTCACGGTGTTCGGCTCGCGCTCGAGTTCCGATAGCGACGTCAGCCAGACGCCTCCCACGACGTACGTTTCCAACCTCGTCACCACCATCTATGGCTACGACACGGCACGCAGCCTCACGCTGAACGAATCGGTCGGCGCCCGCGTCAGTTGGCCGTTGCCCGAGTGGCACGCCATCCGTTCCACGCTGCAGGCCGGGCTGGACCTCAAGCAATACGAACTGACGGCGTTCAACACGAACCTCTTCGTCACCCGCTCGATCATCCCCGGCCCCAACCCCGGCGACCCGCCCGAAATCCGCGAGAGCGTCATCCGCAATCCCAACGAGCCCAAAGGGGCCAGCCTCTCCTATCTGCCGCTGGCGCTCCGCTGGGATGCGGTCCGTCCCGACCCGGCCGGGAACGTGACCTTCTACACCGCGGCGAACGTCAACCTGCCGTTGCCACCCTTCTCGAACGACGACGCCTTTGCCGCGGTGAGCGGCTCCCGCGAGGCCGGCGCATCCTGGTGCGCCCTGACCGCGGGCCTCGGACGCGAGCAACCACTCGGACGGCAGTGGAGCGTGATGCTGCGCGCGGATGGCCAGTGGGCCAACGGCGCCCTGATCAGCAACGAGCAGTTCGCCCTGGGCGGCGTCAACACCATCCGGGGCTACCACGAAGGCGAGCAGTACGGCGACACCGGCTGGCGGGTTTCGATCGAGCCCCGCACTCCCACCTGGGATCTCGGCTTGGTGGACAACCGGATGCCGTTCCGCGTCCGCGCCTCGGCCTTCATGGAATATGGCGAGGCCCACCTCGTCGACCGCCGCGTGGTGATTGAGCAGGCCGGACAACCGAGTCGCACCTGGGAACCCGAGCTTCCGGCCCTTTGGGGTGCGGGTTTCGCCTTCAGCGGGAACATCGGCAATCGCTTCGATTTCCGCAGCGCCCTGGCGATCGCACTCCATACCAGTTCCACGGTCAGTGCCGAGAGCCTCGACATCGTCCGCACCGCCGCCGGCAGTTGGCGGGCGCATTTCAGCGTCGGGCTGCAGTTCTGAACCACGCGCCCGGCCACCCGCATGAAAACCCTCCCATCTCACCGGCCGCGAAGCGCGGCTCGCCGAGCGGGTGGTTGCCCGGGGGTGGCCGGCACGTGGCCGCCGGCCCCACCGCTGAGTTCTCCCTCCGCCCTCGTTCAACCCTTGATCCAAGCCCCACGAGCTCCATGGAAACCATGTTCATCCCTCTGTTCGCCAGCGCCCTCCAATTCGCCTTCGAGAAGGCCACCTTGGAGGGCAAGGTCACCATTGGCCTCCTCGCCATCGTTTCGCTCGTAAGCTGGACGGTCATCATCACCAAGGCCAGGCAGTTGTATCGCGCCCGCCGGGCCACGCGGCGCTTTCTGGCCGCATATCGGCAGGCGCGTGAACCGCTCACGTTGTTTCGTGAGCAGAAGACCTTCGAGGGCGCACCCGCGTACGAGGTCTACCTGACGGGATCTGAAGAGATCAGTTATCACCTCGGGAAGGACCCGGTCGAGGGATCCGGCGCAACCAAGATCGCTCCCTCGGCCTACGATTACGTGCAAGTGGCCATCGAACGCACCGTGAGCGCGGAGGGAATCGGCCTCGAGCGGGGCATGATCATCCTCTCGACGGCCGTCGCCGGAGGGCCGTTCATTGGGTTGCTGGGCACCGTCTGGGGTGTCATGGAGACCTTCTCCGGCGTGGCCCGGGCGAATGCCGCGTCGCTCACTGCCATGGCGCCCGGGGTGGCCGGTGCCCTCATCGCCACCGTCATCGGTTTGCTCGTCGCGATCCCCGCCATGTTCGCCTACAACTTCATGGTCACGCAGATTCGTGCGCTCACTCAGCAATTGGATGATTACGCCTCCGAGTTTGCCACGCACCTGGAACACACGTTCGTCGATGCGCGCGTCCAGCGTGAAACCGAGAGCACACCTCCCGAAGCCGCGGCGGCGACCGCGTCAAGCGCCAGGCCCTCCCCGGGCGCTTCGCTGCTCGCCGCCACCCAGCCCCAAATGGGCAGTTGAGCCGCAACCTCAGCGCGCCGGCGATGAAACGCTTCTCGAAATCGCATCACACGACTCTCAGCGAGATCAACATCACGCCCCTGCTCGATCTCGGCTTCGTGTTGTTGGTGATCTTCGTCATCACCACCACGCCTCTCGTCCAGGACAAGGACCTCAACCTGCCTACATCCACCAGCCGTCCCAAGGACCCGCCCCGCAAGCCGAACTACGTCAGCATCGACCGCCGTGGCGAGGTCTTCCTGAACATGAAGCCCGTGGATCTGAACAGCCTGCTGGACGCCGTGATTGCGCTGCGGCAGACCGATCCAGACCTCAGCATCATCCTCCGGGCCGACAGCGACCTACCCTATGCCCACGCCCAGCAGGTGCTCGAAACCCTCAAACTCGCCAACGTCTTCAAGGTCAGCCTGGCCACCGAACCCTTGGGCCCCGCCGTCGCGCCCTGAACTGAACCCGCGCCGCACTCATGCCCCTCAAGAAGTTCTCCAAGTCGCATCACAGCACGATGCATGAGCTCAACCTCACGCCGCTCATGGACCTGGTCTTCGTGCTCCTGGTCATCTTCATCATTACCACCGCCCCCATGGTGAATGACCTGGACCTCAACCTGCCTGCGCCCGGCGCCGGACCCAGGACCGTGTCCCGTCTGCCCAGGTTGATCACGGTGGAGGCCGACAACCGCATCTGGCTCGACGGCCAGGTCCGCGACCTGACGTCGCTCCGCACCGAACTCAACCACCTCGGCCGGGACACCAACACGATCGTGGTCGTCTATAGCGACGGCGCCGCCATCTACCAGACTGTCGTCAACGTGATGGACGCGCTCCAGCGGGCCAACATCACCAAGGTCGGCCTCGCCGCGGATCGTCCAAACCTCGCCACCCTGAAACTCCCCGAAAGTTGATTCCATGGAAGCCCTCGAGCATCGCCATGCCAGCCGGCGGAAACGCAACTCCGCCAAGGTCAACCTCTCGATCTCCATCGCCTTCCACGTGGCGCTCTTCGCCCTGGGCGCATTCTGGGCCGCCCGCGAAGGCATGATGGGCAAGGGGCTTCAGAGCCTGACGGTCGTGCTCGTGCCCAAGGAGAAGAAGCCGGATGAACCCAAAAAGGAGGAGTCCCGGCCCGCCGAGCCCAAATCCGAAGCCACCGTCAACCGACCGGCGCAAGCGACCCGACCGGCGGACCTGCCCCGCCCTGCGGCACCGCCGCCCCCTGCTTACGTCGAGACCACGGCGCCCCCGCCCGCAGAGATCCCCGTCCTGACGCTGGGCGACTTGGGTGCCGCGGACGCCGCGCCGAACGCCATCGAGGAGTACAAGGGGTACCTCGAAATGACGCTCCGCAATCGGTGGATGCGGCCCGAGACGCCGAATGACCCGGGCCTGGCCGCGGAGGTCGAGGTTGCCGTCAGCCAAACGGGCCAACTCGAGCAACACGAACTCAAGCGGAGTTCCGGCGACCGCCGTTGGGATGAATCGGTACTCAAGGCCGTCGCGTCCACGAGATCTCTGGGCAGAACCCCGCCTCCCGGCTTTCCCACGCGGTTCCTGGTCCGCTTCGATGTGGAGCTGCTGCCGGAGCCGCTGCTCTGACCACAGGGCCGCAGCGTCAGCGCCCGGCGGGTCTTCCTACGAGCCTCCCCCGGAGCGCGGACTTCAGTCCGCAGGAAGCCACGCCGGCGCAGGAACGTCCCGGCGGGCTGAAGCCCGCGCTCCTCACCGGTTCATGGCCACGGAGCAAGTCCGACAGGGACAGGTCGCAGCCCTCAAACTGACCTCCTGGAGAGCCGGGATATGCGTGGTTGTGGTTGGTGAGCTTGGTCTTGAAAGCGCATGGGGACCGCGAACCAACGCGCCGGCAAACCGGACGCACGCCGGGCTTCCCGGGCGGGGTCACGCAAACGTCACCGAGTTCATCCCCTTGTAACTGTCAGGTCCGTCCTCGCTTTGCGTAGGCTCGGGGGTCGCATTTCACCTCGCGACCCCGAAGCGAATCCGATGAACCTGTACCGAAGCGTCCTGAATCCACTCCCCTCCCGTCGCCCAAGCGTTGGTCCCCAAGATCGTTCGCCAACCTCGACGCCGTCACCCCGCCACCAACCGCAGCCGCCCGCACCCGGTTTCACCCTGATCGAACTGCTCGTGGTGATCGCGATCATCGCGATCCTGGCCGGGATGCTCCTTCCGGCGCTGGCCGGGGCCAAGGAAAAGGGCCGCCAGGCCAAGTGCCAGAACAATCTCCGCCAGATCTCGATCGGCATGACCATGTATGCCGACGATTTCCGCGACATGTTCTTCAACGTGGGTGGCTCGATCCCGAATCACGGCCAATGGACCCGGAATCCCCGCACGACCGCCCGCCTGGCGCCGGACGATCCGGAAGCCTACTGGGGCATCGCCTATATCGATTACTTCGGAGGCGCGAAGGAGATCTACCGTTGTCCCAGCGCCCGCGTCGTGGATGAGTGGCGCGAGGAGGGCAAGAGCTTCCCGCACGCGTTCTGGCTCGATTCGACCTACGGCATCAACTCGTACATCGGGCAGCCTCCTGACCCTCGGAATCCCGCCGAACGTCTTCCCGGTCCGCGCAAGCTCAGCTCGTTCGCCAATCCCGCCAACACCATCTTTGCCCAGGACTCCGCCGAGCAACGCATGGAAGGGCCGGACGACAGCATCGGGCTCTGGCCGAATCAGCGTGAGATCCTCACCCAATGGCGCGTGGGACTGGCGGGGTTGTACCCGGGCATCCGGATGGAGTTCGAGTGGTACCGGCACCGCCAGTTGTGCAACACGCTCTGGGTCCCGGGGCACGTCTCGGGCATCAAGTTCACCACCGTCACCCGGGGCGTGGACTACAAGTGGTACACGGGTGAATGACCCGGCCGCGGACGCCTTTCCCTTCCCGAAAAATGAAGTCCCTATTTCATCGTTTCGTCGGCCTGGCTGCGCTCGGGCTGGTCTGGCTGGTCGCCGGTTGTGACCCCGCCAAACCTCCCGCCCCCGTCGGCGTCGCCGAGATCCCCCACGTCCTCACCGAGGCCTTCCGCGACGCCGCCGGGGCGATTCGCGCCTCGGCGGATGCCGTCGTCGCCTCGGTCCAGGCGAAGGAGTGGGCGAGCGCTTCCGTGGGGCTCGAGGCCCTGGCCGGCGAACCAGCCTTGACCGCGCGGCAGCGAAACGAAGTCGCCCGCTGCCTGATCGCCGTCAACACGCAGGTGGCGGATGCCGCCGCCGCGGGCGATGCCCAGGCCGCGCAACTCCAGCAGGTCCAGCGCGCGGACAAATGACCCGCCGCGGCCTCCGCAGTCCGGGCCCCGGGCCTGACCGCTTTCCTTCGCAGTCCTGTTCTCAGCTCAACATGAACCAAGACAAGTCGCATCCCATGAACAAAGATCGAACACCCCCGAACCTCCCCACGGCCCTGACGGCTGCCGTGGCCGGCCTGCTGCTCTGCAGCGGGACTTCCGGCCAGGCCGGCGTCGTCGGGCAGTGGGACTTCGAGAACGGAAACCTCGCTGCCACCGCCGGCCAGGCGCTCGAGTACAACGACGGCGCCGGCATGGTTACGCAGCAGCAGACGCGCTTCGGAACGACGACCGCGCTCGGGCTGCCTGACATCGGAGGTCAGCCGGCGAAAGTGATGGGCTTTGGCGCCCTCACCAATCCCGAAGGCTACACGATGTACACGCCCAACATCAGCAATGGCGGAGGGCAGTTGATCAACCAGTACACCCTTATCATGGACCTGTACTACCCGCCGGCTTCGGACAAGAAATGGCGGGCCCTCATCGAAATCGATGGCGGACTCACGGAGGACTCCGACCTCTTCGTCAACAACGCCAACGGCCTTGGCATCAGCGGTCAGTACGCAGGTCAGGTCACCACCAACGGGTGGCACCGGATCGCCTTCACCGTCGATCAGAGCGCCGGAGTGAACCGCATCAGCAAGTACATCAACGGGGCCCTTGTGGGCACCCAGAACGCCGGCGGACTTGAAGGCCGTTGGGCCCTGACCCCGAACGCCTGGGCGGTGCTCTTCACCGACAACGACGGCGAAGCCGCTCCGGGCTTCGTGAACAGCATCCAGCTCCGGGACGAAGTGCTCACGACCGCGCAAATCGCCGCGCTGGGCGGGGCGCAGTCCACGGGGATCCCCCAACAACTCCCCGCCGTTCCGTCCTTTGTCGAGACGTGGATTCCCGCCGGGGAGTACGCCGGCCGCACGACGGACGTGGGCGTGGTGGTCAACGGTGGCAACAGCACGCTCAGCAACTGGACCCTCACCCTCGATGGGGTCGCGCAGACGCCGGTGGTCACCCAGGACGGCGTCGTTTACACGGTCAAGGTCGTCGGTCCCGGCTTCGCGGCGCAGAGCGATCACACCCTCGTGGTCACCTACACCGACAGCGTGGCCGGCGCCAAGAGCCTCACGCACTCGTTCCGCGTGCCGGTCCTGTTCGAGGACTTCGACCATCTCACCTTGCTCCCGACCCGGGACGACACCGCCAATGACAGCGCCTGGACGCATTCGCCCCCTCAAGGTTGGAGCATCGACAACTCCGACTTCCCGGCCACGATCATCAGCGAGAACAACCCCGATGCCGATGGCGACGGGTACGCGGACGGCGACGGCATCACCGAGTTCGCGGGCTGGAGCTTCGTCAACAAGGACTGGTGGGTCGCCAAGGACAACCAGACCCGGGATCAATTCGCCCTCGGCAAGAACATCGTCGCCGTGGCCGACCCGGACGAATGGGACGACACCGGCCACGCCGTCAGCCTGTTCTTCTCGTACTTCAAAACGCCGGAGATTCCGCTGACGGGCGTTGCCCCGGGCACCTTGTTCCTCAAGTTCTCCTCGAGCTGGCGCCCGGAAGGCGTGGATGATGCCAACACCAGCAAGTTCCCCGTCGGCCCCAACGGCGAGGCGATCAACAACCAGACCGCGATCGTCACCGTGAAGTTCGACAATGCCGAGCCGGTCCAACTGCTCAAGTGGGACTCGAAAGACGGCAGTCCGACCTTCAAGCCCGACTCCCAGAACGAGACGATCACCCTGCCGTTGAACAACCCGGCCGGGGCCCAGAAGGCCGTGATCTCGTTCGAAATGCACGAAGCGGCCAACGACTGGTGGTGGGCCATCGACAACGTCCTCCTCGATGCCGGCGCCTCCCCGCCGATCATCAGCGCCCAACCCGCAAAGTCGACGGTCACGGCGGGCCAGCCCGCGAGCATGAAGATCACCGCTTCCGGAAGCGGCACCCTCACGTACCAATGGTATCGCCTGGTGAACGGCGCGAAGGCCGCGATCGCCGGTGCCACCACGGACACCCTCCAGATCGCCGCGGCCGCGCTTGGCGACAATGGCCAGTATCTCGCCGAAGTCAGCAACAGCGCCGGCAAGACCGAAAGCAACAGCGCCCTGCTGACCGTGCTCCCCGGCCCCGCTTCCACCGTGAAGTTCTCCGAGGACTTCGAAAGCGTCACCTTGGGCGCGCCGGTGGATGAGACGGCACCCGCCGACGGCCCCGTTTGGACCAAGACACCGCCTCAAGGCTGGACGCTCGACGACACCGGTGTTCCCGGTGCGGGCGACCCGGACAACGACGGCGTGACGGAATGGGCGGGGTGGAGCTTCGCCAAGCGGCAATGGTGGGCCAGCGTCGATGATCAACGTCGTTCGCAGTTCTCCACGGGCACCAATGTCGTGGCGATCGCCGACAGCGACGAATACGACGACCGGAGCCACCCGGCCGGTACCTACAACACCTACCTGAGCACGCCCTCGATCCCGCTCGGAGGCGCCGCCGCGAACTCCGTCTACCTCGTCTTCAGTTCGAGTTGGAGACCCGAGCCGAACCAGGTGGCCAACATCACCGCCACCTACGACAACGGAACGCCCGTCGAAGTGCTTCGTTTCGAATCGAGCCCGACCAGCCCGTCCTACAAGGACGACAGCTCAACGGCCGACCGCCTGGTCATTCCGCTGGCCAATCCGGCCGGGGCCCAAAGCCTCGTACTCAAGTTCGGGTATTTTGACGCCGCGAACAACTGGTGGTGGGCCGTCGACAACATCCTCGTGGTGAGTGATACGACGGGAGGCACCGCCGCAACCCTCACCGCCTCCCGCGCGGCGAACAACCGCGTCAAGGTCGAGTGGACCGGCGGCGGCACGCTTCAGTCCGCCACCGAAGTCAGCGGTCCCTGGACCGACCAGGCCGGCGCGGCCAGCCCTTACGAGACCGCCGTCGATGGCGCAGCCCGGTTCTTCCGGGTGAAGCAGTAAATCCACATCGGCGGCCAGGCCGCCGGCATGGTCCGGTTACCCCGGCGCCTGCGGGCGCACGACGCTCACAGGCGCCGGGCTCTTTCTCCGGTTCGTACGACGGGTCAAACCGCTCGCGGCCGGGCGAGTCCGAAGCTCAGAGCCTCGCCAGAACAACCGACTTGCCAACCAACTCCTATCGTGAATCTTTTCCGCCCCATGCTGTCCCAACCTGCCTTGCCCGCTCGATACCGCCGCGTCGCCGCGGCCTTCCTGCTTCTCACCGTCACCGGCAGCGCGGTCGCTCACCCTGACAAGATCGAGGAGCGCTTGCTGGTGCACTTCGCCACCGGGGTGCATCCGCTCGAGAAGCAGCTCTGGCCCGACCTGACCCATCGGTTTACGGCAGCGGTGCAAGGGAATCCCAAGCTCGCCAACATCGGCCCCGCACAAGCTCTCCTGCTCAACGGCTTCACCGACTGGCTGCTGATCGCCCCGGACCGCGCCCAAGCCGAGCCCGGCCTGCCCGCAAAGGAATTCTCCGTGGCAGCCTGGGTGGTCGTGAACGAAACCCATCCCGACGGCGGGATCATCGGGTTCATCCAGGACAACGGCGACTTCGAGAAGGGCTGGGCTTTGGGCTACGATCGCCGGGCGTTCACCCTCACCCTCTCCACCACCGGCGCCGATGACGGCAACGGTAATTTGACCAGGCTCGCGGGGCGGACGGCCATCGAGACCGGTCGCTGGCACCACGTCGTCGCCACCTACGATGGCGTCACCATGCGGCTGTACGTGGATGGCAAACCCGACGGCGAGTCCACCGCCCAGTCGGGCGACATCCTGTACCCCGATCGAGGACGCTACGTGGCGGGCGCGTTTGCGGACGACAACGAACTGCATCCGCTCGATGGCGCCCTGTTCGAGGTGAAGGTGTACGGACGCGTCATGAGTCCGGGAGAGATCCGCGACATCGGCGAGAAAAATGCCCCGTTGCTGGCCTACCGCTCCTCGATCAATCGCGACCTCCAATTCGTCGTGAGGCCTTTCCTGCAGTTTGGGACCCGGGATTCCATGACGGTGGTTTGCGAAACCGACAAACCGTCGAAGGTCACCGTCGAGTATGGTGAGGTTCAGCCCTTGAACCTGCAGGCGTCCACGCCGGCTCCCGCCTTGATCTCGGAAGTCACGCTGCGGGATCTGAAACCGTACACCCGGTATTTCTATCGGGTCACCTGCGAGGACGCCGAAGGTCACCTGGCGCGAAGCGACATCGCCACGTTCCAGACCGCGCCCGACGCGGAGACACCATGGGCTTTCGGCATCCTGGGAGATACCCAGCGCAACCCGGAGGTGACGCGCCGTTGCGCGGAGGGGATTTTCGCGCTGCGGCCGAACTTCATGCTGCACTGCGGCGACGTTGTGGATGACGGCCACGCGAAACAGCAGTGGGTCTTCGACCTGTTCGAACCGTGCTCACGCCTGCTCGCTCACGTGCCGGTGTTCCCGGTGATCGGGAATCACGAGAAGAACGCCCACTGGTACTACGATTACTTCAGCCTGCCCGCCCCCGAGTACTGCTACACGTTCAGGTTCGGCAACGCGCAGTTCTTCATGATCGACTCGAACAAGGACTGTGGTCCGGGGAGCGAGCAGTACCAGTGGCTCGATCGCGTCATGGGCGAATCCACGGCGACGTGGAAGTTCACCGCCCACCACCATCCGTGCTTCAGCTCGGATGAAGACGACTACGGCGATCAATGGAAGGGCAAGCCGGGGCATGGATACACGTTTGGCGACAGCAACGTGAGACGGTTGGTGCCGCTTTACGAGAAGCACGGCGTGGACATCGCCTTCGCGGGCCACATCCACAGCTACGAACGCACCTGGCCGATTCTGCAAATGACGATCAACCAGCGGAAAGGCGTCCGGTACATCGTCTCGGGCGGCGGTGGCGGGGGGCTCGAGCAAGCCGCGCCCCAGCGGGCCTGGTTCACCGTGCACGTGCAGCGCGGGCACCATTACTGTTTCGCGGCGGTGCACGACCGGACCATCCAGTTCAAGGCGTACGATCTGGAGGGGCGCCTGTTCGACACGTTCGAGCTGACCAAGCCCTGAAGCGCGCTCACCCGCCTGCCGCCACGCTCGTGGCCAGGCCGGTTGCAAACCATTGCCGAGCGAGGCGCCAGAGAGCCTGACGCCTCGCTCCGCGTGCCGAAGGGCCGCCCGCATGGCCCCGCGGTTTTCGGATGGCTTCGTCTACACCTTCTCGACGGCGATCTTGATGGCGACCGGGTTCGCCAGTGTGTCGAAGACCGGCGACTTGCGGACCAACTCCTGCACCGTGGCCTCATCCACGTCACCCTTGACCTTGAACTTCACCCGGATCTCGCGGTAGCCGGAGCGGACGTTCGGGTTGATGTCCAGCAGTCCCTGCAGGTCAATGTCGCCTTCGAACTCGCTCTGGATGGAATCGATTTTCAGGCCACGTCCCGCGGCGTGGTAGGCGAGCGTGGTGGTCATGCATCCTGAGAGACCTGCCAGGACGAACTCGACGGGATTGGCGCCGTTGTCCTCGCCCAGGAGGACGGGCGGTTCGTCGGCGTGCATGGTGAACGCTTGCTTGTGTCGCATCTCCTCGCCTGCGCCCCGAAAGCTGTCGACCGTCGCGACGTTATGTCCTCCCGTGTCCCACTGGTTACGGGCCCGGAACTTGAAGTCAGCCAGGCTCGGGTCGCTTTTGAGGGCGTGGATGGTCTGACCCAGTTTGGTGACATTGACGCCGTTGCGGATGATGTCCTGCGTGGCCGTTCTCGTGGTGCTCATGATGGCAATATTCGAATGCTGCGGTTTTGCTTTCAGTTGCCGCCTCCGGAACGCTTCCGGCGCGGACGCCAGGGGTGATTGCTGGCAGCATGCCAGCGCGGCGCCTGAGTAAGAGGAGGCCCATCCACAACGGGTTACGTTGATCCGGCCGGCGTGGCGGGCTCACGAAGATCCGTGAATCACGGTATTTCGTCGCGCTGATTACGAGATTTCGGGAGGCGGTCAGTCCGACGCGCCTTGGCGTCCGCGCACGAGCCCGAGGACCTTGAGGCGCGAAGCCAACGTCGTGGGCGGGATTCCCAGAAGCCGGGCGGCGCCGCCTTCGCCCGAAACCTTGCCGCCGCAGGCGGTCAAGGCGCGGACGAGATTGGCCCGCTCGAACTCCTCAAGCTCACGAGCGGTGAGAACCCGCGCTGCGGCTGACGGGGATTCCGGCGTGGCACCGGAAACCGGAGCGCCCGATACCGGCACGTTGCCGATCACACCGCTCAGGGCACGGTCCAGCTCGAGCTGTGAGTCCGAAGCCAGGATGATCGCGCGCTCGATGACGTTCTGGAGCTCGCGAACGTTGCCGGGCCAGTCGTGCTCATGCAGTCGCTGGAGCTGGGCGGCCGTCAACGGCGCCAGGCGCTTGCCCATGCGCCGGGCGAACCGTTCCAGAAAGATGCCCGCCAGTTGCTCCACATCCCGGCCGCGTTCCCGTAGCGGAGGGAGGTGAATGGGGAAGACATGAAGCCGGAAGTACAGGTCATCGCGGAACTTGCGATCGGCCACCATCCGACGGAGATCGCGGTGCGTCGCGGCGATCACGCGGACGTCGACCTTGGTGGTCCTGGTGCCGCCCAGCGGCTCGAACTCGCCCTCCTGCAAGACCCGCAACAGCTTGGCCTGGAGTTCCAGCGGGAGCTCCCCCACCTCGTCGAGAAACAGCGTCCCGCGGTGGGCGAGTGCGAAGCGACCTTCACGACGTGTCACCGCACCGGTAAAGGCGCCCCGCTCGTGACCGAAGAGCTCGCTCTCGATCAGGTTCGCGGGGATGGCGGCACAGTTCACCAGGACCAGGGGCTGGTCGGCGCGCGGGCTGGCGCGGTGCACCGAGCGGGCGACCAGCTCCTTGCCGGTGCCGGTTTCGCCGGTGATCAGCACGGTCGAGTCGGTCGGCGCCACCCGCTGAATGGCATCGAAAACGGCCTGCATGGGCGCGCTCCGACCGAGAAGATCGCCGAGGCCGGGCATTTCGCGGACGGCCTCGCGAAGGTACTCGGTCTCCTGCGTCAGGAGCCGAATCTGTCGCTCCGCCTGAACGCGCTCGTCGGCATTGCGAAGGATCAAGGTGTGATAGGTCTGGTGACGACTCACAAATCGGGAGAGCGTCGCCTCCGCGGGGAAGACCGAATGGTCCCACCGCCGCACCGTGAGATCCTGGGGCAGCCAGAGGTGTTGTCGATCGGGCGGACGGCCCTCGAGCTCTCGAGTCAACGCCTCCACGCGGGCCGCGCTTTCGGCACTCAGAAAATCTTCAAGCCGCTCGCCGAGGAGATCCTCGGCGCGGCAGCCAAAGAGTCGTTCGGCTGCGGGGTTAACCCGCTCGATGGCCAGATCCCGGCCCAGCACCACGATGCCATCCAGGGCACTCTGCAGCAGCAGCGAAAGCGATTCCTCCCGGCGGCGCAACTCCTGTTCGATCTTCAGCCGGCGGTGCTCCGCCGCGGCGCGGGCAGCGAAAATCTCGAAGACCGAAACCATGCGTGGATCCTCGGGCAGCGGCTTGGTATCGAGCACCGAGAGATGCCCAAGCACCTCACCCTCGGTGTCCAGCAGGGGTGCGCCCAGGTAACTGACGGCGTGCAGCGGCTTCAGGTCGTTGTCCCCCGGATAGAGCTCGATGACCTTCTCGGGGATCCGCACCAACGATCGTTGCTCCACCACGGCCGCGCAGGGTGTGTCCTTGATGGTGTACTCGTAATGCTCCACATACCGGCCGTCGAGCCACATCGCGAGGGCGCGGAGTTTGCCGGCCGCGGCATCGTACTCGGTCACCCAGGCCCCCGTCGTATTGAGGGCCTCGGACAGGTTGCGCACCAGCGCGCGGAAGAACTCCGTCCCGGTCTCCGCGACGGTCCCTTCGAGCAGGAGGCGCAAGGTGCTCGCATCATCCCACGGCGATGGCCTGTTGATCATGAATCAGGCTCACACCATACCGTGGGAGGCGATTCGGACAAGCCGCTGATCGTGATGCGGTCTTCAGATCGGTCGGGCCGGGGTTACCTGGGCAGGTGGCCTGAGGTGTTGCCTGGCTTTCCACGAACCTGCCCCGAAAAGCGGGGATGAATCCCCGCACTCCAGGCGCTTCGCGACCCCGGACGTGCCTTGGAGCGGCGCGAAGCGTTTGGAGTGCGTCCGGTTTACCGGCGCTTTGAGTTCATGGCCACGGCGCATGGCCGACGAGCCTCGGTGACTCCCACGATGCTCGCGAACGAGCCGACGCTGCCTGAGGTTAGGCGTCGTTCGTCAGCCCTGATCCCACCAGCAGGTTACCCCCTCAAAGTCCCGTCGGCGCTGAACTGCGGCCCCGCCTGGCGCACGGTGTCCTGGCAATGCCGTTCCTCGTGCGGGGCGGAAAGCGCGAGAGCCCCCTCGACTCTCGACTACCGCTTCGGGGCCGCCCATTCGACAGCGTTGGCAAAGATCCGCTGCACCTCCGGCATGTAGAAATCGCGGCAGGTCTCGTGCCCGGGCGCGAAGTAGAACATCCGTCCCTGGCCGATGGTCCAGCACAGGCCCAGGCGGGTCGGCTCGCGCTTCCCGTCGGGATAGATGTAGGTGCCGGCGAGCGGGACGGCCTCGGGAGTCGGCACGGCATAGGGCTCACTGTACCGTTCGATGCACGGCAACAGGAAGTCCGCGACGCCCTGGACGATGGGATGCCCGGCTTCTTTCACGGTCACCTGGCACTGGCAGCCATCGTTCTGGTAGGCGGCCCAACTGCAGGCGGTGCCCATGAGCCGCTTGTTGGGCTTGGCGAAATGCGACGAGTGTACCGAAAGGAAGCCCATCCCTTCCTCCTTCACGCGGCGCACGATCCGGTCCACGTGCTCGTTCTTCACCTCGCCGTGGCGCTTGTGTCCCCACCAGATCAAGACATCGCATCGCTTGAGTGAGTCCTCCGAGCAACCCTGCTCGGGGCTGTTGAGGTTCGCCGTCTCGATGTCCCAGCCCTTGAGGTGCTGCTTCAGGCCTGCCGCGATCGCCGCATTGATGTCCTCGGGATAAACCTTGTCGGCCGGCGCGGTGCCTTCGGACCAGACCACAACGCGCCGCCGGCCTTCGGCGCCGATCAAGTCCCGGGGTAAGACGGTTGCCGCCGTGAGCGCGGTCCCGAGGCGAAGGGCTTGGCGTCGGGTGAGTGGTGTGGAAGAGAAGGCGTTGCCAAGGGGATGCATGGGGCGATCATCGGCAAGGTGCGGGGCCTGCGCAAGCCGTTTGCGGACAGCACGTCGAGATCACCAAGGACTGGCAGGCGAACCCGGTTCCCTCACCGGCGAGAGGTTCACTCCGGCGAAAGGTCAGTTTCCAGTGCGGCCAAGGAGGCGACCCTCAGCTGCTGCATTCTGGACCGGAGGACCGAGGCGCAGCCCGGGAGGCAGCGGTTACGATGCCGCGGCTCGCCTTGCGAGGTTGAGTTCGTCAGAATCAACACGGCATGAGTCGCAGTTCCTGCCGTCGTCGGACGGAATTCCCACGGCGCTCCGAGAAGGTCCCCGCGCATTGGTTCGGCGCGAGCATGCTCGTGGCGGCGCTCTCCGGCATCGTTCTGGGCAGCGATATCCAACCCGCGGCCGACGCCCCGTTGCCGGTCCCACCGCAGGAGAGTCTGAAGCGCTTCAAACTGGCACCCGGCTTCCGCATCGAACTGGTGGCCAGCGAACCCATGCTGGCAGACCCTGTGGGAATGGCCTTCGACGAACGCGGACGACTCTTCGTCTGTGAGATCTACGGCTATAACCTCGAAGGTCACTACGACGTGATGGAGCTGAACAAGACCGGTGAACTCGACCGGGAAGTTCGGCGGATTCTCGCGCCCAAGGAGATCCTCGACCGGGCGGAACACGAGTCGCATGGAAGAGTCAAACTCCTGGAGGATGTCGACGGGGATGGGCAGATGGACCGCATGACGCCCTGGGCCACGAACCTGCCACCCTGCTACGGCCTGGTTCCCGCCCGCGCGGGGGTGATCGTCCTTTGCGCCCCGGACATCGTGTACCTGGCTGACCGCGATGGCGATGGCCGGCCGGACGTGCGGGAAACGCTGTTCACGGGGTTCGGCGTGGGAGAGATGTGGACGCGCATCAGCAATCCGCAGTGGGGTCTGGACAACTGGATTTACGCCGCCAACGGCGCGGATAGCGGCGGCACGATTCGCGGGCCGCACCTCGCGCATCCGGTGCCACTGGGGAACACCTGCTTCCGCTTCAAGGCGGACGGGACTGCCCTCGAGCCGGTTTCGGGAAGCACCGGCGGATTTGGCCTCGCGTTGAGCGATGAGGATGATCGCTTCCTGATCTCCAACCAGCAACACGCCCTCCACGTAGCTCCGTTGGCGCACCGCTACCTGGCGCGCAACCCCTATTTCGCCGCCCCCTCGCTGGTGAACAACATCTGCGCCTACGGTCATCCGGCCCGCGTGTTTCCGAATGCGCCACCCGACCCGTGGCGGCTGAAGCGCAGCCAGCAGCCGGAGTGGGTGAAGTTCTACGGAGCGGCGGAAGCCGACATGGGCTTGGTGACGGCGGCGTGTGCCCCGCACATCTATCGGGGCGGCCAGTTTCCTCCGGCGTATCAAGGCGCTCACTTCTCCTGCGAGTGCGCCTACAATTTGGTCCATCTCTGCCACTTGGAGCGGCATGGCGCCCGCTACCGGGCGATCCGGGCCATCGAGAACGCCGAGTTCCTCACCTCAAGCGAGCAGTGGTTTCGGCCGGTGAACCTGGCCGGCGGGCCGGACGGCGCCCTCTACATCGTGGACATGTATCGCGAGATCATTGAGGACTACTCGGCCATTCCGCGGTACTTACAGCAACAGTATGGGTTGATCGCCGGTTGGGATCGGGGCCGCATCTGGCGCGTCGTCTACGGACCTCGCGACAACTCCGGCGCGCCCCGGCCCCGAGCGCAGGGCTGGGATTTGGACCGACTTGACGAGCCCGGGGTACTCGTGAAAGAGCTCTCGAACAGCAACGCCTGGTGTCGGCAGACCGCGCAACGCCTTCTCATTGAGCGCGCCGAGGTGTCCGTCGCGCCTGAGTTGGAGCGGTTGGTGGAACTGGGCCCTGAACCGCGGGGGCGATGGCACGCCCTGCACACGCTCGAAGGGTTGAACGCGTTGCGTCCCGGCGTTCTGCTGGCCGCTCTGGCCGATGCAGATCCTGGCGTCCGCCGTCACGCCCTGGAGCTGAGCGAACCCTGGCTGGACCACGCCCCCGCTCTCCTCGCCAAGGTGCTGGCCATGACGCAGGATCCCGATCCGAGGGTGCGGATCCAGCTGGGCTTTACCCTTGGCGAAACGCGGGATGCAGGCCGCCTGGACGCTCTGGCCGCCCTGGCCCATCGGTTCGGCGGCGACCCCTGGGTAAGCACCGCCATCGTGAGTTCCGTTCCGGACGCGGCCGAACCATTGCTGCAGACGCTGGTCAACAAGTACCGGCTCAACGAGGAGGCGCAAGCCGTGGCCACGTCGCTGGTGGGCGTGATCGGGGCGCGCCGACAGCCGCCTGAGATCTCGCGGGTGCTCCATGTGGTGGCGAGCTACGGCGGAGACGCCGCGGAGTTGTTTCAAACGGGCGGCTTGGCCGCTCTCGTCGAGGCCATGAAACACCGCGAGGCGCCGCGTCTGACCGATCCTGCGGCGGTGGCCGCGCTCGGTCGATTGCTCGCCAGTCCCTTCGCCGCCGTCCGCCAATCCAGCCTGCTTCTTGCCGGGACCCTGGGTTCGGCGCAAGCCCCCGAGTTCCTGGCGCTCTTCGAACAGGCCTGCGAAACGGCAACGAACGCGGGCTTGCCTGTCGCGGAGCGTCTGGCGGCGATCGCCCCGTTGGCCGGCGCCCCCTTTGCGGTGCTGCAACGGATGGCGACCAACCTGCTCACCGCCAGTCAACCGCTGGAGCTGCAGCTCGCGGCGGTGAACGCGATCGCCGGGTCGGATGACCCGGGTGTTGTCGCCCTGCTGTTCGCGGGTTGGCCGGGCTACTCTCCCCGGCTGCAAACGGCCGTCCTGGAGGTCGTGTTCAAGCGCCAGGAGCGCATCAAGACCTTGCTGACAGCGATCCGCCAGGACCAGGTACCCCGGTTCGGCCTGGATCCACTCCGGTTGGACCAATTGCGCGCCAACCCTGATGCGGAGATCCGTCAACTGGCCGAGCCAATCCTCACGCGCCTGGCAACCGAGGTCGACCTCAAGGGCGTGATGGCACGCTACCAGCCGGCGCTCTCGTTGCCCCGCGATCCCGCCAGGGGGAAGTCAGTCTTCCTGGCCAATTGCTCGGCGTGTCATTTGCTCGAAGGCGTCGGCAAGTCGACCGGCCCGGAGCTGATTGCCGCCACGAAAGGGCGGGCCGACGAGACCATCCTGCTCGACATTCTCCAACCCAGCGCCTTGATCACCGTGGGCTATCGAACCTACACGGTCGTCACCAAGGACGGCCACAACCTGAGCGGCATCCTGGCCGCGGAAAATGCCACCAGCGTGACCTTGCCGGATGAAGACGGCCTTCCGCAGACTGTTTTGCGCCAGGACATCGCCTCCTTCCAGGCCTCCGACGTCTCGCTGATGCCGGCGAACTTCGACGCCCTGCTTTCGCCGCAGGATGTCGCCGATCTCCTCGGTTACCTGCGGCAACTCGCCGGCCCCCCACCGGGACCGGTGATGCCGTTGTTCGACGATGAGGCCACTTTCCTGGAGCAACTCAAGGAAGGCAACGGTACTGCCGATCTTGTCACCGACCAGGTACATCACGGTACGGCCGCGCTGCGGATCACCCCGCCTCAACGCTATGCCACCACCATTCCAGGGTGGCAGTTTGCCATCACCGAAAAGCCGGGACCCGGGGAGTACCGTTACCTGCGGTTCGCCTGGAAATCCCCGACGGGCAGCGGCGTCATGCTTGAACTCGCCAACCGCGGTACATGGCCACCTCCGGACAGTCCTGCCTTTCGCTACTTTGCGGGGCAGAACACGACCGGTTGGCGCGCGCATCGGCTGGGAGCGAACCCGCCCCGAGTGTGGAATACGGTGGTGGTGGACCTATGGCGCGACTGCGGAGAGTTCATCCTGACCGGCATCGCTCCCACCGCGATCGGAGGCGCCGCGTTCTTTGACCGGATCGAGTTGTTGCGTGAATTGCGTCCGGGCGAGTCGGTTCAACCGCCTGACGCCATGCAATGACCTTGACCGTACGAGCACGGAAACCCGGCGACGCCGGCCGACGGAACCAGCTGAAGGCCCAGCCCAGGGTTCGTTGGTGTCCCACGGCGCGCCCCGCCCGGTGGCGATGGGTGCTTTCCCCCGTTCGATAACCGTCCTATGCTGTAGCCCATGCACGCCCCCCCGGTTGAACAGGTTCGCGCACTTCTCACAATCGAGGACCCAGCTCAAAGCTGGGACGCCCTCACAAAGCAGTCCAACCGGTCGCCACACGACACGCTGGCCGCCTTGGTCGGACTCCTGGAACACCCCGACGAAAGCACTCGGCGTCGAGCCGGGGGTGGGTTGTCCCTGTTCTCTAAGCTCTGGGGTGCCGACGTTAACGTGGAGCAGCATGCCGAAACCCTGGCGCATGTCCTGGAACACGGCTCGGACCCGCGGGTTCGCCTGAGTTGTGCCATTGCCCTGATGCCGGTCCGTGGACCAGCCGTAGACCACGCGTTCCTGAGAGCCCTGGCCGATTCCGCTGACAAGGTGGTCCAGATCGCTTGCGTAGAGTCCTGGGACCGCGGAGGTGTGGAGGTGATCGCGGCACTCCTCGCCCGGTTGGAGCATCCGTCCTGGCGGGTGCGGCTGGAGGTGTGCAAGGCGCTCATCCAACGGGAAGTTGGTGACCCGCGAGTGTTGTCCACGCTGGAGGCCATGCGCCGTGAGCCGGAAGCTGCAGTGTATGATGCGGAAGTGGGCGCGCACGATCCTGCCCTCAAGGAGTTCATGGCGGGGACGCTGCGCCAGCACGGCGCAGGGGAAGCCCCGGTCGAGACCTGGGGCAAACTCGAAGCGATTTTGGCCAAGGCTCGGGCCGTAGGCGATCGGAGACTGACCACCGGCCAGGGCTGAGGGTGGGCTCAGGCCCACGGGGCCCTTCCCCGACGCGGCGCCTATCCGATCGCCCAAGTAACTCGAAGCCTCACGAGACCTCATCCAGCCGTGCAGCTACCGCTGCCCGCACCGGTCGGGGAATACCCATCCTGAAGCACTCACCGAGCACGCGGGGACTGCTTCCGGACCTCGGCCACGTTGGCCAGCCTGCCGCAGGGTTCAGGCCGTCCTTGCCAGTCCGATTCTCCGTCGCCAGCCAGCCAGAAAGAGCCCGCCTGTGACGAAAAGCGGCCCAGCGATAATCGCATATGCCATCCAGGGGAATCGGCCCCACGCCATCACGATGTAGAGCAACCCCAACGCGGGGAATGCGACCGCGCCAACCCATTCCCAGCGCCACGCGACGGCGAGCAACCCCAACAGGACCGCGGTCGGGGTCAGGTGCATCAGCAGCGCGACGGTGGTCTGCCAGATGCCGTCGTTGCCATCGAACACGTCCAGGGCAAACAGACTGATGAAAGCGGCGAATAGTGCGCAGAGCACTCTCGGCGCCCAGAACAACGGATCACGTCGTAGCGTCTTCATGAGCGCCACAGTGCGCTCGTGGATCGCTGATCGTGAATTGAATATTGCACTAGTCCCCTTGCCGTGGGTGATGGACACCTGCAACGCGCACCAGTAAGGCCGCCATTTCGAAGCTCCCTGTCATGATCCACTCCAACGGCTTGCTGGCCGCGAGCGCTTTCGCCGCCGAAACCAGGAAAGAAGAGGGCGCACGCCAAGCCGTCCAGGTTGAAAGCCGCCAGGGACGGCGCCGCCCGGCGCCTCGCTCACCGGCAGCTTGGAGGCGCTGACCTTCATCGGATCCGTGCGGCGCATCGCCGGCCGGCTCATCGCACTTTCAATTCGCTCATCCGTTCCATGACCCACAAGTAATCCGTCGACGGGTCCGCCGGAAAATCACCTGTCACGGCGCCGCGGACTGCGGGGCGAACCGTTCCCTTGAGACCGGTGACCAGCCAGCGATGAGTCTCTGCGTGACCGTCGGCGAATGACACGTTGGCCGCTCCATGGTGAAACGAAGCCGGCAGATTCGACCACTCGTATCGCCCGAGCCGAATCATGTAGAACCCGTCGTTGATTGTGTCCGGATGTTCATCCAGGAAAAGGAACACCGCACTGGGCCGAACGAAGTCGGCTGAACGAAGGAACTGCCGAAAATCCCGATTGTACTTGTCCAGGAGTTCGCCCGGATCTCCCACCATGCAGTTCAGGGAATAGCTGCGAAGCCGCACCCCGTTGTCGGCGCGCACTCGGTCGGCTGGACACTTGAAAGACCGCACCGACCTGCCGATGGCGTCTCCGAGCAGGGCTTCGCTGAGCAGGAGCGCATTGGTGTTGTCAGGCTCCGCGCCCCAATCGAGCACTTGGTTGGCCCAGGTGTTGCGTTCCTTGCGCGTCTGATCCACGCCGTGGTTGTTGACGCAGCGGTCCTGGTTGGCGTCCCCGTAAACCGTCCATGCCAGCGTCAGTTGCCGGGTGTTGTTGAGACACGTTACAGCGCTGGCTTTCGCCTTCGCACGACTCAGGACGGGAAGCAGCATGGCGGCCAGCAGGCCGATGATCGCAATCACCACCAGCATCTCAACCAGGGTAAAACCCGTTCCCGGTCGAAAACCGGCCGATCCCTTGGGCAGGCTCCGAAGCATGAACCCAATCAAATCCCCGTGTGGCACTGAGTCCAGGCAAATTGCCAGTCACGCCATCGACGAAGCGACCGGGTGGCCGTCGCCGTGCTACCCTGCGAGGCGGCGAGGCTTTGCGGGCCCCCGGAAGCACGGGGCGCGGGGCTGTCAAACGCGGCCTGGCTCGAGCGCGATCGGACCCCCACTACCGCACTCCATGAACACGCCGAATCCTCATCGTAAGTGGAAAACGAGCTTGATGGTGGTCGCGTCGATGTCAGCCCGGTTCGGGCTCACCGCCGACGCGTGGGGTGACCATCCCGCGGCTTCCCAGGATTCAAGCCGACTCGGCTCTGTCGAAGTTCCTCTGCCGAGCCAGAAAGGCGGCGGATGTTGCCCGCCGCCGTGGGTTGGTGACAGGGAGTTCGCGTGCGCGGGCTTCCTGGCATCCAGCGCCCGGCGCATTGTGACCTGAAAGTGCTGGACGAGCGGCGGAAGCTTGATCGAATGCGACCGCAGCCGACCCAGCCATCCTGCTCGGCGCCTCCGTTCTCGATCACTGGCCCGGTGGTCGTCCCCACGATCCGGTTCGCTATGTGTGGGTTTTGAGCATCTGCCCGACGATCGCACTCTCCCTTTGGATCCGCCGGGTATGGCAGAAATGGCAGCGAAGGCTGCCGCCGCGGACCTCGCGGCCCCCCAACCCGCTTCCCAACTCCGCGGCTTGCCCATGGAAGGGCAGACACGGCCGACGGGACCGCGGCGACGGGCTGCAGCCGGGGGGTGGTGTTGGGATACCTGAACGAACTCGAACCGGCGACCGGATGCGCCATCGTGCGTGGCAGGCGCCGGGCTCGACGACAGAACTGCCCCTGGCGCAACCGGGGGCCATTTTCGTGCCCCTGTGGCTCGCGAGACCACCGCGAGATCAGGCGAGGATCGGTGCGAAAGCGGCCTTTTGCCCGTTGCGAAGGGTTCTCCTGCCAGAGGCGTAAATCCAGCATGGCCAGAGCCGGGGTCGGCGAGCAAGCCGGCCAGGGTCATCCATCACGCGGTCCAGGGATCTAACTCTGTCCTCGGAGCTGGACTATCACGGTTCTCCTGCCGGCGCACCGCCCTTGAAGTGGGGCTCCGGCCCGGTCGAGCTTCACTCAGGCAACTGAATGCGATTGGTCAGGTCTTGGGACGTGCGCAATTGCTCATTGAGCCGTGCTGAGCTCAGTGTCTGAACCAATCCGTCAGCCAACGCGACGTTGCCGTAACCGCCATGGAGCTCTCCGGTCCAGCCGGCAGCACGGTCGGTCGTGAGTCGCAGCACGCCGCCAGTGGGAGGCACGCCGTTGGTCAAGTTGCGGTCGCCCGCCAGCAGCATCTGTGGGCGCGTGTCGGCCGAATCCAGGCCGATGAAGTAGCTCAGGTTCATGTTGAGCATCGAGCGGAAGTCTGACGCCGCTTCACGCCCGTCCGCGGGGCAGATCAGCACCTTCGGGACGGAAAGCTCATTGGACAGCACCTGGAAGTGGACGTACGCCGGACTGCCCGGGATTAGTTCCTTCGTCCCCCCCTGATTCGTCGAGAGCAACATCGGGAACAAGTCCTGATTGTCCAGGGCGAAGACCCGATAGCTTAGGCCGACCTGCTTGAGATTGTTCACACAGTTGATCCGTTGGGCCTTGGCTTTGGCATTGGCCAACGCCGGCAAGAGCATCGCGGCCAGAATCGCGAGGACCGCGGCAACCACCAGCAACTCGAAGCTCGTAAAGGCACGCAGCCTTCGCGGTGCGAGCCTGGTGGCCAGAGGAAACCGCCTTCGTGGGGAACCACCGTGCCTGATCGCCGTGGGCTCGACATCGCAGTGCCGTGGTAGGCCATCATAAGAGAGGCTTGGTTGGTTCACGGCCGCACGCTAGACCCGGATCCCCACTGTCGCAAGCAGCAGGTTCGGAGTGGAGCGTGCCGCTTGAAGGTAAACGGCGCGAGAGCGGCCGGCCTCGGCGAACACGTCTGGTTCGCCTGCCCGTGGTTCCATTGGCAACTGAGCCGCCATGGGGGATTCCGTGTGCGATGGCGAAGTCCACGGCGGCACGGTCAGAGCCGCTCCGTCCGTGGGAGATGATGCGGTCGCTGATGAACGCTTCGGTCAGCACCCTCCGTCGGTGTCCGACAGGTCGCAAGCCCCCAGCGTCCTGGTCGTTGGGATGAAGCGGGTCATCCACTCGCGTACCTTGGGTGATGCGTCGCGACACACCGGACACTCGGTCACCCTTCCATCGAAGTAATCGCCTGGTCGGACGATGGCGACGTGACCGCATTCGCACTGGCAGGCGACCCGGAGGCCGACCTCCGTGAGGCACCAAGACTGGAACTTCAGGCGCTGGTGGACGGGTTGGGGGTCCGGTGACCAAGAGCCCAACTCAGGGGTTGCAAATGTGGGCAAAACCGACCCTTGCCTTGTCATCGCGAGGGAGGCTGGCCAACGCGACGACCGTCCGCCATGGGGTGTTCACCCCATACGGCAGCGAGATCCGGCTCACCGGGAGGTTCGGTCAAAGTGTGGGAAGCGCAGGGGGGATCGCCGATCTCCCACCAACTCATGGGCTCGGTTGTGATCCTACGCCAAGGCAGACAGGGCGACGCTCATCGAAATGGCCACTCTGTTCACGTGGCCACCCGGTGCCAAGCCTTGCCTTGCCGTATTGGCTGGCGACTGAGGGGCGCATGACGCTCCCAGGCGAGTAAGGCAACGACAGGCGTGGGTGCCCATGTAGCACACAAACCTGTAGCTCCAGAAGGTGGCGATGCCGAGGGGGGCACGACCAGTTGCCTGGCGCTGCTCTCGCAGCCTTGTCCCACCCTGATCCGCCTTTCATGCTCGTTCACCAACCGGTTACCGGGACCCGGAAGGTAAGGGCATCGTGCTCCACGGGCGAGAACCGTCAAAGTCGGATTGCGCGGGCGGTACCCGACTCGGCCCTTGGGGGAGCGCCCGGTGGTGGCGGATGCGGGGCAGCGGTTCTTGGGTTGGCCGTCCGGTCCACTCCCGCGCGTGACGCAAGGGGACGCCATTCGAGAGACGTGTTCTGGGTTTGCAGCGTTCGCCAATGTTGGTTATCGTCACCAGCATCCGGCAACTGACCACGCGCAGCCGGGGAGTACAACAGCAGACAAAGGCAAAGCGATTATGGGCGACAAGTCTCCGAAGTCCGTGCAGAAGCAGGCTGCACAGAAGCAAGTCAAAGCCACCGCGGCTGCGCAGAAGAAGCAGAAGGCCGCCGCCGCAAAGCAGATGGTGGGTAAGAAGTAGCGAAGCACACCGACTGGTCTGATCAGAGGCGTTGCCCGCGGTGCCTCATGCGGAACGGCACCGAAGGTACCCTCCAGCGTCAAGCGGGAGGCGGGAGGCGGGAGGCGGGAGGCGGGTTCCTGGCGAGAGCGCTGTCGGTGCGAATGCGGTCGCCACGTCGGCTTCCATGGCGCCACGCCCACCGCCCGACGGTCCGCTGCCGCCCAAGCCGCGTCATCCGCAGGCCGCAGGCCCTGAGAGCCCCGACGACGCGAGCCGAGCTTCAGGCTCCCGCTCACAGCCTGGTCTCCGCCGCCGCACTGCCAGCATGCTCCGCCTTGTCCAACGCAGGCCCTTGGGGCGCCATTCTACGAGTTCTGATCGGTTCGGCAGGACAGGGACAGCGAAGGAGGCCCCGGCAGGTTCAATCCGGCCCGCCAGGGGTTTTTGCTGCAATGCTGCCGCTTGTGGTTCGCCGGGAAGCGTCCCCCCAAACGCACCCTGACCGGGGATTAACGACCCTGTCACGAATGGCACTTAGATAGTGCCCGAAACTTTCTTGGTTAACCGCTTGCGGCGTCGGGTGTCGGGGGGAGTTCCGAAGATGACCTGGCGGCTGATGGCCTGCATGCGCTCCAGGATCCTCTGAATCTGTCGCCAGTTTCCGATGGCTTGGTGGAGAGCTTCAAACTGTTCCTTGGATCGTACCACCGAGACGGTTTTGCCGCGCACCTTGCGCGTCCACTGGTAGCAAGGGCCGCCGGCGCCGGGTCCCCGATCCTGTACGTAGCCTTGGCTGATCCACTTGACCCGGCCGAGGCGTTGGCGGAGTCGGTCGTATTCGGTTTGGAGGAGGGCGAGATCGACCGGCATGGAAAGGAGTACAGACCGGATGTCAACAAGGCGGTGTATATACCGCCCCAGATGGAAGCTCCTTTCTTTCCCGCCTTCCGGGCTCGTCTGGCCGCCTGCGGTCAGCGCTCCCTCCAAACCGTGCGGCAATGGACCCTGGCGCAACTGGGCCAGCAGTTGCGTGACCTGTTGCCCGTCCACCTGCTAGCCCCCGAGGATGAAGGTCCCCACAGTCGACAGAGTGACAGGTTCCTTGTCTTGTATCGTCGGGCGACTGAGGATGCCGTCCCGGATCGGTAGACTCGGAGGCGATGAGCGTGGCGGCGCCGACGGCGAAGAAGACAAGGCTGGGACGGGGTAACCAGGCGTTCATCTTGAGGACTCTTCACATGCAACCCGAGTGTCCGACCTTGACTGGCCACTCGGAGTTCCGCAACGGGCGCGGCCGTGACAAGCGCGCAATGAACGGGTGAAAGGCGCCGCGGCCACGGCGCCGCCGAGGCCGTAGACGATCCTGCTCGGCGGCGGCAACCCGTGCTGGTGGCGGTTCGGAGTGTACCGCCCGGAGCCGGTCCCCAAAGGAAGGCGCCCCGGCCGTTGAGCCGGGGCGCGCGCAGTCCGTCGGTCGGATGGGTGAAGAGCTAACCGTTCAGGCGGCGGACCCAGGCGAACGCGGCGAGTCCGATGCCGGCGAGCAGCGCGTAGGACGCTGGTTCCGGCACGGCCATGGCCATCTCTGCCACGGCGAAGTCATTTCCCCCGGCGGCGGTGAGCGTGAATCCCTGGACCCCAGGCCCGACGATCCAACCGAAGAACGCGGCGCCGGCGTTGCCGGAGACGGATCGGGTCAACGATTCGCCGTTGTCCAGCTCCAAGATGATGTCGACCGCTCCGAAGGCGTTCGGCTGAACTTCGAAACCGAAGGCCTTGACCGGAGCGCCGAGCGTGGCGTCGAGTTGTGATTCATACAAGCTGTACAAAACCGCCGGGGTTTTGCCTCCCGACCAGGTCGCCCAGGAGCCGGGGACCTGCAGCCGCTGGACGTCCAGCGTGAAGGTCAAAGTTTTGCCACCCGGCAAGGCGAGCGCGTCGCCCGCGGGGAGCACGTCATATGCAGCAAGCGGCGAGGCCAGATCCACCGGTTGGAGGCCGGTGACGGCCGCTTCCCAAGCAGAGCGGTCGGTGAAGACAGCGCCGTGGGTGGTGAGGCCAAGGCTGGTCAGCGCCAGCGTCGCGAGGGCAGTAACAGATCGGTGCTTCATGAGAGATGTGTGTGAAGGGTTGTCGTGCGCGTTGCAGGGAAACGGAGCAGGCTCAGGGGGCCACGACGCCGACGGCGGCAGCCATGACTTCGAAGATGTGGGTGTTGTCGATCATGCTGGTGCCCGGGTACCAGGCGCCCTTGTAGTCGTTGAACAGGTTCGCGCCGGCGCCTTGGGCGTAGAGCATCACCAGTTCGTCGGTGTGGCTGCCGGTTCCATAGTAGACGTTGCCCGCGTCGTAGGTCCGCGGGATGGAGTTGCCGTCCCAGGTCGGTACGTAGCCCTTGCCGAGGGCGCTCCAACTCCCAACGCGCATATAGCTGTTGGCGTGATCGGACGTGACGATGAGCAAAGTGTTGTCCCAGTCCACCTGGTCGCCCGGTTCGTTGATGAAATCGATGGCCTGCTGCACGGCGAGGTGAAGGTCCCAGACGCCGCCCAGCATGTTCGCATACTCGTTGCCGTGGTTGGCCCAGTCGATGTCGCCCTGCTCGAACATCACGAAGAAGCCGTCGCGGTCCTTGCTGAGCACCGTGAGGGCGGCCTCGACGCAGTCCTTGAGGAGCGGGTTCTCCGTGGAGCCGCGCGCGAACGCAGGGTTGCCCGGGTCGTGGGCCGGTACGTGGTACTCGAAGTTGCCGCCAGCGCCGCCGAACAGGCCGAAGAGCCGCATGCGCCGCTGCGTGGCGAGATCGGCTGCGTCCTGGAGGGCCGCCGCGCCGTCCTGACCGGCCATACGTTCGACGAAGACGTAGTCGGGCCGGTTCTGGTAGTTCTGGGGATTCTTCAGGCGATCGTAGTCCGCGGAGGCCAGGTAGCCGGACTGCCAGTCGGGGTGACCGCCGCCGATGACGACATCGGGTTTGACTCGGGTGATGATCTCATGGCCGATCGCACTGTAGTTGTTTCGTGACTTGTTGTGCGCCACGTGCGCGGCCGGTGTCGCATGGGTGAAGGGGACGGTGCTGACGACGCCGATCGAAGCCCGCTTCTGCTCGCGCATGAGTTCCGCGATGGTCTTCAGGGCTCCATCCGGGGGGTCACCCGGCAACCAGGCGACGTTGCCATCGTCCGTCTTGTAGCCTGTCGCCCACGCGGTGGCCGCCGAGGCCGAGTCGGTGTACCTCACACCCAGGTTACCCGCGTTCAGGAAGTAAGCCCGCATCGTGGCGGTCTCGGGGATCATGGGGTACGGCAGGTACCCACCCTTCATGGGATCGTAGCCGACCGAGGGCAGGAACGTGGCGGGGTCGTAGGGTGGAGCGCCAACCTTGGGCGCGTAGTGGTTGTACGCGCTCACATCCCACGTGGTGACGGCGGCGCTTTCGTCCAGTTGATGGAACGAGAGCGCGGCGGGGCTTCCGGTCAGATAGCGACTGCCGGCGACTTCGTGTGCCAACTGCATGCCGTCGCCGATGAACAGGATGATGTTCTTCGCGGGCGGCACAACGCCGCCGGCAGCCGCGGAGGGCGCTGCCGCCAGCCCGAGGCCGACCGCTGCCAGGGTGGCAGCGGCGAGGCTGGTTCGAGGGAGTGATGGTGCGATTCTCATGGAGCAATGGTTCTGTGGTTTCTTGTCACTTGGCGCCCGGCACAGCGTTTCGCTGCCACCCGGCCGCGCGCCCCTTTCTCGCACGAGCGCCCGCCGTTCGCTGGTGCGAGCTTGATCTCCCCTGGGGCGATCTTGACTCCCACCGGTTACGACCGGGCCAAAGGCGGGTGACAGGACGGCAACGGATGCCCGCAGGCCCTGGAGGGTGAATGACCCAGCCGTGAGGAACCGGCTGTGGCTCAGGGAAGTGGCGCCGGAAGGTCGGTGCTCCCCTCGACCCGCACATGCGCGCGATAAGCGCTGGGGCTGACGCCCACCTCGGCTTTGAACCGGTGGTTGAACTGCCAGACCGATTGAAAGCCAGCCGCGAACGCCACCTCCGTGATCGGGCGCTGGGATTCCGCCAGCAACGCCTTCGCCTGGGCCAACCGCTCCTCAGCGACGTACCGCAGGAACGTGAGGCCGGTGGCCCGGCGAAACACCCGGCAGAAGTGGGGCAGGCAAACGCGGACATGCTCGGCCGCGGTGCGCGACGAAATCGGTTCGGCGAGGTTGTCGCGGACGTAGGCCTTCGCCCGGTCGACCAGCGAACCGGGCTCCGACCCGCGTGCCCCCCCGCAGGTGGAAGCGCCACAGAGGGTGACGTAGGCAAGCTTGCGAATGAAGCTGAGGGCGGTGTCCCAAAAAGAAGCGTTCACCACGGGGACGGCCTTCCAGGCCGTCGTCAAACGTGGTCTCACGTCGGGGCCAACGCCGGCGGACAGTGCCCGCCACCACCGCCGGGCCTCCGCTTCTGTGGGAGGCCTGGCGAATACGCCGCCCACCTCGAGCACGTACCGGGGGTGGCGCGGATCGGGAAGGAGCACGTCGCAGTGCAGCATGCCGGCCCGACAGGCCCGGGGGACTGTCCCATCGTTGCCCGCGAAGCCGGCCGAAGCTGCGGAATCGCAGGCACAGGTGCCCCGTTCGGTGAGAAGGTCGCACAACGGGTTCCGAATCGAGATCCCCGTGCTGGAATCCTCGCCGCCATCGCACGGCCGGAGGCGCACCCCCACGCCTGTCGCCTCGCGGAAGGCACGCAGGCAGTAGCGGAGGGAAGCCAGACGATCTTTCTCAGCCCAGGACACGACGGCGGGAGTGTAGGCCGAGCCGCCCCCGGCAGTCAGTGGCATCCTGTGAACACCCCGTGACCTTGAGGTGACACGGATGGTGGCGTGGGTGGGGAGGCGACGCCGCGATGACTTCGAGGTTAAGGGGGGACTCGGCCGGACGGCCGGTAGCGAAGGTGCGGTACATCGCTGGCGGCCGCGGTTCCGCGCCCCCCTCAAGGCCCAGATCGCCCCGACGGTGGCTGCCTCATTCCGCCACGGCCCCGCCGGCGGCTTCGCGTTTCTCGACGACCTCGATCTCGGCCCACGAAGGCGCCTCCCACAGGTGCAGGACGCCCGGCCCCGACCGCCGCGTCACCGCCCCGAGGCGGTTGCCGTCCGAGGAGAACTTCGTGCTCGAAAAGAGCGAGCCCTCTCCTTGCAGTGTCAGGAGTTCCTGGAATTCGGTCGTTTCCCAGAGCTTGACGGCTTCGCGTCCGTTGCTGGCCAGCGCCAATCGCCGGCCGTCGGGCGAGAAGGCCACCGAGTGAACTCCCAGCAGGAAACCTCTCAACGAGGCCAGCTCCCGCCACGTCCCAGTCATCCAAACCCGGCCATAGCCCAACTGGCTCGCGCCCGCCAACCGGGCGCCGTCGGGTGAGAAGGCGAAGCCTGCCGCCTGCTCGATTTCGAGCCGCGGGAAAGTGACCTCCCCGCCAGCGGAGTCCCGCCGGAGGACGCGCCCACGGCTGTCGAGGAGCAGCCACCAGCGATGGTCAGCCGACATCGAAGGCGGGGCAGCCAAGTGCGCGCCACCCAGATGTCCGAAATCGAAGTCGCCCGGCGGCCGCCAGGAGGCCTGAGGCCGCGCGGTGGTGAGGTCCCACTCGTGGAACGAGTCGTCCGTCGCCTCAAAAGTGATCAAGCGGTGCCGCTCCGGGTGCAGCGCGACGGCGGCGACGGCGCCGGCGGACGCCGGAAACTCCCGGGCGAGCTGCCTTTGCGCCAACTCCCACACGCGCACGACGCCGTTGGTCGAGCCGGCCGCGAGCCAGCGGCCATCTTCGGAAACGCACGTCAGCCCCAACGGAGCCTGATGCATTTCGAAGATCGGCTCCTCCGCAGCGTAGTCCGGACCATGGCGCCGGACGATCCGGCCATTCAGATCCCGGACTAACGTGCCCTGACCCGGGGCCGCGAACCACCATTCGAGCGGGACATTCGTGAGGGTGGTGTACGAGCGCCGCTCCGGCCGGGACGCCGCGGTGTTCCAGAGGCACACCGTGCCGTCTTTGCAGCCGCTCACCAAAGTCGTTTGATCCGCCAGCAAGGCCAGCCGCCACACCTCGAGGTGGTGCCCGCGCAGGGTGGCGAGCGAGCGCCGCGTGCCCACATCCCACAACCGAATGGTCTGATCGGCGCTGCCCGAGGCCAGCGTCTTCCCGTCGGGCCAGAACACCAAGCCCAACACGAAGGCGCGATGCCCTTCCAGCGTTCCGCGAGGTTCACCCGTCGCGGCGTCCCATAGCCGGATCAGCGGTTCCGTGTAGCCCGCGGTCGAGGCGAGCACCGTGCCGTCCGGGGAGAAGGCGACCGAGACGAACGAGGCATCCGTCGGAGCCACGGACCACACCTCGGCGCCGGTCGTCAGCTCGAGCACGCTCAGGCGACCCGCTGCACACGCTGCCCGACGGAGGTCCGGGCTGACGGCAAAACGCGTTCCCGGCCACGACTGAGCCAGGGTCGCCTGGAAGGTCGCGCGCCGGCGCCCCTCCGGCAGGTCATAGAGTGCGATGGCATCCGGACCCCTCCCCACGAGTCCGACCACCAGCGTCCGACCGTCTGGCGAAAACACCAGCTCGTTGCAGGGGCGGCTTAGCGGAAGCTCGAGGACCGTCTGGCGGGTTTCGACGTTCCACAACCGAACAGAGAGCGCTCCGTTCGTTGCTCCCTCGGTGGGGGGCGTCGTGTAGGCCAGGACGGGCTCCTTCGGCGCGAAGGCCGCGGGGGCGATCGCGCCGTCGGTAGGCAAAGTGGCGATCCGCCGGCGGTTGGCCAGCTCCCACACCGTCAGCCCGCCCCCGGTCACTTCCCCCACCGCGAGCCACCGTCCGTCCGCCGAGGCGGCGAGGGAGCAGATCGAATTGGATCGCTGGCACAGCGTCAAGGCCGCGTCGCTCTGGCATTGCTTCCACAGATAGCGCCACTCCCAGCCGCGCAAATCGGTCTCGCCTGGCCCGGGCCGGTGGCGGTCGAGCAGTTGCCGGGCTCGGCCCAGGTTGTCTGCTTCCAGCGCCTGCTGCGTCAGGTTGATGTCGGCAGCGTAGGCGAGCCCACGCTGTCGCTCGCGTTCGGCGATGGCGACCTGGCGGGCGCGGTGCGCCGCGGTCAGCCCGTAACCCAAGGCGGCGGTGATGAGGAGCAGCACCAGACCGGCGGCAGCGGCGAGCTGGAGCCAGCGCCGCCGACGTTCCGCCTCCGCAACGAGTCGCTGACGTTCCCTGGCTTCCGTCTGGCGGCGCTCGAGATCGGCGCGCCGTTGCGACCAGGCGCGCAGGCTCCGGCCCAGTTGCGCCGCCCCGGCAAACCGCTCCTCCGGCTTCCCGGCGACGCAGTGGCGGATGTCCTCGCGCAGGAGGGGGTCCTGGACTTCGTCCGCCCAGTCGGTGGTGAGCGGCCGGCCGAAGTCGTTGACGACCGCCTGAAAGAGCACCACCCCGAGCGAGTAGAGATCCGAGCGCGGTGAGGCCGGGCGACCTGCCAGGAGCTCCGGCGCCATGTACAGATGCGTCCCGCCGCCCGAGGAGGCCGCTTCCGCCAGGATCGTCCGCGTGAAGCCCGACTGCGTGACCCCGACGAGGTACTCCTGCGACACGACCTGGCCGATGCCGAAATCGCTCAGCCGGGCGTGCACGGGCGTCGCTCGCGACGTCTCCCCCTTGGGGACGGAGACGAGGATGTTCGAAGGTTTGACGTCGCGGTGGATCACCCCCGCGTCGTGGGCCGCCTGCAATGCGTCAGCAACCTGGGCTATCACCTCAAGCCGCAACCCGAGCGACGCGCCGGCCCCTGCCGGTTGACCGCACCAGACGCGAAAGTCGCTGCCTTCGACGTACTCCATTTCGAGGTAGTAGGGAGGTTCCTCGAAGAAGACCTCGCGGAGGCTGACGATGTGAGGGTGTTCCCCGATGCGCTCGCGCAAAAGCCGGATCAGCGTCACTTCACGTTTGAGCGCCCGGGCGCGATCCGCCTGAAAGCAAAACTTGAAGACGCGCAGCTCCTTGAGGGTCCGGTGCCGTCCCAGCCAGACCTCACCGAAGCCCCCGGTGCCGAGCTGCCGTTCCAGGACCCAATGCGTGTTCGGCACCGTCTGGCCAAGGGCGGGTCGCCACCCGGGCACCGGCGCTCCCTGCGCATCGAAGAGGCGGCGCCCCTTGTCCGTCGAGGTGGGCGGTGCGGGTTGCGGTTGCGTCGTTTCGGCGACCTCACAGACTTCGATCGGTTCGTCCAGGCCCTTGAGCTCATAGAGCCCGTGGCTTACCCAGGCGAGTTCCCCAATCCCCTCGAGGTTCTCCCCCTTGAGCACTTGGCGGGCGTTGTCGAACACCGGACGGGTGAGCAGGATCTGACCGCCGCGCGCCAGGGACATCACCCGGGAACAGAGGTCAACGTGCATGCCGTGGAAGTCCGGCGGCCCGGGCCGGCCCTCGACGCGTTCGCTCAGGACCTCGCCAAGGTGGATGCCCATCCGATCTTCCACCTTCACCGGAGCTTCCCGGCTGAAGTCGCGCAAGGCCGCCTGCAGTTGCAGCGCGAACCGCACCGCCGCCGAAGGCCGCGGAAAGATGAGGAAGAACGAATCCCCCGCCACGCTAATCTCCGCCGCTTCGGCAAAGCGCTCCACGGTCGCGCGGACCAGCCGATGATGCCGCTGCAGCAGGTCCGTCCCCGCCTGGTCGCCCAGACGCTGCTTGAGCGCCGTCGAGCCCACCACGTCGGTGAACACCAGGGTCACCAGATCCGTCCGGGGACGCTGATGCGAGGCCGCCGCCGGCCCGGCCTGGTCTCTACTGGGAACGGGATCCATGCGGGAAAGCAAGCTATCAGGGAGACCTGCTTCCGAAAGCGGGAAATGCACATTACCCCGCCGCATCGCGGGGGTGGGCCATCCTCACGTGCGGCTGTTCCCTCGGCGAGTCACTCTAAACCAGGCCGCGGCCGAGACCAGGCTCAGGGGCGGGCACGGCGTTGCTCGAGCAGCCGGTTTCCGGCCCCAAAAAGGTCGGCCGGTACTCCGAGCGCCTGCTTCAGTTCGACATCGGCATCCCAGGGATTGTTGATGCCGCCCAAGCGCGCCATCTCCCGCACCTTCAGGTTCAGCGGAAAGTACCAAGGCGACACCAGGGCCATGTTGATGAGGGGGAAGTCGGTGGCGTACAGCAGCCGGCCGCGGAATTCAGGGCGACGCAGCACCTCGCCGAGCATGCCGAGCTTGTTGAGCTGGGTGAGGGACGAGATGTCGGCGTGCAGGTTGGGGAATTCCACCATCAGCGACGCGAGTCGTTCCAGGTCGCGCTCACCTTCGTGACTGCCGGGCGTGGCCACGTGCGCGGCAATCACAGTGACCCCCAGACGTAATGGAAGGCGCAGGCGCGCCGGGTCCGACAGTTCCTCCGCGCTCTGCGTGAAGGAGCCCTCCTGGCCCGTGTGCGTGAGGAGTGGCAGGCCGAGCGCGGCCAGCTTCTGGTAGAACGGAGTCCATTGGTCGTCGCCGGGGTCGATTTGCTGGATGGGTGGCAGCCACTTCAGCAGCACGGCACCGTTCGTCACCGCGCTGTTCAGTCGCGCAAGGGCGTCGTGGCGGCGCGGGTTGATGCTGGCCCCGAACAGGAGGTTCGTATGTCGCCGGCAGAGGTCTGCGACGAATTCGTTGGGCACGTAGTACTCCGTCGCGGCGCGGTCAAGTTCGCCGCGCGCATCGACAACGCCGTCGATGGCCAGGATGACCGCACGGCTCACGTGCCGGCTCTGTGCGAGCAACGCCGACAGCCTGGCACCGATCAGCGCGTCTCCTTCCCGCTCGACCTCCTCCCGGCGGACGCCAAAGCTGCGCAGGTAGAATCCAAACCGCCAGTTGTTCAGCAAGGCCGGCGAAACGAAGCAACCGCTCCCGCCCGCTCCGATCCCGGCGACGTGACAATGCAGATCGACGAGTGGCTCCGGCGGCAGCGCCTCCACGGGAAGATAGGGACCGCGGAAGTACACCAGCCGCACCAGGAGAACCGCCGACAGCAGTCCCGCGAACACGAGGGCGACCAACCGGAGTCGCCCTCGCCAGCCTCGACGCGCGGTTACGGACTTGGTCATGGCCAGGCTCATGGGTTGCGAAGACGCCCGCCTCGCGGGCGACGGGGGAGGTTTGGGGTGAGGCGAGGCGGTGCGGAGCCTGGCCCCGTGCGAGACCTGGTGGGCCCGCGAGCGCCGTCTGTCATGGCTTGGGAACTCGCGGCGGCCATCAGCTGCCGCTGGTACGCACCCGAGCGCCACTCTTTCACCTGCCGGTCGCGCACAAGTTGCCAGCCCAACCGGGTGTAGGTCTCCGACACGGCTTCGAACTCGCTCGCCAGGATCCCCGCGAGCACCAACGTGCCGCCGGGCGCGACCTGGGCCGCGATTTGCGTCGCTCGCGCCCTGAGCAGGTCGGCAAGGAGATTGGCGCACACGACGTCGAACCGCACGGCTCCCGCCGCGGGAAGCTCCGCGACGTCCCGGACACCCAGCGCCATCGCGGCTCCCACGCCGTTGAGGGTCGCGTTCTCGGCGGCAACTCGCACCGCCTCGGGATCGTTGTCGAACGCCTGGACCGGAGCGTAGCCGAGCCGCACCCCCGCAATCGCGAGGATTCCCGACCCGCACCCCATATCGAGCAGGGAACGCGGCTCTCCGACCGGCCGGCAGCGGACCAGTTCCTCGAGGCAGAACGCCGTGGTGGGATGCTGTCCGGTGCCGAAGCTCAAGCCGGGATCGAGTTGGACGACGACCTGGCCCGGCCCAGGGCGCCGGCGGCTCCACGTCGGTTTGACGAGCAGAACGCCGTCGAGATCCAGCGGTTTGAAGTGCCGCTTCCAGGCCTCCGCCCACTCGCGGCTGGGGAGGACCCGGGTCTTGATCCGGAGCTTTCCGGGCGCCAACCCCTTCGCGTGGAGCCCGTGCAATCCTCGTTCGAGTCGGGCTTGCCGTGTCGCGTTCCAGCCCCGGCCCGAGGACAGGAAGACGCTGACGTCTGTCCGCAGGGTCTCCTCTTCCGTGTACAACGCCAGGGGTTGGCGGAAGACGCGTTGCATCAGGCTGGCCACCGCCTCCTCCGCCTCGACTGGGACGGTGACGGTCACCTTGAGCAGTGCTTCGGTCCGGGTCACAGGCGGTCGCGCCACGGCGTGAAATTCAGGAGTTGCACCTCGCTGCGATGCGGGAAGTAGTCGACCACCGTCACGCTCGCGTAATCAATCTCGAAGTGCGCCATCTTTTGCAGGGGCAGGTCGAGCAGGAATGCCAGGGCCATGCGCGCGACACCGCCGTGACAGGCGACGGCCACCACCTCACCCGGGTGGCGTTCGAGGATCTGCCGGATGCAGGCTGCCACGCGCCCCTTGTAGGCGGCGGGCTTCTCGGCCTCGGGAATGCCTTCGGCCTCGAGTTCATGGAGCCATTCCCAGGCGCGCTTTTCAAAGCGGGCCAGGACTTCCTCCCAGGTGAAGCCGGTCCAGGCGCCGAAGTCCACCTCGCGCAGCCCGTCCAACGTGACCGGTTGGTGGCGATTCTGCGCGAGCCAGGGGGCGATCGTCTGTTGGACCCGCTTCATCGGGCTGGCGTAGACGCCGTTGAAGGGCACGGTGTGCAAGTACCGGGCAAGGGCTTCCGCCTGCGCCAATCCGCGTGGCGACAGGCCCATGTCGATCCGGCCGCCGAAGACCCGCTGGTACGCCTCCTCCACCTCGCCGTGACGAATGAGAAACAGGCGTGTGGGGAGGGGCTTGGAGGTGCTCATGGAGATGTAGAACCGGGTTGCCGGGGCGCTCAACCGGCGCTTGGGGCCGGGTTCAAGGCGGCCTGCTGCGCGGTGAGCAGGCGTTGGATGCCGCGCCGACCGAGCGCCAGCAACGCCTCCAGTTGTGCCTGGGTGAACGTACCCTTTTCGCCGGTTCCCTGGACTTCGACGCAGGCGCCGGTTCCGGTCATGACCAGGTTCAAGTCCACTTCGGCGGCGGCATCCTCCGGATAGTTGAGGTCCAGAAGCGGTTCGCCGTTCACGATGCCAACGCTCACCGCCGCCACGGGCGTCCGGAGGGGGTTTTCGGCAAGCCGGCCCTCGCGAAGGAGCCGCTGGATGGCGAGCGCGAGCGCGACGTAGGCGCCGGTGATGGCCGCGGTGCGGGTGCCGCCATCGGCCTGCAGCACGTCGCAGTCCACCCAAATGGTCCGAGTTCCAAGGCGGCTTAGGTCCACCGCGGCGCGCATGGCCCGTCCGATCAGGCGTTGGATCTCCTGCGAGCGGCCGTCGAGCCGGCCTTTGCTGATGTCCCGCACCTTCCGGTCGAGGGTCGAATAGGGGAGCATGGAATACTCGGCGGTCAGCCAGCCGCCCCTGGCGTCGCGGTCCTTCATCCAGCGCGGCACGACGTCCTCGATGGTGACCCCACAGATCACCCGCGTGTTACCCCACACGATGAGGGTCGAGCCGGCGGCGTGGGGAGCCACGTCATTCTCGAAGCGAAGCGGTCGAAGCGCTTCGGGTGTTCGTCCATCCGGCCGGCCCGCGTTGCGGGAGGGGGCGGAGGTGCTGTCCTGCGGAGTTTCCACGGAGCGAGGCTAGGAAAGCGCGTCCGGCCCGGCAACGTGGAAAGACGGGGCGTCGAACCGGGTGCTGCTGCCTGCGGACCTTTGGACTGGCTTTCCGCGCGGGAATCAACTTGCCTGTGCCGGTCTCGATGAACGTGCCTCTGCCCAGCCACTCGCTTCACCGATCCGCGGGCTTCGTGTCACTGATCGCCGGTCTGCTGGTCAATCCTCTGACTTCGGCCGGCGAGACCGCCCCGGGCCTCCTGCCTGCGGCCACGGCTTCGTCCATTCACGCGCCCGGCTATCCGCCGGAAGCGGTCCTCGATGGCGATCTGCAGACCCGGTGGGCCAGTCGCACGAGCGGCGGGTCCGAGTGGCTGCAACTCGACTTGGGCCAGGCGCTGGTCATCGACGAGCTCATCCTGCACTGGGAACACGCCTACCCGGCCGAGTATACGATCGAGTTCTCGACCGACGGCCAGGACTGGCGGGAGGCGCGCCGCGAAACGCGGGGTCGGGAGGGACGCGTCGGCTTCACCGGCCTGGGTGGCCGCGGCAGGTACCTCCGCGTCGTCGGGCAACGCCCCGGCCCGTTCGGGCTCATGTCGCTGTGGGAAGTCGAACTTCCCGAGCCCCACGTTCAAGCCGTCATCGCCGCGGGCCGCAGGGCGGCCATGGAAGCCAGGCGGGCCAGGGCGGCTCGCCAGATCGAGGGGTTGCGCGCGCTGGGGGCCTCCCAGGTCGTGTTCGCGGTTCGACCCATCGTGCCGGAACACTGGTACGCGAACTTCGGTTACTACGCGGCCGACGGCCCTTCCTACTTCGGGAACCCGAGCCGGCTGTACCGAGATGGCGGACGCCTTTGTCGACTCGATCTTGCCACCGGCGAAGTGGTGGTGTTGCTGGACGACCCGGCCGGCGGGGTGCGCGATCCCCAAGTGCATTACGACGGTCACACCATCCTGTTTGCGTACCGGCCCGCCCACACCGAGCATTACCATCTGTACGAGATCCAGGCCGATGGCTCCGGCTTGCGCCAACTCACGTCGGGCGCCTATGACGATATCGAACCCACCTACCTTCCGGATGGCGGGATTGCGTTCGTCTCAAGCCGCTGCAAGCGCTGGGTGAACTGCTGGACCACGCAAGTGGCGACCCTTCACCGCTGTGACGCCGACGGCGGCAACATCCGCCCGCTCTCGAGCAACAACGAGCATGACAACACCCCCTGGCCGCTTCCGGACGGCCGCATCCTGTATACGCGCTGGGAATACGTGGACCGCAGCCAGGTCGATTATCACCATCTCTGGGTCGTCAACCCCGACGGTACCGGCCAGATGGTGTTCTACGGGAATCTTCACCCCGGCGAGGTGATGATCGATGCCAAGCCGATCCCCGGCTCGGATCACATCGTGGCCTGCTTCTCGCCCGGCCACGGCCAGACCGAACACGAGGGGGCCGTGGTGCTGATCGATCCGCGCGCCGGTCCCGATGTCACCAACGCCGCGCGCTACCTCACGACCGGCCGGAATTTCCGCGATCCCACGGCGCTTTCCGAGAACCTGTTTCTTGCCGCGCGCGGTCAGAGTGTGGTGGCGCTCGACGCCGAGGGCAGTGTCTGGGAGCTGTACCGGCTGCCCGAGGCAGACGTGAAGGCAGGGTTGCACTGTCACGAGCCCCGACCGCTGCGACCGCGTTCCCCGGAGGCGCGGATGCCAGCCCGGTCGCGCCCCGAGCAACCGACGGGGCGCCTGCTGCTCACCGACGTTCGCGAGGGCCGGAACATGGCCGGTGTGGCCCCGGGCGAAATCAAGAAGCTGCTCGTCCTGGAGAGCCTGCCCAAGCCCATCAACTTCACCGGGGGCATGGATCCGTTGAGCTACGGAGGGACCTTCACCCTCGAGCGAATTCTCGGCACGGTTCCCGTCGAGAGCGACGGCTCCGCGCATTTCGAGGTCCCGGCCTTGCGCAGCGTCTTTTTCGTCGCCCTTGATGCGAAGGATCTTGCGGTGAAACGCATGCAGAGCTTCGTGACCCTCCAGCCGGGCGAGGTCACCGGTTGCGCCGGATGCCACGAACCGCGCACCCAGACGCCGCGCACGACCCGCGACACCTACCGGATCCCGCTGGCGGCGGAACGGCCCGCCAGCCCGATCGAGCCGGTCACCGACTGCCCGGACGTCCTGGACTTTCCCCGGGACGTGCAGCCGATCCTGAACCAGCATTGCGTGCCGTGCCACGACTACACGCCGACCAGCCGGGGCGGACCCTACGCGGGAAGGCTCATTCTCAGCGGCGATCGTGGTCCAATGTTCTCGCACGCTTACGTTCAGCTCACCCTCAAGCGGTTGTTCTCCGACGGGCGAAACGAACCGCGCAGCAATCTCCCGCCGCGCGCCCTCGGCTCCGCCGCCAGCCGGTTGCTGCAGTTGCTCGACGGCAGTCATTACGGGGTCCGCCTCCCGGCCGCCCAGCAGCAGGTCCTGCGTCTCTGGATCGATACCGGCGCCCCCTACCCGGGAACCTACGCGGCGCTCGGTTCGGGCATGGTGGGCGGCTACGCCCAGAACGAACAGGTCCACACCGACTTCGCGTGGCCGACCACCAAGGCCGCCGCCGACGTCATCGCACGGCGGTGCGCCTCCTGTCACGCGGCTGAGCGCTCCTTGCCGCGGGCGCTTGCCGATGAACTGGGCATTTCCTTCTGGCGATTCGAACTGGATGACCCGCGGCTTCGATTCAGCCGGCACCGGGTGTTCAACCTCAGCCGGCCGGAGCAGTCCTTGTTGCTGCTGGCGCCGTTGGACCGTGCGGCGGGCGGCTTTGGTCTTTGCAGCACCAACCGCCCGGTGTTCGGTACCCCCGCCGATTCGGACTACCAGGCCCTGCTTGCCTTCGTGACCGCGGGAAGGAACTACCTGGAGTCCATCAAGCGGTTTGACATGCCCGACTTCCAGCCGCGACCCGAGTGGGTGCGGGAGATGAAGCGCTATGGCGTGATCCCCGCCGCCCTGGCTGCGGGTGACCCGTTGGACGTGTATGCCACCGAGCAACAGTACTGGCGCTCGCTCTGGTATGATCCAACCGGCTCCCCGCCTCACGCGGCCAACGCCGTGAGCGAATGAGCGAGGACGGTTCGGCGGAGCCTCGCCCCACCAGGTTCTCCTTGGTAGGCGCCGACGTAAGGAGGCGGAGTATCCCGTTCCATCCTCCCCACCTCGGCACGCTGCGGCCGGAGACCGGCCGCGGTCCGCACGAAGCTGTCGGCCGGCGCATGATCCGCAGGTGCATCACGCCATGCGCAAAAGCATTGCCCGGAGCCTCCCTGGTTTCTAACGTCGGCCGGTGCCGGTGAGGTTCACAATTTTGGGGAGCGGCTCGGGCGGGAACTGCGCCTATCTCGAGACTGATTCCACGCGGCTCCTGGTGGACGCGGGCTTCAGCGCCAAGCAAATTCGCTTGCGCCTGGCCGCCATCGGCCGCTCGCCGGAGACGTTGCACGGCATCCTCATCACCCATGAACACGGCGATCACATCCAGGGCCTCGCCGTGCTCTGCGCCAGGCTGAGGATCCCGATCTACTGCAACCGCCCCACGCGCGATGCCATCCAGGACTCGATGGAAGGCAGCTTCGACTGGCGCCTGTTCCAGACCGGTGCGGCTTTCCAGGTCGGCGATGTTCAGGTCGAGACGTTCGCGGTTCCTCACGACGCGCAGGACCCCGTGGGTTTCGTGCTCCGCACCGGCACGGGCAACATCGGTTTCCTGACCGACCTCGGTCACGCCACGCACCTGGTGGTGGAGCGGGTGCGCTGCGCCAATGTTCTTGTGCTTGAGACCAACCACGACACCCGGCTGCTGCAGGACGACCCCCGCCGTCCCTGGAGCGTGAAGCAACGCATCCAGAGCCGGCACGGCCACCTCTCCAACGAAGCCGCTGCCGACGTCGCCCAGGAAGTGGTTCACGGCGGACTCCGCCACCTTTACCTCGGACACCTCAGCCGCGACTGCAATCGTCCCGAACTCGCTCTCCGCGCCGTGGGCGGCCGCCTTCAGGCGATGGGCGCCACGCACCTCCAGGTCCACACGACCTGCCAGGAGGCCGCCTGCCCGACCTTGGAGGTTTGAAGGCGAGGGCGGATTCCGGAGCGGCGCCGGGCACGCCAAACCGTCGTCTCCTTGAAACCGCCGCCGTCCCCGCTACAACTCGGTCATGGCGTTTGAGTCATTTCGGGATTGGATCAAGGCCCTGGACCAGGCCGGCGAACTCGTGCGGATCACGGAACCGGTCGCCACCGAGCTTGAAGTCACCGAGTTGGCGGACCGGCAGATGAAGTCGGCGGGGGGCGGCAAGGCGCTCCTGTTCGAACGCCCCACGGTGAACGGCCGGGTGTCCCCCTTCCCGCTGGCGATCAACACCCTCGGCTCGTTCCGACGCATGGCGTTGAGCATGGGGGCCGCCAGCGTCGATGACGTGGCGCGTGAGTTGGGCGCGCTCATGAAAGCCAAGCCTCCGACCACATTCCGCGAGACGCTGGCGCTGCTCGGGACCGCCCTGGACCTGCGACACGCCCGGCCGAAGATGGTGAAGGACGGTCCCTGCAAAGAGGTGGTCCACCGTTTCGAGGCGCCCCCCACACGTTCCGAACCGTGGCCACCCGCGCCGTCGATCGAAGCCGGCGCAGGGGGTGCGTCCGTTGCGGGCCGTGAAAAGGCGACACTCGGTGGCACCGCGGGGACGCAAGGTCCGTCCCTTTCGCCCACCCTCCTGGACCTGCCGGTGCTCAAGTGCTGGCCCCATGACGGCGGGCGGTTCATCACGCTGCCCTGTGTGGTCACGAAGGACCCCGACACCGGCGAACGGAACGTGGGAATGTATCGGATCCAGATTTACGACGACCGCACCACGGGCATGCACTGGCAGTTGCAGAAGGTCGGTGCGCGTCACGGTCGACGCTATTACGAGAGCGGCGCCCGCATGCCGGTCGCGGTGTTCCTGGGCGGCGACCCGATGTTCGCCTTTGCCGCCACGGCGCCGTTGCCGGACGGCCTGGACGAGTTTCTCCTGGCCGGCTACCTGCGCAAGCGTTCGGTCGAGTTGGTGAAATGTGAGACGTGCGACCTCGAGGTGCCGGCCAACGCCGATTTCGTCATCGAAGGGTACGTCGATCCCCGGGAACCGCTGCGCGAGGAAGGCCCGTTCGGCGACCACACGGGATTCTACACCCTGCCCGAGCCCTATCCGGTGTTCCACGTGACCGCGATCACGCACCGCAAGGATGCCGTCTACCCGGCCACGATCGTCGGGATCCCCCCGATGGAAGACTTCTACATGGGGGGCGCCTCGGTGCGGCTCTTCCTGCCGGTGTTCAGGATGAACTTCCCGGAGATTGTCGACATCGCGCTGCCGGCGGAGGGGGTGTTTCACAACCTCGTCTTCGTGAGCATCCGCAAGACCTACCCGATGCAGGCCTACAAGATCATGCACGGTCTTTGGGGCATGGGGCAGATGATGTTCACGAAGTACCTCGTGGTCGTGGATGACGACGTGGACGTGCACGACACCAGCGCGGTGTTGTTCCGGCTCTGCTCGAACACGGATCCGCAGCGCGACAGCATTTTCTCGCGCGGCCCGGCCGACGTCCTCGACCACGCCACCAGCCAGATCGCCGTGGGTTCCAAGCTCGGGATCGATGCCACCCGCAAACTCCCGGGGGAAGGGTTCCAGCGTCGCTGGCCGCCGCTCATTCGAATGGACGAGACGGTGCAACGCCGGATCGACACCCGGTTTGGTCCCCGGGAGGCACGGGGCAGGCCGGCGTAGTCGCTTCGGACGCGTCCGCGCCAGTGGAGCAGGTTGTTCCCAGGATCAGCCGAGTTTCATCTTGAGGTTGTTACCCCGGGTGCGTAGCCTCCGCCCTGAATCGGAATGGGCGGGTCACCCGGTCCCGCACTGACGATTCGGCAACGCGCACAAACAACTCCAGACCACCCAACACCATGGCCAAGGGCATCTCACTCCACATTGGTTTGAACAAGGTCGATCCCAATCACTACCAGGACGGCGACGGCCTGCCCTGGGACGGCGCGTTGAACGCCTGTGAGGCGGACGCCCGGGACATGGAGGCGCTTGCGAAGAAACGCGGCTTCAAGACCCGTCGGTTGCTCCTGACCGCCCAGGCGACCGCCGACAACGTCATCTCGGGCATTCGCGACGCGGCCCGCACCCTGGTCAAAGGCGATATCTTCTTCCTGACCTACTCCGGCCACGGCGGCCAGGTTCCGGACCTGAATCACGACGAAGACACGCTGCCCACGGGCCAGCCCGACCGGATGGATGAGACGTGGGTCCTCTTCGACCGACAGTTGGTGGATGACGAACTCTACACCCTTTGGGCCACGTTCAAGGCCGGAGTCCGCATCGTGGTGCTCTCGGACAGTTGCCACAGCGGCACCGTGGTGCGGAATCTCCCGCCGGCACTATCCGGGGTGCCGCCCGGGACCCGGATTCGACGCATGCCGACGCGGGTGGCCGAGCGCACCTTCGCCGCGCACCGCCGTTTGTACCGCGGCATCCAGGAGGCGAACCCAACCGCCGAGAACTCGGTCGTCAAAGCCTCGGTCCTGCTCATCTCGGGCTGCCAGGACAACCAGTTCTCCCTCGACGGCGACCGGAACGGCTACTTCACGGCCACGCTCAAGCAGGTCTACAGGAACGGGAAATTCAAGGGAACCTACCGGGCGCTGAGGGACACCGTGGTGTCGCTCATGCCCGAGACCCAGACGCCGAACTACTACACCGTGGGCGCGCTCAACGAGGACTTCGAGGCCCAGCGCCCCTTTGTCATCTGACACGCCTTGGGGTCAAACCTTGACATTTGACATTGTCTCCCGCAGCCGCCGGGCGAATCGCGCCAGCTCCGGGCGCTGCTCCGCCCGTCGCCAGAACCGCCGCACCGCCTGGGCTCCCGCCGCGTAGCTGAGATCCGGGACCTGGCTCAACACCTCCGTCAGCCTCCACCCCAGATGGCGCGTCGCGACCGCCAGGGTGCCATCCCGCCCCCAGTCCCCGTACTCGGTCGCCATCGCCTCCCACCGGCGGTCCAGAAGCGACTCCGCAGCTTCCACGATCGCGGACCACTCCGGCCGGGCCCGAGCCACGGCTTGGCGGACCGCCTCGGCATGTTTGCCGGGCTGGTTCGCGGCGCTTCGCACCAGGGCCACGGCCTCGACGGCGTCCCCCAGCACCGCGCCGGCCGACAGTCCCTCCCAGGGGCTGTCCAGGCGACCCTGACGAATCGGTTGCTCGGTGTACGCGACCAGCGCGGCCCGTTGTTCCGGCGCGCGCCGCCCGCCGCATCCGGAGGCGATACGCTCCCAGCTCAGCCAGCCCGGCGCCTCCTCAAGGCCGGCATACGCCCGCCACGAACTCCACGGGTAGTTCCGCAGCACTCCGAGTCTTCGCTCGACCAGCGATGTTCCCGGGTCCGTACACCCCACCACCTTGGCCCGCCGCTGATCTTCCTTCGACAGGCCCAACCCACCGATGCGCACCGGATTTAGGTGGAGATAACGGGCCACCGCGTCCAAGGCGGTCTCGTCGTGAATCAGCACCGATTTGAAGCGGCCCTGGAACACGTGCCCGCGACGACGATGCGCCCAGTTGAAGCGAACGGCATAGGAGGTCTGCAGCCAGCGCAACGTCTCGCTGACGCCGGCCCGCCGGCAGCGCAGCAGGAGATGGTAATGATTGTCCATGAGGACGAAGGCGTGCACCTCCGTCCCGAACCGCTCCGGCAGTTCGCCGACCATGCCCAGAAACGCCCGTCGGTCTGCGTCCGTACGGTAGAGGGCGTCGCCGCCGTTGCCCCGGCTCATGACGTGGTACCGGCCGTCCGCCACTTGGATTCTCAAGGCGCGTGCCATGGCGGGATCGTCGCCGCCCCGGTCGCAAATGTCGAATGTCAATGTTTGACCCCAAGGTGGCGCCGGAAGAACGCCGCGCGCCGCTGCCAGAGCCGTTCGGTGAGAACAGGATCGGTGACCAGGTGCGTCGCTCCCGCCAACGGCAGCCACTCGAAGTCCCTGCCCGCGCGCAGCAGGGCGTCGCCGAGCTTCAGCGAATGGCGCATGAACACGTTGTCGTCCGCCGTCCCGTGGATCAGCAGCAAGTGTGCCGCCAGTCCCGGGGCCCTCTCAATCAGCGACTCCCGGCGGTACACGACATCATCCGGGGCATCGGGCACGCCGAGGTAGCGTTCGGTGTAGTGCGTGTCGTAGTCGAGCCAGTCCGTCACCGGGGCCCCGGCCACGGCGGCTTTGAAAACGTCCGGGCGTTCCAGCACCGCCAGGGCGGCCATGTACCCGCCGAAGGACCATCCGTAGATTCCCACCCGCTCGAGATCCAGCTCGGGGTATTCCGCCCCCAAGGCGCGCAAAGCCGTGATCTGGTCCGCCAGCGCCACTTCGTTGAAGGACTGCCGTAGTGCACGCTCCCAATCGCGTCCTCGGCCCGGCGTGCCTCGACCGTCGGCCGCCACCACAACGAACCCCTGGTCGGCAAGCCACTGATCCAACAGTTGATCCCGCAGCTCAGGCTGGACCATCTGAGTGTGCGGGCCGCCGTAGACATGGACCAGCACCGGGTACTTGCGCCCGGCCTCGTAGGTCCGCGGACGCACCAGCTTGGTCCAGATACCGCCCCCCGCTCCCACCAACCGCATCTGGATCTCGGGCACGAACGGCGGCGCTTCCGCCACCGAGGGCAGTTCTCCGGCCGGGGTGTGGTCGGCAAGCCGCACGTAGCTGCGCGGCGGTTCCTCGAGCGAAATCACGGTGTGCACGTACGCCTGATGGTTCCGGGCGAAGACGGCCGTGTGCAGGCTCGGCCGGCCCGCCGTGAGCGAGATCATGTCTCCGCCGGCGAGTGGAACCCGGTAGAGATGCGATTGCCGGGGGTCCATGCTGGCCCGGTAGTACACCAGGCCGGCGGATTCATCGACGGACAGGAGCCCCTGGTAGCCCTCCCCGGCGGGGACGAGGACACGTTCGAGGCAGCCCTCCCGATCTCGCACCTCCAACTGCCAGGCCCCCTCGCGTTCGCTCGTCCAGAGGAATGTCTTCCCGTCTCCAATCCAGCGGGGCATCTGCTGGTCCAAATTCACCCAGGCCGGGTCGCGCTCGATCCAGATCGTGCGGCACTTGCCGGTGCGGGGATCCGCGGACAACAAGGTGAGCTCGCGCTGGTCGCGCGTTTGAACGCTGAGCGTCAGGCCTCCGGCCTCGTGCCACTCGACGCGGGCCAGGTACGGATACCGCTCCCGATCCCAGTCCAGCCACCGGGTCTTACCCCCGCGGGCTGACACCACGCCGAGGCGGACCTGGACATTGCGTTTTCCCGGCCGCGGGTAGAACTGCCCGGTGGAGAGCACGTCGGGTCGCGACGGATCTGCAACCTGCCACGGCTCCACGCCGGTCGCGTCCGCCTCCTCGTAAACCAGGAACCGGCTGTCGGGCGACCACCAATAGCCGCTGAACCGTCCCATCTCCTCCTGGGCGACAAACTCGGCCAGGCCGTGCGTGAGCTCCGGCGACCCTCCCTGGGTGACGGCGTGCTCCCGGCCCCTCAGAGGGTCGTACACCCGAAGATCATGGTTGACCACGTAGGCCACGAGCAGGCCGTTCGGCGAGAATTTCGGATCGAGTACCGTGGCGGCGCCGGTGTCGAGCCGCTCGTACCGGCTGCTCAACCGATCCACCACGAACAAGTCGCCCCCCGCCTGAGCCAGCACCATCGCCCCGTCGGGTGAGAGCTGGAAATCGATGATGCCCTGTCCGCTGACGCGCATTCGCTCGCGGCGGGCCTTTTCCTCCGGCGAGATCCGTTCCTGCCCGAGAGCCGGGACCTGTCCACCCGCCAGCAGCTCCCGAGTCCGGCCCGTGGCGACATCGAACTCGTAGAGGCCAAGGACGGGTTGCCGCGGTTGGGCGCGGAGGAAAAGGACCGCACGCCCGTCGGGTGTCGGTTGGGCTTTGACCGGTTGGCCCAGGGCGAAGCCGCGCGTTTCGGCGTACGCTCGCAAGAAATCGTCACCATCGGGATCGGAAGCCGCCTGGGCGAAGGCGGCGGCGAAGAGCGCTGCGAACAGGCTGGCAAGGGCAGGGAGGACCCGGTGTCGCATGGCAAAATCTGGACAGGTTCGTGGCCGTCCGGCAAGAGGAGGATTCGGCTGGCAAAAAGGGGGCGCGCATCAATGCCATCGGCCCATGAACCGGTTTCGCTCGCCGGACCAGCCTCGCCCTGCCGGTGGGCGTTTCGCGGTAACGTTTCCGTTCGAATGCTTCTGGCGTATGGCGTGAACGAGCGCACATTGAAGCAACCTGTGGAGCCGCCCCGCGCCTGCCCTCGCTGCGGCGCCCCGCTGCCGGCGGGCGCGCTGGCCGGGCTTTGTCCCGCCTGTCTGCTGGACCAGGGAATGGAGACGGCCACGGCCGACGCCCCTGTCGAGAGCGGCCCGCAACGTTTCGAACCCCTGCCGATCGAGGAGGTGGCGCGCCTGTTTCCCCAACTTGAAGTGCTCAGTCTGCTCGGCGCCGGCGGGATGGGCGCGGTGTACAAAGCCCGTCAACCCGCCCTCGACCGGATGGTGGCTCTCAAGATCCTGCCGCCCCACGGTCATCGTGGCACCCGGTTCGGTGAGCGCTTCAACCGCGAGGCCCGTGCGCTCGCCCGGCTCAACCATCCGAACATCGTGGCGGTGCACGAGTTCGGGCAGGCCGGGGGCATGCACTTCTTCCTCATGGAGTTCGTGGATGGCGCCAACCTGCGCCAGCTCGAAAAGGCTTCGCGGCTGTCCGCCCGCGAGGCGTTGCAGATCATCCCCCAGATCTGTGACGCGCTGCAGTACGCTCACGATGAGGGGGTCGTTCACCGCGACATCAAACCCGAGAACGTCCTGGTGGACCGCAAGGGGCGCGTGAAGATCGCCGACTTCGGCCTCGCCAAGATCCTCGACCCGGAAGCGAAGCCCGATGCTGCGCGCCTGACCGCCGAAGGCCAGGTCATGGGGACGCCGCACTACATGGCGCCCGAGCAGGTCGAGCGCCCTCTGGCGGTGGACCACCGCGCCGATATCTACTCCCTCGGCGTGGTGTTCTACGAGATGCTCACCGGCGATCTGCCGCTGGGCAAATTCCCACCCCCGTCGCGCAAGGTGCAGCTGGATGTGCGGTTGGACGAGGTCGTCCTCAAGGCGCTCGAGAACGACCCCGAGCGCCGGTACCAGCAGGCCAGCGAGGTCAAACAAGGCGTGGCGACCGTCGTTGAAAACCCGCCTTCCGCACGAAGCGACGAGACCACCGCGCCGGCGGTCACCGCACCCTCGGGAAGTTCAGCCCGCTACCTGCGTTGGGCGGGCATTCCGGTCGTGTCCGAGCGTGGCGGCGAGCGCGAGGTTTACTTCCAGGGAGCGCTTGGCGCGGTGTTTCTCACGATGATGTGCGCCACGATCGGGACATATCTCATCCGCGGGTTTGCGGGTGTGGATCACTCGCTTCCCCGGATCACCTACCTTGCGGCCCTCTTCACCGCGCTTTGGGGAATCCGGCGCACGATGAACCGACCGTCAGACGAACCGGGCGCGCTTGGGGCGGGAGCGACCCGTCCCGCCGAGTCGCGACACCCCTATCTCCGGGACTATGCGATGGTGGTCGGGCTCTTCCTTTTTGTCGTGGGAAGCCACTTCGTGAAACCGCTGCTCTTCAGGCCGAAGCCCGTGGGGAAGCCCGGACGTGAAGTGCACCAGGTTGCCCGGTTGGAAAAGCCCAGCGGCACCATGACGGCCAGGCTGCCCGGTGGCTCGGTCATCGAACTGCTGGCGGTCGCGGACGCGGGCGGTGCTCCCAACCAATGGTGGCGGGCGGATGGGACCCTGGCGCGGGATCTCGATTTGGAGCTCTGGAACCCGGTGCAGAACGGCGCGGCAGGTCGCGTGGCCAAGGACCTCGTCTTCCACGTGTCAGGGCTTCCCAAGGATGCGAGCGGGCCCTACTTCTCGGCGGAAGCGGGTTTTGGCGTCGCCTCGGGAGGACAGGTGGCGCGCCAGGGGAAGCCGCTTCGCGACGTGGTGCAGGTCAGGGTCGGCGTGCCGGCTGATTTGCAGCGAACGAGCATTCAAGCCTGCGTGGGATTGCAGCCGTGGCGGACGATTGCGACGCGCGAGGCGCAAGGGCGTTCCGGAATGACCACGCGGAGCCTGGGCGATCCGAACTGGCAGAGCGCCTTTCATCCGCCGACGCGCACCGAGCAGGGCGAGGCGCAGGTCTCGCTCCTGTTTGGGCCCGAACACCGGTTTTGGACGCACCGGCTGGTCGCCGTGGATACGAACGGCACCGTCCACGCGGCCAACCGGGCGGAGGGTACGCCCGTCGAGAAGATGACGTTCTGGACCTACACCTTCGATGAACTGCCGCTCAGTGCCACCCAGGAGTTTCAACTCCAGGTTCGCCCGCTGCACTGGGTCGAGTTCCCCGACGTGGCCCTGCACCCCTCGGCGCCGTTGCCGGAGCCGCAACGGCTTCGCCTCGGAGCCGCGGTCGAGTTGAACTTTGACGAACTGGTGGACTTCGACACGGCCACCACGGCGGCGTTCCCGCCGGCGGGTTCCACGACCGCACCATTCGCGGGAATCGCCGAGAACGTGCTCTGGGCGCAGGAACACGGTTTCGACGCCTGCGCGGGGAACGGGGAGTTGCAGGTGCTGGACGCCGGGTTCGTGGCGCTTGCGAGCGAGGAATGGGATTCTCTCGAACCGCAGCAGGTGATTGACCGTCTTCAACAGGCCGCGTTCCGACCCCGGGTGCTGAAGCCCACGCCGGACCGGCCGCTGCCGTCGGTGTATGCCTACCGAACCCGGGAAGATGGCTTTGGGATGGTGCAGTTGGTCGGATTTGATCCTGAGCGGCCCGGCGTGACGCTTCGCCTCAGGCGCGTCGAACGACCGCCGCATCCGGTTCAGGCGAGCGCTGGGACGCCGGGAACCGGGACCCGGTCCGTGACCGCCACACCCGAGAAGCCATGAAGACCCGATGCACCGCCAAGGAGGGACGTGACCCGGAGCAGCGTCCCGATTGCTTCGTGACGACCCGCTGGACGGTGGTGGTGTCCGCGGGACGGAAGTCCTCGCCTGATTCGGATGGGGCCCTGGCGGAATTGTGCCGGACCTACTGGTATCCCCTGTATGCCTATGTGCGGCGCCAGGGACATTCGCGGGAGGAGGCGGAGGATTTGGTGCAGGGGTTCTTCGAGCGGTTCCTGGATCGGAATTACCTGGAGGGACTCCGCAGCGAGCGGGGACGGTTCCGGGCGTTCCTGCTTGCGTCCTTGAAGCACTACCTTGCGAACGCACGAGACAAGGCCGGGCGCCGGAAGCGGGGCGGGCACGTGGAGCATCTCTCCCTCGACTGGGAGCGAGCGGACGATCGCTATCACTTCGAACCTGCCGATCCGGTCAGTCCCGACGTGCTCTTCGACCGTGCGTGGGCGCTGACGCTGCTCGAGCGTGTGGTCGAGCGCTTGGGAAGCGAGTGCGCCGCCGAAGGCAAGTCGCGGCTGTTCGCGGTGGCGAGGATGTACCTACCCCGGGGCGCGGACGACGTGCCTTACGCTGAAGCGGCGGCGGGTGTGGGCATGGATGAAGGCGCCCTGCGGGTGGCGGTGCATCGGTTGCGCCGGCGCTATCGCGACCTCTTGCGCGACGAAATCGCGCAGACGCTCACCAGTCCGGGGGCGGTCGAGGAGGAACTGCGTTCGTTACGGGCTGCCCTCTCGAACGGGGTCAGTCCATAGTATTGTGCTTTTCGGGAGGAGGTCCGGCGCGGCGTCCCTGGCGCGCCGGCGCGGCGTGCCCGCCTTACCTGTCCCTGAAGGTCGGGGGTTCAAGTTGCGAGGACAAGTCGGCACGGCGCAGCCTCGCCCCACCATGGCTCCGGGTCTTGGTGCCTCCGCGCGATCCAACCCGTCGAACCTGCTCCCGCCGTCTTGTCTCATCGACTGCGGCGGAGTTCGCCGTTACGCAGAGACGGTCGCGGCGGCTGCCGTCGACCCCGGGGCGTGGGGCTGGAACTGAAGTTCGTACAGCCGACGATAGTAGCCGTCGCGCCCGAGGAGTTCCTGGTGGCGGCCTGTTTCCACGATCCGTCCTTCGGCGAGGACCACGATCACGTCCGCGTTTACGATCGTCGAAAGCCGGTGGGCCACACAGATGGTGGTCCGTCCCTGCATCAGTTCATCGAGGGCTCCCTGCACGAGACGCTCCGACTCGGTATCGAGCGCGCTGGTCGCCTCGTCAAGGATGAGGATGGGCGCGTCCCGGAGGATGGCGCGGGCGATGGCCAGGCGCTGACGTTGCCCGCCGGACAGGCTGACGCCGCGCTCACCGATCACGGTGTCGTACCCGGCGGGCTTTCCCTGGATGAACTCGTGGGCATGAGCGTGACGCGCGGCGGCCTCGATTTCGGCAGGCGTTGCGCCGGGGCGTCCGAGCTCGATGTTCCGACGAATGGTGTCATTGAAGAGCATGGTCTCCTGGGTCACCACCGCTGTCTGCCGCCGCAGCTCCCGCAACGAGACCTCGCGCAGGTCCCGATCGCCGATGGTGATGCGGCCCGCCTTGGGATCGTAGAAGCGCAGCAGCAGGTTCGTGAGCGTGGTCTTTCCGGACCCGCTGGCGCCGACCAGCGCCACCAAGTGGCCCGCCTTGACCGTGAGATCGATGTTGCGGAGCACGGGCTTGTCGCCGTAATCGAAGTCGACGTGTTCGAACCGGATGTCGCGGCCGGCGGCGGTCAGGGGCAGGGGGTTCTCGGGCTCTTTCAGGTCCGAGGTGGTTTCGAGGAGGTTGAAGACCCGCTGGCTGGCCGAGCGGGCCTGAACGAGGCGGTTGTAAACGCGGATGACGGAGCGGATGCGGGCGTACATCAGCATGATGGCCGAGATGAAGGCCATGAAGCTGGCGGCGCTGGTTCGTTGTTCGCCGCCCAAGGCGATGAACGCCAGCAGGGCTGCGGCCCCGACCATCCCGAAGAACTCGATCATCGGACCGGGAAGTTCGCTGGCACGCGTGACGCGCATGAACTGGGTGAGGAAACGTTGCGTGTTGCGCTCGTACTGTTCCTCGACCACGGGTTCCAGGTTGTAGGCCTTGACGATGCGGACCCCGCTCAAGCCCTCGTGAATGCCTTCGAAAACCGCGGCGGTCTCGTTCTGAATGGCCTCGGCGGATTTGCGGATCTTCCGTGCGTACACAAAGGCCGGGATGAGGCAGGCCGGGAAGATGATGAGCGACAGGAGGGTGAGCCGCGGTTGCTGGGTGACCTGGTAGATCACGAAGGCGATCAGCGCCACGGGATCCTTGATGAGGGCCACCAGAGAGTTCGCCAGCGCACCGTGCAGCGTGACGACGTCGTTGGCCAGCCGGGACATCAACTCGCCGGTGCTCGAGCGGTTGTGGAAGCTCAGCGGGAGGTGCAACAGGTGGCTCAGGAGTTTCCCGCGGAAATCCGTCACGACCCGGATGGCCACCCATTCGAGCAGGTAGATGTTGAGATAGCTGGTGATACCCCGGAGCGCGATGACGGTCGGGATGATCGACACGACCATCAACACGGTGGGCACGGAGGGAACCAGGCTGAGTTCCTCGATCCGGGCGCTGAGGAACTTCGCCACCGCAGGCAGGAACTGGGCGAGCCGCTCAATCGCCGCCTGGATTTCCCGGACTCCCGTCTGGGGGAAGATCACCGCGAAGACGAAGTAAATCGCGGCGACCAGGAGCGCCTCGTTCAATCCGGCGAGAACCCCCAAGGCCACGCCGAGCAGCAGGCGTCCCCGGTACGGCCGCGCCCAGCGCAACAGCTTGAACAGAAAGGTGAGCATCCCGTCCGGCTACAGGCCGCCGAAGCGCCGGTGACGGCGCGTGTACTCCTCGAGGGCCTCGTAAAACTGGGGCTTGCGGAAATCCGGCCACAGGGTCGGCGTCACGACCAGTTCCGCGTACGAGATCTGCCAGAGGAGGAAGTTGCTGACGCGCATCTCGCCGCTGGTTCGGATGAGGAGGTCCGGGTCCGGGTAATTCCGGGTATAGAGGTGCTGGGCGACGGCGATCTCGTTGATCTCCTCCGGATCGACCTCGCCGGCCTTGACCTTGCGGGCGAGGGCGCGCACGGCCTCGACGATCTCCGTTCGGCCGCCGTAGCTCAGCGCGAGAATGAGCGTCAACCCGTTGTTCTTGGCGAGGGCGGCGCGGCTGTCCTGGAGTTGGGTCTGGACGAACTCGGGCAGCCGGTAGATCTGGCCGATGGCCTCGAGGCGGACGTTGTTGCGGTTCAACTCGCCGATCTCGTTCTTCAGGTACCGGGCGAGGTACTTCATCAGCGTGTCGACCTCGTCCTTGGGCCGGCTCCAGTTCTCGATCGAGAAGGCGTAGAGGGTCAGGTACTTGATGTCGAGTTCACCCGCGGCCCGCACCAGGGTGCGCACGGATTCCGCCCCCATGCGATGGCCTTCCACGCGGGGGAGATGGCGTTGTTTGGCCCAGCGCCCGTTGCCATCCATGATGATGGCGACGTGCTTGGGCAGGTTGGCAAGCGCCTGCGGACTCAGATGGGGCGCCGGGGTGCTCAAACAAACATGGTCTGATCGCGCGCCGGGCCCACCGACACGATGCCCAGCTTCGCCTCGCTCAATTCCGCGAGCGCCTTGAGGTACTCACGACAACGGGCGGGCAGCTTCTTCCATTCCCGAATCCCGTCGGTGGGCGTGCGCCAGCCGGGAAACTCGGCGTAGACCGGTTCACACTTGCCCAGGACCTCGATGTCGCAGGGGACATGGTCGTATTTCTCGGAGCCGAGCCGGTAGCCGATGCAGATCTTCAAGTTCTCGAGCGTGTCCAAGCCGTCGACGTTGGTCACCGCCAGCGTGTCGATCCCGTTCACCATGGCGGCGTGCCGGGTGACGACGGCATCGGCCCACCCGCACCTCCGCGGCCGGCCGGTCGTGGCGCCGAATTCGCGTCCCATTCCGTGGAGAAGATCGGCGATCTCGGCGTTCTCGGTGGGCAGCGGGCCTTCGCCCACCCGGGTGGTGTAAGCCTTCATCACGCCCACCACCTGATCGATCCGGTTCGGCGGGACGCCGGAGCCCGTGCACGCCCCGCCCGCCGTCGTGTTCGACGAGGTGACGAAAGGATAGGTGCCGTGATCGATGTCGAGGAAAGTGCCCTGGGCGCCTTCGAACAGCACGTTCGCGCCGCGGCGCGTGGCCTGATGCAGCAGCACCACCGTGGAAGTCACGTACGGCTGGAGGCGGTCCCCGGCCGCCCGGTACGCCGCGTGCACCTTGGCGAAGGAAAGCGGCTTCGCCCCGAGGGCTTTCAGCACCTGGTTGTTCTCCTGGAGCCGGGTGCGCAGCAGGACCTCGAAACGCTTCGGGTTCACCAGGTCCACCATGCGCAATCCCACGCGGGCCGCCTTGTCGCCGTAGGCCGGGCCGATGCCGCGTTTGGTG